>NZ_JBNPUW010000011.1:0-218794 GCF_051168375.1 Bradyrhizobium sp. HKCCYLRH1034 | reverse complement strand
GACCCCAAAACTGTCAACTATGTCCCCGAACAGGTGTAAGCTATGTCTCCGGGCTGAACACTGCGCTCGCAATGACGTGGTGAGAGCGGGGCGTGCCATGAGCAGATCGACCTGCTGAATCGGACTACACGATCAGCCGGCCCTGTCGCTCCGCGATCCCGATCACCGCTTCTGTCCCCGCATTGAAATCGAGGTGATCCGCCTCGATGCCGTCGGAGAAAATGACGCCGTTCTCGGGCATCAGCGAGCGCAGGCGCAGTGTTTCGGCGCCGTTCAGCCCTCCGCAGACCAGGGATGTCTGTGACGTCTTGCTCGGGAACGGCTCGCGCACGGCAAAGCGCAAGCTCCGGGCGTCCCAGGGCAGGGCGGTGTAGTCGCCGCCCGTCGTGGGGCTGCCGAAGTTGCCGGCGATCGCCAGCGCGCCGGTGACGATGCTCTTGAACCACGCAGTCGAGCCGAGTCCGGTCGCGACGATCAGGCCGCTGGAGGACTGCCGCTCCTGATGCTCGCGGGTCGCGATCTCGTAGCGGGCCGAGACATGCGTGCGCGCGCCGATGAAGAGGTCGTTGACCGCATGGAGCACCTGGCCGTCGGCGAGGCTCGCGCGCGCCATGGTCACCGCCTTGGCCGCGCGCCGGTCGGCAGCAACCTCCGGCAGCAGGCTCGCGAGATCGGCCGGCGCGAACGGCAGCAGCACGCCGTCATGCCGGGCCGCGTCCGGGTTCAGGCCGAGCAGCGGCTGGCCGTCGAGATATTTCATGGTGTTGGCGACGAGCCCGTCGGGGCCGAGCGCCGCGACGATGTCGGCGGGGCCGAAGATGAAGTTCGGCAGGAAGCCGCGGTCGACGATCTGGTAGCGGCCCCAGCGCTCCAGCGTCTGGACGCTGGTCAAGCGCGCGGCCTGGTAGGCCGCGTGCTCGCGTTCGTAGTCGGAGAAGTCGGCGCCGAGATGCTCGACATAGAAGCGGGCCTGGTCCGCGGTGAGGAATCTGGTGATCAGCTCCTCGAGCCGCGTTCTCCTGACAACCAGCACCACCTTGCGGTCATTGCCGGACACGGGCGGCCTCCGCGGGCTTCTGCATCAGGCTGTTCAGGAGCTCCGGCGAGACGTTCAGCTGCCCGATCTTCTCGGCCTTTTCGGCGAGGCCCGAAAACGCCTGCGCGATCAACTGGCCGGGTTGCATGCCGGTGGCGGCGAGCGCCTGGATCACGCGGGTGTCGACGCCCTCGAAGATCTTCATCAGCGCGCCGACGCGATAGGCTTCGGCATCCGCCAAAGTGCGGGTGTTCGCCGCATTCAGCGACACGAAATCCTTCCGCTTGGCCTCCAGCCCGATATCGGCGACCATGCCGGCCTCGCGCAGCTCGTTCTTCTTCGCGGCGACGCTGGCCTCCGCATCCATCTGCGTCTCGCGGATCGAGCGCTTCTTCTGCTCGACCGCGATCTCCGTGTCGAGCTCGCTCTCGCGGATCGCCCGCTCGCGCTCGACGGCGAAATTGCGCCGCGCGAAGATGGCTTCGTCCGCGGTCCTCAGGATCGCCTCGCGCGCCTCGGCCTCCAGCGCCTTGGCGGTCTCCGGCGTCGGCTTCACCGCGCGCACGGCGACGCCAAGGATCTCCAGTCCCAGCGCCTCGATGTCGGCGCGCCGCTTCAATCCGGCCGCAATCGTCTCGGCGATGCGGTCGGAGGCGCGCAGCGCTTCCTTCAGGGTCATGTCCTTGACGGCCTGCTGCGCCAGCACCTCGACCGCGCCGAGCACGCGCTGCGGCAGCTCCTCCGGGTCATCAGACTCGTAGGTCTTGCCGTCGCGCTTGAGCGTGAAGTTGAGCATCGCCGCCGCCTTCCTCGGCTCGCCGATGCGGTAGGTCACCTGGCCCTGGATCGTCAGCGTCTGAAAGTCGCGGGCGATCTGCTGGAAGATGAAGGCGGCGTCGCGGCTGCCGATGGGGATCGCGACCAGGGAAGTGGCGGGCCCGTAATAGAAGGTGGAGAGCCCGGCACCCTCCTCGACCACGCTGCCGGCGCGGTACTTGAGGAGATAGGTGGTGGGTTGGGCCTTGATGAAGCGTAAGCCGAACATGGCGGCCTCCTGACGTTCAATGGATAAGTGTGTCACACCAACTTAGTAAGTTGGACAGTACAACTAAGTATGCTAGTGTCAAGGGACAAATTCGGGGGCGGACGGTATGGCAGCACGGCAGGGGCAGGGCGGCGGAGCGGCTGCGAGGGCGGGCGGACTGGATTTTCCGCGGCCGCTGACCACGGTGGACATCGTCATCTTCGCGATCCGGCTGGGGGCGCTGCACGTGCTGCTGGTGCGGCGCGGCCACGGCGAGGGAGAGCCGTTCCCGGACGCGTTTGCGCTCCCGGGCGGCTTCGTCGATGTCGACAAGGATCGCGATCTCGAAGCCTGCGCGCGGCGCAAGCTTGCCGAGAAGACCGGCGTGATCAGCACCTATCTGGAGCAGCTCGGCAGCTGGGGCAGTGCGCACCGTGATCCGCGCGGCTGGTCGGCGACGCACGCGTATTTTGCGCTGATCCCGGCGTCAGCGGCGGAGGCCGCGCTCGCGGCCGATGCGCAATGGTTTCCGCTCGCGGGCATGAGCGTGAAGCCGAATCTCGCGTTCGATCATGCCGAGATCCTGCAGGCCGCCGTGCAGCGGCTGCGCAACAAGGTCGAGTACACCTCGCTGCCGGCCTATCTGATGCCGGAGGAGTTCACACTGCCCGAGCTGCAGCGGACTTACGAGATCGTGCTCGATCGTCCGCTGGAAAAGAGCGCCTTTCGCACCCGCATGCTCTCGGCCGACCTCATCGAGCCGATCGCCAAGATGCGCAAGGGGCCGAACCGTCCGGCGCAGCTCTATCGGCTGAAGGCGGCGGCGGCGCCGGTGTATTTCGCCAGAACGTTCAACGCGCCGGATTGACGGCGTGGTCGCCTCTTCCAGCCCCGCATGAGCGAAGCAACATGCGGGTCTCACGCGGAGTCTCGGAGAACCCGGATGTCGCTGCGCTCATCCGGGCCAAACGGCTCCATCTCTCGCCGGTCAGGCCGAGAAGTCCACCACCAGCGACTTGCTGGTCGAGCTCGACGAACTCGTGCCGCTGGCGCTGTAGGATGAGGTCTTGCTGTTGTTCGAGCTCTGCAGCGCCTCGAGCAGCTTCTTCAACAGCTCCTCGACCTGGGACGAGGACGATGAAGACGACGAGGAGGAGGTGCTCGACGTGGTGTCGGTGCTGGAGTCATCGCTCGGCGGGGCCGGCGGCGGACCGCCGGCGCCACCTGCGCCGCCCGGACCGCCGGAGAAGGCGTTGGCAAATACGTTCTTCAGCTCGGTCGCCTGGTCCGAGGTCAGCTTGCCGCTGTCGACCTCGCTCTGGATGAGGTCGTCGATCTTCGACTGCATCTCCTTGGGCGACGGCGGCGCGCTGGAGCTCGACGATGACGACGAGCTGCCGCTCTGCAATGCGGAATCGATGTCGTCGAGCGCCGACGACAGCGCAGTCTGGTCGGCGGAGCTGACCTTGCCGGCCGAGACTTCCTTGGTGAGTTCCTGCTTGAGCAGGTCGAGCGGCGAATATCCGCTCATGGAGGATGCAGAGATCGACGTCATGGCGTGCTCCGGGGTGCGACATCAAACCTGCGTCCAGGTGCGACCGGAACGCTTAACAGCTCCTTGTTCCGTGTTTCTGGATGTGTCCCGCCGCAGGCTGCACACAAAACGAAGCAAGAAAGTCAGCATGGCTGCGTAGCCCGGATGAGCGCAGCGACATCCGGGTTCGGCACGAGCGCCGGTGGAGACTCCGGATGTCGCTGCGCGCATCCGGGCGACGGTCCGCGGCAAGGCGGCATGCCGCCAGCGCAATGCTCCGGCGCGGGAAATGGTGTATCCGCGGTGACAGGCGGGGCTCTCGCTCGGGATGTCCGCCACAAGGAATAAAGCTCCCGGAGGAACTCCATGTCGGCCCTGCCGCTTTCTGGCATCAAGATTCTCGATCTGACCCGCGTGCTGGCCGGACCGCTGTCCGCGCAGATGCTGGCCGATCTCGGCGCCGAGGTGATCAAGATCGAGCGGCCCGGCACCGGCGACGATGCGCGCGCGTTCGGTCCGCCCTACCTCAGGGACCCCGATGGCAAGGCCAACAACAACAATTCCTTCTACATCTGCGCCAACCGCAACAAGAAGTCCGTCACGGTCAACATCGCCTCTCCGGAGGGGCAGGAGATCATCCGCGCGCTCGCCAAGGACTGCGACGTGTTCATGGAGAACTACAAGGTCGGCGATCTCAAGCGCTATGGCCTGGACTATGAGGCGATCCGCGCCGTCAATCCCGAGGTGATCTATTGCTCGGTCACCGGCTTCGGCCAGACCGGGCCGTATGCACCGCGGGCGGGCTACGATGCGATCTTCCAGGCCATGGGCGGGCTGATGAGCGTGACCGGCCACATGGACGGCGAACCGGGGGCGGGGCCGATGAAGGTCGGTCCCTCGATCGTCGACTACATGACCGGCATGAACACCTCGATCGGCATCCTCTCCGCGCTGTATCACCGCGACGTCAATGGCGGTGGTGGCCAGCACATCGACGTCTGCCTGTTCGACACCGTGATCGCCTCGCTGTCGCACTACGCCCAGATCTTCCTGATCAACGGCAAGTCGCCGCCGCGCCGCGGCACCTGGGGCAATGGCGGCATGCCGGCCGGCGTGTTCCGCTGCACCGACGGCGAATTGATGCTGGTGGTCGGCAACGACGCGCAGTTCGCGCGCACCTGCGCGGTGTTAGGGGCGCCAGAACTGGCGACCGACCCGAAATTCGTCAGGAACAACGACCGCGTCGTCAACGGCAAGGAGATCATGGCGATCTTTGCCGGCCTGTTCCTGAAGAACTCGGTGGCGCATTGGCTGGAGGAACTGGAGAAGGCGGGCGTGCCGTGCGGGCCGGTCAACGACTTCGCCCACGTGTTCGCCGATCCGCATGTCCGCTCGCGCGGCATGGAGGTGAAGGTCGAACACCCGTTCGAGCCGCATCTGTCCCTGATCCGCAACGCGCTGACCTTCTCCGGTACCCCGATCACCGAGTATCGCGCGCCGCCGCTGCTCGGCGAGCATACGCAGGACGTGCTGTCGGGGCTCGGCTATGATGAAGCGAAGATCGCGGCGCTCAAGCAACAGGGCGTGTTGTAACCGGGGCCAACGCGCCGTAGCTCGGCCGAGCGCAGCGACATCCGGGATCGCCAGGACCGCCGGTGAAGAACCCGGATGCCGCTGCGCTCAATTGGGCTACGGGCGTTACGTTCGCGGCGAGTTCACGGTCTCAATGGACGTGATGATGCCGTCGGTGCTTCACACGAGGCTTGACGGGGGTGGGCGCTTGCGCCGTCGGCGCGCCAAGCTGCTGCCGCGATTCCTGCAGGCGGCGCTGATAGCCGGGTGAATTCATGATGCTGGCGGCGGCGCCGCGGGCCAGCACCGGCTCGCTGGCGGTCACCATCACGAGCGCCGACGTGACGAAGGCGAGCAGCAGGTTCGGTCGGTGCGTCACGAGTGGACTCCGTGGTGGATGGTGGGATCTCGTCGCCCGGATGAGCGCAGCGATATCCGGGGTTCCACAAGCTGCCGCGATGAACCCGGATGTCGCTGCGCTCATCCGGGCTACGGGCTGCGCGCTGCAATCCTGGCCTTCGACTTTGCCGTCTGATCGCGCGTGGTCAAGCCGAGCACGGCGCCGCGCACCACCCGCGCGATCACATCCTCGACATCGTCGAGGTCGCATCGGCCGTCGGAGAGCTTGGTGAGGCGCTCGCTCTCGCGGATGGTGTGATGCGCCATGGCGAGCGCAAAATGCAGGCCCCAGAACAGATCGACCTCGGAGCTGTCGGGCAGGGCGCGCTGCATCGCGCCGGCGAATTTGCGCAAATGGTCGATTTCCTTGGTCTTGATGCGGCGAATTGGCGGCACCGATTCGATCGAGGCGCGGATCATGAACTGCGCCACCGCCGAGCGTTGGTTCTCAGGGCCAAGGCAGCCGCGCAGGATCGGGCCCACGAGGGCGCGCAGGATGTCGGAGATGTCGGCGCGACCGCCGCCCGCATCCTCGGCTTCACGCAATTCGCGCAGGCGCTCGCGGTTGAGCGCGATCGAGCGGGTCACGAACAGTTCGGCGATCAGCTCGTCCTTGGAGCCGAAATGATAGTTCACCGCGGCGAGATTGACGTTCGCCTCCGCCACGATGTCGCGCAAGGTCACGTCGGAGAAGCCGCGTTCGGCATAGAGCCGCTCGGCGGCGATCAGGATCGCAGTCCGGGTCTGGTCGGTCGCCATGCTCGTCCTCCCGAACGATGAAGCGGGGTGGGGAGTTGCGTTTCAAACAATTGTATGAAACTATTGTTTGAGACGGCCGCAATGTCAATCACGGTTCTTCCGTGGGGCGACATTTCGGCGCTGCAGCGACGGTTCGCGCGGTCGTGTCGCGCAAGATCACACTTGCACGGACGCCGTGGGCGGGCCGACACTGCGGCCAAAGTTTCAGAGGAAACACCCAAGGAGAGTCCCATGGACTTCACGATGTCGGCGAAGCAGCAGGAATGGCTGGAGCGCGTGCGCAGCTTCATGACCAAGCATGTCCGCCCGGCGGTGCCGATCTACAAGCAGCAGGACGCCGAGGGCGACCGCTGGAAGGTGATCCCGATCCTGGAGGACCTCAAGGCCAAGGCGAAGGCGGAAGGCCTGTGGAACATGTTCATGCCGCCGTCGCCGCATGAGGACGACGAGTTCCGCGGCGCCGGCCTCACCAATCTCGAATATGCGCTGCTGTCCGAGGAGATGGGCCGCATCTCCTGGGCGTCCGAGGTGTTCAACTGCTCGGCGCCCGACACCGGCAACATGGAAGTGTTCATCCGCTACGGCACCAAGGAGCAGAAGCGCAAATGGTTGCGCCCGCTGATGGACGGCGAGATCCGCTCGGCCTTCCTGATGACGGAGCCGGCCGTGGCCTCGTCGGATGCCACCAACATCGAGACGCGGATCGTGCGTGACGGCGATCATTACGTCATCAACGGCCGCAAATGGTGGTCGTCGGGCGTCGGCGATCCCCGCTGCAAGATTGCGATCCTGATGGGCAAGACCGATCCGTCGGCCGCCAAGCATCAGCAGCAGTCGCAGATCCTGGTGCCGCTCGACACCCCCGGCATCAAGGTCGAGAAGATGCTGCCGGTGTTCGGCTTCGACGACGCGCCGCACGGCCACGCCCAGGTGCTGCTCGAGAACGTCCGCGTTCCTGCGGAAAACATTCTGCTCGGCGAGGGCCGCGGCTTCGAGATCGCGCAGGGCCGTCTCGGTCCGGGCCGCATCCATCACTGCATGCGCACCATCGGCAAGGCCGAGGAGTCGCTGGAGAAGATGGTGCGCCGGCTGATGACGCGCCAGGCCTTCGGCAAGAAGATCATCGAGCATTCGGTGTGGGAGCAGCGCATCGGCGAGGCCCGGACCAACATCGAGATGTGCCGGCTGTTGTGCCTCAAGGCGGCCGACATGATGGACAAGGTCGGCAACAAGACCGCCCAGGGCGAGATCGCGATGATCAAGGTCGCTGCCCCCAACATGGCGCTGAAGATCATCGACGACGCCATCCAGGCGTTCGGCGGCGCCGGCGTGTCGGATGATGCGGGTCTCGCCAAGGACTACGCCAACATCCGCACGCTCCGTCTTGCCGACGGCCCGGACGAGGTGCACAACCGCGCCATTGCCCGGCTCGAGATGAAGAAATACGCCAACGAGCCGCGGCATTGAGCGTCGACTTCTAGGGTGGGCAAAGCGTCCGTCGCCGCGCAGAGCGCGGGGGCGGATGCGTGCCCACCCACTTTCGAGTTCAAGCCAACAGGGTGGGCACGCTTCGCTTTGCCCACCCTACGAATTCTAATGCCGAGCGGTGACTCACCACTTGCGTCATTCCGGGGCGACGCGCAGCGTCGAACCCGGAATCCAGAGATGGGTCCGCCAAGATAGAGATTCCGGGTTCAGCCCTGCGGGCTGCCCCGGAATGACGAACACGTGAGAAGGGAGCCTCGTCGTGGCCGACGGCGTCAAGAAGGACGAAGAATTCTCCGGCACCAAGCCGGTCGAGGAGCGGCATCGTTTCGACGAGGCCAAGCTCGCGGCCTGGATGGCCGAGCATGTCGAAGGCTATCAGGGCCCGCTGACCGTGCTGCAGTTCAAGGGCGGCCAGTCGAACCCGACCTATCGTCTGAACACGCCGGCGCGTTCCTACGTGCTCAGGCGAAAGCCGTTCGGCAAGCTGCTGCCGTCGGCGCACGCAGTCGATCGCGAATTCCGCGTCATCGCCGCGCTCGGCAAGCAGGGCTTTCCGGTCGCCAAGGCCTATGCACTGTGCAACGACGACAGCGTCATCGGCGCTGCCTTCTACATCATGTCGATGGAGGAGGGCCGGGTGTTCTGGGATCCGACCCTGCCGCATGTCGCAGCGCCCGAGCGGCGCGCGATCTTCACCAGCAAGATCGAGACCTTGGCCAGGCTGCACAGTTATGATCCGGCGGCGATCGGCCTCGCCGACTTCGGCAAGCCCGGCAACTACTTTGCTCGCCAGGTCGACCGCTGGACCAAGCAATATCGCGCCTCCGAGACCGAGCATCTGCCGGAAATGGAGAAGCTGATCGAGTGGCTGCCGCGCACCTTGCCGGCGCAGCAGCGCGTCTCGATCGTGCATGGCGACTACCGGCTCGACAACATGATCTTCCACGCGACCGAGCCGCGCGTCATCGCGGTGCTCGACTGGGAGCTGTCGACGCTTGGTGATCCCATGGCGGACTTCACCTATCTGCTGATGCAGTGGATCATGCCGGGCCTCGACGGCGTCGACCTGAAAGCGCTGAACATCCCGACCATGGAAGAGGCGGCGGAGATCTATCGTGGGGTCACCGGCACCGAGCTGCCCGATCTCAACTGGTACTTCGCCTACAATCTGTTCCGGCTCGCCGGCATCCTGCAGGGCATCATCGGCCGCATCCGCGACGGCACCGCCGCCAACGACAAGGCGATCGAGTCGGTCAAGCGCATGGTGCCCATGACCAAGCAGGCCTGGTCCTATGCGCAGAAGGCGGGGGCGGTGTAGTCTCCTGTAGCCCCGGATGAGCGAAGCGACATCCGGGGTCACACGCGCTGCGGCGATGAACCAGGATGTCGTTTCCGCCCATCCGGGCTACGAATTCCGCGCGCCGGCTAGGCCAATCACCGCCCACCGCCGCCGCCGCCACCACCTCCACCGCCGCCACCGGCCGTGGTCATCGCGCCGCTGTAGCGCGGATCGGTCTGCTTCATGTAGATCGGCGAGGTGTCGCGGCTCTGACGGCGCATGGCTTGCTGCACCTGGACCTCGGTGCCGCAGGCTGTCCAGGAGACGAGCTCACAGCCCGGCCACTGGAATTCACGGGCGCTTGCGTTCGTCACCAGCGAGCCAGCCGCCGTGGCGGCCATCAGGGTGAGCAGCGCGAGTTTCGATAGTCTCGACATGTTAACCATCCTTCGTTTCGGCGAGGCCGGAATGGTCCGCTTGCGAGGTTCGACGGCGGCTCGGAGAAGGGGGTTCGAGGACGTGGGCGTAAAAAATCGCCGGTCATTAGGGGGGCATGCTTGAACCCGAGCGTGGCTCATGGCGACGCGATGGTCTTGCCGCCACGCTCCATCGACACGGGTTGGTCCGCGCGGCGCATTGACCTGACTGCCGGGAGCTTGACCACGACGGGCGCGCGCAGCTAGGCACTGTCGTCGCTTGCCATCTCGCAAGAATGTCCCGCGAGCGGAGCTTTGCTGCCATGTCGCCGGTGTCCATTCGCCCGGATCTCGAGGTCGATCCCGCAACCGCCGATGCGATGCTTGCGCGCGCGGAGATCGACGCGCGGGTCGCTTCGGTGTCGCTGTTGCATGGTGGGGAGATCAGTGCCGTGTATGCGCTGGCTCTGCAAGGCAGCCAGCCGTCGCTGGTGCTGAAGATCTATCCTGACAGCATGAGCTGGAAGATGCGCAAGGAGGCGCGCCTGCTCGATCTGGTCCGGAACCGCCTGCCGGTGCCGGCGCCGCGGCTGCGCGCGGCGGACGCCTCGCGCGAGCTGATCGGCCTGGACTACGTGATCATGAGCCGGCTCGACGGCGATCCGCTCGGTCCTCTCGAACAAGCGCTGTCCGCGCCGGAGCGGCGTGAGGCTTTCGAGCAGGTCGGTCGATTGTCGCGTGCCTTTCACGACATCGCGATGGATGCGTTTGGCTACATCGGCGCCGACGGCATCATGTCGGGCCATGCCGACAATCGTAGCTATCTCACCTCTCAGTTCGAACGCAAACTGGGCGAATTCCGCAGCCGCGGCGGGCCGGCTGATCTCGCCGCGCGCATCGCGCGCCAGGTGGCCGACGCGAGTGATCTGTTCGCCGCCTGCGGCGCGCCGGTGCTGTGTCACAATGATCTTCATCCCGGGAACGTGCTTGCGCGCGTCACCGGGGGCCGGGTCGAGCTCACCGGTGTGGTCGATTTCGAGGGCGCGCTGGCCGGCGACCCGCTCAAGGATGTCGCCAAGGCGATCTACTATCTCTCGCCGGAGCAGCGCGAGGCGTTTCTGGGCGGCTATGGTCCGATGAGCCGAACGGAGATCGAGCCGACGCTCGCGATCTATCGTCTGCTGTTCTCGCTGGAGCTGTGGTGCTGGTATCGGCAGTTTGGGGCGGCCGAAAAGCTCGCGCCGCTCATCGAGGACCTCGACCGCCTTGTGAGCGGCTAGAGCATGATCCGGAAAAGTGGAAACCGGTTTTCCGAAAGGATCATGCTCAAACAAAGAGATCCGATCATGATGCGTTTCCTTGGAAACGCATCATGATCCAGGTCCGTTCGGCCAACGCTTGCCCGTCGGGCAAATCGGCATGTGAGCGTGGCGTTGTCGGCCCCGCGCAGGCTGCGGTTATGACTGCAATCATCGTCGCCGATGAAGAAAGTTCGCGAGCGCGGTCAATGTGATGGTCTCGTCCAGTCCGGAAGGCTAAAAGATTTCGCTTTCGCTTTTTCGGAATTTGTGATCTGATGCGCTCATCCCGTCCCACCGAAGGGGCGTTGCGCGCGATCGTCACGACACGCGGGGCGGGGAGCGGTGGCCGCGATCATGTCGCAGCGTGTCCGGAGGGATGCGCGGACGAACGGCATGGCGCGGACGTGAAGTCGCAGCGTGCTGGCACCCCGATGCTGGTGCTACGTCGCGACGGCGCTCGCGCGCCGCGCGGACAATGGTGGCCAGAAAGCCCGGCGCACCAGGCAGACTGCGTATAAGCGTGAAGACCATCGCGCAGGGAAGGCCGGGCGTTGTCCGGCTGCACCTGTGGTACCTGCCGCCTGCATTTTTTACGCAGGCGGGCCGCAGGCGTCAGCCGACGCCTGGCCTTCCCTGCGCCCTTCGATGGAAGGGCGGTGAAATTCAGGATCACTCGCGCGCGGGGGCGTCGCGAGATCGCTCACGCATGTCGATGAGTTCGACAGCGAGCGATTTGTGGGGCGCGATGCCGGCAGTCCCAAGCTCGTCATGCCCGGGCTTGTCCCGCCTGCGCGGCCGAAGCCGCTTCGGCGCGGCGAAGGCCCGGGCATCCACGTCGCTCCTCGCGTGCCGACCGACGTGGATGGCCGGGACAGGCCCGGCCATGACGGATGACAGAGGAGAGGCGATGTCGACACCAGTGCGAGGGGCGACAGCGCTAGATCGGTTTTCCCGCGTACGGCATCGACGCCGTGAGGCCGCCGTCGACCGGGAAAGCCTGGCCGTTGACGTAGGAGGCCTCGTCGCTGGCGAGGAACAGGGCCATGGCGGCGATCTCATGCGGCTGGCCGGCGCGCTTCAGCGGATTGAGCTGGCCGATCTTGCCCTCGGTGCCGCGCTCCTTGGCGCCGTCGAAGATCGGCTTGGTCATGCCGGTCTCGATCAGGCCGGGACACACCGCGTTGATGCGCACGCCAGTGCCGGAGAGGGAGTACGCCGTGGTCTGCACCAGGCTGATGACGCCGGCCTTGCTCGCCGCGTAGGGATGGCCCGAGGCGCCGGATTTCAGGCCCGCGACGGAGGCCGTGCAGACGATGGCGCCGCGCTGCTGCCGCACCATGTGCGGCATCGCGTATTTCACCGCGAGGAACGGGCCGATCAGGTTGATGCGCAGGATCTCCTGCCAGTGCTCGACGGTCTGCTCGGCGATCGGGATCAAGCCGCCGGAGATGCCGGCATTGGCCCAGATCACGTCGAGCTTGCCGTAGGTCGCCACGGCGCGGTCGATGAAGCCCGAGACATCGGCCTCGGAGCCGGCGTCGGCGAGCACGGCTTCGGCAATGCCGCCCTGCTGCTTGACCATCTCGACCGTCTCCTTGACGGCCTCGCTGCGATCGACCGCGATCAGTCGCGCGCCTTCTTTCGTGAACATCAAGGATGCGGCGCGGCCGATGCCGCTGCCGGCGCCGGTGATGATGACGGATTTGCCTTCGAGGCGGCCCATGTTTCCTCCTGCTTCAATTGTGATCAGTTGCGTGCCGCGCAACGGAATTCAAACGCCGTTTCAAACGTGCTGAGATCGCCAAGCGGCTTGAGACGATCTGGGCCTTCACGTACAGCGGGAGACGAGCGGAGGGAAGGGTTTGAGCGATGTCGGCTGATGGAACGAAACCTTCTGTCGTCACCACGCGCTGGTGGTGGGTGCGTCACGCGCCGGTGCGCAGCGACGGCGGCAACATCTACGGCCAGTCGGACATCGCCTGCGATACCTCCGATCGCGAGGTGTTCGAGGCGGTCGCGAAAATCCTGCCGCGCAGCGCGGTGTGGTATGCGAGCAATCTGATGCGTACGCATCAGACGGCGGAGGCGATCTGGGCCGCCGGATTCCCGCGTCCCGCAGCTATGATCAGGGAGGCTGCTTTTGCCGAGCAGCATCTCGGGCAATGGCAGGGCATGAACCGCGCCGCGTTCCTGGCCAGCCGTCCCGCGGGCAGCCACTGGTTCGCCGACATCGATGAGCCGGCGCCGGGCGGCGAGAGCTACATGGATCTGTACACCCGCGTGACAGCGGCGATTGCGCGCATCACGGTTTCGGAAGCCGGCCGCGACGTCGTCGCCGTCGGCCATGGCGGCACCATCAAGGCGGCAGTTGGCCTGGCGCTCGGCGGCCTGGTCGAGAAAGGGCTCGCCTTCGACATCGACAACTGCTCGGTGACCCGGCTCGACCACATCGTGGCCGGCGAGACGAGTACTTGGCGGCTGCCGATGGTCAATCAGCAGCCCTGGATCGCGGACGCCGCGCACCGCGCGATGCACCAGCCGGCCGGGCCGGAGGTGACGACGAGCAAGCTGGCGTGAAACGAGATAGTGAGTTGCTATGCGCGTCGTTCAAAAATCTCGCCCGCCACACGGGCAGTGCACCCTCTTCCCTTGTGGGAGAGGGCGCAGTCACTGGCACCGCGGAAAAGTCTCGTGGACGTCGCCGTGCCAATTTCGAAACCGACAACAGCCAAATAAGTAGGAGGAACTCCCCATGACCCTGTTCGACATGACCGGCAAGGTCGCCGTCATCACCGGATCCACGCGTGGCATCGGGCTCGCCATTGCCGAGCGCATGGCCGAGCACGGCGCCAAGGTGGTGATCTCCTCGCGCAAGGCCGATGTCTGCGACCAGGTGGCGCGCGAGATCAATGACCGCTTCGGTGCAGGCACGGCGGCGGCAGTCGCCGCCAACATCTCCAGCAAGGAGAACCTGCAGAACCTCGTCGACGAGGCCAACCGCATCTACGGCAAGATCGACGTGCTGGTCTGCAACGCGGCGTCGAATCCTTACTACGGGCCGCTCGCCGGCATCTCCGACGATCAGTTCCGCAAGATCCTCGACAACAACATCGTCGCCAACAACTGGCTGATCAGCATGGTCGTGCCGCAGATGATCGCGCGCAAGGACGGCTCGATCATCATCGTGTCGTCGATCGGCGGTCTGAAGGGCTCGACCATCCTCGGTGCCTACGCGATCTCCAAGGCTGCCGACATGCAGCTCGCGCGCAACCTCGCCTGCGAATACGGCCCGCACAATGTGCGCGTGAACTGCATCGCGCCCGGCCTGATCAAGACCGATTTCGCCAAAGCGCTGTGGGACAATCCGGAGAACCTCAAGGCCTCGACCGCGCGCTCGCCGCTGCTCCGCATCGGCATCCCCGACGAGATCGCCGGCGCCGCGGTCTTCCTGGGCTCCGCCGCGGGCAACTTCATGACCGGCCAGACCATGGTGATCGACGGCGGCGCGACGATCAGTTGAGGGGGACATACGGGTGTGGTGCGCGATGATGCCGCCACACTCTCAACTGTCGTCCGCCGGGACGACAGCATTTGCTGCGCGCCGCCCTCATTCCACCGCCGCGTACACCACGTCGCGCACCAGCGTGCGCAGATAGTCGCGCTGCCCAGGGGCCTGCGCCATGAACACGCAGAACAGCTCCTCCTTCGGATCGATCCAGAAGAATGTGCCGGCGATGCCGCTCCAGAAGAAGGTGCCGGGCGAGCCGGGGAAGGGGGCGATGCCGGCCTCGCGGCGCACCGCGAAGCCGAGGCCGAAGCCGTGACCGGGCGACAGCAGCGTGCCCTGCGTCTTCACATGGGGACCGAGATGGTCCGACGCCATCAGCTCCAGCGTCTTGCGGCCGACCAGCCGGGTGCCGTCGAGGCTGCCCTTGCCGAGCAGCATCGCGCAGAACCGGGCGTAGTCCATCGTGGTCGCCACCAACCCGCCGCCGCCGGATTCCATCAGCGGCTGCTCGGTCATCTTGAACAGGTTGACCGCCTCGCCGGTCCACGGGTCCTTGGCGAACGGCTCGGCCAGCCGGCCAGCATTCGCCTCGGCGGTGGAGAAGCCGGTCTCCTTCATGCCGAGCGGCTCGAGGATGCGCTCGGAGAGGAAGGGGCCGAGCGTTTGGCCCGAGACGACCTCGATGATGCGCCCGAGGATGTCGGTCGAGCGGCTATAGTTGAACTCGGCGCCCGGCTGGCAGATCAGCGGCAGGCCGGCGACGATCGTCGCGTGCTCGGCATTGGTGATCTTGCGGCTGCGCACCCGCGATTGCTGGTAGAGCTGGTGCACCGACCCGGTGCCGGTGTGCTCATACGCCAAGCCCGAGGTGTGGCGCAGCAGGTCCTGGACCGTCATCGGCTGGGCGACCGGGACAAGCTCCAGCTTGCCGCCGGTCTCGACGCCCACTTTCTGCTCGCCGAATTCCGGGATGAACTTGGCGACCGGGTCGGACAGCAACAGCTCGCCGTCCTCGACCAGCATCATGATCCCGAGCGAGACGATCGGCTTGGTCATCGAGAAGATGCGGAAGATCGAATCCGGCCGCATCGGCGTGTCGGCGTCGGGCGCTTGCCGGCCGATGGCGTCGAACCAGCCGATCCGGCCGCGGCGGCCGACCAGCAGGGTGGCTCCGGGGATGGTTCCCTTGTCGGCCTCGCGCTTGAACGCATCCGAAGCTCGCTGCAGCCGCGCCTGGGACAGGCCCAGCGCCTCGGGGCGGTCATCCGGCAGCGGCGGCGTCAGCGAGCGGAGCGCGGAAAGGTGCGCGCTGGATGCGGCAGTCGGCGGGGTCATGGGCTCTCCCTGAAGTCCTGTTGTCGGTTTGCATCAAGTCTGGCGCGGAAGTTGTGGTCTGACCAGTCGATTTGCCCCATTGCACCCTTGCATTCGGGGGGAGGTCTATGCTTCAAAGCGCGCGAACCGGCGACACTGTCCCGGCTCGCTAGGAGTGTAGCTCAATTGGTAGAGCACCGGTCTCCAAAACCGGGGGTTGGGAGTTCGAGCCTCTCCACTCCTGCCAGCGAGATCAAGCACTTAAGCCAAAAATGGACGAGACAGGTGAGGTCGGGGCCCGCAGCGCGCGAGCCCCGAATGCATTTCGGCGACCTCTTATTGTTTCACATAAGGGCAGTTGCCGTCCTTCAGCGGCCGGAACACCTGGTCGCCGGGCACCTCCGCCAGCACCTTGTAATAGTCCCACGGGCCCTTCGACTCTTCGGGCTTCTTCACCTCGAACAGGAACATCGAGTGCACCATGCGGCCGTCCTCGCGCAGGATGCCGTTGTCGGTGAAGGCGTCACGCACCGGGGTCTCGCGCATCTTCGCGAGCACCGGCTTGGTGTCGCGGGTGCCGGCGGCCTTGACGGCATTAAGATAGTGCAGGGTGGCGCTGTAGGTCGCGGCCTGGTTCATGGTCGGCATCCGCTTCATGCGCTCGAAGAACTTCTTGCCGAAGGCGCGGGTGCGGTCGTTGAGGTCCCAGTAATAGGCCTCGGTGATGATCAGCCCCTGCGCCAGCTTCAGGCCGAGGCTGTGGATGTCGGAGATGAACATCACGATGCCGGCGAGGTTCTGGCCGCCGGCGACGATGCCGAACTCGGCGGCCTGCTTGATGGTGTTGATGGTGTCGCCACCGCCGTTGGCCATGCCGATGATCTTGGCCTTACTGGCCTGCGCCTGCAGCAGGAAGGACGAGAAGTCCTGGTTGTTGAGAGGATGCCGGGCGCTGCCGACCACCGTGCCGCCGGCGGCGCGCACGACGTCGCCGGTGTCGCGTTCGATCGAATGGCCGAACAGATAATCGGCGGTGATGAAGAACCAGGTATTGCCGCCGTTCTTGACGATCGCGCTGCCGACCGTGTGCGCGTTTCCATAAGTGTCGTAGGTCCAGTGCACGGTGTAGGGCGAGCAGGACTTGCCGGTGATGTCGGAGCTCGCGGCATCCGTCACGATCATCAGCTTCTCGAACTGCTTCGACATCTCCATGCCGGCCAGCGCGGTGGCCGAGGTCGGCATGTCGATCACCATGTCGACGGCCTCGTTCTCGTACCATTTGCGCACGATCGCGGCGGCGATGTCGGCCTTGTTCTGCGGGGCGGCGCTGATGACCTCGATCGGCTTGCCGAACATGCTGCCGCCGAACGCCTCGACCGCGAGCTTGGTCGCCTCGAGATTGCCCTGGCCGCCAATGTCCGAATAGACCGACGAGAAGTCGCCGAGCACGCCGATCTTGAGCGGGGCTTGGGCCTGGGCACAGGCAGGGACGGCGGTGAGGGCGAGAGCGGCAAGACCGAGAGCAGCAAGGCTGACGGCGGCAAGGCGCGTCCGTCCCTTGCGCGGGGCAAAGGTCATGGGTTTCCTCCGGATTGTTCTCGTGCGGACGAGAATGAGCGGGCGCCGCAGGCCCGGCAAGAGCAGGAACCGCTCCACCGCGGGCATTTCGTCGCGGCAACTGCTCAACCTGCCGTGGTGCGGAAATGGCCTGCCGCGACACGAAAAACCGCGTTGTTGCGAGCCTGGCGGGGGCCTGCCACGGGAATGACCGCCGACGCCCGGCATGCCCATATCTTGACCTTTGGCCGGCCGGACAGTAGATATCTTGGCAACCTGCAGCCGGCCCGCGACAAAAGCGGATATCCGGCGCGGCTTTTCACTCCCCGAACAAGCGAGCCCGTGGATTCGGCTCATCTCTCCGACAAGAGGGTGGGCCACGGACGGCTGTTCGGTTTTCCCAGTCAACTCTTCAATCGTCCGATGACGGACGCGGACCCCTGACGATGGCTACCAGCCCGTTCAAATTCCTGCAGGAAGTGCGCTCGGAGACCGCCAAGGTCTCGTGGCCGAGCCGTCGCGAGGTCACCATCACCACGATCATGGTGTTCGTGATGGTGGCGCTGGCCTCGGTGTTCTTCTTCGCCGCCGATCAGATCATCCGTTATCTCATCACCCTCGTGCTGGGCATCCACTGATGGCAACCGCAACGCAAAGCTCCGACAAGCGCTGGTACATCGTCCACGCCTATTCGAACTTCGAGAAGAAGGTCGCGGAATCGATCCGCGAGCAGGCCAAGCAGCGCAATCTCGAGGACCTGTTCGAGCAGGTGCTGGTGCCGATCGAGAAGGTCACCGAGGTGCGCCGCGGCCGCAAGATCGACGCCGAGCGCAAGTTCTTCCCTGGCTACGTGCTGGTGAAGATGAAGCTGACCGACGAGGCGTTCCACCTGATCAAGAACACGCCCAAGGTGACCGGCTTCCTCGGCGCCGAGAACAAGCCGATGCCGATCTCCGAAGGCGAGGCGATGCGCATCCTGAACCAGATGCAGGAAGGCGTGGAGCGGCCGAAATCCTCGGTGTCGTTCGAGATCGGCGAGAACGTCCGCGTCGCCGACGGCCCGTTCGCCTCGTTCTCCGGCGTGGTCGAGGAAATCGACGAGGCCCGCTCGCGCGTCAAGGTCGCGGTGTCGATCTTCGGCCGTGCGACGCCGGTCGAACTGGAATTCAACCAGGTCGAGAAGATCGTCGGTTAAGGGCCGGGCTGCCGGCTCTCTCGGCGTCCCGGGCTTTCCTTTTCGTCCGATCTCGTGTATCGGGCGCGCTTCGCTCCCCGAACGGGGGGCGATTTCGTTCGTGGGAGGCGTGACCGGCTTTGCCAGCCGGGCCAAGCGCGCCGGACCACGGTCCCAAACCTCGCCTGACGGGTTTTGTCGCCCCAAGGCGTTGCGTTCGCATCAGGCAGAATCGCGAACGCATTGGAGAGTCATAATGGCAAAGAAAGTAACCGGTTACCTGAAGCTTCAGGTTCCGGCCGGCGCGGCCAATCCGTCGCCGCCGATCGGTCCGGCGCTCGGTCAGCGCGGTCTCAACATCATGGAGTTCTGCAAGGCGTTCAACGCCCAGACCCAGAAGGAAGAGAAGAACACCCCGATCCCGGTGGTCATCACCATCTATGCGGACCGGTCCTTCACCTTCGAGATGAAGACCCCGCCGATGTCCTACTTCCTCAAGCAGGCCGCCAAGATCCAGTCGGGCTCCAAGGCCCCGGGTCGCGACAAGGCCGGCAAGGTGACCAAGGCGCAGGTGCGCGAGATCGCCGAGAAGAAGATGAAGGACCTGAATTGCGACTCGATCGAGTCGGCCATGAAGATGGTCGAGGGCTCCGCCCGCTCGATGGGTCTGGAAGTTGCGGGGTAAGGCGCCATGGCACTCGGAAAGCGTTTGAAGAAGGCCCGCGAGGGCATCGATCGCACCAAGCTCTACCCGCTTGCTGACGCGATCAAGATGATCAAGGAGCGGGCCGTGTCGAAGTTCGACGAGACCATCGAGGTCTCGATCAACCTCGGCGTCGATCCGCGCCACGCCGACCAGATGGTCCGTGGCGTCGTCACGCTGCCGAACGGCACCGGCCGTACGCTCCGCGTCGGCGTGTTCGCCCGCGGCGCGAAGGCCGAGGAAGCCAAGGCCGCCGGCGCCGACGTGGTCGGCGCGGAGGACCTGGTCGAGAAGGTGCAGAACGGCAATATCGACTTCGACCGCTGTATCGCCACCCCCGACATGATGCCGCTGGTCGGCCGTCTCGGTAAGGTGCTCGGTCCGCGCGGCATGATGCCGAATCCGAAGATCGGCACCGTGACCATGGACGTCACTGGCGCCGTCAAGGGCGCCAAGGGCGGCTCGGTCGAGTTCCGCGTCGAGAAGGCCGGCATCATCCAGGCCGGCGTCGGCAAGGCCTCGTTCGCCGAGGACAAGCTGGTCGAGAACATCAAGGCGCTGGCGGATGCGGTGGTGAAGGCCAAGCCGGCCGGCGCCAAGGGCACCTACGTCCAGCGCGTCGCGGTGTCGTCGACCATGGGCCCGGGCGTCAAGGTCGAGCCGGGCACCTTGCTCGCGTAACACCTTCGGACATCGTCAGCATTCAGTGGGGCGGGATCGGCAATCGATCCCGCCCTTCGCATTTCCGCACCCCAAGTGAGCGGCACGCCCGCTGCAAAATTGCAGCCGGGCCGGCGCAAACACAACGAGGCTCAGCCCCGGGCGCCTTCGGATGTCCGGGCCTCGGATCGCATGCTGGGCCTCGCAGCCGCCAGCAGCTTGCCGATCTCGGGCTTGCAGGCGCCGCAATTGGTCCCGGCCTTCAGACGTTGGCCGACGGCCTCGACGCTCCCTGCGCCGTTCTGGATCGCCGACGAGATCTGGTTACGACCAATGCCGAAACAGGAGCAGATGACCGCACCGATGTCGTCGGCGGCCGCCAATGGCTGGCCCGCGAGCAGGGCGTTGCGGGCGTTCGGTGACAGCCGCTGCTCGGCAAACAGGCCGATCAGCCACGACCGCGATCCCAGCCGCTGGTCGGGCGCGACGAAGACGCAGCCCTGCAGCCGGCCATCCGATACGCCTGCGTAGCGGAACCGGCCGGCGGCCGGGTCGCGATACGCAATCCAATCGATCTCCGTTCCAGCGATCCCAAGCTGTTCGGCGGCCCACTCGCGCCAACTCGCAGGCCGCTGGTCGAAGGCAAGCTCGAGCCGGAAACACGCTCCGACCTTGCCCTGCACCCAGTACTCGCATGGCGGACGGCGGATCTCCTGCCGGCTCAGGATGAAGACGTGCCAGTTCGGCGCATAGGGCTCCGCCTTCACCGGCGTATGCTTGGACTCGGGCTGACCCGACAGCGGATCAGTCGCGGGATTGACCAGCGCGTTGACACGGCCAGCGCCGGCGAACTCCTCGTTCCAATGCATCGGAACGAACACGCAGCCCCGCCGCTGCTCGGTCGAGATCGCGACGCGCGCCACCATCTTGCCCCAGGGGCTCGTAAGCCGCACCAGCGCCTCGTTCTCCAGACCGGCCAGGCGCGCATCCTCCGGGTGGAATTCGGCGCAAGGCTCGAAGACGTGCGCGAGCAGCCGCGCGGATTTTCCCGTCCGCGTCATAGTGTGCCACTGGTCGCGAATGCGCCCGGTGTTCAGGACCAGCGGATAGTCACGGCTGGTGGCGTTCCGCGCCGGTCGCGGCGTGACGGCCACGAAACGGGCTCTGCGATCCCCGGTGAAGAATTGCCGATTCTCGAACATCCGCGCCGTGCCGGTCGGAAAGTCCCGCGTCACGGGCCACTGGATCGGCGCCAGCGCCTCATAGGCGCGGCCGTCGAGCGTGCTCAGGGCCGAGATGTCGAAATCGCGCGTGCCATTGTTCTCGAAGCCGGACAGTGCCGCGTGCTCGCGAAAGATCTCGGCGGCGCTGCCATAGTCGAAACCGGCAAACCCCATCCGCTGCGCGACGTCGCAGATGATGCGCCAATCGGCACGCGCCGAGCCTGGTGCGGGCAGGAACGCCCGCTGCCGTGAGATCCGGCGCTCCGAATTGGTCACGGTGCCGTCCTTCTCGCCCCAGGCGAGCGCGGGCAACAGGACGTCGGCATGCCGGTTGGTGTCGGTGTCGTGCATGCAATCGGACGCCACCACGAACGCGCAGCGATCCAGCGCGGCACGAACCCGATCGGCGTCGGGAAGACTGACCACGGGGTTGGTCGACATGATCCAAACTGCCTTGATGCGGCCATCGGCAATCGCATCGAACATCTCGACCGCCTTCAGCCCCGCTTTTGGCGCGACCACCGGTGACCGCCAGAATCGCTTCACCAGCTCGCGGTGCTCGGCATTCTCGATATCGAGATGCGCGGCGAGCTGGTTGGCCAGGCCGCCCACCTCGCGGCCCCCCATCGCGTTGGGCTGGCCGGTCAGCGAGAACGGTCCCATGCCGGGACGGCCGATACGGCCAGTCAGGAGATGGCAGTTGATGATCGCATTGACCTTGTCGACCCCGCTGCTCGACTGATTGACGCCCTGGGAATAGAGCGTGACAACGCGCTCCGTCTTCGCGAACCATGAAAAGAACAGCTCGACCGCGCCCTCGCTCAGCCCGCAGGCCGCCGCGGTCTCGGCGACTGTCTGCCGGCCGGCGACCTGCAGCGCCGATTCAACGCCGCTGGTGACCTCACTGACAAAGCCGTCGTCCGCATAGCCGCCGCGTGCGAGATAGGCGAGCAGGCCGTTGAACAACACCGCGTCACTTCCGGAACGCAGCGGCAAATGCAGGTCGGCGCCTTCGCAGGTCGCGGTCCTCCGCGGATCGACAACGACGATACGGCAGCCGGGATTGTGCTCCTTGGCCGCCAGCATGCGCTGGTGCAGCACCGGATGGCACCACGCGGCGTTGGAGCCGACCAGGACCAGCAGGCCGGCCTGCTCAAGGTCCTCGTAGCAGCCCGGAACGGTGTCGCTGCCGAACGCGCGCTTGTGGCCCGCGACGCTCGACGCCATGCACAGGCGCGAATTGGTGTCGATGTTCGCGGTCCCGACGAAGCCCTTGGCGAGCTTGTTGACGACGTAATAGTCCTCGGTCAGCAACTGCCCCGAAACATAGAATGCGACGGCATCCGGTCCATGGTCGCGGATGATTTCGGTGAAACGGCTCGCGACGAGGTCGAGCGCCTCATCCCAGCCGGCTGCCCGTCCGTTCACGACCGGCTCGAGCAGACGTCCCCCGAGATCGATCGTTTCCGCCAGCGCCGATCCCTTGCCACACAGCCGGCCGAGATTGGCGGGATGCTGCGGATCGCCTCGGACGCTGATGGTCCCTGAGCCGTCCCGATCGGCGACGACGCCGCAACCGACGCCGCAATAGGGGCATGTCGTCCTGACGCTCATGCGATACCGTTCAGGCCGCGGCCGTCTGCTGCAGGGACAGCCATACCACGCCATCCTCGACTTTCGCGGGATAGGATGGCGTGCAGCCCTGGTCGGGTGCCACGGCCTGTCCGGTCGCGAGCTCGATGACGAAATTGTGCAGCGGGCAGGTCACACGGCGGTTGTGGACGATGCCCTGCGACAAGGGGCCTTGCTTGTGCGGACAGCGATCGTCCAGCGCAAAGACTTCGTCACCATCGGTGCGGAAGACCGCGATGTTGCCGCGCGGCGTGCGCACGACGCGCGAGCCGAGCGGGGGAATGTCGTCGAGCGGGCCGACTTGAAACCAGGTGGTCATGCGAGCTCCAATTCGGCCATCGGCGTAAACTCGTTGCGATCGACGCCGCGACGGGCGCGCGCCGCCCATGGATCGCTCTGCGAGAATTGCTGCGAATAAGCGAAGCGTTCAAACAGCGCCTTGCGGTTCTTGACGTCCTCGACCACCTGCTTGTGGATGTTGTCGAAGCCGACGCGGTCGCACCATTTGTACATCCGTTCCAGGTACCAGCCCTGCTCGCGATAGAGCTGGGTCAGCGCGACGATGATCTCGAGCGCCTCGTCCTCGGTCGCGGTCTTGGTCAGGAATTCCGTGCCCTTGATGTGCAGGCCGGCGGCGCCCGCAAAATGGATCTCGTAGCCTGAATCGACGCAGATCACTCCGACATCTTTGCAGGTCGATTCCGCGCAGTTGCGCGGGCAACCGGAGACGGCGAGCTTCACCTTCGCGGGCGTCCATGATCCCCACATGAACTTCTCGATCTTGATGCCGAGGCCGGTGGAGTCCTGGGTGCCGAAGCGGCACCATTCCGACCCGACGCAGGTCTTCACGGTGCGCAGACCCTTGGCATAGGCGTGGCCGGAGACCATACCCGCGTCGTTGAGATCGGCCCATACCGCCGGCAAATCTTCCTTCTTCACCCCGAGCAGATCGATACGCTGTCCGCCGGTCACCTTGACGGTCGGGATGTTGAACTTGTCGGCGACGTCGGCGATCGCGCGCAATTCGCCGGGCGTGGTCACGCCGCCCCACATCCGCGGCACCACGGAGTAGGTGCCGTCCTTCTGGATGTTGGCGTGAACGCGCTCGTTGATGAAGCGGGATTGCTGGTCGTCGCGATACTCGCCGGGCCAGGTCGCGAGCAGATAGTAGTTCAAGGCGGGCCGGCAGGAATGGCAGCCGTTCGGCGTCTTCCAGTCCATGAATCGCATGACAGCGGGGATCGACTTCAGTTGCTGTTCGATGATGACGCGCCGGACGTCGTCATGGCTGTGGTCGGTGCAGGCGCAGACCGGCTTCACCTTGGGCGCCGCCGAGTAGTCGCCGCCGAGCGTGAACGCCAGCACCTGCTCGACCAGGCCGGTGCACGAGCCGCATGAGGACGACGCCTTGGTATGGGCGCGCACGTCGTCGAGCGTGAACAGCTTCTTTTCGCTGATCGCCTTGACGATCGCGCCCTTGCAGACTCCGTTGCAGCCGCAGATTTCGGCCTCGTCGCTCATGGCGGCAACCGAGTTCTGTCCGCCGTGGCCACCGTCGCCGAGATGCGCCGAGCCGAACACCAGACGTTCGCGCATGTGGGAGACATCGGTGCCGTCGCGCATGTGCTGGAAATACCAGGGCCCGTCGATGGTGTCGCCGTACAGCACGGTGCCCACGATCTTCTTGTCGCGCAGGATGATCCGCTTGTAGACGCCGCGATTGGCATCCTGCAGGACGATCTCCTCCTTGTCGGGTCCCGGCGCGAAGTCGCCGGCCGAGAACAGGTCGATGCCCGTGACTTTCAGCTTGGTCGAGACCACTGATCCGTCATAGGTGGCGAATCCCTTCATTGCCAGATGATTGGCGCAGACCTTCGCCTGGTCGAACAGCGGCGCCACCAGACCATAGGTCTGACGGCGGTGCTGCACGCATTCGCCGACGGCGTAGATGCGACCGTCATAGGTCTGCATCGTATCGGAGACCACGATGCCTCGCTCGCAGTACAGCCCGGCCTTCTTTGCCAGTTCGATATTGGGACGGATGCCCACGGCCATCACCACGAGATCGGCCGCGGCCTCGGTGCCGTCGGTGAAGCGGACGCCGGTGACGTGCGTTTCGCCGAGGATGGCCTGCGTCTGCGCCGGCATCTTGAACTCCAGCCCGCGCTCCTCCAGCGATTTGCGCAGCATGCCGCCGGCGACCGGGTCGAGCTGGCGCTCCATCAGCGTGTCGAGAAGATGCACGACCGTGACCTTCATGCCGCGCTTCATCAGACCATTGGCGGCTTCGAGGCCGAGCAGGCCGCCGCCGATCACGACCGCGTGGCGATGTCGCGTCGAGGCTTCGACCATGTGCTCGACGTCCTTGATGTCGCGGAAGCCGATGACGCCGGGCAGGGCGGCGCCGGGGACCGGAAGAACGATCGGGCTCGAGCCGGTCGCGATCAGCAACCGATCATAAGGATAGCGTTCGCCAGTTTCGGTGACCACCTCGCAGCTCCGGCGGTCGATCATCGTGACCGTCTCGCCCTTGCGCAGGGTGATCTGGTTGTCCTCGTACCACTGCTCCGTGTTCAGCATGATGTCGTCGACGGTCTTCTCGCCCGCGAGCACCGGCGACAGCAGGATGCGGTTGTAGTTGCCGTAGGGCTCGGCGCCGAAGACGCTGATGTCGTAGAGATCAGGCGCCCGTTCCAGCAGTGCCTCCACCGTGCGAATGCCGGCCATGCCGTTGCCGATCACCACCAGTTTCTGCTTGATCGTCTTGTCGAGCATGGTCTGCCTTTCGAATGCCAGCGACATCCAGCGGCGACGCGAACGGGCATCGGCCCATCGGTCGCTGTGGTCATGTTTGAATTTTGGGGGAGGCCCAACTGCGGGCAGAGCTGATCGTCGCCAATGACGGTCGCGAGCCAACTAATTCAAATCTCGTGCCATTCGGGTCGTCGCCGGAAATCGCGGTAATTCAAGGGTTGAGCCGCCGCTTGCGCGCGCCGCTGGCGACACCTGCGCTCAAATAGTAGCCGCGGCAGATCAGATTATGTGCATCCTCGATGGAGGCCCTGCCGTTCGAGTACCGATCGCGTCGGCTTCGGCGGGCGCTCAAAAAGCCATCACTGTGCGCGCGGTGCAGGCGGGCTCTGCGTTCATGTTGAGCATCAGCGATCCGTAGAACTGCGGCTTCGAAGTCCCAAGCGCCGGTACGGGTTGAGAAAAACGTGAATCACCAAAGTTGGTGCGAAACTTGCTGAAAGGCGGGCAGGACCAGGCGTATCTCAACGACGAGACCGCCGCTCAACTCACCCGACAATTTGTCCCCTTTACGCAGCTCCTGCCGAGCCTGCTCGCGCGCGCCTGCGTCACGAGGTTTGAGACCATGAAGCTCGACGACTTCAAGAAGGCCGGTCATTGGCCGACACTGCTGGCTGCTTTCCTCTATTTCGACATCAGCTTCATGGCCTGGGTCGCACTCGGACCGCTGATCGTCTATGTCGCCCGCGACATGAATCTTGCGGTCAACGAAAAGTTCACGCTGGTCGCGATCCCCGTGCTGGCAGGCGCGCTGCTGCGTGTTCCCATGGGCATTCTGGCCGACATCATCGGCGCCAAGCGCACGGGCGTGATCGCGCAGCTGGTGGTCATGACGGCGACCGCCTGCGTTGCCTATTTCGGACTCCCCAGCAAGCTGGCCGTCGAGCTGTTCGGCGTCGTGCTCGGCATCGGCGGCGCCTCGTTCGCCGTCGCGCTGCCTCAGGCCAGCCGCTGGTATCCGCCGCAGTATCAGGGCATCGTGATGGGGATCGCAGGGGCCGGAAACATGGGCGTCGTGCTCGACACGCTGCTCGCGCCGACCATCGCCGAACATTGGGGCTGGCAGGCCGTTTTCGGGGTGCTGCTCATCCCGATGGTCATGGTCCTGATCTACTACATCGTCGCCGCGAAGGATGCGCCCGGTGAACGCAAGCCGGTCTCGCTCAAGGCCTATGGCGGCCTGCTGCGCGATCCCGACAGCCGCTGGTTCATGTTCTTCTACTTCATCACCTTCGGCGGCTTCGTCGGCCTCGCCAACGCCCTGCCGCTGTACTTCTCGGTGCAGTATCATGTCTCCGGAGTGGCGGCCGGATTGCTGGTGGCGCTGATCGTCGCTTTCGGCTCCGGCTTCCGGCCGGTGGGCGGTCTCATTGCGGACCGGATCGGTGGCATCCGGTCGCTCTCGATCCTGTTTGGCATTGTGGTCGCCGCCTATGTCGTGATCGCCTTCATGCCGGAAGGGCCGGCTGCGCCGACCCAGGCGGGCTGGGAGCTCATGAACATGCCACGCATTGCGTGGATTTCGGTGCTGTTGTTCTCGGTCGGCGTGCTCGCGCTCGGGATGGGCAACGGCGCGGTGTTCCAGCTCATTCCGCTGCGCTTCCGCCACGAGATCGGCCTGATGACCGGTCTCGTCGGCTGCGCAGGCGGCATCGGCGGATTCTTCCTCGCCCAGGCGCTCGGCACGGCCAAGGGAATGACCGGCGGATTCGGGGCCGGCTTCCTGTTCTTTGGTTTGCTGGCATTGCTCGGTTTCGTCGGACTTGCCATGGTCAAGGTCCGTTGGCGCACCACGTGGGGCGCCGTTTCCGGCGCGCGCGTCTGACCCGACGCGCCGTCGCTCCATAGGCAAGGTGTTCAGGCGTGGCCGGCGCGCATCGCAATCTTCAGGTTCGCGTCGGCTTCGCTAGCGAGACCGGCAAGCGACCGAACAATGAGGATTACGTCGGCGCCCGCCTTGGCCTGCAGGGGGCGACGGATCGCGATATCGTCGCCGCCGTCGCCGACGGCGTCGGCGGCCACAAGGGTGGGCGCGAGGCGGCGGAGCTCGCCGTCCGCGGCTTCATCGATGCCTATCATTCTCTGCCCGAGACGGCGGGCGTGCGAAGCCGAGCCGCGCGTGCGCTGGAAGCCATCAACAGCTGGATCCATGCGCAGGGCCGCGTCGACCCCGAGTTGCATGGAATGAGCTGCGCCTTCTCCGCGGTGGTGCTGTCGCGGCGAACCTGCCACGTCGTCCACGTCGGGGACACTCGCGTCTACCGCCTGAGCGAAGGGCGCCTCGAGCGTCTGACGACCGACCATGTCGCGGGCCGCGCTGACCTTGCCCACGTCCTCAACCGGGGCATCGGTTTCGAGCAGTTCGCCCGCTTCGACTACACGACGCTCGGCATGCGTCAGCACGACCGGTTTCTGATCTGCAGCGACGGCATCCACGGCATCCTGCCGGATTCGCGCCTTCAGGAGATCCTCGCCGAGCGCACGCCCCCGGACGATTCCGCGCGCGGGATCGTCGCCGCCGCGCTCGCGGCCGGCAGCAATGACAATTCGACGGCGCTGGTGCTCGACGTCGTCGATCTTCCGCCCGCTGACCGCGACGAGCTCACCGGTTCGATCTCGTCCCTGCCGATCGGCGAGCTGCCTTCGCCCGGTGACGTGATCGACGGATTCCGGCTTGGCGAACTCCTGTCCGATGGCCGCTACTCCCGGCTGTTCAAGGCGATCGACGCGGGGCAGGGTGACAGGGAGGTCGTCCTGAAATTTCCGCATCCGCGCGTCGCGAGCGAAGGTTCGTTCCGCCTGGCGTTCATTCGCGAAGCCTGGGTCGCTGCACGTGTGCGCAGCATCTGGATCGGCGAGATCATCGAGCTTCCCGTCGAGCGCCAGACCCGGCTCTATTCGGCAATGCCATTCTACGCGGGGGAGACGCTCGAGCAGCGTCTGAACCGGCCGCCCCGATTGTCGCTTGCGGAGGGCACCGCGATCGCGACCAAGCTCGTGCGCGCGGTGGTGGCGTTGCACCGGGCCGGCATCATCCATCGCGACATCAAGCCGGACAACGTGATCCTGCTCGAGAACGGCGGCTTGCGCCTGATCGATCTCGGGGTCGCGCGCGTGCCGCGGTTCGAGGACTTTCCGGCCGAGGATATTCCGGGGACCCCGAGCTACATGGCGCCGGAGCTGTTCGCCGGTAAGCCGGGTGACGAAGCGTCCGACCTGTTCGCCCTCGGCGTCACCGTCTACCGCATGTTCACGCGCTCTTATCCGTTCGGCGAGATCGAGCCGTTCTCGCGCCCGCGCTTCGGCAAACCGGTGCCGATTTCACGCTACCGGCCGGAACTGCCGGCCTGGCTCGACGCCGTGATCGGAAAGGCGTTGAACGTCGATCCTGCACAGCGTTACGGTGATGCCATCGAATTCGCCCACGAGTTGGAGAACGGTGCGTCATGGGCGGGTCCGGCGATCGCCAAGCGTCGCTCGCTTCACGACCGCAATCCGCTGTTGTTCTGGAGGATGCTCTGCGCGCTTCAATTCATCATCATCATCATTCTGCTGAGCCTGCTGACGCGACACTGAGTGGCGACGTGCGACCGCCCGAATAGGTAATCCCGATGCCCGAGAAGGTCCTGATCTATTCCCGCCTGCCGAAGTCGCTGACCCAGCGCTTCGCCGATCGCTTCGAGCTGCTCGACAGCGGCGGCAAGCCGGCGCACGAGGTGTTTCCGGCGGACGAGGTCGCGCGGATCCGGGCGCTGATCACGGCCGGCGGCACGCCGCTGGGGGCTGCCGACATGGACAGGCTCCCGGCGCTCGGGGCCATCGTCTGCTATGGCACCGGTTACGACGGCGTCGACCTGAAGGCGGCCGCGGCGCGTAACGTCGCCGTCGGCCACAGCCCGGGCGCCAATGCCGCGGCGGTCGCGGACGTCGCTGTGATGCTGATGCTGGCGAGCACGCGGCGGCTGACGGTGGCAGACGCCTATGTCCGCGACGGGGGCTGGGCGTCCGCAAAACCGTCGCCGCTGATGAAGCCGCCGCCGAGCCTCGTCGGCTGCAAGGTCGGCGTCTACGGCATGGGCGAGATCGGCCGCAAGATCGCCGCCCGGGTCGCGGCGTTCGAGACTGAGGTCGGCTATTTCAACCGCACCCGCTACGACGATCTGCCGTATCAGTACCTCCCGAGCCTCGATGCGCTCGCCGAATGGTGCACCGTGCTGATGATCGCGGTCCGTGCCAGCGCCGAGACCACGCACGTCATCAACGCTGAGCTGCTGAAGAAGCTCGGTCCCGACGGCCATGTCGTCAACATCTCGCGCGGTTCCGTCATCGACGAGCGGGCGCTGCTGGCGGCGCTGAAGGACGGCACCATCGCTGGCGCCGGTCTCGACGTGTTCGAGACCGAGCCGCATGCGCCGGATGAGCTGACCACGCTGCCAAACGTGGCGGTGACCCCGCATATCGGTGGCAACGCCAGGGAGTCGCACGTCGCCATGCAGGCCTGCGTGGTCGCCAACCTCGCGGCGTTCTTTGCAGGCGAGACGTTGCCTTATCAGGTGAAGTAGCTGTCTCGCCTTGCGGGACCGCGGTAGCGTAATCGTGAGCGATTTTGCATCGGCTATAGAACGTTCCGTCCCCGCGCAGAAATTTTTCGATGCACTGCACATCTCTGTGAGTTGCGAACCATTATCGAATGCTTCTAACTCTTGCTCTTCGAACGATGGATAGCGAGGGCGGCAATGGCGGCGTTCACATTGAAGATCAACGGGCGCGAGCATCAGGTCGATGTCGATCCCGGAACTCCCTTGCTCTGGGCCATCCGTGACAATGTCGGGCTGACCGGTACGAAGTATGGCTGCGGCGTCGCGCAGTGTGGCGCCTGCACCGTCCATGTCGATGGCCAGACCGTGCGCTCCTGCTCGTTGCCCGTCTCGGCGGTCGGAAAAAGCGAGGTGACCACGATCGAGGGGCTGACCAGCAAGGAAGCCGTCGCCGTGCAGAAGGCCTGGGCGGCGCACGATGTGCCGCAATGCGGCTACTGCCAATCGGGGCAGGTCATGAGCGCTGCTGCGCTGCTCGGTCTTAACCCCAAGCCGACCGATCAGGACATCGACCTGGCAATGAACGGCAACATCTGCCGCTGTGCGACCTATGTCCGCATCCGCGCCGCGATCCATTCCGCGGCCAAGTCGCTGGAGGGTTGACCATGAATGCACATGTGAAGCCCGCTGCCTCAACCGCATTGTCCCGGCGTTCGCTGCTGAAAGCAGGCGCAGGTTTGGTGCTTGCCACGTATCTCGCCCGCAGCGGTGTCGCTTACGCGCAGGATGGCGCCGCGGCCAAGTCCGTCAACATCGCGCCGAACACGTTTCTGGTGATCGGCCAGGACGACACTGTCACCGTTCTCTGCAAGCACATCGAGTTCGGGCAGGGCCCGTTCACCGGCATGGCCACGCTGGTGGCCGAGGAGCTCGATGCCGATTGGTCGCAGATGCGCGCCGATCATGCGCCCTCGAATCCGGTGCTCTACAAAAACCTGCTGTTCGGGGTGCAGGGTACCGGCGGCTCCAGCGCAATCGCCAATTCCTACGAGCAGATGCGCAAGGTCGGCGCCGCCGCGCGCGCGATGCTGGTGGCCGCGGCCGCCGACGAATGGAAGGTCCCGGCCGAGGAGATCACGGTCGAGAAGGGCCTCATCAAGCATCCGTCCGGCAAGCAGAGCGGCTTCGGCGCGCTGGCCGCCAAGGCGATGCAGCAGCCGGTGCCGGCGAACCCGCAGCTCAAGGATCCCTCCGCCTTCAAGCTGATCGGCAAGGAAGGCGCGGTGACCCGGCTCGACAGCGTGGCGAAGTCGAACGGCTCGGCCGAGTACACGCTCGACATCAAGGATCCGGGGACGTTGACCGTTCTGGTGGCGCGCTCGCCGCGGTTCGGCGGCACGGTGGCGTCGTTCGACGCGTCGGCGGCCAAGGCCGTGTCGGGAGTGGTCGACGTCAAGGAGGTGCCGAACGGTGTAGCCGTCTATGCCGAGGGGTTCTGGCCGGCGAAGACGGCACGTGACCTTCTCAAGATCACCTGGGACGACAGCAAGGCGGAGACGCGCGGCACGGCGCAACTGCTGGAGGAGTTTCGCGCCCGTGCGAAGAAGCAGGGCGCCCTGGTGAAGCAGGAGGGCGACGTTGACGCCGAGATCGCCAAGGGCGGCAAGCTGATCGAGACCGAGTTCGTCTTTCCCTATCTGGCCCATGCGCCGATGGAGCCAATCAACGCCTTCATTCACTGGAAGGGCGATACCGCCTCGGCGCGCTATGGCAGCCAGTTTCCGACGCCTGATCACGCCGTGATCGCGCAGGTGCTTGGGCTCGACATCGCCAAAGTCGATCTCAAGACGATTCTCGCCGGCGGCAGCTTCGGCCGGCGGGCGCAGCAGTCGACCCACGTCGCCATGGAGCTGGCGCAGGTCGCCAAGGCGATCGGGCCGGGACGTCCGGTCAAGCTGGTGTGGACCCGTGAGGATGACATGCGCGGCGGCTACTACCGACCATTCAGCCTGCACCGAATGCGCGGTGTGGTCCGCGACGGCAAGATCGTGGCGTGGTCGGATACGATCGTCGGGCAGTCGATCATGAAGGGCTCGCCGTTTGAGGCGATGACCATGAAGAACGGCCTCGATTCGACGGCCTATGAGGGCTCCAACGAGATCCCTTACCAGGTGCCGAATTTCCGCTGCGACCTGCATCAGGTCGATGTCGGCGTGCCCGTGCTGTGGTGGCGCTCGGTCGGCCACACCCATACTGGCTACGCCGTCGAGGCGTTCGTCGATCAGTTGCTCGAAGCCGCCGGCCAGGATCCTGTGGAGGGACGACTGGCGATGATGGCCGACAAGCCGCGTCACGCCGGTGTGCTCAAGGCGGTCGCCGAGCTCGCGGACTGGAAGGGCGCCAAGCTCGAGGCGGGCCGCGCCCGCGGCGTTGCCGTGGTCGAGAGCTTCAACACCTACGTCGCCCAGGTGGTCGAGCTGTCGATGGGGGCCGACGGACCGGTCGTGCACAAGGTGTGGTGCGCTGTCGACTGCGGCGTCGCAGTCAATCCCGACATCATCCGCGCCCAGATGGAGGGCGGCATCGGCTTTGCGCTCGGCCACATCCTCTATGCGCAGCAGCCGCTCGACGAGGGACGACCGGTGTCGGGCAATTTCGACACCTACCGCTCGCTGCGCATCCACGAGATGCCGCAGATCGAGGTTGCGATCGTGCCGTCGACCGAGAAACCCTCGGGAGTCGGCGAGCCCGGCGTGCCGCCGCTGGGACCTGCCGTCGCCAACGCCATGGCCAGGCTGGGTCTGCCGCGCCCGACCCAACTGCCGATCCGGCCGGGAGACACCGCATGAGCCCGTTCAGAACGGCGACGATGGCGCTGCTCGCTGGCAGCCTGGCTGCGGTTGCGATCGTAGCCCTGCCGGCACTGCGGCGCGCCGATGCGGCGCCCGAGGCCACGCACGTCGCCGGCGGGCTCAAGCCGGTGGCGGACTTCGCCAGGATCAAGAGCAAGGACGAGCGCGCCGTGGCGCTGTTCGAAGAGGCCGGCAAGGTGCTGCAGTCGCCGCGATGCATGAACTGCCACCCGGCCGGCGACCGGCCGACCCAGACCGACAGGATGATTCCGCATCAGCCGCTGGTGGTCCGCGGCGAGGCTGGCATGGGTGCGCCCGGCGGGCTCGCCTGCACGACCTGCCACCACGAGGCCAATTTCGACGCGGCGCGCGTGCCCGGTAATCCCAAGTGGCAGCTGGCCCCGATCGAGATGGCTTGGCAGGGCAAGTCGCTCGGCCAGATCTGCGCACAGATCAAGGATCCAAATCGCAACGGCGGCAAGACCATGGCGCAGCTGATTCACCATATGGCTGAGGATGAGCTGGTCGGCTGGGGCTGGAATCCGGGAGCTGGGCGGACCCCGGCCCCGGGAACCCAGAAGCAGTTCGGCGAGCTGATCAAGGCCTGGGCCGACGCCGGAGCGGCCTGTCCGAAGGGCTGAGGCGGGATTGTGCCCCTGCGCGTGCAATGCCCCGTGGCCCTGATGAGCGCTGCCGACATCCGGGGTTTCCGGCAGAGCACGTGAGACCCCGCATGTCGCTATCGCCGACGCGCGTCCCGCGCGCCGGCTGTCGCTCATCCGGGCGACGGGGCTCCCACCCGGCTCCACGGCATGGCCCAACTGGTGCGATTTTTGCTCTTGGGGTCTTGGCAAGTCGCAATGGACTCGTTAAAGAACCGGCTTCCAGGCGGGCCGGCTGTTGCTGGCGCGCCTGTGCGCGCATTCCGAAAGTTGAGAGGAGCCAGCATTCCTTTTGAGGATATCCGTTTGGATTTCTCGGAAGGAAGAAGGATCTTTCTGCTCTCGAATGCCGCAGGGGAGGTCGGTTCGCCGATCACTCCGAATCCTGTCCGAGACTGCAGGCGCCGGCGCGGAAATCCAGTTTCCTCAATGGCTTAATCATCCAGCCTGCATAGACGGGTGAAGACCGGATTTCGGCATGTCCACTGCCTTTGTCGTGGTGGCATGCAGGTTTGGTTCGAACCTCGACACTCCGCGGGCTCTCAGGGCTTTCGGAAGGGCAGGCTATTCATCGCCGTTTTGCCTTTCGTGTCCTCGGGTTCTTCCGTCCGGAGGTCAGGTTTGGTGGGACGGCGGGTGCAACCCGGCGGTCCCGCTTTCGGGCGAAGGCCGCCAACCGGAGAGAGCTTGCTGTGGAACGAGCGGCAAAAAAAGAGGCGGTCGAGCAGCTGCACGAGGTCTTCAAGACCACGGGCGTTGCCGTCGTCGCTCACTATTCCGGCCTCACCGTGGCTCAGATGCAGAACCTGCGCAAGCAGATGAAGCAGGCTGGCGCATCGGTGAAGGTCTCGAAGAACCGTCTCGCCAAAATTGCTCTTGAAGGCACGGACGTCGTCGGCATCGGTCCCCTGTTGAAGGGGCCGACCGTGATCGCAACTTCGAACGATCCTGTCGCGGCGCCCAAGGTTGCCATCGAATTCGCCAAGGCGAACGAAAAGTTCGTCATTCTCGGCGGCTCGATGGGCTCAACCGTCCTGAATGTCGACAGCGTGAAGGCTCTGGCCTCGCTGCCGTCGCTGGACGAACTGCGCGGCAAGCTCGTCGGCCTGATCCAGGCTCCGGCGACCAAGCTGGCCCAGCTCGCCAACGCTCCCGCGGCCAAGGTCGCGCGCGTCATTCAGGCTCATGCCTCAAAGGGCGAAGCGGCCTGACGCCCTTCGCAAACACTCACAACCTGGTTTCGAACCGAACCACACTAAAGGACTACATCAATGGCTGACCTGCAGAAGATCGTCGACGACCTCTCGGCCCTCACCGTTCTCGAGGCTGCTGAGCTCGCGAAGCTCCTGGAAGAGAAGTGGGGCGTGTCCGCCGCGGCCGCCGTGGCCGTCGCCGCTCCGGGCGCTGGTGGCGCCGCTGCCGCTCCGGCGGAAGAGAAGACCGAGTTCACCGTTGTCCTGGCTTCGGCCGGCGACAAGAAGATCGAGGTCATCAAGGAAGTCCGCGCCATCACCGGCCTGGGCCTGAAGGAAGCCAAGGACCTGGTCGAGGGCGCTCCGAAGCCGGTCAAGGAAGGCGTCAACAAGGACGAGGCCGAGAAGATCAAGGCTCAGCTCGAGAAGGCCGGCGCCAAGATCGAGCTCAAGTAATCGCTTCGATTGCGCGAACGAAATCCCCGGGCTGCCATGGGCGGGTCCGGGGCTTTCGACAGATTATGATGACCGGGTGGTAACATCGCCCGGTCATCATGTGGACAAGGAGTTTTGCAGGGGTATTGGGCGCGGCTCGGAATCACTGCAAAAGGCGTGCAACGGAACCGTCCGTTGTGGGCCGAACACGGAAAAGTGTGGAGATTTGGGGGCTTCGCTCTCGAATCTCGATTATTGTCAACCCATATTGGGTCGGCAGCACGAAAAGCCGGTTGATCGGTGGAGTGGCGTCTCCGTCCGTAAGCCGTTGGGAGATAGGCAATTTCGGGCTTTTGCAGTCCGTGACGAGATGGTTGTGACGAGCGGGTGCGTCCTCGCGCCTCGCGCGTCGTTTTGCGTTTTGCTGGTCTGAAGAACAGATCTGGGACATTTCCGTTCCGGCTCTGGGCCTCAGATCCTCGAAATGGATCGAAATTCAACCCGAAGGGGCGGTGGCAGCCGCTGTTTCGGAAGGTTCGCCCCTCCGGGCGACGAAATGAGAGGCCACGATGGCGCAGCAGACATTCACCGGTCGCAAACGCGTTCGCAAGTTCTTTGGACACATCAAGGAAGTCGCGGAGATGCCGAACCTCATCGAGGTTCAGAAGGCGTCCTACGACCAGTTCCTGATGGTGGACGAGCCCACGGGTGGCCGGCCGGATGAGGGCCTGCAGGCGGTGTTCCGCTCGGTATTCCCGATCTCCGACTTCTCCGGCACCTCGATGCTGGAGTTCGTCCGCTACGAGTTCGAGCCGCCGAAATATGACGTCGACGAGTGCCGTCAGCGCGGCATGACCTTCGCTGCGCCGCTCAAGGTGACCTTGCGCCTCATCGTGTTCGATATCGACGAGGAGACCGGTGCCAAGTCGGTCAAGGACATCAAGGAGCAGGACGTGTACATGGGCGACATTCCGCTCATGACCATGAACGGCACCTTCATCGTCAACGGCACTGAGCGCGTCATCGTCTCGCAGATGCACCGTTCGCCGGGCGTGTTCTTCGACCACGACAAGGGCAAGACCCACTCGTCGGGCAAGCTGCTGTTCGCCGCCCGCGTCATCCCGTATCGCGGCTCCTGGCTCGACATCGAGTTCGACGCCAAGGACATCGTGTTCGCGCGCATCGACCGTCGCCGCAAGCTGCCGGTGACCTCGCTGATGTTCGCGCTCGGCCTCGATGGCGAGCAGATTCTGTCGACCTTCTACAAGAAGCTGATCTACAAGCGCATCAAGGAAGGCTGGCGCGTTCCGTTCGACGCCAACCGCTTCCGCGGCTATTCGACCGTCAACGACCTGATCGACGCCGACACCGGCAAGGTCGTGCTCGAGGCCGGCAAGAAGCTCACCGTCCGCGCCGCCCGCCAGCTCCAGGAGAAGGGGCTGAAGGCGCTGCGCATGTCGGACGAGGAGCTGCTCGGCAACTACATCGCCGAGGATCTCGTCAATCCGAAGACCGGCGAGATCTACGCCGAGGCCGGCGAGGAGATCACCGACAAGCTGTTCAAGGTGCTGAACGAGCAGGGCTACAAGGACCTGCCGCTGCTCGACATCGACCACGTCAATGTCGGCCCCTACATCCGCAACACGCTGTCGGCCGACAAGAACATGACGCGTGAGGACGCGCTGTTCGACATCTACCGCGTGATGCGTCCGGGCGAGCCGCCGACGCTCGATTCGGCGCAGGCGATGTTCCAGTCGCTGTTCTTCGATGCCGAGCGCTACGACCTCTCCGCGGTCGGCCGCGTCAAGATGAACATGCGCCTCGAGCTCGATGCGCCGGACACCCAGCGCACTCTGCGCAAGGAAGACATCCTGGCGGTCATCAAGACCCTGGTCGACCTGCGCGACGGCAAGGGCGAGATCGACGACATCGACCATCTCGGCAATCGCCGCGTCCGCTCGGTCGGCGAGCTGATGGAGAACCAGTACCGCATCGGTCTCTTGCGCATGGAGCGCGCCATCAAGGAGCGCATGTCGAGCGTCGACATCGACACCGTGATGCCGCAGGACCTGATCAACGCCAAGCCTGCCGCGGCCGCGGTGCGCGAGTTCTTCGGCTCGTCGCAGCTGTCGCAGTTCATGGACCAGACCAACCCGCTGTCGGAGATCACCCACAAGCGCCGCCTGTCGGCGCTTGGACCGGGCGGTCTGACGCGCGAGCGCGCCGGCTTCGAGGTGCGCGACGTGCATCCGACGCATTACGGCCGCATCTGCCCGATCGAGACGCCGGAAGGTCCGAACATCGGCCTGATCAATTCGCTGGCGACGTTCGCCCGCGTCAACAAGTATGGCTTCGTCGAGACGCCGTACCGCAAGGTCAAGGACGGCCGCGTCACCGACGAGGTAGTGTATCTGTCCGCCATGGAGGAGGGGCGCTACCGCGTCGCGCAGGCCAACGTGCCGCTCGATGCCAAGGGCCGCTTCACCGAGGACCTCGTGGTCTGCCGTCATGCCGGCGAAGTCGTGCCGATGACGCCCGACAAGGTCGACTACATGGACGTGTCGCCGAAGCAGCTGGTTTCGGTTGCCGCGGCCTTGATCCCGTTCCTCGAGAACGACGACGCCAACCGCGCGCTGATGGGCTCGAACATGCAGCGCCAGGCGGTGCCGCTGGTTCGCGCCGAGGCGCCGTTCGTCGGCACCGGCATGGAAGGCGTGGTTGCCCGTGACTCGGGCGCCGCGATCGCGGCGCGCCGCTCGGGCGTGATCGACCAGATCGACGCCACCCGCGTCGTCATCCGCGCCACGGAAGATCTCGATCCGACCAAGTCGGGCGTCGATATCTACCGGCTGATGAAGTACCAGCGCTCGAACCAGTCGACCTGCATCAACCAGCGTCCGCTGGTGAAGGTCGGCGACATCGTCAAGAAGGGCGACATCATCGCTGACGGTCCGTCGACCGATCTCGGCGAGCTCGCGCTCGGCCGCAACGTGCTGGTCGCGTTCATGCCGTGGAACGGCTACAACTTCGAGGACTCCATCCTGCTCTCCGAGCGGATCGTGAAGGAGGACGTCTTCACCTCGATCCACATCGAGGAATTCGAGGTGATGGCCCGCGACACCAAGCTGGGTCCGGAGGAAATCACGCGCGACATTCCGAACGTGTCGGAAGAGGCGCTGAAGAACCTCGACGAAGCCGGCATCGTCTATATCGGCGCGGAGGTGCGCGCCGGCGACATCCTGGTCGGCAAGATCACGCCGAAGGGCGAGAGCCCGATGACGCCGGAAGAAAAGCTCTTGCGCGCCATCTTCGGCGAGAAGGCCTCCGACGTTCGCGACACCTCGCTGCGGGTGCCGCCGGGCGTGCAGGGCACAATCGTCGAGGTCCGCGTCTTCAACCGTCACGGCGTCGACAAGGACGAGCGTGCGCTGGCGATCGAGCGGGAAGAGATCGAGCGTCTGGCCAAGGACCGTGACGACGAGCAGGCGATCCTGGACCGCAACGTCTACAGCCGTCTCGCCGACATGCTGGACGGCCGCCAGGGCATCTCGGGGCCGAAGGGCTTCAAGAAGGATACCAAGATCACGCGTGCGGTGCTCGACGAGTATCCGAAGTCGCAGTGGTGGCTGTTCGCCTCGCCGAACGACAAGCTGATGGCCGAGATCGAGGCCATGCGGAAGCAGTACGACGAGTCGAAGAAGGGGCTGGAACAGCGCTTCCTCGACAAGGTCGAGAAGCTGCAGCGTGGCGACGAGCTGCCGCCCGGCGTGATGAAGATGGTCAAGGTCTTCGTCGCCGTGAAGCGCAAGATCCAGCCGGGCGACAAGATGGCGGGCCGTCACGGCAACAAGGGCGTCGTGTCCAAGATCGTGCCGATCGAGGACATGCCGTTCCTCGAGGACGGCACCCATGCGGACATCGTGCTGAACCCGCTCGGCGTGCCCTCGCGCATGAACGTCGGGCAGATCCTCGAGACCCATCTCGGCTGGGCCTGCGCCGGCCTCGGCAAGCGCATCGCCCAGACGGTCGATGCCTACCTGTCGAAGCAGGACGTCAAGCCGCTGAAGGAGACCTTGAAGCGGATCTACGGCGATGACGAGACCATCAAGTCGCTCAACGACAACGAGTTGATCGAGCTTGGTCACAATCTGAGCCGCGGCGTGCCGATCGCCACGCCGGTGTTCGACGGCGCCAAGGAGGCCGACATCGAGGAGATGTTGAAGCTCGCCGGCCTCGACGCATCCGGTCAGTCGACGGTCTATGACGGCCGCACCGGCGATGCGTTCGATCGCAAGGTGACGGTCGGCTACATCTACATGCTGAAGCTGCACCATCTGGTCGACGACAAGATCCATGCGCGTTCGATCGGCCCGTACTCGTTGGTCACCCAGCAGCCGCTGGGCGGCAAGGCCCAGTTCGGCGGCCAGCGTTTCGGCGAAATGGAGGTGTGGGCGCTCGAAGCCTACGGCGCGGCCTACACGCTGCAGGAGATGCTGACGGTGAAGTCGGACGACGTCGCCGGCCGCACCAAGGTCTACGAGGCGATCGTGCGCGGCGACGACACGTTCGAGGCCGGTATTCCGGAATCGTTCAACGTGCTGGTCAAGGAAATGCGCTCGCTCGGCCTCAACGTCGACCTGCACAACTCCAAGCTCGGACCGGCGCCGACGTCGGAAGCCGCCGAGTAGTTCAAGAGGTCATGCCCGGCCGTCTCGGACGGCCGGGTGCCGGCGCCTTCCCCCGCGGGTCAGGACAAGGCGCCCGTTGAGAGATTTTCGAATTTGCGGCCGACCCCCGATCGGCCCGCGAGGAGAATACGATGAACCAAGAAATTATGAATCTCTTCAATCCGACGACGCCGGCTCAGGTCTTCGACCAGATCCGGATCTCGATTGCGTCTCCGGAGAAGATTCTGTCCTGGTCCTACGGCGAGATCAAGAAGCCGGAAACGATCAACTACCGTACCTTCAAGCCCGAGCGCGACGGCCTGTTCTGCGCCCGCATCTTCGGGCCGATCAAGGACTACGAGTGCCTGTGCGGCAAGTACAAGCGGATGAAGTACAAGGGCATCATCTGCGAGAAGTGCTCGGTCGAGGTGACCCTGTCGCGCGTCCGGCGCGAGCGCATGGGCCATATCGAGCTCGCCGCTCCCGTCGCGCACATCTGGTTCCTGAAGTCGCTGCCCTCGCGCATCGGCCTGCTGCTCGACATGACGCTGAAGGATCTCGAGCGGATTCTGTACTTCGAATATTACGTCGTCCTCGAGCCGGGTCTGACCGCGCTCAAGGACCGTCAGCTGCTGTCCGAGGACGAGTATCTCAAGGCGCAGGACGAATACGGCCAGGACAGCTTCACCGCCATGATCGGCGCCGAGGCCATCCGTGAGCTCTTGCGCGGCCTCGAGCTGGAGAAGCTCGAGCAGACGCTGCGTGCCGAGATGCAGGAGACCGACTCCGACATCAAGCACAAGAAGCTCGCGAAGCGCCTGAAGATCGTCGAGGCGTTCCGCCACTCCGGCAACAAGCCGGAATGGATGATCATGACCGTGGTTCCGGTGATCCCGCCGGACCTCCGCCCGCTGGTGCCGCTCGACGGCGGCCGTTTCGCGACCTCCGACCTCAACGACCTCTATCGCCGCGTCATCAACCGCAACAACCGCCTGAAGCGGCTGATGGAGCTGCGCGCGCCCGACATCATCATCCGCAACGAGAAGCGCATGCTTCAGGAGGCGGTGGATGCGCTGTTCGACAACGGCCGCCGCGGCCGCGTCATCACCGGCGCCAACAAGCGTCCGCTGAAGTCGCTCGCCGACATGCTCAAGGGCAAGCAGGGTCGCTTCCGTCAGAACCTGCTCGGCAAGCGCGTCGACTACTCCGGCCGTTCGGTCATCGTGGTCGGTCCCGAGCTGCGCCTGCACCAGTGCGGCCTGCCGAAGAAGATGGCGCTCGAGCTGTTCAAGCCGTTCATCTATTCGCGGCTCGACGCCAAGGGCCTGTCGACGACGGTCAAGCAGGCCAAGAAGCTGGTCGAGAAGGAGCGTCCGGAGGTCTGGGACATCCTGGACGAGGTCATCCGCGAGCATCCGGTGCTCCTGAACCGCGCGCCGACGCTGCATCGCCTCGGCATCCAGGCGTTCGAGCCGGTGCTGATCGAGGGCAAGGCGATCCAGCTGCATCCGCTGGTCTGCTCGGCCTTCAACGCCGACTTCGACGGCGACCAGATGGCCGTGCACGTTCCGCTGTCGCTCGAAGCGCAGCTGGAAGCGCGCGTCCTGATGATGTCGACCAACAACATCCTGCATCCGGCCAATGGTCAGCCGATCATCGTGCCGTCGCAGGACATCGTGCTCGGCCTCTACTACGTCTCGATCATGCGCGAGGGCATGCCCGGCCAGGGCATGGCGTTCGGCAACATGGCCGAGCTCGAGCATGCGCTGCACGCCAAGGCCATCCATCTCCACAGCAAGATCAAGTACCGCTGGGAGGGGATGGACGAGACCGGCAAGATCGCCAAGCGCTGGATCGAAACCACCGCGGGTCGCGTGATGCTCGGCAATCTCCTGCCGAAGCATCCGCGCGTCACGTTCGAGGTCATCAACAAGCTGATGACCAAGCGCGAAATCTCGGGCGTGATCGATCAGGTCTATCGTCACTGCGGCCAGAAGGAGACGGTGATCTTCTGCGACCGCATCATGGCGCTCGGCTTCTACAACGCCTTCAAGGCGGGCATCTCGTTCGGCAAGGACGACATGGTCGTGCCGGCGGGCAAGTGGAAGATCGTCGACACCACCCGTACGCTGGCGAAGGATTTCGAGCAGCAATACAATGACGGTCTGATCACCCACGGCGAGAAGTACAACAAGGTCGTCGACGCCTGGTCGAAGGCCAGCGAAGAGATCGCCAAGGAGATGATGAAGGAGATCTCCGTCACCAAGAAGACGGCGACGGGGGCGGATGCCGACATCAACTCGATCTACATGATGTCGCATTCCGGTGCCCGCGGTTCGCCGGCCCAGATGCGTCAGCTCGCCGGCATGCGCGGCCTGATGGCCAAGCCGTCGGGTGAGATCATCGAGACGCCGATCATCTCGAACTTCAAGGAAGGTCTCTCGGTTCTCGAGTACTTCAACTCGACCCACGGCGCCCGCAAGGGTCTCGCGGACACCGCGTTGAAGACCGCGAACTCGGGCTACCTGACCCGTCGTCTGGTCGACGTCGCGCAGGACTGCATCATCACGCAGGACGATTGCGGCACCCATCTCGGCATCAAGATGCGCGCCATCGTCGATGCCGGCACGGTCGTGGCCTCGCTCGGCTCGCGCATCCTGGGCCGCGTGCCCTGCGACGACGTGCGCGATCCCGCGACCAACGCGGTGCTGGTCAAGGCCGGCACCTTGATGGAGGAGAGCCACATCGACGCCATCCAGCAGGCTGGCGTGCAGGAGGTGAAGATCCGCTCGGCGCTGACCTGCGAGCTGGTCAACGGCATCTGCAAGATGTGCTACGGCCGCGATCTGGCGCGCGGCACGCCGGTCAACCACGGTGAGGCCGTCGGCGTCATCGCCGCGCAGTCGATCGGTGAGCCCGGCACCCAGCTGACGATGCGCACTTTCCACATCGGTGGTGCGGCGCAGCTGAACGAGCAGTCCTTCGTGGAATCGAACTTCGAAGGCAAGGTGGTCATCAAGAACAAGGCGATCGCCCGCAACAGCGAGGGTCATCTGATCGCGATGGTCCGCAACATGGTCGTGACGATCGTCGACCCCGACGGCACCGAGCGTGCGACGCACCGCATCCAGTACGGCGCGCGCATGCATGTCGACGACGGCGACATGATCAAGCGCGGCCAGCGCATCGCCGAGTGGGACCCTTACACCCGTCCGATCCTCACGGAAGCCGAGGGTACGATCGGGTTCGAGGATCTGACCGAGGGTCTGTCGATCTCGGAAACGCTCGACGAGTCCACCGGTATCGCCAAGCGCGTGGTCATCGACTGGCGTGGAACGCGCGGTGGCGCGGATCTGCGTCCGGCCATCGTGATCAAGGGCAAGGACGGCAAGGTGCTCAAGCTCGCTCGCGGCGGCGATGCCCGCTACATGCTGTCGGTGGACGCGATTCTGTCGGTCGACGTCGGCTCGACGGTGAAGCCGGGCGACATCCTCGCGCGTATCTCGACGGAAAGCGCCAAGACGCGCGACATCACCGGCGGTCTGCCGAGGGTGGCCGAGCTGTTCGAAGCGCGCAAGCCGAAGGATGCCGCGATCATCGCCGAGATCGCCGGCACCATCCGGTTCGGTCGCGACTACAAGAACAAGCGTCGCATCTCGATCGAGCCGGTCGACAAGACCGAGGAGCCGCGCGAGTACCTGATCCCGAAGGGCAAGCACATCCATCTGCAGGATGGCGACATCGTCGAGAAGGGCGACTTCATCGTCGAAGGCAACCCGGCGCCGCACGACATCCTGGCGATCAAGGGCATCGAGGAGCTCGCGGCCTATCTGGTCAACGAGATCCAGGAGGTCTACCGGCTGCAGGGCGTGCTCATCAACGACAAGCACATCGAGGTGATTGTCCGCCAGATGCTGCAGAAGGTGGAGATCACCGACCAGGGCGATACCGACATGATCTCGGGCGAACAGGTCGACAAGATCGAGTTCGACCTGCTCAACGCGAAGGCCGTGGAGGAGGCGAAGAAGCCGGCCACAGGCACTCCGGTTCTGCTCGGCATCACCAAGGCGAGCCTGCAGACCCGGTCGTTCTTCTCGGCGGCCTCGTTCCAGGAGACCACCCGCGTTCTCACCGAGGCGGCGGTCAACGGCAAGATCGATCCACTCGAGGGTCTCAAGGAGAACGTCATCGTAGGACGCCTGATCCCGGCCGGCACCGGCGCCTCGATGGCCCGCATCCGCGAAGTCGCTTTGAAGCGCGACAAGCTGATTCTCGACGAGCGCGAGAAGCAGGCGGCGATCGTGCCGGCGCAGCCCGAGCCTCAGCCGCTCGCGCTGCCGCCGGCGGAGTAAACGGACGGTTGCGGCATGACCCCGACGGTGTCGGGGTCTGCCGTGCGTTCATCGCGTGTAGAAAAGGCCGGCGTTTGCCGGCCTTTTTTTGACATTTTCTTCTCCTGTTGCCGCGCTGCTGCCCCGTTGTTCATCTTCCCTTCAGGGACAGAGGCGCTTTTGGAAGCATCAGATCCGCTGAGCTGATTTCCGTCGATTCCCGTGGCGATGCGCCGATTTGCTCCGGCGCAAATCTTTTGCGGGCCGGTTACGCTATGGCCGATCGAGCCCCGAGGGTGGCAGGACCCCTGTATGGACGACCGGCAACGTCGCTGACAGCCGGAGATGGCGGAACTTCGATGCTTGACCTTGCGATTGTTGGTGGCGGTCCGGGTGGCCTGATGAGCGCCTGGTATCTGAGGCGCAAACTCGGCGATCTCTGCAAGGTGACGATCTACGAGGCATCCGACCGGCTCGGCGGCAAGATCGTGACGCGCAAGTTCGATACCGCACCGGCGATGTATGAGGCTGGTGTCGCGGAAATCTACGACTACTCGATGACCGGCCCTGATCCGCTGCGCGAGCTGATCCAGCATTTCGGGCTGCAGACGATTCCGATGGATGCGCTGCAGGTGCAACTCGACGGCGAGCTGCTCGACGACGTGCCGGGGCTGCGCCGCAAATACGGCCCGAAGACGGCCGCTGCGGTCGAGGCGTTCCGCAAGCGTTGTACCGACGTGATGTCGCCGGTCGAATATTACGAGGGCGTCGGCGCCCACGATAACGAGCACCCCTGGGCCTACAAGACCTGCGAAGAGCTGCTCGACGAGGAGGTCGAGGATCCCACGGCCAAGCGCTTCTTCAAGGTGATGTCGCGCTCCGACCTCGCGACCGAGGCCCACAACACCAACGGCCTCAATGCGCTCAAGAACTTCGTCATGGATATCGACGACTATATCGGCCTGTACTCGATTCAGAACGGCAACGAGCAACTGATCGAGTGCCTGCGCTCCGAGGTCGATGCCGACATCCAGCTCAATCATCGCGTGCTCCGCATCGGCAAGACCGAGGCGGGTCGCTACCGGCTCAACATGATGAACGGCAAGGGGCCGGAGACGCGCGAGTTCGATCTCGTCCTGGTGTGCCTGCCGCATTCCTGGCTGTCGACGGTCGGCTGGGAGGGCGAGAAGCTGCGCCAGTCCATGGTCAAGCACATCGCCTATTTCGATCGTCCCGCGCATTATCTGCGCGTCTCGATCCTGTTCGACGAGCCGTTCTGGGGCGAGAAGATTCCGGGCTCCTGGTTCATGTCGGAGGCGTTCGGCGGCTGCTGCATCTACAACGAGGGCTCGCGCCACGATGTCGGCAAGCACGGCGTGCTCAACTGGCTGATCGCGGGCTCGGATGCGCTCGCCTTCGCCAACCTCTCGGACCAGGAGCTGATCGATGCCGCGCTGAAGTCGCTCCCTGCTGCGCTCGGCGACGCGCGCGCACACTTCATGGAAGGCAAGATCCACCGCTGGCTGTCGTCCGTCAACGCGCTGCCCGGCGGTCTGCCGGTACGCGACGTCATGACCAATCACCGGCCTGAGCCGAAGGAGCACCCCGGCATCGTCGTGGTCGGGGACTACCTGTTCGACTCGACCCTGAACGGGCTGCTCGATTCGTCGGACGCCGCCACCGACATCATCCTGACCGAAATGATGCGGCTGCGCCGCGCCCGCTCGCAGGCCGAAACGCCACTGTCGGACAAGATCGACCGTGACTATTTCGACAATTATCGCGGGCAGGGGCCGTACAGCGAAGCGTGGTCGCAGTTCACCGATCCGGACTATCTGACCAGCCTGATCAAGATCGTTTGGAACCGGGCCGGCAAGGGCAAGGGCTACAAGCTCCTGGTCGCCGGCTCCGCGAGCGGTGAACTGGTGGGAGCGCTCCGTGAGCGCGGCATCGATGCCTGGGGCATCGAGAACAACCGCTACATCCATGGCAAGACGCCGAAGGCGCTGAGGAAATACAACAAGCTCGGCTCGATCACCGATATGCCATTCAAGACCGGTGAGTTCGATTTCGTGTTCGAGACCAGCCTCTGCCATCTCGGCGACAAGCAGGTTGCGCGCGCGATCCGCGAGCTCAACCGCGTCGTCAAGACCGGCCTCGTGTTCGGCTCGATCACCTCGGACATGGCTCCGGCGCTGGTCGACCGCTACGACCTGCTGCGTGGGGTCAAGAAGCTCGGCACCTGGTGGGAGTGGTCGGAGCTGTTCTTCGGCAACGGGTTCGATCTGGCCATGCACCGCCGCGATTGCACCGACGAGGTGTGGGCAGCGACGCTCGCGGCCAACAAGGGGCCCGGTCAGTGGTACGCCGACGCCGACAGCCTGCGCTATTCGTTCTTCGACAAGGTCGAGGACGAAGACTAGGCTCGCGGCACAGCCGCCGGCATTTCGAGGCAGGGCCGCGGGCGTTGACCCGGCATCTCGATGCTGTCTTGCGTCCGCGGCGCTTGTGACCGTGCTGGTTGCGTGACAGGGCCGCGTCTTGGTCGCGGCGGGTGCGGCACCGTATGGCGAGAATGCTGGCGGCAGGCGGACGCAGGTGGTAAAGCCGAGCCGCTTTAATCCGTTACGGTCATACTGGCCGTGCAGGATCGGTTCGTTGAATGGCGCCCAAATCTTCACCGCCGCGAAATCAGACGTCCGCAACGGCAGCTGATCCTGCCGATGATTTGGACAAGCGGGGGCCGGCGGCGGCCGTGCCTGCCGTTCCAAAACCCGGAACAGCGAAGACGTCGGCGACAGAGAAGGCTGACGTCGTCGGCGACGATGGGGACGATGACGAGGAGGACGGTGAAGAGGCCGGCCTCGACCTCGACGATGATGACGACGACGAGGATCTCGTCGTCTACACGGCCCGCGAGGCCGCCGGTGCGCTTGCGACCATCTACGGCTTCGTCTCGCCGCTGCTCGCCAGATACAAGAAGATGCTGGCCTTCGTGTCGATCGGTGTCCTGATCGAGACGCTGTTCAACGTCATCATGCCACTCAGCCTCAAGTTCCTGATCGACGATGCGCTCGGCGAAGAGGATTTCGAGGCGCTCTATCGCATCCTCGGCGTGCTGGCCGCTGCGGGCATCTTCACTTCGATCATCGCCGTGCTCTACGAGCGCTGGGATGCGCGGCTCGCGGCCTGCGTCATCTCGGACGTCCGCACCCGTCTGTTCGATCACGTGCAGAACCTGCCGGCCGCCTATTTCCAGCGCACCAAGCGCGGCGAGATCCTGTCGCGCTTCTCGGTCGACATGTCGGCGTTCGAGAACGTCGTGAAGAGTTTCGCCAACAGCGCTGTGCTGCCGTTCCTCGAGCTGATTGCGGGCATCATTCTGATGCTGTTCCTGAACTGGCAGCTGGCTGCGATCGCGCTGCTGGTGTTTCCGATCACCCTGATCGGCCCGCGTATCCTGACGCCGAAGGCGGTTCAGGCCAATTACGAGCAGAAACTGAACGAAGCGTCGCTGCTCGGCGTGATCCAGGAGAACATCGCGGCGCAAGCCGTCATCAAGGCCTTCAGCCTCCACCGCAAGGTATTCGGCTGGTTCAGCTTCCGCAACGACGCGGCGCGGCGCAAGATGGCCGATGCGATGTTCCTGTCGACCATGGTCGAGCGCACCGTCACGATCTCCGTGCTGCTGCTGCATCTCGTCGTGCTCGCTCTCGGCGCCTATCTCGCCACCAAGGGTCAGATCACGATCGGCACCTTCGTCACCTTCGAGAGCGCATTCTGGGAGGTGTCCTACAACATCGCCCATGTCATGCATTTCGTGCCGGTGTCGATCTCCTCGGCGGCCGCGATCCGGCACATGCAGGAGCTGTTGGACGAGCCGACCCGCGGCGCCGACCGGCCGGGCGCGCCGGATCTGCCCCGCATCAGCCACGACATCACCTTCGAGCGCGTGACCTTCCAGTACGAGGGCAGCGAGACGCCGGTGCTCGACAATCTGAGCCTCAAGCTCGACGTCGGCAAGCGGATCGCGATCGTCGGTCCGTCGGGCTCGGGCAAGAGCACGCTGCTCAACCTGATCCTGCGGCTCTACGTACCCGATGAAGGCCGCGTCACCATCGACGGCGTCGACATCCGCAAGGTGACGCGCGATTCGCTTCGCGGCAGCATGGCCGTGGTGTTCCAGGACAACATGCTGTTCAACATGTCGCTGCGGGAGAACATCCGGCTCGGCAAGGAGGGCGCCACCGACGCGGAGGTGGAGGAGGCGGCCAAGAAGGCCGAGATCCACCGCTACATCATGAGCTTGCCGCAGAAATACGACACCATCGTCGGCGAGCGCGGCGACACGCTGTCCGGTGGACAGCGCCAGCGCATCGCGATCGCCCGCGCCATCATCCGCAACCCGTCCGTGCTGCTGCTCGACGAGGCCACTTCGGCGCTGGACCAGACCACGGAAGCCGCGATCAACCGCACCCTGCTCAAGGTCGCCAAGGGCCGTACCATGATCTGGTCGACCCACCGCCTGACCTCGGTGGTCGAGATGGACGAGATCATCGTCATCTCCGGCGGCCGGGCGATCGAGCGCGGCAGCCACGCCGAGCTCTTGGCGAAGAATGGGACCTATCGCAAGCTCTGGGATGACCAGGGCCATCAGCCGAGCCGGCAGGATCAGGCCGACGACGACAGCGATGACGAGGAGGACGACGACGAGGAGGATGACGACGAGGAGGATGATGACGAGGAATAGACGTTGAGGGGCGCATTGGTCTTCGTCAGCCGCTGCCGAACCCCACGGCCGAGCGAGACGGCAAAGCGCGCCCAGCGTTGCGCCTGCCAATAGGGGCTGGCCCCGATCGAGACCGATCGGAAATTCCATGCCTTCTCGAGCGACCACGCATCGCAGGCCATCTTGACCGGGTCCGCATAGAAGGCCGCGATCTTGGCCTCGCCCATGCCGTCAGTCGCCAGCCAGCGCGGAATGTGGACGTTGCAGAGGCGCTCGACATCGGTGAACACCTTGTCGGAACCGGTGCCGGTGACGGGGCAGGTGGTGCAGAAGGCGTCGCCGACGAGCACGACACCCGGCATGCGGTACCCGCTGTTGATGGTGAGATCGGCGGGCCGGACCCGCACCTCGCCGCTCACGGCGTACTCGCCGGTGATCCGCCGCAGGCCGGGCAGGGCGGCGGCCAGCGTTTCGACCGGGTTGCGGCGGATCGCCCGAAGCCAGGGATCATCGACCTCGCGGTAGGCGAACAGGTTCGCCCGCATGCGCTCGCCGATCGGGAACAGGGTGATGTAGGGCACCCGCGCCATGGCCCGTTCCTGGAAATAGGTCATGGCCGGGAATGGGAAGGCGGAACGGCCGACCGGCGTCAGGTCGAACCCGATCGAGATCGAATGGGCGGGGCTGGTGATCGTGCGGGTGATTCCCAGCATGTGCCGCAGCCCGACGTTCAGCCCGTTGGCGAGCACGACGAGGCGGGCGGAGATCGTCTGCCCGTTGGACAGCACGACCGACTGGCGATCCTCGGTTGGCGTGATCGCTACGGCCTTGGCGACGATTCGCGTCACAGCGCCTGGGATCTGGTCGCGCACCGCCGTCACGAGCGCATCATACGGAATGCCGTATTGCTGCACCTGAGCCCGTTCGAGCACGTAGCCGAATCGGGCGATCCAGTTCTCCGGGGCCAGGGTGGCTTGGGTCAACGCCTTGTCGGCGATCCCGGTGCGACGGAATCGGCCGATCTGCTCGGCACCGGAGATCTTCTCGATTCGAAAGTCGGGCGGGGATACCGCGTGGGGATCGACGAGAATCGCGGGGATGCCGGCCATTCCGAGCATGGCGGCCGTGATCGAGCCGCTCAGGCCGCCGCCAATGATCGCAATGTCGGTATATTCTGTCACCAGGCGCCTCGTCGCGGCGCCATCCTTGTCGGCCAAAGCCGAAAAAAGCCTTATCTTCGATGTTTCTGGACATGTCCCGGGCTGGAGAGGCGCCTGCACTCGCAGGGCTGTGCGGTCTGCAGATACCTCGGACGGCGGGGGCCCTGTCGGGACCGGAAACCGCAGCGGCCAGAAGCGCTTCTTTGCGCGTCCTGCGGCGTCGTTTTGCTTGACTTGGATATTTACCGCTTATAAAAGGCCGGCACTCAACGACAGGCGGTGAGCTTCGCCAGCGTCGGTACGGATCACCCAGACCACCCGAAACAGGGCGGGACGGGCACCACCCTCGACGAATGCCGCTCAAACGCTGTCGATCATAGCTAGGCAATGCCAAAACGATATTAGATCTCTCGAGCTCGTTCTCCTGAGACCAATTTCGGATGCATGACCTCGGTAGGCCGCCCGCCAGCGCAAGCTGACTGGTGGTGATCGCGGTCCTCTGTGGCGTCAAGCGCTTTCCGTTCAGCGATGGACGGTTGGCGCGATTTCGTTTTGCGTGGGTTTTAATCGCGCGAAACGGCCCGGTGAGGCGGGGAACCTCGAACAGAATTTGCGGAAGCCGGTCGCGGTCTCCGTGCGAACGTTGAGAAGGGTGAAGGCCAAGATGCCGACGATCAACCAGCTGATCGCAAATCCGCGCGAAGTGCAGAAGTCGCGCAAGAAGGTGCCGGCGCTGCAGCAGTCGCCGCAGAAGCGTGGCGTTTGCACGCGCGTCTACACCACGACCCCGAAGAAGCCGAACTCGGCGCTTCGTAAGGTCGCCAAGGTGCGCCTGACCAACGGCTTCGAGGTGATCGGCTACATTCCGGGTGAAGGCCATAACCTGCAGGAGCACTCGGTGGTCATGATCCGCGGCGGCCGCGTCAAGGACTTGCCGGGCGTGCGCTATCACATCCTCCGCGGCGTGCTGGATACCCAGGGCGTCAAGAACCGTAAGCAGCGCCGTTCGAAGTATGGCGCGAAGCGTCCGAAGTAAGACGTTCGAGAGAAGCGGGAACAAGATCACATGTCGCGTCGCCATTCAGCCGAAAAGCGTGAAGTGCTTCCGGATCCGAAGTTCGGGAACATCATTGTCACCAAGTTCATGAACTCGGTGATGTACGCCGGCAAGAAGTCGGTCGCCGAAGGTATCGTCTACGGCGCGTTCGGCATCATCGAGGCCAAGACCAAGCAGAGCCCGCTGACGGTGTTCGAGCAGGCCCTCGAAAACGTCATGCCGACCATCGAGGTTCGCTCCCGCCGCGTCGGTGGTGCGACCTATCAGGTGCCGGTCGAAGTTCGTTCGACCCGCCGGCAGGCGCTGGGCATCCGCTGGCTGATCTCGGCCGCGCGCGACCGCAACGAGAAGACGATGACCGAGCGGCTTTCGGCGGAGCTGCTCGACGCCTCGAACAATCGGGGTAACGCCGTGAAGAAGCGTGAAGACGTGCACCGGATGGCGGAAGCCAACCGCGCCTTCTCGCACTATCGCTGGTAACGGCGACCCGAACGGAAATCAGGGAACACACCCATGCCCCGCCAACACGCCATCGAAGACTATCGCAACTTCGGCATCATGGCGCATATCGACGCCGGCAAGACCACGACGACCGAGCGCATCCTCTATTATACCGGCAAGAGCCACAAGATCGGCGAAGTGCACGAAGGTGCCGCGACGATGGACTGGATGGAGCAGGAGCAGGAGCGTGGCATCACGATCACCTCGGCTGCGACCACCGCGTTTTGGAACGGCAAGCGCCTGAACATCATCGACACCCCCGGCCACGTCGACTTCACCATTGAGGTCGAGCGCAGCTTGCGCGTGCTCGACGGCGCCGTGTGCGTGCTCGACTCCAACCAGGGCGTCGAGCCGCAGACCGAGACCGTCTGGCGCCAGGGCGACAAGTACAAGGTTCCGCGCATCGTCTTCGCCAACAAGATGGACAAGACCGGTGCCGACTTCTTCAAGTGCCTGGCCGACATCGTCGATCGCCTGGGTGCGAAGCCTGTTGCGATCCAGCTGCCGATCGGCGCCGAGAACAATTTCAAGGGCTGCATCGATCTCGTGACGATGAAGGCGATCGTCTGGAACGACGAGGCGCTCGGCGCGAAGTTCGACTACGTCGAGATCCCGGCTGATCTCGCCGACCAGGCCAAGGAATATCGCGAGAAGCTGGTGGAGGCCGCCGTCGAGCTCGACGACGACGCGCTCACCGCGTTCCTGGACGGCAAGGAGCCGGACGAGGCGACTCTGAAGCGCCTGATCCGCAAGGCCGTGCTGACCGGCGCGTTCTATCCGGTGCTGTGCGGCTCGGCCTTCAAGAACAAGGGCGTGCAGCCGTTGCTCGACGCCGTCGTCGACTATCTGCCGTCGCCGCTCGACGTGCCTGCGATCAAGGGCACCGACGACAAGGGCAACGAGGTCGTGCGCAAGGCGGACGACAAGGAGCCGCTGGCGCTGCTCGCGTTCAAGATCATGGACGACCCCTTCGTCGGCACGATCACGTTCTGCCGCATCTATTCGGGCATCCTGACCTCGGGCACCGGCGTCGTGAACTCGACCCGCGAGAAGAAGGAGCGCATCGGCCGCATGCTGCTGATGCATGCGAACAACCGCGAGGACATCAAGGAAGCCTATGCCGGCGACATCGTCGCCCTCGCAGGCCTCAAGGAAGCCCGCACCGGTGACACGCTGTGCGATCCGTCCAACCAGGTGATCCTGGAAAAGATGGAATTCCCGGAGCCGGTCATCGAGATTGCGATCGAGCCGAAGTCGAAGGCCGACCAGGAGAAGCTCGGCGTCGCGCTGGCGAAGCTGGCCGCGGAGGATCCGTCCTTCCGCGTGTCGACCGATCACGAGTCGGGCCAGACCATCCTCAAGGGGATGGGCGAGCTCCATCTCGACATCAAGGTCGACATCCTCAAGCGCACCTACAAGGTCGATGCGAACATCGGCGCGCCGCAGGTGGCGTTCCGTGAGCGTATCACCAAGCCGGCCAACGTGGACTACACCCACAAGAAGCAGACCGGTGGTACCGGCCAGTTCGCGGCCGTGAGCCTCGTGGTCGAGCCGAATGAGCCCGGTGGCGGCTACGTGTTCGAGTCCAAGATCGTCGGCGGTGCGGTTCCGAAGGAATACATCCCGGGCGTCGAGAAGGGCATCGAGAGCGTGCTCGGCGCGGGCGTCGTCGCCGGCTTCCCGGTGGTCGACGTCAAGGTGGCGCTGGTCGACGGCAAGTACCACGATGTCGACTCGTCGGCGCTGGCCTTCGAAATCGCCTCTCGTGCGGCTTTCCGCGAGGCGCTGCAGAAGGGCAAGTCGGTTCTGCTCGAGCCGATCATGAAGGTCGAGGTGGTGACCCCGGAAGACTACACCGGCTCGGTCATCGGCGACCTGAACTCGCGTCGTGGCCAGATCCAGGGCCAGGACATGCGCGGCAATGCCAACGTCATCAACGCGATGGTGCCGCTCATGAACATGTTCGGTTACGTGAACAACCTGCGCTCCATGAGCCAGGGGCGCGCGACCTTCACGATGCAGTTCTCGCACTACGCTGAAGCGCCGGCCAACGTGTCGGCCGAAGTCCAGAAGAAGTTTGCCTGATTGTCGTTAGCTCAAGTTAGCGACTGAACGGAGAGTCAAATGGCCAAAGCTAAGTTTGAACGTAACAAGCCCCACTGCAACATCGGCACCATCGGTCACGTCGACCACGGCAAGACCTCGCTGACGGCTGCAATCACCAAGATCCTGGCCGAGACGGGCGGTGCGACGTTCACTGCCTACGACCAGATCGACAAGGCCCCGGAAGAGAAGGCGCGCGGCATCACCATCTCGACCGCGCACGTCGAGTACGAGACCAAGAACCGCCACTACGCCCACGTCGATTGCCCCGGCCACGCCGACTACGTGAAGAACATGATCACCGGCGCTGCCCAGATGGACGGCGCGATCCTGGTCGTGTCGGCCGCTGACGGCCCGATGCCGCAGACCCGTGAGCACATCCTGCTCGCCCGCCAGGTCGGCGTGCCGGCGCTGGTCGTGTTCCTCAACAAGTGCGACATGGTCGACGATCCGGAGCTGCTGGAGCTCGTCGAGCTCGAGGTCCGCGAGCTGCTCTCGAAGTACGAATTCCCGGGCGACAAGATCCCGATCATCAAGGGTTCGGCGCTCGCCGCTCTGGAAGATTCGGACAAGAAGCTCGGCCACGACGCCATCCTCGAGCTGATGCGCAATGTCGACGAGTACATTCCGCAGCCGGAGCGTCCGATCGACCAGCCCTTCCTGATGCCGGTCGAAGACGTGTTCTCGATCTCGGGCCGCGGCACCGTGGTGACCGGCCGTGTCGAGCGCGGCATCATCAAGGTCGGTGAGGAAATCGAGATCGTCGGCATCCGTCCGACCCAGAAGACCACCGTCACTGGCGTTGAAATGTTCCGCAAGCTGCTCGATCAGGGCCAGGCCGGTGACAACATCGGCGCGCTGCTCCGCGGCACCAAGCGCGAGGACGTCGAGCGCGGCCAGGTTCTGTGCAAGCCGGGTTCGGTCAAGCCGCACACCAAGTTCAAGGCTGAGGCCTACATCCTTACCAAGGAAGAGGGTGGCCGTCACACGCCGTTCTTCACCAACTATCGTCCGCAGTTCTACTTCCGCACGACCGACGTGACCGGCGTCGTTCACCTGCCGGAAGGCACCGAGATGGTGATGCCGGGCGACAACATTGCGATGGAAGTGCACCTGATCGTGCCGATCGCGATGGAGGAGAAGCTGCGCTTCGCCATCCGCGAGGGCGGCCGCACCGTCGGCGCCGGCGTCGTCGCCTCGATCATCGAGTAACAACAGCGAATAGGGAATGGCGGGTGGCGAATGGAGATTATCCATTCGCCGTTCGCTACTCGCCACTCACTACTCACAGAAAGATACGGCAATGAACGGCCAAAATATCCGCATCCGTCTCAAGGCGTTTGACCATCGTATCCTCGATACGTCGACGCGCGAGATCGTCAACACGGCGAAACGGACCGGCGCGCAGGTTCGCGGACCCATTCCGCTGCCGACCCGCATCGAGAAGTTCACCGTGAACCGTTCGCCGCACGTCGACAAGAAGAGCCGCGAGCAGTTCGAGATGCGCACTCACAAGCGCCTGCTCGACATCGTCGATCCGACCCCGCAGACCGTCGATGCTCTCATGAAGCTCGATCTGGCCGCCGGCGTCGACGTCGAGATCAAGCTCTAAGTTTTTGGATTCACGTTCGCACCTCACGCGGACATAGAGAAGAACAGGAAGCACGCCGATGCGCTCCGGAGTGATCGCACAAAAGGTCGGGATGACGCGGGTCTTCACGGAGACCGGCGAACATATCCCCGTGACCGTGCTGAAGCTCGGCAATTGCCAGGTGGTCGGTCACCGCACCACCGAGAAGAACGGCTACGTCGCGCTGCAGCTCGGCAGCGGCAGCCGCAAGACGGTCTACATGCCGAAGGCGGAGCGCGGCCAGTTCGCGGTCGCCAAGGTCGAGCCGAAGCGCAAGCTCGCCGAGTTCCGTGTCAGCGAGGATTCGCTGATCCCGGTCGGCGCCGAGATCCAGGCCGACCATTTCGTCGTCGGCCAGTTCGTCGACGTCACCGGCACCTCGGTCGGCAAGGGCTTCGCCGGCGGCATGAAGCGCTGGAACTTCGGCGGTCTGCGCGCCACGCACGGTGTGTCGATCTCGCATCGTTCGATCGGTTCGACCGGTGGCCGTCAGGACCCCGGCAAGACCTGGAAGAACAAGAAGATGCCCGGTCACATGGGCGTCGATCGCATCACCACGCTGAACCTGCGTGTGGTGCAGACGGACGTCGAGCGCGGCCTGATCCTGGTGGAAGGCGCGGTGCCCGGCTCCAAGGGGGGCTGGATCTCGGTGCGCGACGCCGTCAAGAAGCCGCTGCCGAAGGAAGCGCCGAAGCCCGGCAAGTTCAAGGTCGCGGGTGAGCAGGCTGCCGAAGCGCCGGCCGTGCAGGAGGGCGCATAAATGGAACTGAAAGTCACCACGCTCGAGGGCAAGGAAGCCGGCTCCGTCCAGCTGTCCGACGCCATCTTCGGTCTGGAGCCGCGTGCCGACATCATCGCGCGCTGCGTCCAGTGGCAGCTCAACAAGCGTCAGGCCGGCACCCACAAGGCCAAGGGCCGCGCCGAGATCTGGCGCACCGGCAAGAAGATGTACAAGCAGAAGGGCACCGGCGGTGCTCGTCATGGCTCGGCTCGTGTGCCGCAGTTCCGTGGCGGCGGCCGCGCCTTCGGTCCGGTCGTGCGCTCGCATGCGACCGACCTGCCGAAGAAGGTCCGTGCGCTGGCGCTGAAGCATGCGCTGTCGGCCAAGGCCAAAGACGGTGATCTGGTCGTGCTGGAGAACGCCACCCTGGAGGCGGCGAAGACCAAGGCGCTGATCGGTCACTTCTCGGGTCTCGGCCTGACCAACGCCCTGATCATCGACGGCGCCGAGCTGCATACCGGCTTCACCAATGCCGCCCGCAACATTCCGAACATGGACGTGCTGCCGATCCAGGGCATCAACGTCTACGACATCCTGCGCCGTCAGAAGCTCGTGCTGACCAAGGCGGCGATCGATGCGCTGGAGGCGCGCTTCAAATGAAGACCATCGATCCGCGCCACTACGACATCATCATCGCGCCGGTCGTGACCGAGAAGGCGACCTTCGCCTCGGAGCACAACAAGGTTCTGTTCAAGGTGGCCGCCAAGGCGACCAAGCCGCAGATCAAGGAAGCGATCGAGAAGCTGTTCGACGTCAAGGTCAAGAGCGTCAACACGCTCGTCCGCAAGGGCAAGACCAAGGTGTTCCGCGGCAATTTCGGTTCGCAATCGGACAGCAAGCGCGCGATCGTGACCCTCGAAGAGGGCCACCGTATCGACGTGACCACCGGACTGTAAGGCTGAGCTGCCATGGCACTGAAGACATTCAATCCCACGACGCCCGGCCAGCGCCAGCTGGTGATGGTCGATCGTTCGGCCCTCTACAAGGGCAAGCCGGTCAAGGCGCTGACCGAAGGCAAGCAGTCGAGCGGCGGTCGCAACAACACCGGCCGCATCACCGTTCGCTTCCTCGGCGGCGGTCACAAGCAGTCGTACCGCACGGTCGACTTCAAGCGCGACAAGGTCGATGTTCCCGCGACCGTCGAGCGCCTGGAGTATGATCCGAACCGGACCGCCTTCATCGCACTGGTCAAGTATCAGGACGGCGAGCTCGCCTACATCCTGGCGCCGCAGCGCCTGGCGGTCGGCGACACCATCATCGCCGGCAACTATGTCGACGTGAAGCCGGGCAACGTCATGCCGCTGGGCAACATGCCGGTCGGCACGATCGTGCACAACATCGAGGTCAAGATCGGGAAGGGCGGCCAGCTCGCGCGTTCGGCCGGCACCTACGCCCAGATCGTCGGCCGCGACCAGGACTACGTGATCGTCCGCCTGAACTCGGGCGAGCAGCGCCTGGTGCACGGCCGCTGCCGCGGCACCATCGGTGCGGTGTCGAACCCGGACCACATGAACACCTCGATCGGCAAGGCCGGCCGCAAGCGTTGGATGGGCCGCAGGCCTCACAACCGCGGTGTCGCGATGAACCCGATCGACCATCCGCACGGCGGCGGCGAAGGCCGTACCTCGGGCGGTCGTCACCCGGTCACTCCGTGGGGCAAGCCTACCAAGGGCAAGAAGACCCGCACCAACAAGTCGACCGATAAATTCATTCTCTTGAGCCGCCACAAGCGGAAGAAGTAAGGAACGACGGACATGGTTCGTTCAGTCTGGAAAGGCCCGTTCGTCGAGGCGTCGCTGCTCAAGAAGGCAGATGCGGCGCGCGCGTCCGGCCGTCACGACGTCATCAAGATCTGGAGCCGCCGCTCGACCATCCTGCCGCAGTTCGTCGGCCTGACGTTCGGCGTCTACAACGGCCAGAAGCACGTGCCGGTGGCGATCAACGAAGAGATGGTCGGCCACAAGTTCGGCGAGTTCTCGCCGACCCGCACCTTCCACGGCCATTCGGGCGATAAGAAAGCCAAGAAGGCTTGAGGATTAAGCGATGAGCAAACCAAAGCGCGAACGGAGCCTCCCCGAAAACGAGGCCAAGGCTGTGGCCCGGATGCTTCGGGTGAGCCCGCAGAAGCTGAACCTGGTGGCGCAGATGATCCGCGGCCGCAAGGCGTCGGCCGCCCTCGCCGACCTGCAGTTCTCGCGCAAGCGGATTGCGGTCGACGTCAAGAAGTGCCTGGAATCGGCGATCGCCAATGCCGAGAACAATCACGAGCTCGAGGTCGACGATCTCGTCGTCTCGCAGGCTTTCGTCGGCAAGGGAATCGTGATGAAGCGTTTCTCGCCGCGCGGTCGTGGCCGTTCGGGCCGAGTTTTCAAACCGTTTTCGCAGCTGACGATCATTGTGCGTCAGGTCGAGGCGAGCGCTTAAAGCAGGCGCTGGGAGAATACGATGGGTCAAAAGATCAATCCGATCGGTCTGCGTCTCGGCATCAACCGGACCTGGGATTCGCGCTGGTTCGCTGGCAAGGCCGAGTACGGCAAGCTGCTGCATGAAGACGTCAAGATCCGCGAGATCCTGCACAAGGAGCTCAAGCAGGCGGCCGTCGCCCGCATCGTGATCGAGCGTCCGCACAAGAAGTGCCGCGTCACGATCCACTCGGCACGTCCGGGCGTCGTGATCGGCAAGAAGGGCGCGGACATCGACAAGCTGCGCAAGCGCGTCGCCGACATCACCTCGTCGGACGTCGTCATCAACATCGTCGAGATCCGCAAGCCGGAGCTCGATGCGACCCTGGTCGCCGAGTCGATCGCCCAGCAGCTCGAGCGCCGCGTCGCGTTCCGCCGCGCCATGAAGCGCGCCGTGCAGTCGGCGATGCGTCTCGGTGCCGAGGGCATCCGCATCAACTGCTCGGGTCGTCTGGGCGGCGCGGAAATCGCCCGCATGGAGTGGTATCGCGAGGGCCGGGTGCCGCTGCACACGCTGCGCGCCGACATCGACTACGGTGTGGCCACCGCGTTCACCACCTTCGGCACTTGCGGCGTGAAGGTCTGGATCTTCAAGGGCGAGATCCTCGAGCACGATCCGATGGCACAGGACAAGCGGATGAACGAAGGCGGCGGCGAGAGCTCGCAGCCCCGGTCGCGCCGCGACGCGGCCTGATCGATCAGCCGCGACAAGACAGGTTTGAGGGCTCAAAGCCATGATGCAACCAAAGAAGACCAAGTTCCGAAAGGCGCATAAGGGCCGTATTCACGGCGTTGCGTCCTCGGGCGCGACGCTGGCCTTCGGCCAGTTCGGGCTGAAGGCGATGGAGCCGGATCGCGTCACCGCGCGCCAGATCGAGGCCGCCCGTCGTGCCTTGACCCGTCACATGAAGCGCGCCGGCCGCGTCTGGATCCGCGTGTTCCCGGATCTCCCGGTGTCGAAGAAGCCGGCTGAAGTCCGCATGGGCTCCGGCAAGGGCTCGCCTGAATTGTGGGTGGCCCGCGTCAAGCCGGGCCGGGTGATGTTCGAGATCGACGGCGTGAGCAACCAGATCGCGCGCGAGGCGCTGCTGCTGGCGGCCGCCAAGCTGCCGATCAAGACGCGCTTCGTCGAGCGCATTGCGGAGTAATGGTCATGGCCGAGATGAAGATTGCCGACATTCGCGCGATGAGCCCCGATCAGATGGACGATGCGATCGTCAACCTGAAGAAGGAGCGCTTCAACCTGCGCTTCCAGCGTGCCACCGGGCAGCTGGAGAACACCGCGCGGCTGCGTGAGGCGCGCCGCGACATCGCCCGTATCAAGACCATCGCCGCGCAGCAGCGCGCCAAGACGAAGTAAGAGGCTCGACATGCCGAAACGGACCCTTCAGGGCGTCGTCGTCAGCGACAAGCAGGCCAAGACGATCGTTGTGCGCGTCGACCGGCGCTTCACCCACCCGATCTACAAGAAGACCATCCGCCGCTCGAAGAACTACCACGCCCACGACGAGAACAACGAGTTCAAGCCGGGCGACATGGTGTGGATCGAGGAGAGCAAGCCGATCTCGAAGCTCAAGCGCTGGACCGTGGTCCGGGGCGAGCACAAGAAAACCGCCTGAGGCGCGGACCGCGGCCCTCGTCGAAGAGGGCCCGTTTCGCTTTCGGGATCAAACAAGGCGCAGCTTTCCTGCGCAGCAGATGAAGAGGACGAGGTGCATCAATGATTCAGATGCAGACCAACCTCGACGTGGCCGATAATTCCGGCGCACGCCGTGTCATGTGTATCAAGGTGCTGGGCGGCTCGAAGCGCCGCTATGCCACCGTCGGCGACATCATCGTGGTGTCGATCAAGGAAGCCATTCCGCGTGGCAAGGTGAAGAAGGGCGACGTCATGAAGGCCGTCGTGGTGCGCGTCCGCAAGGACATCCGCCGCGCCGACGGCTCGGTGATCCGCTTCGACCGCAACGCGGCCGTCCTGATCAACAACCAGTCGGAGCCGGTCGGCACCCGTATCTTCGGGCCGGTGCCGCGCGAGCTGCGCGCCAAGAACCACATGAAGATCATTTCGCTTGCGCCGGAGGTGCTGTGATGGCTGCCAAGATCCGCAAGGGCGACAAGGTGATCGTCCTGACCGGTCGCGACAAGGGTCGCACCGGCGAGGTGTTCGAGGTGCGTCCCGACGAGGGGACAGCGCTGGTGCGGGGCATCAACCTGGTGAAGCGTCACCAGAAGCAGACCCAGAACCAGGAGGGCGGCATCATCAGCAAGGAGTCGCCGATCCAGCTGTCGAACGTCGCTTATGTCGGCAAGGACGGCAAGCCGACGCGCATCGGATTCAAGATTCAGGCGGACGGCAAGAAGGTCCGCGTTGCCAAGAGCTCGGGAGTTGAGATCGATGGCTGAGACTGCTTACACCCCGCGCCTCCGCACGGAATACGACCGCACGATCAAGAGCCAGCTGACCGAGAAGTTCGGCTACGCCAACGTCATGCAGGTGCCGCGGCTCGACAAGGTCGTGCTGAACATGGGCATCGGCGAGGCCGTGAACGACCGCAAGAAGGCGGAAACCGCCGCGGCCGACCTGTCGCTGATCGCCGGCCAGAAGGCGGTCGTGACCTATTCGCGCGTCGCCATCGCGACCTTCAAGCTGCGCGAGAACCAGCCGATCGGCTGCAAGGTCACCTTGCGCAAGACGAAGATGTACGAGTTCATCGACCGCCTGATCAACGTCGCGCTGCCGCGCGTCCGCGACTTCCGCGGCCTGAACCCGAAGAGCTTCGACGGCCGCGGCAACTATTCGCTCGGCATCAAGGAGCACATCATTTTCCCCGAGATCGACTTCGACAAGGCCGGGGAGAGCTGGGGCATGGACATCACGGTGTGCACCACCGCGACGACCGACGACGAGGCCCGTGCCCTTCTGACCGCATTCAATTTCCCGTTCCGGCAGTGAGCAGCTGACTTCAAGCTTCTCAAACGCGGATACCCAGGAGCCAAGCATGGCAAAGAAGAGTTCAATCGAGAAGAACAACCGGCGCAAGCGGATGGCGAAGAACGCCGCCCCGAAGCGCGCCCGGTTGAAGGCGATCATCGCCGACAAGTCCAAGCCGATGGAGGAGCGCTTTGCCGCGACCCTGAAGCTGGCCGAGATGCCGCGCAATTCGTCGGCGACTCGCATCCGCAACCGGTGCGAGCTGACGGGCCGGCCGCGGTCGAACTACCGCAAGAACAAGCTGAGCCGCATCGCGCTGCGCGAGCTCGGGTCCAAGGGCCTGGTTCCGGGCCTCGTGAAGTCGAGCTGGTAAGGAGGGTCGCACCATGTCAACGCACGATCCCATCAGCGATCTGATCACCCGCATCCGCAACGCGCAGATGCGCTCGAAGTCGAAGGTCTCGACGCCTGGCTCGAAGATGCGCGCCAGCGTGCTTGAGGTGCTGAAGTCCGAAGGCTACATCCGTGGCTATGCCACGCTGGAGCATCCGTCGGGCCGCAGCGAGATCGAGATCGAGCTGAAATATTTTGACGGCGAGCCCGTGATCCGCGAGATCGAGCGCGTCTCCAAGCCCGGCCGCCGCGTCTACACCTCGGTGAAGAACCTGCCGCGTGTGAACAACGGGCTCGGAATTTCTGTTTTGTCGACACCGAAGGGAATCATGGCCGACCACAGCGCGCGTGACGCGAATGTCGGCGGTGAAGTTCTCTTCACGGTGTTCTAAGAAGGATTGAGCCATGTCACGTATTGGCAAGAAGCCTGTGGCGGTGCCGTCCGGAGTGACGGCCTCCGTCGACGGACAGACCGTCAAGATGAAGGGGCCGAAGGGCCAGCTTCAGTTCATCGTTCATGACGACGTGGACGTGAAGTTCGAGAACGGCCAGGTCAAGGTTGCCCCGCGTTCCGAGACCAAGCGCGCCCGGTCGCTGTACGGCACCGCGCGCGCCCAGATCGCCAACCTGGTCGAAGGCGTGACCAAGGGCTTCGAGAAGAAGCTCGAGATCACCGGCGTCGGTTACCGCGCCGCGATGCAGGGCAAGAACCTGCAGCTCGCGCTCGGCTACAGCCACGATGTCGTCTACCAGATCCCGGAGGGCATCACCATCGCGGTGCCGAAGCCGACCGAGATCACGGTCACGGGCATCGACCCGCAGCGCGTCGGCCAGGTGGCCGCTGAAATCCGCGCCTACCGGCCGCCGGAGCCCTATAAGGGCAAGGGCGTGAAGTACGCGGGTGAATTCATCTTCCGCAAGGAAGGCAAGAAGAAGTAACGGAGCCGGACATGTCGAGAGCCAAGGTTACGAATGCCCGGCGCAAGCAGCGCGTGAGGCTGTCGCTGCGCCGCTCCGCCGGCGGCCGTCCGCGTCTGTCGGTGTTCCGCTCGTCGAAGCACATCTACGCTCAGGTCATCGACGATCAGAAGGGCGAGACGCTCGCCTCCGCGTCGTCGATGGAGAAGGAGATGCGCTCGGCCGGCAACACCGGTGCCGACATCGACGCGGCGAAGGCGGTGGGCAAGCTGCTCGCCGAGCGCGCGGTGAAGGCGGGGATCAAGGAAGTCGTGTTCGATCGCGGCGGCTATCTCTATCACGGGCGCGTCAAGGCGCTGGCCGACGCGGCGCGCGAGAGCGGGCTGAGCTTCTAACATCAATGGATATGGGCGTCAGAGCCCCTCAGAAGATTGGATAGCACCATGGCAGGTGAACGGGAACGAGGCGGTCGCGATCGCAAGGAGCGCGAGGAGCGCGACAGCGAGTTCGTCGACAAGCTCGTCCACATCAACCGAGTCGCGAAGGTCGTGAAGGGCGGTAAGCGCTTTGGCTTTGCGGCGCTCGTCGTGATCGGCGATCAGAAGGGCCGGGTCGGGTTCGGCCACGGCAAGGCACGTGAGGTTCCGGAGGCGATCCGCAAGGCGACCGACTCCGCCAAGCGCAACCTGACCCGGGTCGCGCTGCGCGAGGGCCGCACCCTGCACCACGACATCTTCGGTCGTCACGGCGCAGGTCGCGTCTATCTGCGTGCGGCTCCGGCCGGTACCGGCATCATCGCCGGCGGCCCGATGCGCGCCGTGTTCGAGACGCTGGGCATCCAGGACGTGGTGGCGAAGTCGATCGGCTCGTCCAACCCGTACAACATGGTGCGCGCGACCTTCAACGCGCTGAAGCACCAGGATAGTCCGCGCTCGGTCGCCGCGCGCCGCAACATCAAGGTGTCGACCCTGCAGGCCCGCCGCGTCGGTGGCGATGCCGAAGCCGCCGCCGACTAAGGTTGGGCCGACTAACGAACGCGCGCCGTCCACTGGATGGCGCAACTCGGAGTGAACACGATGGCTAGCGCCAAGACGATCAAGATCGAGCAGATCGGCAGCCCGATCCGCCGGCATCACTCGCAGCGCGAGACGCTGATCGGGTTGAAGCTCAACAAGATCGGCCGCGTGACCGAGCTGCCGGATACGCCGGCGGTCCGCGGCATGATCACCAAGGTTCATCATCTCGTCCGCATCGTCGACGAGAAGTAAGGAGAAGGGCGATGAAGCTCAGCGATATCGCCGACAACGCCGGCGCGCGCAAGAAGCGCATGCGCGTCGGCCGCGGCATCGGCTCCGGCAAGGGCAAGACCTCGGGCCGTGGCGGCAAGGGCCAGACGGCGCGCTCCGGCGTGCGCATCAAGGGCTTCGAAGGCGGTCAGATGCCGATGCATCGCCGTCTGCCGAAGCGCGGCTTCAACAACATCTTCGCGCTCGATTTCGTCGAGATCAATCTCGACCGGATCCAGCAGGCGATCGATGCCAAGAAGCTGGACGCCGGCAGCGTGATCAACGCCGAGTCCCTCGTGAAGTCCGGTGCGCTGCGCCGCGCCAAGGACGGCGTGCGCCTGCTCGGCCGCGGCGAGCTCAAGGCCAAGATCAACATCGAGGTGCATGGCGCCTCGAAGTCGGCGATTGCGGCGGTCGAGAAGGCCGGCGGCACCGTCAAGCTCCTGGCGCCAGCCAAGGACGAAGGCGAGGCGGCGTAACATCTGCGTCATTGCCCTGCCGCCGGCGCATGCCGGAGAGGGCAGGGCAATGGACAGAACGCGCCCGCGCACCAGATAATATCCGGCGTCTGCCCAGCCCTGCGAGCCCTCGCGGGGCCCAGTGCGGTGAAGAAGGGCGGCGGGAGAAAGCTAGATATGGCCTCAGCAGCGGAACAACTGGCGGCAAACCTCAATTTCGGCGCGCTTGCGAAGGCCGATGAGCTGAAGAAGCGCATCTGGTTCACCCTCGGCGCGCTGCTGGTCTACCGCCTCGGCACCTACATTCCGCTGCCGGGCATCGACCCGAACATCTGGGACTCGGTGTTCCGCACGCAGGCCGGCGGCATTCTCGGCATGTTCAACATGTTCGCCGGCGGCGGCATCCACCGCATGGCGATCTTCGCGCTGAATATCATGCCGTACATCTCGGCATCGATCATCATTCAGTTGCTCACCACCGTCTCGCCCCAGCTCGAAGCCCTCAAGAAAGAGGGTGAGGCTGGCCGCAAGATGTTGAATCAATACACCCGCTATCTGACGGTGATTCTTGCTGCCGTGCAGTCCTACGGCATCGCCGTCGGCCTCGAAGGCGCGGGCAACGTCGTCGCCGATCCCGGCCTGTTCTTCCGCCTCTCCACCGCGATCACGCTGACCGGCGGCACCATGTTCCTGATGTGGCTCGGTGAGCAGATCACCTCGCGCGGCATCGGCAACGGCATCTCGCTGATCATCCTGTCCGGCATCGTGGCCGAGCTGCCCTCGGCGCTTGCCAACATGCTCGAGCTCGGCCGCCAGGGCGCGCTGTCGACCGGCCTGATCCTGATCGTCATCGTGATGGCCGTCGCCGTGATCGCCTTCATCGTGTTCGTGGAGCGCGCCCAGCGCCGGCTCCTGATCCAGTATCCGAAGCGCCAGGTCGGCAATAAGATGTTCGAGGGCCAGTCCTCGCATCTGCCGCTGAAGCTGAACACCTCGGGCGTGATCCCGCCGATCTTTGCCTCGTCGCTGCTGCTGCTGCCGACCACGGTCGCCAATTTCAACGCCGGCAAGGGACCCGAGTGGTTCCAGTGGATCACGACGCAGCTCGGTCATGGCCGGCCGCTGTTCCTGGTGCTGTATCTGGCGCTGATTCTGTTCTTTGCCTTCTTCTACACCGCGATCGTGTTCAACCCGACCGAGACCGCCGACAACCTGAAGAAGCATGGCGGATTCATCCCCGGCATCAGGCCGGGCGAGCGCACCGCGGAATATATCGATTACGTGCTGTCGCGGATCACCGTGCTCGGCGCCATCTATCTGGCGATCGTGTGTCTGATCCCGGAAATTCTGATTTCCTACGCTTCCGTCCCGTTCTACTTTGGTGGCACTTCGCTTCTGATCGTGGTCAGCGTTACGATGGATACCGTGGCGCAGGTTCAGGGTTATCTGCTCGCCCATCAGTATGAGGGGCTGATCAGGAAGTCGAAGCTGCGGGGGCGCCGCCGCGGATAGCGGCGGATCGCGGCCCGGGAACCACCAAGCCAAGAACAAGGTGTGCGGGAGGGTCGCTCACCGTGTGCCGGGGGGCGAAATTCGATGAGACTCATTCTTCTGGGGCCGCCCGGTTCGGGCAAGGGAACGCAGGCGCAGCGCCTGGTGCAGCAATATGGCATCGTTCAGCTGTCGACCGGCGACATGCTGCGTGCCGCGGTGGCGGCGCAGACGCCGATCGGGCTGAAGGCCAAGGACATCATGGCGGCGGGTGGCCTTGTCCCGGACGAGGTCGTGGTCGGCATCATTGCCGACCGGATCGAGCAGCCGGACGCCGCCAATGGTTTCATCCTCGATGGCTTCCCGCGCACGGTGCCGCAGGCGGAGGCGCTGGATGCGCTGCTGAAGCAGAAGCAGATGAAGCTCGACGCGGTGATCGAACTCCGGGTCAATGAAGGCGTGCTGCTTGAGCGCGTCGAGCGCCGGGCCGCCGAGACCCGCGCGCGCGGCGAGGCTGTGCGGGCCGATGATACGCCGGAGGTCCTGACCAAGCGCCTAGCCAGCTACCGCGACCAGACCGAGCCCCTGATCCACTATTATTCGGACCATCGGATGCTGGCGACCGTCGACGGCATGATGCCGATCGAGCAGGTCACCGAGGAGATCGGACGGATCCTGGCCGCCGTTGGCAAGTCCAGCGGGAGCCGGGCGGCCAAAAAGGCGAACCCGGCCAAGCGCAGTGCCAAGGCTCGGAGCAAGACCGCGCCGGCAAAATCGGCCAAAAAGGCTCCGAGGGCGCCTGCACCGGCGAAAAAGGCCGCAAAGACAGCAAAAAAGGCCGCAAAGACTGCGAAAAAGGGAGCAAAAGCGGCCCCCAAGAAAGCCTCCAAGGCTGCGAAGAAGGCCCCCAAGCCCGCTGCCAAGGCGACCCGGGGAACCCGGAAAACCTCTGCAAAGGCTGCAAAAAAGCGCGCCAAGAGGTGACCGAATCTTGTAGGGGCGGTTGACGACCGCCGTGTGAATCCATTAATAAGCCCGCATCCAAGTCGGATGGTTTTCCAAAGATGCCGGGCCCCACGAATCGAGGGGTGGGCGTCTTGTTCGCGTTTGCGGACACCTGCCCGAGATAGCGAGAACGAAGGCCGGTCCATCCTGGGATCGGTGACAGGAGAGAAGTCCGTGGCCCGTATTGCCGGTGTCAACATCCCGACCAACAAGCGCGTCCTGATCGCGCTCCAGTATATCCATGGCATCGGCCCGAAGATCGCGGGCGAGATCATTGACAAGGTCAAGATCGCCGAGGATCGCCGCGTCAACCAGCTGAGCGACCAGGAAGTCCTGCAGATCCGCGAAATCATCGACCGCGACTATGTTGTCGAGGGCGACCTGCGGCGCGAGACCGGCATCAACATCAAGCGTCTGATGGACCTCGGCTGCTATCGCGGCCTGCGCCATCGTCGTGGCCTGCCGGTGCGCGGCCAGCGCACCCACACCAATGCGCGCACGCGCAAGGGGCCGGCCAAGGCGATCGCCGGCAAGAAGAAGTAATTTGGCGAATTGCTGATAGCGGGTGGCGAGTAGGGGCAATCCCTATTCGCTACTCGCTATTCACCATTCGCCTTTCTGGTGTAGCCGCTGGCACTACGGCGGCGTTGAGATCTCGAGAAAGGTACTTATATGGCCAAGGAAGCCGCACGTGTCCGCCGTCGTGAGCGCAAGAACATCGCCTCCGGCGTCGCCCACGTGAATTCGTCGTTCAACAACACCACCATCACCATCACCGACGCGCAGGGCAACACCATTGCCTGGTCGTCGGCGGGCACGATGGGGTTCAAGGGATCGCGCAAGTCGACCCCGTATGCCGCGCAGGTCGCGGCGGAGGACGTGTCCAAGAAGGCTCAGGAACACGGCATGCGCACCCTCGAGGTCGAGGTTGCCGGCCCGGGTTCCGGCCGTGAATCGGCGCTCCGTGCGCTGCAGGCTGCGGGTTTCACCGTCACCTCGATCCGCGACGTGACGACGATCCCGCACAATGGTTGCCGCCCACGCAAGCGTCGGCGCGTCTAATCTGAAAGAGGCGGACAGCATGTCCGCCTCGTCGTGCTTTTGAGACATTTCGACTGCCGCGATCTGAAGCGCGGTTCTCCAACGCCAGTCAGTCAGATCCCATGACTGGCCCATGGGTGAAACAGTGACGATCCAGAAGAATTGGCAAGAATTGATTCGGCCGAACAAGCTCCAGGTCACGCCGGGCTCCGACGCGACCCGTTTCGCCACCGTGGTTGCCGAGCCGCTGGAGCGCGGTTTCGGGCAGACGCTCGGCAATGCGCTGCGCCGCATCCTGCTGTCGTCGCTGCAGGGCGCCGCCGTGCAGTCGGTGCATATCGACGGCGTGCTGCACGAGTTCTCCTCGATCGCTGGTGTCCGCGAGGACGTCACCGACATCGTGCTGAACATCAAGGACATCGCGATCAAGATGCAGGGCGAAGGCCCGAAGCGGATGGTCGTGAAGAAGCAGGGCCCGGGCGCCGTCACCGCCGGCGATATCCAGACCGTCGGCGACATCGTGGTGCTCAACCCTGACCTGCAGCTCTGCACGCTGGACGAGGGCGCAGAGATCCGCATGGAGTTCACGGTCGCCACCGGCAAGGGCTACGTCGCCGCCGATCGCAACCGCCCCGAGGACGCCCCGATCGGCCTGATCCCGGTCGACAGCCTGTTCTCTCCGGTCCGCAAGGTCTCCTACAAGGTCGAGAACACCCGCGAGGGCCAGATACTCGACTACGACAAGCTGACCATGACGATCGAGACCAACGGCGCGATCACGCCGGAGGACGCGGTGGCCTATGCCGCCCGCATCCTGCAGGACCAGCTCAACGTCTTCGTCAACTTCGAAGAGCCGCGCAAGGAAGTCGCCCAGGAGATCATCCCGGACCTCGCCTTCAACCCAGCCTTCCTCAAGAAGGTGGACGAGCTCGAGCTGTCGGTACGTTCGGCGAACTGCCTGAAGAACGACAACATCGTCTACATCGGCGACCTCGTGCAGAAGTCGGAAGCGGAAATGCTGCGCACCCCGAACTTCGGCCGCAAGTCGCTGAACGAGATCAAGGAAGTGCTGGCCCAGATGGGTCTGCATCTCGGCATGGAAGTGCCGGGCTGGCCGCCGGAGAACATCGACGAGCTGGCCAAGCGCTTCGAGGATCATTACTGAGCATTCGTCATTCCGGGGCGCCTCGAAGAGGCGAACCCGGAATCTCGAGATTCCGGGTTCGATGCTGCGCATCGCCCCGGAATGACGTCCACCACTCGGGCGAACGCAGGCAGCCCACCTGAGCAACATGTCCGACGAACCGTCGCGGCAGATAGAAATGAAGGACTAAGACAATGCGTCACGGCAAGGTTCATCGGAAGCTCAACCGCACCGCCGAGCATCGCAAGGCGATGTTCGCCAACATGTGCGCCGCGCTGATCAAGCACGAGCAGATCGTCACCACGCTGCCGAAGGCCAAGGAGCTGCGGCCGATCGTCGAGAAGCTCGTCACCCTCGGCAAGAAGGGCGGTCTCGCTTTGCGTCGCCAGGCGATCGCCGAGATGCGCGATGTCGACCAGGTCAAGAAGCTGTTCGACGTCCTGGCACCCCGCTACAAGGACCGCAACGGCGGCTACACCCGCATCATCAAGGCCGGCTTCCGCTACGGCGACAACGCCGCGATGGCCGTGATCGAGTTCGTCGATCGCGACGTCGATGCCAAGGGCCAGGATTCCGGCCCGGTGCAGGAGACCTCGGAAGCGGCGTAAGCGCAGCTCCGACCCGACGTTCAAAACGGCGCCTTCGGGCGCCGTTTTCATTTTGAGGTTCTGTAGCCCGGATGAGCGAAGCGACATGTGGGGTCGCCTGCACAGCTCGTGTGACTTTAACAGCATAGACCGGAGCGCCGCGCATGAGCGCCGCAGAACTGCACATCGTCTACGAGGCGGATGAGGACCGCACCGGCAAGATCATAGCGACGGCCAGGGCCGGAGTGTTTGCCGCGCGCGGCGAGGCGTGGTTCGGCTGCGACCTGAATGCCTTCGTGAAGGGTCTGCGCTCCTATCCGCTATCGTGGGACAAGCCGCCGATGATCGAAGGCGGTTACTTCGATGGACAAGGCGGCCTCGCGCAATGCCTCGTCCGGATCGTCATCAGGCCATACGACTTCCGTGGACATTTGCTCGTGCATGCGGATCTGGCTACGCTCGTTCAGAGCACAGCGGATGCCGACGTGCAGAACAGCGCTTCGATCCGCTTCCTGACCGAATATGCACTCGTCGAACGTTTCGCGACCGAGCTGGCGCAGGTCCTGAACGGCAAGCGCGAAGCGGCTATCCTGATAGGGACCACGAGCTGACAACCACGGCGCCTTCGGGCGCCGTCTTATTTCGAGGATCAGCTCTGCGCGCGGCGCGTTGAGTGTCGGCGCGCGACGCCCCACATCCGTTCCTTCAGCACAACGGAGAGCTGCTCATGCACATCGACCTTTCAGGAAAAACTGCGCTCGTCACCGGGTCCACCGCCGGCATCGGCTTCGCGATTGCCAAGGGATTGGCCGCCTCGGGCGCCGAGGTCGTTCTGAACGGCCGGACCACCGACCGTGTCGATGCGGCCGTCGCGAAGCTGAAGCAGGCGGTTCCCGCGGCCAAGCTGCGCGGCGTCGCCGGCGACGTCGCTCAGATCGGCGGCTGCAACGCCATCGTCACCGCGCTGCCCGAGGTCGACATTCTCGTCAACAATGCCGGCATCTTCGAGCCGAAGGAGTTCTTCGACATTCCCGACGAGGACTGGAGCCGCTTCTTCGAGATCAACGTCATGTCCGGCGTGCGCATGGCGCGCGCCTACATGCAGGGCATGCTGAAGCGCAACTGGGGTCGCATCATCTTCATCTCCTCGGAGTCGGCGGTCAACATCCCGACCGAGATGATCCATTACGGCATGACCAAGACCGCGCAGCTCGCGGTCTCCCGCGGCCTTGCCAAACTGACCCGCGGCACCGGCGTCACCGTCAATGCAGTGCTGCCGGGACCGACGATGTCGGAAGGCGTCGAGACCTTCGTCAAGGATCTCGCCCGCCAGAACGGGCAGTCGGAGGAGGAGGCGGCCTCGTCCTTCGTCAAGCAGCACAGGCCGGCCTCGCTGCTGCAGCGCTTCGCCAGCGTCGACGAGATCGCCAACATGGTCGTCTACGCCGCCTCCAAGCAGGCATCCGCCACGAATGGCGCCGCGCTGCGCGCCGAGGGCGGCATCCTCGACACCATCGCCTGAGGCCGGCCATGGCGGCTTACGTCATCTCCGAGGTCGAGGTGCGCGACATCGAGGCGATGGAACGCTATCGCACCCGCGCGGCGCACTCGATCGCGCAATATGGCGGGCGCTATCTGGTCCGCGGCGGGACCTCCGAGACGGTCGAAGGCGGCCCGCCGGCCAAGACCCTCATTATCGTCGAGTTCCCGTCGATGGCCCGGCTGCGAGAATGGTATGCGTCGGCCGAATACGCCGACGCCCTGGGCGAGCGCTGGAAGGCGCTGGACCGCCGGCTGATTTTCGTCGAGGGTGCTGCACCTGCGTAGAGAACGGACTCTGTTGCGCCCATGCTGACCATCACCCCCCGCCGCAGGCGTTGGCTCAAGCTGACCTCGGCGCGGTGGCAGCGGCGGGTGCTGTTCGTGGCCGGCGGCCTGGTGGTGGGCGCGGCGGCGGTGGCGCTGGCGGAGCTCGCCGACCTGGCCCAGCTCGCCTTCAACTGGCTGCTGTCGAAATCACGCTACGCCTCACTGATCGTGACGCCCGCCGGCTTCGCGCTGTCGGTCTATCTGACCCAGCGCTTCTTCCCGAACGCGCAAGGCAGCGGCATCCCGCAGGCCATCGCCGCGCGCCACCTGACGGACACGAGCGCGCGCAGCCCGCTGGTGTCGATCCGCATCGCCATCGGCAAGGTGCTGCTGACCCTGCTCGGGCTGCTGTGCGGCGGCTCGGTCGGCCGCGAGGGGCCGACCGTGCAGGTCGGCGCCTCCATCATGTTCGCGCTCGGCCGGCTGTCGCCGCGGCGGCAGCCGGGCTTGATCCTGGCCGGCGCCGCCGCCGGGGTCGCGGCCGCCTTCAACACGCCGCTGGCCGGCATCGTGTTCGGCATCGAGGAGATGAGCCGTGCCTTCGAGACACGGACCTCGAGCCTCGTCATCGCCACCGTGATCGCCGCTGGCCTGACCTCGCTGGCCCTGATGGGCAACTACGCCTATTTCGGCACGACGCCGATCGCGCTCGGCAAGGGCATCGACTGGCTGGCGGTGCCCGTCTGCGGGGTCTTGGGCGGCGCCGCCGGCGGCCTGTTCAGCCGCATCCTGATCACGATGGCGCGCGGGCTGCCCGGGGCATCCGGCCGGCTCATCAAGCGCCACCCGCTGCCGTTCGCGCTCGCCTGCGGCTTTGCCGTCGCGCTGTGCGGGCTGGCGTCAGGCGATACCATCTACGGCACCGGCTATGCCCAGGTGAAAGGGGCGCTGGAGACCGGCACGCCGCTGCCGGGCGATTTCGGCGTGCTGAAATTCCTCGCCACCACCTTTGCCGCGATCAGCGGCATTCCTGGCGGCATCTTCGCGCCGTCGCTCGCAGTCGGGGCGGGTATCGGCGCCAACGTCGCCAGCCTGTTCCAGCAGTCGCTACTGGCGCCGATCATGCTGCTCGGCATGGTCGCCTATTTCGCCGGCGTCGTGCAGGCGCCGATCACCGCCTTCGTCATCGTCACCGAGATGACCGACAACCACGCCATGGTGGTGCCGCTGATGATGGCCTCGCTGATCGCCTACGGCACCTCGCGTCTGATCTGCGAGGAGGGGCTCTATCACGCTCTCGCCAAGGGCTTCGTCGCCCGAGCTGAGACCAAGGCTGAGGCCGCGCAGGAGTCGAAGCAGGCCACAGCGCCGTCCTGACCAAGCGCTCATCCACCATGTTCGGAGCGCGCCGATAACGGCTGTGGGTTCAATCGCTTGATGGCAGATCCTGAGATCTGCCATCGGCTCGAAAGGGCTGCCGGCGGCCCCGTTGCCGGCGCCGCCGCGCAAGGTTCGTCGGCCTACTTCCTGAACGGATCCGGCCGCATCAGGAGCCGGCCGGAGATCGAGTTCGGCACCTCGTAGGGCGAGCCGATCGACAGCACGTGGCTCAGCGCGATCAGCCGGTTCGGCAGCTTGGCCGGCGGCGGTGTCTGGAACGAATAGGACGTCGGGTTGTGGCACAGGAAGCAGTTCAGCACGTTCTTGATCGGCGTGTTGTCGGCGTTCTGCACGAAGGTCTCGGCGGTGGCGTTGGCGAGATTGACCGAGCCGACCGCGCTGGTCTGGTTGCTGTTCAGGTTGTACGAGTTGGGGAGCATCCAGACGGTGCCGTCGAGGCTGTAGCTCGCGAACGTCGATTGCGGGCCCTTCAGGCCGGAGAGAAAGCCCTGGGCTTGCGCCGTGATCGCGAAGATGTTGCCGACGCCGTTGGGCTGGTTCTCGCCGCCGGTCTGGTTCTCGAGCACGACGTTGGTCACCGGCGTCAGCTTCTGGGTCGCCGGATCGAGCCGCAACTGCGGCCGGTTGGCGCCGGGCAGCGCCGCGATGTTGACCTGCGAGAACGGCGTACCGCCCTTGTAGAGCGTGTAGCTCTTCGGATCCGAGCGGCTTGCCGATGGCGCAAAGGTGTTGTCCGGCGTCTGCGGCGAGTTGTTCTTCAGCTCGAACGTGCCCCACAGGAATTCGGGGTGGTTCTCGGTGTAGCCGACCACGTGCAAGCCGATCAGCGCCACGGTCACCGTGACGAACTTGCCGGGCGTCGGGCGGATCGTGATCAGGCCGGGGGTGACGTTGTTCTCCAGCACCGGCACCTGTGCCTGGGTCGTATAGGCGCCCGCAGGCGGTGCCTGCCCGGGGTCGAGCCGCAGCCACGTCGCCTTGAACACCGCATCGCCCACGGCGAAGGAGGAATCTGCCGGCTGGCTCTGGTAGCCGCCGGTCGCGATCAGGTTCTTGCGCGCCGTGTTGAAATAGCCCTGGTTCATGTGGACCGAGGCGTAGACGGGATAGCCGTTCTGCGCGACCAGCATGTTGCCGTCGGCTTCGACGATGGCGCCGGCACCTTCGGTGAAGCCGGCCGTGCCGTGGAAGACCTGGGCGCGGGCCGCCAGCGTCAGCGGGCGCTGCCGTGGTGCGCCGGCATTCTCGGCGTTGCCGAGCAGCTCGTCGGGCGTCGCCAAGGTCATGAACCGCGGCACGGCGGCGCCGGAGCCCGAGTCCTTCACCAGCGCTGTCGCCCAGACGAACGCCTCCCACGACCATTGATGGAAATTGCAGTCCGGCGTCGGGATGGTCTTGGTGTCGGAGGTGGGGAAGGCGGCGTCCGGCTTGAGATAATTGCCCAGTCCCTCCGACCAGCCGAAGGCCGGGCAGTTCTTCGCCGGCGGCGGCGGAGCAGCGCTGGCGGGGTTGAGAGCGCCGGCAAGGCCGCTCGCGGTGACGGTCGTCGCGAAAGTGAGCATGAGCCACTGAATCGTCTTCATGGCCGGTCTCCATTGATGTGCGCGCTGGGATGGGCCGATGAATCTCGCCGCCATGCGTCGCAAATGATTGTTAAAAATGATTCATTCAAAAGTAGTGCGCGGCAAACATGCACCCAAAGGTGAGATTTGCAAGACCGGCAGCTCACGCAGTCCGCAATTTTTTTCGGACGCCCCTCGCGGCAGCATTCGTCTTCACCGGCCGACACGGGCTGCAGTGTGAGCGCAGGCACGGTTGACACCACGGATCGCGTGCATCCTGGCGGCCGTTCGCTGGAGAAGTGCGGACAATGAGGTCTTCACGCCGGTGGACAGCAACCACAGGAGAGTGAAATGAAGTCCATCATGGCCGCTGCGTTGCTGCTCGCGTTGACGTCGGGCGCAAGCCTTGCGGGCACACCGCTGATCGATGCACGGCAGCACAACCAGTCACATCGCATCTACAATGGCATCGCGAGCGGACGGCTGACCTATCCGGAGGCGCAGCAGCTCGTCCGCGGTCAGATCCACGTCCAGAAGCTGGAAAACAAGGCCAAGGCGGACGGCGTGGTGACGCCGTTCGAGCGTGCCCGCATCAACGTCGCGCAATCCGTGCAGGGCGCGCGCATCTTCTGGAAGAAGCACAATTAGCCGCGCACGGCAGCTCGCTGTGGCAAAGCGCCGCTTCGGCGGCGCTTTGCCACCATGTGATGCGGCGGCCGCGCCGCTCACACCAGCGCGGCTGCGACGCCGGCTAGGGCGCTGAACGTGACCACGACGAGCGGCGGCGCCCGCCAGGCGACCAAGAGGACAAAACCGACCAGCGCGATGCCAAAATCCGCGGCGTTGTGGACGGTGGTCGTCCAGACCGGGTCGTACAGGGCCGCTCCCAGCACACCGACGACCGCAGCGTTGACACCCCGCATCATCGCCTGGGCGCCGGCGCGTTTGCGGAACGAGTCCCAGAACGGTAGCGCGGCGAGCAGGACCAGCATGCCCGGCAGGAAGATGCCGAGGAGACCGAGCGCGGCCCCGACGATCCCATGCGGCTCCGGAGCGACGACGGTGCCGAGATAGGCGGCGAAGGTGAAGAGCGGGCCCGGGACGGCCTGCGCCGCACCGTAGCCGGCGAGAAAGGCGTCGTCGCTCAGCCAGCCAGGTCCGACGAAGGCCTCGCGCAGCAGCGGCAGCACGACATGTCCACCGCCGAACACGAGCGCGCCGGAGCGATAGAAGGCATCGAACAAGGCGACGCCGGTCGATCCCGTCACGCCGCGCAGCAGCGGAAGTCCCGCCAACAGGACAACGAACAGCGCGAGCGCGATCAGCCCCACGCTCCGCGAGACGGGGATCGCGACGTGTCCCGACGGCGCCGCCTCGCCGCGGCAGAGCCAGAGGCCGGCGAGCCCGCCGAGGACGATCGCTCCGATCTGCGCGACCGAGGCCGTACTCGACAGGATCATGAGCGTTGCGGCGACCGCGATCGAGGCGCGCGCACGATCCGGACACAGCGAGCGCGCCATGCCCCAGACCGCCTGCGCGACGATGGCGACCGCGGTCAGCTTCAGCCCGTGCAGCAGGCCGCTGCCGATCGGTCCGCTCAATCGGCCCGCACCGTAGGCGAACAGGACGAGCACGGCGGCCGACTGCAGGGTGAAGCCGGTCCAGGCGGCGAGCGCGCCGAGATAGCCGGCCCGCATCAGCCCGATGGAGAAGCCGACCTGGCTGCTGGCGGGGCCGGGCAGGAACTGGCACAGCCCGACCAGATCGGCATAGGCATGCTCGTCGATCCATTTCCGTCTGACGACGAACTCGTCGCGGAAATAGCCGATATGAGCGACCGGACCGCCGAAGCAGGTCAGGCCGAGCGTGAGGAAGATCCGCAGAACCTCGAGTGGAGATCCGGAGCGGCGGCCGTGATCGGCGGGCGGGTTGGTCGCGGACTTCAGGCTGCTCACCGACGTTCGTTCCAGTCGCGAGGAGGTTCTTATCGGCTTTCGTTAAGGGGAAACGGGACCGTCGGCCAGTCTCAATCGCTCCTGGCCGCTGATCGGACCGCGCGTCGGCTGCCGGCCATCTTATGCTTTCGATCGGCAGGATGGTGGGCACGGCGCCACCGCGATCTCGCGCGCGGGGAGACCGCGCGTGCGCCTTTGCCCACTGTTGGCCTGTTAGTTAGCTCCATCCCTCCAGCACGATCTTGCCGCGGGAGGTGTTGCTCTCGATCAACGCGTGCGCGCGCTTGAGGTTGGCCGCGTTGATGGTGCCGTAATTGTCGCCAAGGGTGGTGCGGATCACGCCCTTGTCGATCAGGTCGGACACGTCGTTGAGCAGATGGTGCTGCGCGATCATGTCGGCTGTCGTGAAAGATGAGCGCGTGAACATCGACTCCCAGTGGATCGAGATCGCCTTGCCCTTGAAGGCGGCGAGCGAGAACTCGGCGGGATCGTCGATCAGGCCGAACTTGCCCTGCGGCGTCATGAAGTCGGCGATCGCCTTGTAGTGCTGCTCGGTGTGGGTGAGGCTGGCGATGAGGCTGACCGGCGGCAGCTTCAGCGCGTCGATCTGCTCTTTCATCGGCTTGCCATGATCGATCACGGCATGGGCGCCGAGCTTCAGGCACCAGTCGCGCGACTCCGGTCGCGTCGCGGTGGCGAGCACGGTCAGCCCGGTGAGCCGGCGCGCGAGCTGAATCAGGATCGAGCCGACGCCGCCGGCCGCGCCGGTGATCAGCAAAGTGCGGTCGTCGAGGCTCCTGCCGGGGATTGCGCCGAGCCTGTCGAACAAGAGCTCCCAGGCCGTGATCGAGGTCAGGGGCAGGGCGGCGGCTTCGGCGAACGACAGGCTCTTCGGTTTGCGGCCGACGATGCGCTCGTCGACCAGATGGAATTCGGCATTGGTGCCCTGGCGCAGGATCGAGCCAGCGTAGAACACCTCGTCACCGGGCTTGAACAGGCTCACGTCCGGGCCGATAGCCTCGACCACGCCAGCGGCGTCATAGCCCAGGATCTTGGTTTCGCCGGCGGGCGGTGCGGCGCGCTTGCGCACCTTGGTGTCGACCGGATTGACCGACACCGCTTTCACGGCGACGCGGATGTCGCGTCCCTTCGGCTCGGGTTTGGCGGTCTCGAGATCGAACAGCGCGCGGTCCTCGGTGATGGGCAGCGACTGCTGGTATCCGACGGCCTTCATGAACAGCCTCCTGGTTGGCTTGGCGATAGGATCTGTTTGTCCTGCTGGCGCCAGTTCAGCAAGTACTGTAAAAATGGGGAACTAGTCCCCGTTTGGATACTATTGGGCCAACACGCCATGAAACGGAAGAATTTCACCCGCCGTCCCGGCTGCGCGGTCGAAGCCACGCTCGATCTGATCGACGGCAAGTGGAAGGGCGTGATCCTCTACCACCTGCAGGGTGGCAGCCAGCGCTTCGGCGAGCTGCGCCGGCTGATGCCCGGCATCACCCAGCGCATGTTGACAAAGCAGCTGCGTGCGCTGGAGGAGGACGGGCTGGTCGTCCGCAAGGTCTATGCCGAGGTGCCGCCGCGCGTCGAATACAGCCTGTCCGAGGTCGGCGAGAGCCTGCGGCCGGTGATCGAGGTTCTCAGAAGCTGGGGCGAGCGGCACCAGGAACGGCTGTCCTGCGCGCCCGTTGCAGAGACCATCAAAACGCCGCATCAGGCCGCCTGAGCTTGGCCGCACCGGCCGTTCCGCTTATATCGAAACCGTCATTTCCCAGGATTGTTCGCATGTCGTTGATTCGCTCCACACTGGTCCTGCTGCTGTCTCTGCTGGCCGCGTCTCCGCTGGCGGCGCAGGACCGGCGCGTGCCGCAGTCCCAGGCCGAGCTGCGGCTGTCGTATGCGCCGATCGTGCAGCGCGTGCAGCCGGCGGTCGTCAACGTCTACGCCGCCAAGGTGGTGCAGAACCGCAATCCCTTTCTCGACGATCCGATCTTCCGCCGCTTCTTCGGTCTGCAGGGCGGGCCGCAGGAGCAGATGCAGCGCTCGCTCGGCTCGGGCGTGATGATCGATGCGTCGGGTCTCGTCGTCACCAACGTGCATGTGATCGAGGGCGCCGACGAGGTGAAGGTTTCGCTCGCCGACAAGCGCGAGTTCGAGGCCGAGATCGTGCTGAAGGACAGCCGTACCGATCTCGCCGTGCTCAAGCTGAAGGGGACCAAGGAGCAGTTTCCGACGCTCGACCTCGCCAATTCCGACGATCTGCTGGTCGGCGACATCGTGCTGGCGATCGGCAATCCGTTCGGCGTCGGCCAGACCGTGACGCACGGCATCGTCTCGGCGCTGGCGCGCACGCAGGTCGGCATCACCGACTATCAGTTCTTCATCCAGACCGATGCCGCGATCAATCCCGGTAATTCGGGCGGTGCGTTGGTCGATATCAACGGCCGTCTGGTCGGCATCAACACCGCGATCTATTCCAAGTCCGGCGGCTCGCAGGGCATCGGCTTTGCCATTCCCGCGAACATGGTGCGCGTCGTCGTGGCCTCGGCCAAGAGCGGCGGCAAGGCGGTCAAGCGCCCCTGGCTCGGCGCGCGGCTGCAGGCGGTGACGCCCGAGATCGCCGAGAGCCTGGGCCTGCGCTCGCCGACCGGCGCGCTGGTCGCCTCGGTGGTCGCGAACAGCCCGGCGGCGAAGGCGGGCATCAAGTCGTCGGACCTGATCGTGTCGATCGACGGCCAGCCCGTCGATGATCCCAACGCGTTCGACTACCGTTTTGCGACCCGTCCGCTCGGCGGCACTGCGCAGATCGAGGTGCAACGCGGCGGCAAGCCGGTGAAGGTCGCGGTCGCGCTGGAGACCGCACCGGACACCGGGCGCAACGAGATGGTCATCAACGGCCGCTCGCCATTCCAGGGCGCGAAGGTCGCCAACATCTCGCCGGCGGTCGCCGACGAGCTGCACCTCGATGCCGACACCGAGGGCGTGGTGGTGCTCGAGCCGGGCGACGGCACCACCGCCGCCAATGTCGGCTTCCAGAAGGGCGACGTCATCATGGCCGTGAACAACCAGAAGATCGCCAAGACCGCCGATCTCGACAAGGCCTCGCGCGAGGCCGCCCGCATCTGGCGCATCACCGTGCTGCGCGGCGGCCAGCAAATCAACGTCACGCTCGGCGGATGAGCCCGAAGCGTCCCCAGCAGGGAGGCCCGAGCCTCTTCGCTGCGGCGGGGATGGAGCAGGATGCGCCACGGCCGCTGCCGGAGCGGCTGCGCCCGCACAAGCTGTCCGACGTCGTCGGGCAGGATCACATCCTCGGGCCCGATGGCGCGCTGACGCGCATGCTGGAGACGCGCACGCTGGGCTCGCTGATCTTCTGGGGCCCGCCCGGCACCGGCAAGACCACCGTGGCGCGGCTGTTGGCCGACGCCACGGAGTTGCATTTCGAGCAGCTCTCGGCGGTGTTCTCCGGCGTCGCCGATTTGAAGAAGGTGTTCGACGCGGCGCGCGCGAGACGCGAGACCGGGCAGGGCACACTGCTGTTCGTCGACGAGGTGCATCGCTTCAATCGCGCCCAGCAGGATTCCTTCCTGCCGGTGATGGAGGACGGCACCGTCGTGCTGGTCGGCGCGACCACGGAGAACCCGTCCTTCGAGCTCAACGCCGCTCTGCTGTCGCGTTCGCGCGTGCTGGTGTTCCACTCGCTCGATGCCGCCGCGATCGAGAAGCTCTACAGCAACGCAGAGGCGGTCGAGGGCCGCAAGCTGCCGCTCGATGACGAGGCGCGCGCCGTGCTGATCCGCATGGCCGACGGCGACGGCCGCGCCGCGCTGACGCTCGCCGAGGAGGTCTGGCGCTCGGCGCGCAAGGACGAGATCTTCAACGCGGTGCAGCTGCAGGACATCCTGCAGCGCCGCGCGCCGATCTACGACAAGTCCGCCGACGGCCACTACAACCTGATCTCGGCCATGCACAAATCGGTGCGCGGCTCGGATCCCGATGCCGCGCTGTACTACTTCGCCCGCATGCTCGACGCCGGCGAGGATCCGCTGTTCCTCGCCCGTCGCATCGTGCGCATGGCCGTGGAGGACATCGGCCTCGCCGATCCGCAGGCGCTGGTGATCGCCAACGCCGCCAAGGACGCCTATGATTTCCTGGGCTCACCCGAAGGCGAGCTCGCGATCGCGCAGGCCGTGATCTATGTGGCGACCGCGCCGAAATCCAACGCCGCCTACAAGGCGTTCGGCGCAGCCAAGCGCGTGGCGAAGGAGGGCGGCTCGCTGCTGCCGCCCAAGCACATCTTGAATGCCCCGACCAAGCTGATGCAGAGCGAAGGCTACGGCACCGGCTATCAGTACGACCACGACACGCCCGACGCGTTTTCGGGACAGGACTACTTTCCCGACGCCCTCGGCCGCCAGCAGTTCTACGATCCCCCGGAGCGCGGCTTCGAGCGCGAGATCAGGAAACGGCTGGATTATTGGGCGAAGCTGCGGAAGGAGCGGGGCGGGTAGGATCGCTGACCTTGCGGCTTGCTCGGTTCACCTCGGCCCGCTTGCTGGGAAACACCGAGCTCTCCTGCGGACGCCTGACTCGGAGACCGCTATGCCAAGTGACCATCAACTACTTCCCGCTCTGTACGAACTCCGCGATCTCCCGCGTCAGTCGGTCGTCCTCGGTATTGATCGCATACACCTCGGACATGTGGCTGTGCTGCGGCAGCATCACCGCGCGGGCGCAGCCGGATGGCCGTTTGCAGGCGGCCTGCTTCAACAGGTCGAACTGCTCGACGAAGCGCGGCGGGTCGAGCTCGGCGGAGACGATCATCAGCGGCAGACTTGAGGCTTGCAGGCCTGATAGCGACGAGCGCTCTTTGAAGCGCGAGGGATCGGTGCCGAAATAGGCCATCTCCTGGTCGCCGAGCGGCGTCGCGGTGAGGTCGTAGACGCCCGAGGCCATGATCGCGCCCGCAAGGCCGCCGCCGGCGACCTTGTGGAATTCGGGATGCGCGACATAGGTCGCGACGTGCACCGCGCCGGCCGAATGGCCCATCAGATAGATGCGCGCGGGATCGCCGCCGTTCTCGGCGGCGTGGGCGACCACCCATTGCACCGCGCTGGCGACGTCCTCGACGCCGGCAGGCCAGGGGAATTTCGGCGCGAGGCGGTAGGTGATGTCGACGCCGACGAAGCCGCTCTTCACCGCCCATAGCATGATGTTGTCGTAGAACGGGCCGTCCGGCGTGGTGCGCTTGTTGCCGCCGATGAAGGCGCCGCCATGCACGAAGATCAGCACGGGCCGGGGCGGGGCCGCGGCATCCGGTGTGAAGACGTCGAGCAGATTGCGTTCGGCCGTGCCGTATCTCACATCGCGCTGCACCTTGACGCCGGTGTAGGGTTCCTTGGCCTGCAGCGGCGCGTAGATCGCGGCGGTCTTCGGCGGGGCGATGACCCGGCCGATCTCGATCAGCTTCCAGGCGATGTCGTCGGGCATCGGGCTCTGCTGCGCCTGCGTGGCGGTCGTCGCCAGCGTGGCTGCCAGGATCGCCAGGCCCAGTCGCGTGAGCGTCATTCGATTCGCTCCGATCAGTATCGATGGCCCAAGGGGCCGACTCACAAGCGGATTTATCGCGATTTCGCCGTGACTGGCAGTGGCTTTTGAGATACGCAACCTGCCATGAGCCGCCGTATCAAGCGAACCCAGACCCGATCCGATCGCCCGACCGATCGCCGCAGCGAGCGGCCGAAGGCGGAGGCGGCCCGCAGCGCAGGCGCCGCGGCCAAGCGTGAGTCTGCGAAGCGTCCCGATGCCGAGCGGCCGCGGCGCGACCGTTTTGCCGGTGACCGCGAGGCGGCACCGCGCGGCGATTTCGGGCGCGGCAAAGCCGAGCGCAGCCGTGCGCCGCGCGCCGAGGGAGAGGATCGCCGCGACAGCTTCGCGCCGCGCAAACAGCCGCCGGCCAAGCGCGCCGGCGGCGGCAAGCCGGCGCGGTTCAGCTCGGAGCATGCCGAGCGCAGGCCTGCGGCGCCGCCGCCGAAGAAGGTCGAGCCGGAGACGCCGCTGCTGCCGACGAAGGTGCAGACCGTGGTGGTCACGGCCGACGAGAACAACATGCGCGTCGACCGCTTCCTCGAGGCGCGCTTCCCCGGTCTGTCGTTCTCCCACATCCAGCGCATCGTCCGCAAAGGCGAGCTGCGCGTCGATGGCAAGCGCGCCGACTCCAAGGACCGCCTGAAGGAAGGCCAGAGCGTCCGCATTCCGCCGCTCAAGTTGGACGCGCCGAAGGAGCGCGCCGGCCTCTCCGAGGGCGAGCGAAAGACGCTGGAGAGCCTCAAGGCGATGACGCTGTATGAGGATGACGACGTGCTCGTCCTCAACAAGCCCGCGGGACTCGCGGTGCAGGGCGGCTCCGGCATGACCCGCCACATCGACCAGATGCTGGAGGTGATGCGCGACGCCAAGGGCCAGAAGCCGCGGCTCGTGCACCGCATCGACCGCGAGACCTCCGGCTGCCTCCTGATCGCCAAGACCCGTTTCGCCGCCACGCATCTGACTGGCGCCTTCCGCAGCCGTTCCGCGCGCAAGATCTACTGGGCGCTGGTGGCGGGCGTGCCCAAGCCCAAGCAGGGCCGCATCTCCACGTATCTTGCCAAGGAGGAGAGCGAGGACGACACCATCATGCGCGTCGCCGCCCATGGCGACGAGGGCGCCAGCCACGCCGTGACCTACTACGCCGTGGTCGAGGCCTCGGCCAACAAGCTCGCCTGGGTGTCCTTGAAGCCGGTGACGGGGCGCACCCATCAGTTGCGCGCGCACATGGCCCATATCGGCCACCCCATCGTCGGCGACCCCAAATATTTCAACATCGAGAACTGGGCGCTGCCCGGCGGCCTGCAGAACCGGCTGCATCTCTTGGCGCGCCGCATCGTCATCCCGCATCCGCGCGGCGGGTTCATCGACGCCACCGCGCCGCTGCCGCCGCACATGCTGCAGTCGTGGAACCTGCTCGGCCTCGAGCATGACCGCTTCGACCCGATCGAGAACGCGCCGGAGGAGTGAGCGGCTCCGGAGCGCTCAACCTCTCTGTTCGACGAGTTGAATGCCCGCGTCCCGCAGCGCGCAGAAGATGTTTTCGATATCCTCGGGCGGCATGTCCCATCCGCACAGCGCGTTCAACTCGTCGAAGGTGATCTCGCCATCCTGCTCGCTCATCGCGATCAGCCGGCGAACGATCTCCGGCATGTTCATGGTCGTCCTCCTCTTTGCAGCCTCTGCTTAAGGGGAGGAGAATCGGTTTCCGCTGCGGCCTTCAGTTCCGGAACTGCTCCAGGAACAGTGTGAGCGAATCGTGCGGGGTTTCGACATCGAGGATGACCCAGCCGTCCGGCCCCTTGACCACGATGAAGTTCATCGTCACGCGGTGGCCCTGGTTGTCGAAGCTGGCGGCGACATAGGTCTTGTCGAACTGCCTGCGCAAAATCGAGATCGCGACCGGGCCGAGCTTCCAGCGCGGGCTCTGCACCAGGAAATCGTAGGGCTCACGCCGCGGCGCCGTCCAGGCCCTGGCGAGGCTCGGATCGAAGAACTGCCGCGCGACCTCGGCCGTCCGCGGCAGCCCGGCGGAGAGCTCCGGCGCGCCCCGGCCGTAATGCGCATAGACGTTGCGCACCAGCGATTCCGGCGTGCGGAAGCCGGCCGCGGCCGGGACGGTGCTGCCGAGCAGGACGAGAGCGGAGAGCAGGGGACGCATCGGCAGCTCGCATTTCGGGCGGACACGGCTTATCTACCGCGAAAACAACGGATCCCGTGTGATCATCCCGCGAGAGGGCTGGAATTCTGATGCGTGAACTGTTTGACGACGTCGTCGGCCGGTCGCCGCTCGATCCGCAGGAATCGGCGCGCCAGGCGATGCGGATGCCGCTGCGCAAGCGCTTCTACAAGGAGGCCGGGACCGCCGCCGCCGAGGGCGGCTTCAACGTGACCCTCGACGGCCGGCCGATCCGCACGCCGTCGGGGCGCGTCGTCATCGTTCCCGCCGGGGAGCTGGCGGCGGCCGTGGCCGCCGAGTGGCAGGCCCAGGGTGAGAACATCGATCCCGCCACGATGCCGCTGACGCGGTTCGCCAACAGCGTCGTGCAGTCGGTGGTCGACCGCACCGATGACGTGCGCGAGGACATTGCCAAATATCTCCAATCGGACCTGTTGTTCTACCGGGCCGGCCATCCTGAGGGGCTGGTCGCGCGCGAGGCCGAGCATTGGGACCCGGTGCTGGACTGGGCCCGCGATAGTCTCGGCGCGCATTTCATCCTGTCCGAAGGCATCATGCATGTGACCCAGCCGGAGGCTGCGGTTCAGGCGGCGCGCGGTGCGCTGCCGACCGGCCCGTGGACGGTGGCGGCGGCGCATATCGTCACCACACTGACCGGCTCGGCGCTGCTGGCGCTGGCGCTGGTTCATGGGGTGCGCGACCCCGGCCAGGTCTGGGCGGCAGCCCATGTCGACGAGGACTGGAACGTCGCGCAATGGGGGGCCGACGAGGAGGCGATGAGCCGCCGCGCCGCCAAGCAGATCGACTACGAGGCCGCCGTCCGCATCCTCCGGGCGGTCGACGCCGCGCTCTGAGGCCGGTTAACGCCGGGTTTAGGGGCAACCGCTAGGCTGTGCGCGTAACCCGAGTACGCGCATGGTCCAGAGTGTCACCCCGTCGCCTTCCGTGAGCGCCGTCCGCGGCGTCGGCAGCTCGCCGGCCGGATCCACGGTGGCGGCAGCAACCACGCTGCAGGCCGGCGCACTGGTCAGCGCCAGGGTGCAGCAGGTGCTCGCCGAGAACCTGGTCCAAGTCGCGATCGGAAACCTGTCGATGGAGCTCGCGAGCGAGCTGCCGCTGCAGGCCGGCCAGACGGTGCAGGTCGCCGTGTCGCAGACCGCGCAAGGGCTGCAACTCGCCATCGTCGGGCAGGGCGGCAGCGCTGCCTCTGGCACCACCGGCACCCCGACGCCAGCCGCCACCGTCGTCGACGTCACCGGCCGGCTGGCGCCGGCGTTGCCTCCGCCGCCGGATCCGCTGACCGGGCTGGAGCGGCTCGCATTGTCGATTGCCAGCGAGGAGGCGGCGACCCGCCAGGGCAGCCAGGGCCAATTGTTCGCCGATCTCCAGGCCGTCGCCGACTCGCCGAACCTTCCACCGGCCTTGCGCGCCGCCGTGGCCCAGGTGCTGGCGCAACAGACCCAGCTATCGCCGGCGCTGACCGCGGAGGATGTGCAGAACGCCGTACAGCATTCCGGCCTGTTCCTGGAATCCTCGCTCGCCAATGGCGCCGCCGGCGCCGGCACGCCCGACCTGAAGGCGGCGCTGATCGTGCTGCGCCAGACGCTGGCGACGGTGCTGCAGACCGCCGAGCCCGGCATGGCGGCGTCGACGCAGCCATCGCCCGGTGGCTCCTACGCCTCGGTGCTGTCCGAGGCCGGCCGCGCCGCCGCCGCGCAGCAACAGAGCGGCGCACCCTCGCTGGTGCCCGACATCGAGATCGAGCTGCCGCCCCAGCCCTGGGCCACGGGAATGGGGCGGCCCGACGCCGCGTCTGCCGGCTTCACCGGCTCGGCGCTGATCGAGGCCCTGACGGGCGCCAAGGCGCAGTCGCTCACGCCCGGCACGGTGCTGGCCGTGCTGCAGGAGGCGCAGCAGCAGATTCCGCGCGCCGCCGGCCTCATTCCCGGACGCAACGCCAGCGGCCGCGCCGATATGGTCGTGCGCACCAACACGCCGCCGCCGCCGTTCCGCGGGGCTGCACCGATGCCGCAGGCCGTGGCGGCGCCGACGCTCGGCCCGGACACGCCGCTGCCGGCGATCGCCCACCGCCTGCTCGACGAGACCGACCAGGCGCTGTCGCGCCAGACCCTGCTGCAGGTCGCCTCGCTGCCGGATCGTCCGGACGCCTCGACCGCGCGCACCGATCCCGCGCCGCCGCGCTGGAACTTCGAGATTCCCTTCGCTACCCCGCAGGGCACGGCCATGGCGCAGTTCGAGATCTCGCGCGACGGCGGCACGCAATCGCCGGACGCCGCCAAGCGCGTCTGGCGGGCGCGCTTCTCGCTTGACGTCGAGCCGGCCGGCCCGGTGCATGCGATGATCAGCTTCAGCGCCGAGCGCACCTCCGTGCGGATGTGGGCCGAGCGTCCGGTCACCGCCGCGCGCTTGCGCGCCGGTCTCTCCGAACTGAGCCAGGCCCTCAGCCGTGCCGAGCTCTCGCCGGGCGATCTCGTGGTGCAGGACGGCGCGCCGCCGGCGACGATGCCGCCCAGGGCCGGCCATTTCCTGGATCGCGCGCTATGAGCATCGAGGTGAAGGCCGCCAACAAGACCCAGCTCGCCGTCGCCTTGCACTATGACAAGGGCCAGGGCGCGCCGCGCGTCGTCGCCAAGGGCAAGGGCACGATCGGCGCCAAGATCATCGAGGTCGCGAAGGCGCACGACATCCCGATCGAGGAGAACGAGGTGCTGGCCGGCGCGCTCTCCAACGTCGAACTCGGCGACGAGATCCCGGAGGAGCTCTACAAGGCCGTCGCCGAGGTGCTGGTGTTCGTGCTCAACCTGTCGCGGCCGATGCGCTGAGCGCGCCGCATTTGTGATCTCCGTCATGCGTCGGTCGTCACCGCCCTGTGATAGGGAGGAGCCGACGACGACGGAGAAATTCGCGATGCCCATGATGAGCCGCCGCCACGTGCTCGCCCTGATGACCGGCGCCAGCCTGCTGCCCGGACGTTCATTCGCGCATGTCGCGCCGCCGCGCAACGAGATCCGCAGCGATCTCGCCAAGCGCTTCACCGACGAAGGCACCAAGGGGACTTTCCTGGCCTACAAGGTCGAGGAATATCTCGTCATCGCCAGCGACACCGATCGCTCCGGCGAGGCAAGGCTGCCGGCCTCGACCTTCAAGATCGCGAACTCGCTGATCGCGCTGGAGACGGGCGTTGTCGAGGATCCCGACAAGGATGTGTTCAAATGGGATGGCGTCACGAGATCGATCGAGGCCTGGAACAAGGATCACACCTTGCGCAGCGCGATCGCGGTCTCCGCCGTGCCGGTCTATCAGGAGATCGCGCGCCGCATCGGCGCTGAGCGGATGCAGAAATATCTCGAGGAGCTCGACTACGGCAATCACGACATCGGCGGCGGCATCGACCAGTTCTGGCTGACAGGCGCGCTTCGCATCGATCCCGTCGAGCAGGTCGATTTCATCGATCGCCTCAGGCGTGGCGCGCTTCAGGTCTCCAAGCGCAGCCAGGATCTGACCCGCGACATCATCCCCGTGACCAAGGTCGGCGATGCCGTCATTCACTTCAAGTCCGGACTGCTCGGCAAGGAGCAGGGGGCGCTCGGCTGGATGGTCGGCTGGGTCGACAAGGGCGATCAGCCGACCGTGTTCGCGCTCAACATGGACTGTCCGGAGCCGCGCCACGTCGAGGCTCGGATGACGCTGGCGCAGGCGTGCCTGAAGGACATCGGCGCGGTGTGAATCGAACTGCCGTCGTGTCGTGGCTGTAGCCCGGATGAGCGCAGCGATATCCGGGACCAGCGAACGTGAGTTCCTCGAAGACCAAGACACTGTCGTCATTGCGTGAAGCGAAGCGACGAAGCAATCCAGAGTCATCGAGGGACTCGGGATCGCTTCGCTTCGCCGCTTCGCGCGCAATGACGCGGAAATGTTGGTGGCCTATCTCCGCGCCAGCTCCAGGTCGACGCCCCTGATCTCCGTGCCCGCCGGGCGGATCGACACGGTCTGCCGGCGTCCCTGCGTCGTCAGCGACAGCCCGGCGGAAAACGTCTGCCCACGCGCCTGGGCTTCGATGCGGTTGCCGACCGCGCGGCCCTCGATCGTGCCGGATGCGTTGTGGCTCGATTCGCTCCATTGCCCCGAGATCTCGCCGCCGCGATAGGCGACGTCGCTGGAGAGGTCGATGTTGTAGCTGTCGCTCGCGCAGCGGATGTTGAGCCGGAGCTGCTCGCCGGCGCCGCCGACGTCATAGGCCGCGCGGCAGCGCAGCCGCTCCTGGTTGCCGTCGGACATGCTGATCACGCCGCCGCCGGTCCAGGAGCCCTCCAGCCCCCGGAACGGCGCGGCAGGCGCCGCATGGGCCGCGCCGCCCAAGGCGAGGGCGGTCAGCAAAGTTGGGATCGCAAGGCGAGAGGCGCGCATCATCGGGCTCCGTTTCATCGTCGAAAAGTGAGCGACAACGCAGCAAGACCCGATGCGTTCGACCTGTCACCTCAAGAATTGATCCAAATCGTTCTATTTTTGCTCACGACAGTTTGAACAGTGCGCGCAGGAAATCCGTCACCGCCTGGCGGGCCGCCTCGGCCGTGGCCGGATTGCCGCCGACATGCGGATCGAACTCGACGCAGGCGTCCTGATAGGTGAAGGGCTGCTGCGTGTCGGCATTGATCAGCATCCCGCCATCGCTCTCCTTGATGCGGCAGTTGCGCACGGTCTGCGCCTTCGGCGCGACGGCGAGCATGTTGGCGCCGAGCAGGCCGAGATCGAAGCCGTGCGGCGAGTCCGGATATTCGGTCAGCGCGACGTCGCGGCCCGCTGCCTTCAGCCGCTCGACATAGGCCTTGCAGGTCCGCACCGGATTGTAGTCGTCCGGTCCGCCGTGAAAGATCCGGATCGGCCGCGCCACGACGTCGGTCTCACCGAGATAGGTCGTCGAGCAGTCCGGATAGAACGGGATGTAGGCGGCAAATTGCAGCCCGGAATTGTTCCAGCGCTTGTGGAAGCGCTGGAGGCTCGCATACAGCGCCGCCTGTCCGCCGCGTGAAAAGCCCATCAGCACGATGCGCTCGGGATCGACGCGCGGATGCTTCGCCAGCACGTCCAGCGCACGATAGATGTCCATGATCAGGTTCAGCCGGCCGAGCTGGGCCTGGTTGGTGCTGGTCGCGGTGATGCCGCGCCCGGTGAAGCCGTCGATCGCGAAGGTCGAGATCCCCATTGCATTGAAGGTGCGGCTCCAGGCTGCGATGTTGGCGCCGACGCCGCCCGAGCCGTGCATCAGCACCACCACCGGCAGCCTGCCGCTGCCCTGCGCCACGCGCATTTCGCCGACGACGGTGACCGGCTTGCCGCCGTCGTCGCCGGAGAGGAACTGCCGGTCGGACAGGGTCAGCGAGGGGATCGGGTACATCTCGACCCGGGCGGGCACGTCCTTGGTGATGCCTTGCGCGCTCGCGCTGCCGCCGAGCCCAGGACCGAGTGCAGCGAGCAGCATCATGACCACCGCCGTTGCTGCCGAACGCCGCGCTGGTCCAGTGGTGGTGCGCGATACGCGTCTGAGACCGAAACAGGCGCGCGCGGCAAGCGCCAACGGCGCGCTACCATGGTGTCGCTCCATGACCGTCCTCCTGGCTCGCCGCTTGTGGCGCGGCTTTGCAACCAAGTAGAACGAGCGATCATGGCGCTGTCAAACCATCCCGTGAGATGCATGGTGGACAACGGATCGAGGGGGCATGTGCGTTGCTCGGGCGGGCAGCCCGGCGGAGAGCGGTATGCTGATCACGCGGCGCTCGTGCGACCGTTTGGCGATCGCGGCCTCTGCGCCCGGTAACGTGATCAGGACGAGACGATCATCGACCGTCAGCGTCGCGTGATCCAAATTGTGGGTGATCCATTATCCTTTCGGTGTCGTTGCGGATTCTTCGTGCCTTTCGGACTCCGCATCAACGCCCGGGAAGCAAAGCGCGACATATCGCCCAGCATCCTTGCAGACTTCTGCGATGATACATGGTGCGCAGTTGTCGCAGTCGCCGCATGTTGCGGAAAAATTCTGGATTGCAGCTATCAGTTCGCCTATGAGGAGCGCACGAACGTTCGCCGGCTCGCGACGGTGGCATACGACGCGCCGAGTTGGTGAGCGACGATCTGGAAGACGGGCGGCGGATCCTCGGCGATCCGATGTCCTCGATAATCGTCCAGCATCCATGCGCGCCGGCGACGTAACAAGATGAACTTCATGCTGAGAGAGCAATTGATCCGTTCGGCCGGCGCGACGATCTGTGCGGTCTCGTTTCTCACGCTTGCAGCGTGCAGCGACCGTGACGGCTCCGGTGCCTCCCAAGCGTCGAGCCCGCCCGAGGTCGGCGTGATCACGGTCGAAGCGGCGCCGGTGACGTTGACCAAGAACCTGCCGGGGCGGATCACGTCGATGCGGATCGCCGAGGTGCGGCCGCGCGTCAGCGGCATCGTGGTCGAGCGCAGCTTCCAGCAGGGCGCGCTCGTCGAGGCAGGCGCCGTGCTATACCGGATCGATCCGGCGCCGTTCCAGGTCGAGCTCGACAAGGCTCGCGCTGCGCTCGCCAAGGCGGAGGCCGTGCTCTATCAGGCCGATCGCCAGGAAGACCGCCTCAAGACCTTGTTGACCGGCCAGGCCACGTCCCAGGCGCAGTACGAGCTCGCGGTTGCCTCCGAGCGCCAGGCCGAGGCCGACGTTGCGGCCCAGAAGGCCGCGGTCGCGCAGGCGCAGCTCAATCTTGATTGGGCGACGGTGCGCGCGCCGATCAGCGGCCGCATCGGCCGTGCGCTGGTCACCGAAGGCGCGCTGGTCAATCCCAACGAGACGACTCATCTCGCCACCATCCAGCAGCTCGATCCGGTCTATGCCGACTTCACCCAGTCGGTTGCCGAGCTGAACGAACTGCGGCGCGATCTCGCGGAAGGGCGGCTGAAGAGCGTTGCGCCCGACGCGGCGCGCGTCCGCCTCGTGTTGGACGACGGCTCAATCTACAAGCATGCAGGGCGCCTGCTGTTCTCCGACGTCAGCGTCGATCCGGGCACCGCCAAGGTGACGTTGCGCGGCGAGTTTCCGAATCCCGAAGGCGAGCTGCTGCCCGGTATGTATGTCCGGGTGCAGATCGAGGAGGCGATCGATACCAACGGCATCGTGGTCCCGGCGCAGGCTGTGCAGCGCACGACGTCGGGCAGCAGCGCCGTCTATGTCGTCAATGACGAAGGCCGCGCCACCCTTCAGCCGGTACGTGCCGGGCGCACGCTCGCCTCCGGCGTCCTGATCGAGGATGGCCTCAAGCCCGGCTGGCGCGTCGTCGTCGACGGCGTCCAGAAGGTGGCGCCCGGTAGTGCCGTCACAGCCGTGCCCTGGAAGGTTTCCGGCTCCGACAAGCCGTCCGCCTCGAACTGACGCAGTCACGGCCCGGAGGTTGTCATGTCGCGCTTCTTCATCGCACGTCCGATCTTTGCCTGGGTCGTGGCGATCTTCATCTGCCTGGCCGGCGTGCTGTCGATTCCGTTCCTGCCCGTCGCGCAGTATCCGATCATCGCGCCGCCCTCGATCTCGATTTCGACCGCCTATCCCGGCGCGTCGACCGAGAACCTGTATTACAGTGTCACGCGCCTGATCGAGGAGGAGTTGAACGGCGCCGCCGGCATCCTGAACTACGAATCGACCAGCGACACCACCGGCGAGGTCGAGATCCTCGCTTCGTTCAAGCCGGGCACCGACATCGACCTCGCCTCCGTCGACGTCCAGAACCGCATCAAGCGCATCGAGCCGCGCCTGCCCGAGGCGGTGCGGCAGCAGGGCATCGTCATTCTCGAGGCGAGCAGCGCCATCCTGCAATTCGTCACCTTGACCTCGACCGACGGCAGTCTCGACGAGATCGGGCTCGGCGACGTCGCGACGCGCTACGTGCTGCCCGAGCTGCGCCGGCTGCCCGGCGTCGGCCGTGCGCGGCTGTTCGCCACCGAGCGCGCGATGCGCATCTGGCTCGATCCCGACAAGCTGCTCGGCCTCGGCCTCACGCCGCAGGACGTCGATCAGGCGATCGCGGCGCAGAACGCGCAGGTCGCCTCCGGCCAGCTCGGCGTGCAGCCGTCGCCGACCCGCCAGCGGGTGCAGAACACCGTGCTGGTAAAGGGCCAGCTCGAGTCGCCGGAGGAGTTCGGCAACATTGTGCTGCGCGCCAACCTGAATGGCTCGGCCGTGCGGCTTGCGGACGTCGCGCGCATCGAGGTCGGCGGTCTCTCCTATGCGTTCTCGTCCTGGCTCAACGGGAAGCCCGCCGCCTCGGTCGCGGTGCAACTGGCGCCGGCCGGCAATGCGCTCGCCACCTCCAAGGCGGTCAAGGCGCGGATGGAGGAGCTTGCCGCGTTCTTTCCCCCGGGCGTGAAGTACGAAGTCTCCTACGACGTGACCCCGGTGATCGCGGCCTCCGTCAAGAAGGTGCTGATGACGCTGGGCGAGGCCGTCGTGCTGGTTTTCCTGGTGATGTTCCTGTTCCTGCAGAACATCCGCTACACGTTGATCCCGACCATCGTGGTGCCGATCGCGCTGCTCGGCACCTGCGGCGTGCTGCTCGCGCTCGGCTTCTCCATCAACGTGCTGACGATGTTCGGCATGGTGCTCGCGATCGGCATCCTCGTGGACGACGCCATCGTCGTGGTCGAGAACGTCGAACGCATCATGGCGGAAGAGGGGCTGCCGCCGCGCGAGGCGACCGACAAGGCGATGGATCAGATCACCGGCGCGGTGATCGGCATCACGCTGGTGCTGATGGCCGTGTTCGTGCCGATGGCCTTCTTCCCGGGCTCGGTCGGCATCATGTATCAGCAGTTCTCCGCCGCCATGGTGGTGTCAATCGGCTTTTCGGCGTTCCTCGCGCTGTCGCTGACGCCCGCGCTGTGCGCGACCCTGCTGAAGCCGATCGAGAAGGGGCACGGCCACGCCGCACGCGGCTTCTTCGGCTGGTTCAACCGCCGCTTTGCCGCGGCGACCAACCGCTACAGCCAGGCGACGCGCTGGATCGTGGCGCGCGCCGGACGCTTCATGATCGTTTATGCACTGATCCTGGCGGGGCTCGGCTATTCGTTCTGGCGCATGCCCGGCGGCTTCCTGCCGGTGGACGACCAGGGCTTCGTCATGGTCGACGTGCTGGCGCCCGCCGATGCCAGCGCCAACCGGACCCTCGACATCTTGCAGGAGGTCAACGAGAAGCTGGTCGCGACGCCCGGCATCGACACGGTGTCGTTCGTCGCCGGCTTCAGCTTCTACGGCCAGGGCGCCAACACCGCGCAGGCCTTCGTGACGCTGAAGGACTGGTCAGAGCGCAACAAGGCCCAGAGCGCGGACGCCCTGATCGCCAAGCTCAATCCGGAGTTCGCGAAAATCCGTGATGCCGAGGTGTCGGTGCTGGCGCCGCCGCCGATCGACAATCTCGGCAACACCTCCGGCTTCAGTTTCCGCCTGCAGGATCGCTCGCAGCGCGGCTATGATGCGCTGATGGCGGCCAAGGATACGCTGTTTGCGGCCGCGGCGAACTCGCCCGTGCTCGGCAAGCTGAGCGTCGAGGGGCTGCCGCCGGCGCCCTCGGTCCGTCTCGAGATCGACCGTGCCAAGGCGGCCGCGCTCGGCGTCACCTTCGCGGCCATCAACGGCGCGCTGTCGACGAGCCTCGGCTCGAGCTACATCAACGACTTCCTCAATCTCGGCCGCATGCAGCGCGTGATCGTGCAAGCCAATGAGGACAAGCGCCTCAAGCCGGAGGACCTGCTGACCTACAGCGTGCGCAACACGGCCGGCGAGATGGTGCCGTTCTCCTCCTTCGCCCGCCTGTCATGGGTGGTCGGGCCGACCCAGGTCGTCGGCTTCGACGGCTACCCGTCGGTCCGCATCACCGGCAATCCCAAGCCGGGCTACACCTCCGGCGACGCGATCGCCGAGATGGAGCGGCTGATGGGCACCTTGCCGAAGGGCTTCGGCTACGCCTGGACCGGCCAGTCGCTGCAGGAGAAGCTTGCGGGATCGCAGGCCGCGTTCCTGCTCGGGCTGTCGATCCTGTTCGTCTTCCTCTGCCTCGCCGCGCTGTACGAGAGCTGGGCGATCCCGTTCGCGGTCATGCTCGCCGTGCCGCTCGGCCTGATCGGCTCGGTCGCCGCGGCCTGGCTGCGCGGCCTGCCGAACGACGTCTATTTCACCGTCGGCGTCATCACCATCATCGGCCTGTCGGCGAAGAACGCGATCCTGATCATCGAGTTCGCCAAGGACCTGCGGGCGCGCGGGATGCCGCTGATCGAGGCCACCGTCACCGCCTGCGAGCTGCGTTTCCGGCCGATCATCATGACGTCGCTGGCCTTCATCCTCGGTGTCGTGCCGCTGGTGATCGCCACGGGGGCGAGTGGCGCGAGCCAGCAGGCGCTGGGCACGGGCGTGCTCGGCGGCATGATCACGGCGACCTTCCTCGCGGTGCTCTGGGTACCGGTGTTCTTCGTCGTGGTGATCCGGTTCTTCACCCGCGACAAGCCGGCCGCGGCGACGCCGAACCGGGAGCTGCCGTCGGCCGCGCACTGATCCGGGGCGTGCAGGGGACGCGCCGTCCGATCAGGCCGCGGCCCGGCCGATCCGGCCGAGATGGGTGAAGCCGAAGCCGTCGGCGTATTTCAAACCGTAGCCGGCGAGGCGGTCGACGCCGACATGGGCAAGCCAGACGGTCGCGATCGCCGTGACCAGCGGTTGTCCGGCCAGGAGTCCGAGGGCGAGCAGGGCGGCGGGCGCCAGCGTGCTGTGGACGGCATTGTAGACGACCGCGCCGACGCGCGGTCCGCCGAGATAGGCCGCGAAGCTGGTGTCCGGGGCCAGAAACAGCGCCGCGAACAGCCACCACGACCCGCCCTGGTGGGCATAGAAGGCGGCTGCGCCGGCGGCCAGCGCCAGCCCTTCGAGCCGCAGCAGCAGGCGCGGGCCGCCATGGACGGCGCCATGGGATGTGCCGGCGGGCTCAGTGACCAGATCCGGTTGAGCGGCCATATCCATGATTCTGCTTCCAATTCCGAACTGTGGGAGGAGGGGTGGCGCGGCCGAAAGCGGCTTTCCGGCTCCGAAATAGCCGTGATAGAAGGCCGCCAACAGTCACGACATCGGGAACGGGCGGGAAGCGCATGAAGGACATCCTGGACACCCTCGAGGAGCGGCGCAAAGGCGCCAAGCTCGGCGGCGGCGAGAAGCGCATCGAGGCGCAGCACGCACGCGGCAAGCTGACGGCGCGGGAGCGCATCGAGCTGCTGCTCGACAAGGGCTCGTTCGAGGAGTTCGACATGTTCGTCGAGCACCGTTCGACCGAGTTCGGCATGGAGAAGACCAAGGTCCCGGGCGATGGCGTCGTCACCGGCTGGGGCACCGTCAACGGCCGCAAGACTTTTGTGTTCGCCAAGGACTTCACCGTGTTCGGCGGCTCTTTGTCCGAGACCCACGCGCTGAAGATCACCAAGCTGCAGGACATGGCGATGAAGGCGAGGGCGCCGATCATCGGCCTCTATGACGCCGGCGGCGCCCGCATCCAGGAGGGCGTCGCGGCGCTCGCGGGCTATTCCTACGTGTTCCGCCGCAACGTGCTGGCGTCCGGCGTGATCCCGCAGATCTCGGTGATCATGGGCCCGTGCGCCGGGGGCGACGTGTATTCGCCGGCGATGACCGACTTCATCTTCATGGTGAAGAACACCAGCTACATGTTCGTGACCGGCCCGGATGTCGTGAAGACCGTCACCAACGAGGTCGTGACCGCGGAGGAGCTCGGCGGCGCCTCGGTGCATGCGACGCGCTCCTCGATCGCCGACGGCGCCTTCGACAACGACGTCGAGACCCTGCTGCAAATGCGGCGCCTCATCGACTTCCTGCCGTCGAACAACTCCGACGGCGTGCCGGAATGGCCGAGCTTCGACGACATCGAGCGCGTCGACATGTCGCTCGACACGCTGATCCCGGACAATCCGAACAAGCCCTACGACATGAAGGAGCTGATCCTGAAGGTCGTCGACGAGGGCGACTTCTTCGAGATCGCGGAAGGCTTCGCCAAGAACATCGTCACCGGCTTCGGCCGCATTGCCGGCCGCACCGTGGGCTTCGTCGCCAACCAGCCGATGGTGCTGGCCGGCGTGCTCGACAGCGACGCCTCGCGCAAGGCCGCGCGCTTCGTCCGCTTCTGCGACGCCTTCAACATCCCGATCGTCACCTTCGTCGACGTGCCGGGCTTCCTGCCGGGCACCGCGCAGGAATATGGCGGCCTGATCAAGCATGGCGCCAAGCTGTTGTTCGCGTACTCGCAATGCACGGTGCCGCTCGTCACCGTGATCACCCGCAAGGCCTATGGCGGCGCCTTCGACGTCATGGCCTCGAAGGAGATCGGCGCCGACATGAACTACGCCTGGCCGACTGCGCAGATTGCGGTGATGGGCGCCAAGGGCGCCGTCGAGATCATCTTCCGCGCCGACATGGCGGATCCGGAGAAGATCGCCGCGCGCACCAAGGAATACGAGGACCGCTTCCTGTCGCCGTTCATCGCTGCCGAGCGCGGATACATCGACGACGTCATCATGCCGCACTCCACCCGCCGCCGCATCGCCCGTGCGCTCGCCATGCTGCGTGACAAGAAGATGGAGATGCCGGCCAAGAAGCACGACAATCTGCCGTTGTGAGCGGCGGTTGAAGAGCAGGGAGGGCGGCGCACCGGCGGGTCGCCGTCGTATTTGACGAAGTCTGGCGGCCGCCGCGCGCTGCCGCTGGATCGGCGCGGCAATCTGCGCCGTTTTCGCCCCTGGCGTTAAGCTTACGGCTTAACTAACCTTTAACGAAGGGTTTGCGGGAACTGGGCCGCTGGCCTAGCCTTTGTCGATCGCTGATGGGTCAGAAGAGTAGGGTCGCGTATCATGGCTGTTAGAACATCGGCATATCGGAATTCCAGAGTTCTGGTCGTCTGCGCGGCCGCCGCCGCGCTGGTGTTCTCCTCCGAGGCCGCGTCGGCCCGGTCTGGCGTTGCCGTGGCTGCGCCCGTGGCCGCCGGTCAGGCGGGGGCAAGCCAAGTCGTCCCGCCGGCGCCTGGCGTGCGGCCCTTCGTCCGTCACCACCACCGCGGCTATCGTTCCTATCTGCCGGCTGCCGGCGCGTTCGCCTATGGCGGCTATGGCGAGCCCGTGCCGCAGCAGATCCCCGAGCACACATCGGCCGATGTGCGCTACACCTATACCTACGACGTCCCGTGGGACTGGGTCCACCGCTTTCCGCCGAACGTCGTGCCGTCGGATCGCCCCTATGTGTCGAGCTGCCCGATGCAGACCGTGACGGTGCCGGGACGCCGCGGCGGCGATCACTCCGTCACGATCACCCGCTGCTACTGACGTTTTGAGCCAGCTCAATGCGACCCGTGTGAACCGGCGCTAGATTTCATCAAATACCGACCGGCCTCGCTCGCGCGAGGTCGCGAGGTGACGAGGCCCGGACTCCTAGGCACTCCGGGCCTCGTTGATTCTGATAGTCTCCCGTCATCGCGCGAGTCGGCGCGGGGGAGGCTCCAATGATCGAGACGACGGCGAGGTCGCGTTTTTTGATCGTGCGCATCTGCATGGCGCTGATGATATCGGCCGCCGCCGCTCAAGCCGCCGGCGCCGATGAGACCGTGACGATCGGCGGCTCCCGCGTCGCCCTGATCAGGCCGGCCTTGGTGCGCGCCAGCGTGATCCTGCTGCCCGGCGGCGACGGCGCCATCAATGTCGGCGATCGCGGCGACATTCACGGCCTGCTCGGCAACCAGCTGGTGCGCACGCGCAACGCCTATGCCGCCCGCGGGCTCGCCGTCATGGTCGCGGACGCCAGCACCGATTTGAAGGCCGCGGTGGACTACATGGCCGCGATCAAGCGGCCGGTGACGGTGATCGGGACCAGCCGCGGCACGTTGCGCGCCGCGGAAGGCATTGCCCGCGGTGCCCGGCCGGATGCGCTGGTGCTGACTTCGGGCTTCCTCAGCTCGGAGTCCGGCAGCTCCTCGAACGTGATGTCGATCCTGGGCTCGCCCTCCGCCTTGCCGCGGACGCTGGTCATTCATCACACCAGCGACGGCTGCAAGTTCACGCTGCCGGCGGGCGTCGATCCATTCATCAGATGGTCGGGCGGCCGCGCGCGGGTGAAGTGGCTGTCGGGCGGCGCGGAGGCGGGGGATCCCTGTCAGGCGCGCGGCCATCACGGCTTCAACGGGCTCGACGGGCAGGTGGTCGGCCTGGCCGCAGGGTTTCGCTGAGCGGCCGATTGCAGGTAGACTCCGCGGCAACACCAACATGGTCCGGAGGAAACTCGATGCCGTCAGCCATCTTCGTCGTTCGCGCGACCCTGCCTGATCCCGCCCGGCGCGATGAGTTCGATCGCTGGTATCGCGACGTTCATCTGCCCGACGCGATCAGGAGTTTTGGCGTGCGCAAGGCGTGGCGGGTCTGGAGCCTCGCTGATCCGGCGGTGCATCAGGCGGTGTATCAGTTCGATGCCATCGACGCGATGGAGCGCGCCGTCGGCGGCGACGAGATGAAGCGCCTGATCGCCGACTTCAATCGCGACTGGCCCGACGTGACGCGGACGCGTGAGAGCTTCGTACTGGCGGACGGATTTCCAGTTGATTCTTGACTTTGGGTGCATTCTCATCGAGCTGCGGTAGCCATCAATTCGCAAGTGGCCACCAAATGCTCGCAATCGGAGATGAATTTTCTTCAGCATCCGCACAATGGCCGACCAGGTGTTCAACAATCTAGCAATTGTCTCGCTCGTACGGCGTCACTTTGGCTGAGGCCAGAAGAGCAGCTAAGCACAATTCAGCCAAGACGAAGAAACGCATTTTGCGCAGTTCGTAAGCAATCGGACAATGCGCACTTGGACAATAGCGTATTTCACCCAACTCGTAAGGCCGGTGCTGGATGCTCTCGGCGCTTTCGGAAATGATGGTCTCACGCGGTCGAGGCCCGCCAGCAAAATCGTCAACCGGTCTATATCTCCTTCAGGATTGCTTCTATTTCGGGTATCAAGTTCCGCCCGGGACAGTCGGTAGGGGCATGAAGTTTGTGGATGGTGACGCTGGACGTTGGAAGATTCCAACGAATTAAGAGCCACTTCAATAGGCCTCGCAATGCTTCTCTTTGCCCTGGGCGTACCACTTCATGTTCGAAGTCACCCTCGACAGCAATCTGAATGTAACCTCTAGGATCGTAGCCCGTATTAGTGTCACCGGCGAACCTTACATCCCGTCCCTCAGCGATGGAGCCCCTTGCGTCGATGTAGAAATGATAAGGTACATCGGGCCAGGATGGTTTTGACTTTGATGGTGAGACTCGACCTGGCGATTGCGAGAATGCCTGCAAGCCGCGCATCTTCGCCTCGATGCTCGTCGAGTTGTTACTGCGAACCCCCGTATGATGTATAATTATGCCAATGACAGTCTGGGCTGTCATTCCACCATTTGCCGGTTTCGCTCCCCATTGTTCGCGCGACACGATCTCCGGCTGCACGCCCTGAACATCGGGGTTTCGGTCAGCAAAGGACCGCTCGGTACCGGTCGCGCTGCAATTCGAAAGGGTTGCAGCGAGGGCGAGTAACAAAACGAGCTGCTTCCCCATGGCCATTCCTTCGGGTCTGAAGTCGAATAGAGCGTATCCGGGTGCTATTAGGAATGCCTGGACAATGGTCAGGGCGGCCCAAGCTGGACGATCGGCACCAAAGTTAGGCGCGCTTCAGCAGCTATTCTTAAAGTATGCTGTTGGATAGCCGCGCTGCTTGTATCCTTGTGCGGCGCTCTGGGCTGTGTCCCTGTTCAGCGGGCCGACTCCGACACAGTACCAGCCGGCGCGGAAGTTAGGATAGTAATTACGAGCATTTGTGTCGATGAGTTGTGCTTGAAGCGCACCGCTGATTCCGCGGGCGACACTCAGATCTTCGGAACAATATGCTATCGCGTAGTAGCCGCACCTGCGGCCCCCTTCTGAGGGCGGGTTCGGCTGCGTAGGGCTGGGTGCTAAAGCTGCGTTGGGCGCCTGAAGAGCAGCGGGTGCCATCGCCGTTGCAGGTCGGGCACTCGAGTTGGCCTTCTCATTTTCAGAGTCGGCCCTTTCAAAGACGGCATTTGCGAAGCAAGGGCTTGAGCCACTCTTCAACTCCCATACCATCTTGGCTTGAGCATTCGTAGTAAGAATGAGGTAGTAACAGGTAAATCCAGCGCCAGCGATCTGATAGTTCGATCCGCTCTCGCCCCTTGAACTCGTGATGGAGGCCTGACCGAGATTGGGTAAGCTAGCTTCGCGCGTCTGACCAATCTTGTTGAAGACGATGTGCGGTCCAGGCGGACTGATCGAAACCCACACGCCATCGAACATTTGTAAGGCATCGTCGGCGAGCGCATTTGTCGAGAAAGCCAATGATACGCTCGTCACCCCGGCAACGAGAAAGACGGGAACGCGCATCGCTCACTGCTCCGCGCTAGGGAGGATCTTTCTTGAAATGCGCAGATGGGAAACACACCGAGGAGCCGCCTTTGAGTTCCCAGGTCATCTCGCTATTGTTTATCTTGCCGACGAAGTATTGACACGAAAAGCCCTCGCCGGAGACTAGGAAGTTCGACCCGTTCTCGCCGTTTGAAACTCGGATGGCCGCCTGTCCTAAGACAGGAAGGCTGGCTTCACGAGAGTTGAGGCCCACCTTGTTGAAGATGAAGTGCGGACCGGGCGGATTGACCGAAACCCAAACGCCGTTGAAAATGTCCAGCGCGTCCGCCCGAGCGTTAGCGGTTGCAAAAACAAGGAGGTACCCAAGAGCTATCAAAAAACAGCGCATTGCGCTTCCCCTTCAGGTTAATATACTAAGGTCAAAAAGCCGTATGCGCGGCATTGCCAAGGCTACAACCACTGCATTAGGATTTCCAGTGTTTTGACGAGGCCCGGACTGAGCACGGAATAAGGGCAGAGGGGGATAGTATGTTGATAGTTAGGGTATGGAAGAGTGATTTCTCTTCGAAGCTTCTGGTGGCCGGCCTCTGCGCAGCCTTTTTCCTGCCTCAAGCCCAAGCGCAAACTCAAGGCCTTCTCGATGGTCGGTTGCTCGGCAACTGGCTCAAGAGTGGATCCGGAGACAATATTCGCTTTCTGTCAAATGGTGATTTGAACATTTCGTTTTCCGGGGCGGCAACCGTTTTCAACGGAGTCGGATCGGTCGAGAGGTGTGCCGATGGCGGCGCGAATATTTGCCTGGTCGGGCCACGCTTTAGGTGTGCCTACCGGTATGCTTTTGCCGGTGAAGGACTAAATCTCTCGTTCCGTACAGGTGGGCCGGACGTGGCCTGTAGAGCCGCGGCAGGCGATTACCGGCGGGTGGAGCCCTAAGCGACTGGGGCTACTTCCGTTCTGAATCGTGTCCATCGAGCAGTCCCGGCGGGGCTTTTGATCCATTGGTCCCGCAAAAACGTCTGCTGACGGTTTGAGTGATTGCTTGCGCTATTTGAGCCTGCATTGTCTCCGTTTGAAGATTGATTTCGTCCGCTCGGTTGACGATCACGCCCGCCTCAAGGAGCAGAGCCGGATAGAAAGCTTCCTTCAGCACGGCTAACCGATCATTCAGATAGATCCCGCGCTGCCGATCAATGAGTTTTCGCCCTTCACCGGGAATCTTCATCGCATGGTGCAACGAAGGCCGCAGTCCTTGCCTGATCAGTTCATCTGCCAAAATCTGGGCAGCCGCTAAGCTTTCGGCAAACTTGGGAGTGAGCTCAGACAGGAAGATCGAAAAGCCGGAAAATTCGTCGCTGTAATGGTTTGCTCGTCCGGCGAAGCTCCATTCATGGATGAATAGCGGCTGAACTGAATCGTGATGAATGGAGATAAATAGAGTTGGAGAATAGCGCTTTGCCTGGGCGACGCGGTTGAGTAGCTGTTCTTGACCTATGCCGTGTACGACCAGCACGCTCACAAGGTATCCCGACCTTGCAAGTTCCAATGAAACCCTGCGAGCGAGTTTGAGGTTGAACTCAAACTCCGGCACGCCGCGCGCGCTAGTCGCTCCGGGTTGCTCAGGCGTGTGGCCGACGTCCAGCATAACCTTCGCGATCGATGTGCAGTGCGGCGCAGACGCTGACTGTGATGCTGCGGTCGGTATCAGAGCGATACTGCTAAGGCTGCTCGCGAGAAGGACAGCTCGAAGGCAAGATAATGCTCGCATGGAGGCCCCGGTCCAAAGCACCGCTTCTAATGCACTTGTCGATGGAGACCGATCCGATCAATCATACGGTTGTGTTCGAGGGAACTGTTAGCAGCCGTCACCACTGCGAAGCCGAGATAAGCAGGCTTTCAACTGGGAAATCCGCCTCGAGTAGGCGCTCGCCAAGCAAGTTATATTCGTAGCACAGGCATTTCGATCGTTGGACAACCAACTCTTCTCGGTTGCAGCCAGTCGTGAAGAGCTGGCTGCGTCACCGTTGCTGCGAGCGTAAGCCTGAGCCGATGTATACAAAGCGTCAAGATTTTGATCGAGCTGAGCTAGGCCGCTGTCTGAACAGACAGTTCGTTCCGCCTCATTCAAGCGCGCGGAGCAGGAGAAGCTCGGAGAGACGGGGGTGCGAGGCGGTGGAGGTGGCGGTAACGGTGTCGGTGCCGGTACCGGTACTGGTACCGGGCTATCGGCTTGCTCGAAAGCAGCTGATTTGAAACAGATGTCCCCACCGCTCTTCAGCTCCCAGACCATTCTTGTCCGCTGGTTGGTGGTGAGTATTAGGTAGAAGCAGGTGAACCCTGGGCCCGAGATTCGGAAATTTGATCCGTCTTCTCCATTGGATGGACCTATCGTGGCTTGGCCTAGTATCGGCAAACTAGCCTCTCTTTGACCCAGGCTGATCGTATTAAACACGACGTGCGGTCCCGGCGGGTTAACTGCCACCCACACGCCGTTGAAAATCTGGGTTGGATCGCCCTGCGCCTGAGCGCCGACGGCTGAGGCTAGGGAGCTCAACAATACCAAGGTAATGGCACGATAAAACACTGCTTGCTCTGAATGTTTCTTCAATTCGGGTGCTCAGTCTAATCCGCTCGCCAGCGGCTGATCAAGCCATACTCGACCTGGACCGCGTACGCTTCTCCCGAGGCCGGATCACTATTGCTGCGCCATGTCCGATCGTTACGTGCTGGTCATCCGAACGCGTAGTTCTCCGCCTATTCAAGCGTTCACTCACAAGCGTCGTCCTGAATCGTAGTCGGCAACATTGAACGTCGGGGCTTGCTGCACGTGGCTATGGCATTGGGGTGTATGGTCGCCGCAAGCGTCGCACTCGTTGCAACCCCGTCGGCCGCTGCACCGCCGTCAGCCGCGCCGCTCGACGATGGCGCCGCGGTGGAGCGCGCGATCGGCGGCGCGAGATGTCGCGGCTGATCGCGGACTTCAATCGCGATCGGCCGGGTGCGATGCGTATGCGCGCGAGGTCGTGCTGGCGCAGACGGTCGACCCATGATCGGTGCCGCCGGTAGAGGCCCTTTCGGATCACGGGGACGACGTGTCGATGGTATCATGTGCGCGCCATTTGGCCGTGATCGACTAAGTTCAGCTCACGTTCAGGTGATCGGTCGAATACTCCCTTCATGCCCTGGCTCGTGCATCATGGAGGCGTGCGATGGAACGACGGAACTTCCTCAAGCTGGCATTGGGGTTCGGCTGCGCGGCGGCGGCCGGCGCCGTGCTCCGCACCACCGATGCAGTCGCTGCGCCGCTCTCGCCATTGCCGCTGAACGAGGCGGCGCCTTCAGCCAGGGATCAGCACGTCGAGCCCGCGGTCGGTTCGCAGGATGAGGCCGACCGGCTCGCGCCGGAGCAGGTTCGCTGGGGGCATCACGGTCATCATCACGGACACCATGGTCACGGCCACCATTGGGGCTGGCGCCGGCGGCATTGGGGTTGGCGGCGCCGTCATTGGGGCTGGCGCCACCATCATCGGCACTGGCACCGCCATTGGCATCGCCGCCACCATTGGTGATCGGCGCAGCCGCATTGCGAGAAAGCGCAGTTTCTGGCGTGTGACCGCAACACGGCAGGGGTCGGCGTGGCGCGATCCCTGTCGCTCATTGTTTGCTTTCACCTGCCGAGGAAGTCCAGCAGCAGCCGGTCGTACGTCTGCGGCGCATCGAGGAAGACGAGGTGGCCGGCATTGGCGACCACCTCGGCGCGCGCATCGCCCATCCGGCTGGCCAGGCCCTTTGCCAGCTCGGCGTTCTGGCCCATCTTCGCTCTCGAGGCCTCGGGCGCGTTGGGCCGTCCCGGCGCGTTGTGATCGTCCGCGCCCATGATGAACAGCGTCGGCTGCGTCAGCAGCGGGATCTCGTGCACCACCGGCTCGCGGTAGATCATCTGATAGGAGCTGACGAAGCTCTTCAGCCAGCGCGAATAGTCGGCGCTTTGCTTCAGGTTGAAGCGTGCATCGATGAACGGCGTGACCTGCTCCGGCGGCAGCTTCAGCGCGTAGTTGGTCTCCAACTGCTTGCGATAGCCGTCCGCCGTCAGCCGGTCCTCACTCTCGATGATCTTTTCCGACGGGATCGGCGGCACGTAGACGCGATAGTCCTCGAGCCCGATCGGCGCGGTCAGCACGAGATGTGCGACGCGGTCGGGATAGGCGCGGGCGATGCGCACGGCCAGCATGCCGCCCATCGAATGCGCGACGATATCCGCCTTGGCGATGCCGAGGTGATCGAGCAGCGTCATGGTGTTGCGCGCCAGCGTGTCGAAATGCAGCTCGCCTGCAGGCTTGGATGATTTGCCGAAGCCGACCTGGTCGGGCACCACGACGCGGAAGCCGGCGTCGGTCAGTGTCTTGATCACGGGCGCCCAGTAGCTCGAGGGGAAGTTGCGGCCGTGCAGCAGCAGGGCAACGCGGCCGTTCGGCTGCGCCGGCGCCACATCCATATAGGCCATGCGCAGCTGCTCGCCGTCATTGACCAGGGGCAGCAGGCCGACCGGATACGGATAGGGGAAACCTTCGAGATTGATGCCATAGGGCTCGCGCGGTGCCTCCGCCGCCGGGGCGACAGTCGGGGCGAGGGCGAGCAGGGCGGCACAGAAGGCGACAGCGAAACGCGACATGAACACTCCACGACGGACGTGACGAGATGGTCGTCAACCGTCACGCCGTGCCCCGCGTTCGCCTTGGCCGCAAGGCACGAGGGCCACGCTGCGATAAAGAGCGCGTGATCGTCAGTCTTCGGCCGGACCGAACAGCGCCGCGAAATGCTTTTCGCCGGCGCGGCTGAAATTGACCACGCGACTGCCTGGGGTGGCATCGCGCGCCGCCCATTTCAGCTCGGTGAAGCGCTTCATCAACGCTGCGCCGAGCGTGCCGGCGAGATGATGCCGCCGCGCGCTCCAGTCGAGGCAGGCCTTGCACACGGGCCGGCGCGGATGCGCCAGCATTTCCGGCGAGATCCGCAAATGCTGCGACAGGAAATGTTTGCCGTCCTCGGTCAGCACGATCTCCTGCTTGCGCCGGCGGACCAGCTTCTGCCGCGTCATGCTGTCGAGCATCTGCACGCCGAGATCGCCGGCGAGATGGTCGTAGCAGATGCGTGCTCGCCGCAGCTCCGGCTCCTTCGGCCCGGTGCGCACCCGCATGTGGCCGGCGCGCGCGGCAAGGCCGGCGAGCTTCTCCAGCACGTCGGCGACATCGGGATCGGCGAGCCGGTAGTAGCGGTGGCGGCCCTGCTTCTCCGGCTCGACCAGGCCGCCGCCTTCGAGCTTGGCAAGATGCGAGCTCGCCGTCTGCGGCGTCACGCCCGCTTCCTGGGCGAGCTCGGTCGCGGTCAGCGCACGGCCCGAGAGCAGCGCAGTCAGCATGTTGGCGCGGGCGGGATCGCCGACCAGCGCCGCCACCATCGCAATGTCCGGACCTGATTTCATACTTCGATGCTAGCCGAAGCATTCTCGCCCGGCAAGCGGATAGTGTCGACGATACAGAACTCACCGGAGGTTGTCATGACCATCACCGTCTTCATCCGCTATCGCATCGATCCGTTCAAGCGCGACGTGTTCGAGGCCTATGCCAGGCGCTGGCTGTCGATCATCCCCCGTTGCGGCGGCGACCTGATCGGCTATTTCATGCCTCATGAAGGCACCAACGACATCGCCTACGGCCTGATTTCATTCGACAGTCTCGCAGCTTACGAGCGCTATCGTACAGCCTTGCGCGGCGATGCTGAGGGCCGGGCGAACTTTGCGCTGGCCGAGGAGCACAAGCTCATTCTGGGCGAAGAGCGAACATTCTTGCGCAACGTCTTGGCGGCGCAATGATCGCGGCTCTATGCTGCCGCAACGCGAGGATGCATGGGAGGATGACATGACGTTGATCAACACGGCGGACAAGCGCGCGGCCTTTCGCAAGCTGCACGAGGCCGGCTGCTTCGTGCTGCCGAACCCGTTCGATGCCGGCACGGCCAAAATGCTGCAACATCTCGGCTTCAACGCGGTCGCCTCGACCAGCGCCGGCTTCGCGTGGTCGATCGGCAAGGCCGACACCGGCACGACGCTCGACGAGATGCTCGCGCATCTGGCGGCGCTGTCCGCGGCGGTCGACATTCCCGTCAACGCCGATTTCGAGGGCGGCTTCGCCGATGCCCCCGAGGGCGTGGCCGCCAACGTCACGCGCGCGGTCGCCACCGGCGTCGCCGGTCTGTCGATCGAGGACTCCACGGGTGACAAGGATGATCCGCTCTACGCGCGCGAACTGGCGGTTACGCGCATCCGCGCCGCACGTCAGGCGATCGATGCAAGCGGTGGGGACGTGCTGCTGACCGGCCGCTGCGAGGCGTTTCTCTGGGGCAAGCCCGACCTCAAGCTCGTGACCGACCGCCTCGCGGCCTATGCCGAGGCCGGCGCGGATTGTCTGTACGCTCCGGGGATCAAGACGGTCGAGGAGATCACGGCTGTCGTCAACGCGGTGGCGCCCAAGCCTGTGAACCTGCTGATCGGCGCGTCGGGTCTGTCATTGAGCCAGGCCGCCGAGCTCGGCGTGCGCCGCATCAGCGTCGGCGGTTCGCTGGCGCGGGTGGCCTGGGCCGGCTTCGTCCGGGCGGCCAAGGAGATGGCCGAGCAGGGCACCTTCACCGAACTGGCCAACGGCTATCCCGGGGGCGAGCTGAACAAGCTCTTCGGTTGAGATCAGGCTGCGCGCCCGTCCTCCCGCAGATACTGATCTCATCTGCCTGTAGAAAAGCCGCGGACTCTGCCGCGGCTTTTCAGTCTGATTCGCTGAAATCGCTTAGTAGCGATCCGTTCCGATGCCGACGCTGACGCCCGGGGCGCGGAAGCCGATGCCGCCGCGGTCTTCGTAGCCGCGCCGCTCGATGTAGCGCTCACGCGGAGCGTACGCGTAGGAATCGCGATCTTCGCCTTGAATGATGACGCGGCGTTCACTGCGCTCGCGCCAACAGCGGCCTTCCTCGTTACAGACCATCCGGACGTTCTGGATGTCTCGTTGCGGGACCGCCGAGGCTGCGGGAGAGATCGGTGCCGCCGAAGCGGCGGTCACGGCCAGCGTGCTTGCCGCGGCTGCGATAGCTATGGAGAGAGCTTTCATTACGTATCTCCTGGGTGAGAGTGTCAATGAGCCAACCGGTTCGCGCTGCTATGGTTCCATGGCGGCCCTCGCACGCGTCGCGTAATTTGTTGGAGGACTCGCCAAAAAACGGCGGCGGGCGATTGCTCACCCGCCGCCCAGGAGTGGGACCGCTGATTGCCGTCCGCGAGATTATTTGACGGCGTTGGGCTTGTCGCTCGGGGCCGCCGGCGGCGGTGTGGTGCGATCTCCCGCGGCGCCGGTCGTCACGCCGGGCGAGGTGTTATCTTTGGTGGTCGAGGCGGATTGCGCGGCCGGCGTGGTGCTCGCCTGATCGTTGCGCATCGACATGTTGTTCAGCCCGTAGAACACGGCGCCGAGCAGGATCGCGATGCCCAGGGCGTACGCTGCGATCCGGCCGGTCGAGGCGGAGCCTTCCCTCAACTCGGGATCGGGCTGCAGCTGGCTGTCCGTCCGCGCCGCGCGCTCGTAGTCGGCGCCGGTCATGTCGGCACCGGGCATGCCGGGCCGCGTCGTCATGTCCGGCCGGTTCATGCCGTCGGGATAGCGTTCGTTCGGGAGCCGTTCGTTGGCCATGATGTCCTCCTTGCGATTGTCACCCGACAACCAGTCGGGCCCCGGCTCTGTTCCGCGAAACCTTACGAAATCCCCAGTCGATCCGTTGCACCGCGCGCTAAGGTGCCTCGCGTGCACTGCGATTCTCCGTCCTTTTGTTGGAGCCTTCGATGTGGAACCTGCCGCCCGGTGACAGCGTGTTGCATCTGTTGACCTGGGTGGCGCTGGCGGCGCAGGCGATGACGGCCGCGCTGGCGGCGGGACGCCGCAGCATGGACTGGATGGGCGTCTGCTTGTTGGGGGCGATCACCGCGCTCGGCGGCGGCACCTTGCGCGACGTGCTGCTCGGCCACTATCCGCTTGCCTGGGTCGAGCAGCCGTCCTTGCTGCTGCTGACCGTGCTGGCGCCGTTCGTGACGATCGCCATGGCGCGCCTGGTTCACAGGCTGACCATGGCGTTCCTCGTTCTCGATGCGGTCGGCCTCGTCGTGTTCACGATGACGGGCTGCGACATCGCCTGGCAGATGAACGTGCCGATCGGCATCGTCATCGTCGCCGGGATGATCACGGGCTGCGCCGGCGGCGTGCTGCGCGACATCCTGTGCAATGACGTGCCATTGCTGTTTCGCGCCGAGCTCTACGCCAGCGTGTCCCTCGTCACGGGCCTGGTCTATGCGACCGGCTTGTCGCTCGGCATCGCCAGCGGATGGTGGACGGCGCTGACCTTCGCGCTCGGACTGTCGTTCCGGCTGCTCGCGATCCGCTACAAATGGAACATGCCGCGCTTCGTATTTGCGGGCGACGATCGGGGCTGAACGAAGGCGATCTTATCGCATCGCACAATTCGTTCGGGCCGGAATCGCGCCGGCCACAACGGTTCAGTCACCATCCGCCGAGCCGCCAAAGCCATGGTGCGCATCATCCCATTTCGCGGCAGTGGCCGTTTTCGACACAAACCGCAAAAGCCGCAGCCGGCTCCCGCCACGAAATTGCGATTTCGGCTGGCTGCCCTGCGCACACGAGATTTGTGATGCGCATTCTTCAAAAGCAGACATAAATGATTGGCAGAACGCGCGCTTCCGCCGGCCGGCGGCAGTCGCGCCCCCCGGTAAAGCACGGCAAGAGGGCGGAATGGGACTCAACGAGAGCGAGATCAATCTCGACCAGAAATACACCGCAAGCTCCGGCCATATCTTCCTGACCGGCATCCAGGCGCTGGTGCGGCTGCCGATGGCCCAGATCCGGCGCGACCGCGCCGCCGGGCTGAATACCGCCGGCTTCATTTCCGGCTATCGCGGCTCGCCGCTCGGCGGCTACGACCAGCAGCTGTTCTCCGCCCGCAAGCATCTCGAGCAGTACAACATCAAGTTCCAGCCCGGCGTGAACGAGGACCTCGCAGCGACCGCGATCTGGGGCTCGCAGCAACTCGCACTGTCGCCCGGCGGCAGGTATGACGGCGTCGTCGGCATCTGGTACGGCAAGGGCCCCGGCGTCGACCGCTGCGGCGACGTGTTTCGCCACGGCAATGCGGCCGGCTCCGCCAAGAACGGCGGCGTGCTCTGTCTCGCCGGCGACGACCACGGCGCCAAATCCTCGACCGTGCCGCATCAGTCCGACCATGCCTTCATCTCGGCGCTGATGCCCTATCTCTATCCGTCCTCGATCCACGAGATGATCGAGATGGGCCTGCTCGGCATCGCGATGTCGCGCTATTCCGGCTGCTGGGTCGGAATGAAGGTGATCACCGAGACGGTGGAGACGACCGCCGAGATCAACCTCAACGACGAGATGACGCCGTTCGTCATCCCCGCCGATTTCGAGATGCCGCCGGGCGGCCTCAATCTGCGCTGGCCGGATGACCGCTTCGAGCAGGACCGGCGGCTGCAGGACTACAAGGGCTTTGCCGCGATCGCCTTTGCCCGCGCCAACAAGGTCAACCGCATCACGATGGACTCACCGAACGCCCGCTACGGCATCATGGCGTCGGGCAAGAGCTACGAGGACATCCGCCAGGCGCTGCGCGAGCTCGGGATCACCGAGGAGGTCGCCGCCAGGATCGGGCTTCGCCTCTACAAGATCGGCATGCCCTGGCCACTGGAGCCGGAAGGCGTGCGGCAGTTCGCGGTCGGCCTCGAGGAGATCTTCATCATCGAGGAGCGTCGCGAGATCGTCGAGAACCAGGTCAAGCAGGAGCTGTTCAACTGGCGCGACGACGTCCGCCCGCGCATCGTCGGCAAGATGGACGACCACGACAAGCGCTTCCTGCCGTTTGCCACCGAGCTCTCCGTCGCCTCGCTCGCGACATCGCTCACCGAGCGTCTTCTCCGCCTCGACCTCAACCCCGAGATCAAGGCGATGCTGCGCGCCAAGGCCGACTGGTTCAACGGCCGCGACGCCTCGCAGATGCAGCTGATCTCGCCGGTGGCACGCACGCCGTATTTCTGCTCGGGCTGCCCGCACAACACCTCGACCAAGGTGCCCGAGGGCAGCCGCGCGCTGGCCGGCATCGGCTGCCACTTCATGTCGCTGTGGATGAACCGCAACACCGAGACCTTCACCCATATGGGCGGCGAGGGCGTGCCGTGGGTCGGCATCGCACCGTTCACCGACGAGAAGCACATCTTCGCCAATCTCGGCGACGGCACCTATTTCCATTCCGGCAGCCTCGCGATCCGCCAGTCGATCGCCTCTAAGGCCAACATCACCTACAAGATCCTCTACAACGACGCGGTCGCGATGACCGGCGGCCAGCGCCATGACGGCGATTTGTCGCCGCAGCAGATCACCTTCCAGCTGCATGCCGAGGGCATCCGCGAGATCTATCTGGTCTCGGAGAATCCAGACGCCTATCCGGCCGACAGCATCGCGCCCGGCGTCAAGCTTGCGCACCGCGACGAGCTCGAAAACGTCATGAAGACGCTGCGCGAGACCAAGGGCGCCTCGGCCATCGTGTTCGTGCAGACCTGCGCCGCCGAGAAGCGCCGCCGCCGCAAGCGCGGCACGATGGAGGATCCGCAGCGCCGCGTCTTCATCAATCCCGCCGTCTGCGAGGGCTGCGGCGACTGCTCGGTGCAGTCGAACTGCATCTCGGTCGAGCCGCTGGAGACCGAGCTCGGCCGCAAGCGCGTCATCAACCAGTCGTCCTGCAACAAGGACTATTCCTGCGTGAAGGGCTTCTGCCCGTCCTTCGTCACCATCGATGGCGGCAAGCCGCGCAGCCGCGCGCCCGCTGAGCTCGGCGACATCGGCGAGATGCCGGAACCGCTGACCAAGCCGTCACTGGAGCGGCCCTACAACGTCGCGGTCGGCGGCGTCGGCGGCACCGGCGTGCTGACGATCGGCGCGCTGCTCGGCATGGCCGCGCACATCGAGGGCAAGGCCTCGATGATCCTCGACATGTCGGGCCTCGCGCAGAAGGGTGGCGCGGTGCTCAGCCATGTCCGCCTCTCCGAGAATACGGCTGACGTGACCTGCTCGCGCATCGTCACGGGGACCGCCGACCTCGTCATCGCCGCCGACGAAGTGGTGGCGGGTGCCAAGGAGACGATCACGCTGTGCGATGCCGAGCGCAGCCATGGTGTCATCAACAGCCATCTGATCCCGACCGCCGATTTCGTGCTCAACCGCGACTTCAATTTCCAGAACCGCAAGGTGACGAGCCTGCTGGAAACGGCGCTGCACAAGGACTCGACCTTCCTCGATTTCACCAAGCCGGCCGAAGCGCTGCTTGGCGACAGCATCGCCACCAACATGATGATGATGGGCTACGCCTACCAGAAGGGCCTGCTGCCGCTGTCGGCCGAGGCGATAGAGAAGGCGATCGCGATCAACGGCGTCGCGGTCAAGATGAACACCGAGGCGTTCCGGCTCGGCCGCCTCGCGGTGGTCAACCCGGAGCGGCTCGCCGACATGATGACCGGCAAGGACGAGGCGGTGCCGCCGAAATCGCTTGAGGCGATGACGCTCGACGAGATCATCGCCCACCGCATGACCTATCTCACGGCCTACCAGAACGGCCGGCTCGCCAAGCGCTACCGCAAGCTGGTCGATCAGGTGCGCGAGGCCGCCGACAAGGGCGGCTACGGCGAGGCGCTGCCGCGCGCGGTCGCGATCAACTACGCCAAGCTGCTGGCCTACAAGGACGAGTACGAGGTGGCGCGGCTGTTCTCGGACGGCACCTTCCAGAGGCAGCTCCACGACGCCTTCGAGGGCGACTACAAGATCTCCTTCAACCTCGCGCCGCCGATCCTCAATTCCGGCCTCGATCCCCAGGGGCGGCCGAAGAAGCGCAGCTTCGGCCCGGGCATGATGAAGCTGTTCCGGCTGCTGGCGAAGCTCAAGGGCCTGCGCGGCACGCCGCTCGACATCTTCGGCTATGCGGCCGAGCGCCGGATGGAGCGCGACCTGATCGCGGGCTATGAGAAGGACGTCGCGACGGTGCTGAACTTGTTGTCGCCGGCCAATGCCGAGATCGCCGTCGAGCTGCTGTCGCTGCCCGACAAGATCCGCGGCTACGGCCCCGTCAAGGAGAAGGCGGTGAATGACGCGAAAGTGCGTTATGCGCAACTCGCCGCCGACCTCGCCAGCCCGCCGCCGGCGCCACGGCAGATGGCGGCGGAGTAGGCACTCCAGGCGACGTGCCGTAGGGTGGGCAAAGGCGCGCGAGCGCCGTGCCCACCATCATGCGATCTGTATACCTCTCGTCATTCCGGGGCGCTCGTGCGCGCCTGCGCGAGCCGGGAATCCATAACCACAGACGGGATCATTGCGCGAGATTTTCGCTTTCGTCGTCGCAGCGGCCCGTCGTGGCTCTGGAACCCGCGCTCAGCTCTCACGTCAAATGGCTCCGCTATTTTGTCGAGCGGTCTGCCCCGGAACGACGCCTGGGAGTGTGTCGTGCGCTCACACCACCGTCATTGCGAGCGTAGCGAAGCAATCTAGCGTCCTTGCCCAACTCTGGATGACTCCCGTTCACCCACTCGTGCGGATGTCGCATAAATCTGCCGTATTCACTACATGTTGCTATATGCATGGAGGCGTCGATAGGGGTGATCCATGCGAGTTCTGGTTTTCTTGTTCGCGGCTATCGCGGCGATATCGACCTCGAGCCACGCCGAGGTCATGTCCTGGCGTGGCGTGGGGCCGGTCGACCTGGGCATGACCGTTGCCGAGGCCGAGCGTGCGTTGAACGCAAAGCTTGGTCCGATGGAGCCGCCGTACACGAAGGAGTGCTATGTCGCCAGTCGCGCCGACGGCAAGGACGAAGCGCTGTCCTACGTGATCGTCGATGGCAGGATTGCCGTGATCTACCTCTTTCTCGACGATGGGCGTCGACCAGATCCGAAGATCGTCGACGCGAACGGAGTTGGAGTGGGGTCGACGGAGGCCGACATCGCGGGTGCCTATGGAGCGACGGAGCGGACATTCGCGCCATACGAGAGCGAGGAGACCGAGGAAGACAAGGCCGAGCGGCTGAAGCAGGGTGTCACGGAGCCGCCACCCGCACCCAATCATTGGGTGATCGCCAAGAGCCCGGATGCCAAGAGAGCGATCATTTTCGAGACCCGGGATGATAAGGTGATCTACTGGAGGACGGGAATCTTGCCGGCGGTCATGTCCTGGGAGGATTGCATATAGTGCCCACGTGAACGAAGCGACACGGGCGGCCAGGGGCGTCAGTTCGCCATCCGCTCCCGGCTCATGCGCAGCGTCACGACCAGGCCTTCGGCGGACCAGTCGAAGGCGATGGTGCCGCCGAGCTGGGCGTTCATGCTGCGATGGATCAGTTTGCTGCCGAAGCCTTCGGTCGTGTCGGCCGACTTCGGCGGCCCGCCGCGCTCGGTCCACATGATCACCACTTCGTCGTCATGCGCGCTGCACGACACGTCCAGCGTGCCGCTCGAAACCGACAGCGAGCCGTATTTCGCCGAGTTGGTCGCGAGCTCGTGGATCACCAGCGCCAATGTCGTGCTCGAGCGTTCTCCGACATTCATCTTGGGCACCGACACACGGATGCGGACGCTGGCGCCTTTCTCATCATAGGGGGCAAGCAGCACCGAGACGAGATCGCCGAGCAGGGCTGCTTGGTTCGTCCCGCCCGGCCGCGGACGTATCAGATCCTGGGCACGGCCCAGCGCGATCAGCCGGCTGGCGAGCTCGTGGGCCATGTCCTCCTTTGTCGCCGCCGTGCGCGACGTCATCTGCGTCAGCGCGGTGGCGATCGTCAGCAGGTTCTTGACCCGATGGCTCATCTCGCCCGCCAGCAGCTCGTTGGCTTCTTCGGCCTGCTTGCGCTGGGTCACGTCGAGGAAGACGCCGAACATCAGCCGCTCGGCGATGTCGGCATCGTCACCTTGGCCGCGGGCGGAAATCCAGCGGATTTCGCCATCCGCGAGAATGCGAAAATCGATCTCATAAGCGCCGACGATCGCCCGTGTCGCTGAAAACGCCGATCTCACCCGTTCGAGATCGGCGGGGTGAATGTTCTGGGAGAGCACCTCGAACGTGATCCTGCTCTTGGTCTTGGGCACCTCCCACAGCTCATAGGCGCGCTCGTCCATCGTGATCGCGTCGGTGTCGACGTTCCACGACCACAGGGCCACGCCGGCAGCTTTGGTGGCAGCGCGCAGATGCTTTTCGTGCCAGATCGGCATGCACGCGTCCTCGGCCGGCATAAGTTCGATCCCCGCTTTCTTCGCCGCTCTGCAGGCTACGGATCCCGCAATCCGGCAGCCGCAGCCATGTTCGCCCTCCGACTACGCCGCCGCTGCGACTTCGTCGATCGAGGACATGACGGCCTCGGTCGCCGTCTGATGCACCATGTGGCCGGCGCCGCGCACGCGGCGAAAGGTGCTCTGGCTGACGTCGTGATGAAGCCGTCTGGACTGGGCGTCGATGTCGATCAGGCGATCCTGATCACCGGCAACGATCACGACCGGCATCTTCAGCTCACCGTACGCTCTCCTGAAGCGGAAAGCATCGGGAATCATCAGCGCGGCCTCCGCGGCGGAGGCGCGGATCTGCGACGGGCGAACCGCCATTTCCTTGGGGAAGCCGGCAAACTTCGCCGGAACCGATCGCGGGCCGAACAGCTTGGCCATCAGCAGCGGCCACATCATCCGGCTGATCAGAGGGGAGATGGTGTAGCGCAGGATATCGCCCAGCAAGGGAATGGCCGGAGCCGATCCGGCCACCACGTCGGACCGGAAGGTCGGATAGTAATAGCCAGAGGCGAGCACCATGCCCTTGACCATGGCCGGATGTTCGAGGGCGAGCGCGACGGCGACGGATGCGCCCCAGGAATGACCCAGGACGAAGGCCTCCGAGACGCCCAGGCGATCGAGCGCGCTCTTGATTAGCCCGGCCTGCGCCGTCGGCGTCCACACGACGTTGCGCGGCCGGTCGCTGTGGCCGAAGCCCGGCCGGTCGAACGCAATGACACGGTAGTTCTGCGCCGCCAGATCGATCAGGCCGCTGGAGGCGAAGTCCTGGATCATGCTGCCGTTGCCGTGCAGCAGCACCAGCGGCACGCCGATGCCGCGCTCGACATAGTGCAGCCGGACGCCGTCGACGTCCATGAACTGGCCGGCGGGAGGATTGGCCCGCTCGGCAGACTTGGCGAGGCGGCGATTGATCAGTGCTGTGACGGCCAGAACGGTCGTGGCCGCCGCTGCCGCCAGAAGAAATGGATGAGTCTTCGCCAGCGACCGGCTGCGATGCGCCAGCGGCTGGAGGGATGGTGTCGAGTTGGTCAGGCGGCTGGGCGTCGACGCCGCGAGCGCGCGCGCTGTGGTCCGGGCTGCGGTCATCATCTGCCCTCATGGAAAGGCGTGCACGACATCCGGAGGATCCGAGAAATGATGCAGCGCAGGGGCAACGGCCGGTCACGCGGTTCGTTCCGTTGTGCCGTCCTGGCGCGCATGGTCGGGGTGTAGGTCGACCTCCGAGCGTTCCGGCCGAGCTCGACCAGCGCAATCGGTCCGGCTTCTGCACCCGGCGGATCGAGGCAGGACTCCCCACAGATGTGCCTTGCGCAAACGGCCCGTCGGGCAGAATCTACTTTACGAAATTCAGAAATTGTGCTTTGATGCGCGCATCCCGCCTCGGCCGGAGGGGCGTTGCGCGCGATCGTCACGACACGCGAGGCGGGGAGCGATGGCCGCACTTGTGCCGCAGCGTGTCTTCGGACGCGCCGACGAACGGCATGGTGCGGACGTGAAGTCGCAGCGTGCTGACACCCCGATGCTGGTGTCCCGCGCAATGCGCAAGCATTGTCGCGAATGGTGGCCAACAAGCCCGGCGCACCAGGCAGACTGCGTATAAGCGTTAAGACCGTCGCGCAGGGAAGGCCGGGCGTTCTCGGCTGCACCTGTGGTACCTGCCGCCTGCATTTTTTTCGCAGGCGGGCCGCAGGCGTCAGCCGACGCCTGGCCTTCCCTGCGCCCTCCGACTTGATGAGGGTGAACGACATCAGCACAGCTCGGGCAGCATCTGCCGCGGGAGCGCTCGCTCATGGGCTATGACGAACCGATCGCGTCAGCTTTCGAGCAGCCACTCCGTCGCGCTGCGCCACAGCGTGTCGCGATGCGCCGCGCGGAAGAAGCCCATATGGCCGATCGCGGACGCCCCGACGTCCTGCGGCGCGATGTCGAGCAGCTCCGGCGTCGTGCCCGTATAACCAGCGCACAGCAGCTCAACCGCGGGCCGCGTGGCCCAGGGATCGTCGGCGAGGCACAGCGCCCGGACGGGACTCTTGAAGTTGGCGTAGTTGGCAAGCGGCAGCGATGCGTCATCGAACAGATAGCGCGGGCTCATGATCCAGCGCACCCATTGCAGGAAGACACCCTTCGGCAGGTCCTCGCCGACGCCACTCCAGCCCGGCGTGTAACCCAGCGCATGAGTCAGCGGGACGCCAACGCCGTTGAGCATCGTCGCCACGCGCCAGCGTTCGCCCGGGGCCATCAGCTTCCAATAGCCGGCCTGCGAGGCGATGAAGAGGGCGCGCGACACCTCGGTGTTGTTGGCGAGCAGGCCGAGCGTCTGGCCGCCGAAGGAGTGGCCGACATAGCGCAGCGGCAGCGCACCGTAGCGCGCACGCATCCAACCGACCGCGCCGGTGATGTCGAGTGCGGCCCAGTCGGTCATCGAGGCCGCAAAGCCCTTCAGGGAGCGGGGACGGCTGCCGCCGATCCCGCGATAGTCGTAGGTCAGAACCGCGCAACCCTGCTGGGCAAGATGAGCAGCGAAGCCGCGATAGATCCGGCGCGGGATCGCCGCCCCGGAATTGATCAGCACGGCATGCGCCGGCGTGCCGCGCGGCATGAACAGGGTGCCCGCGAGCGCAAAGCCATCGACGGCCGGAAGGGTCAGATCCTCGCTCGAAACGCCGTCGGATCCCGTCTCAGCCACGCCTCGTCCTCCCATCACTTGCCCTTCCGCAGCAAAGTCAAATTCGGGTGGCGGTGCAAGCCCTTGTGTCCGCGCCCTAAATTCCAAGTGGCGGCACGGGAGCAGGCTGTGTATAAGGCGCGCGCCGCCGCGCGGGGAATTTGGCGTGCAGTTGCCGAGAGGGAGTAGAGAGCCATGACCGAGCGCTGGAGCCCGGAGAGCTGGCGGTCCAAGCCGGTGCAGCAGGTGCCTGACTATCCCGACCAGAAGGCGCTCGCCGAGGTCGAGGCGCAGCTTGCGACCTTCCCGCCGCTGGTGTTCGCCGGCGAGGCGCGCAACCTGAAGAAGGCGCTGGCGCGGGTGGCGGCGGGCGAGGCATTCCTGTTGCAGGGCGGCGACTGCGCCGAGAGCTTCGCCGAGCACGGCGCCAACAACATCCGCGACTTCTTCCGCGTGCTGCTGCAGATGGCCGTGGTCATGACCTATGCCGGCGCGGTGCCGGTGGTGAAGGTCGGCCGCATCGCCGGCCAGTTCGCCAAGCCACGCTCGTCGCCGACGGAGAAGATCAATGGCGTCGAGCTGCCGAGCTATCGCGGCGACATCGTCAACGACACCGCCTTCACGCCCGAGGCGCGCATCCCCAATCCGCAGCGCCAGCTCGACGCCTACCGGCAGTCGGCGGCGACCTTGAACCTGCTGCGCGCGTTCGCCACCGGCGGCTTCGCCAATCTCGGCAGCGTGCATCAGTGGATGCTCGGCTTCGTCAAGGATTCCCCGCAGTCGCGGCGCTACAAGGAGCTGGCCGACCGCATCTCGGACGCGCTCAACTTCATGCGCGCCTGCGGCCTCGACCTCGAGAGCCATCCGGAGCTGCGCGCCACCGACTTCTACACCAGCCACGAGGCGCTGCTGCTCGGCTATGAGCAGGCCTTCACCCGGGTCGATTCCACCACCGGCGACTGGTACGCGACCTCGGGCCATTTCATCTGGATCGGCGACCGCACCCGCCAGCTCGACCACGGCCATGTCGAATATTTCCGCGGCATCAAGAACCCGATCGGCCTGAAATGCGGCCCGTCGCTGAAGCCGGACGAGCTGCTGAAGCTGATCGACATCCTCAATCCCGACAACGAGCCGGGCCGGCTGACCCTGATCAACCGCTTCGGCGCCGACAAGGTCGGCGATCATCTGCCGGGACTGATCCGCGCGGTGCAGCGGGAAGGGCGCAAGGTGGTGTGGTCGTGCGATCCGATGCACGGCAACACCATCACCTCGACCTCGGGCTACAAGACACGGCCGTTCGATCGCATCGTATCCGAGGTGCGGGCGTTCTTCGCGGTGCATGCCGCGGAGGGCACCCATGCCGGCGGCATCCATCTCGAGATGACCGGCAAGGACGTCACCGAATGCATCGGCGGCGCGCGCGCGATCACCGACGAGGATCTCAACGACCGCTATCACACGGTGTGCGATCCCCGGCTGAACGCCGAGCAGTCGATCGACATGGCGTTCCTGATCGCCGAGCTGCTGAAGCAGCAGCGCGGCGGCAAGACCGCACCGATGCCGGCCGTCGCGGGCTTCTGATGCTGCGTCTGTGGCGCGCGACGGTCAACTCGCGCAACGGCCTGGCCTTCGCGCTCCGCTCCGAGCAGGCGGTGCGCGAGGAGGTGGTCGCGTTCCTGCTGGCGCTGCCGCTGGCCTATGTCGTCGGCGCGACGCCGATGCGCAGCGTCGAGCTGGTCTGCGCGGTGGTGCTGGTGCTGGTCGTCGAGCTGCTCAACACCGCGATCGAGAAGCTCGCCGACCGCCTCACCACCGAGCACGATCTGCAGATCGGCCGGGTCAAGGATCTCGGCTCGGCTGCCGTCGGCGTCGCGCTGCTGATGTCGGGCTGCTTCTGGCTGTTCGCGATCGCCGAGCGGCTCGGGCTGCTTTGAATGAGTTGAGCGATGGCCGCCGACATCTTCAGGATCACGCTGGCCCAGCTCAACCCGACGGTCGGCGACATCGCGGGAAATGCCGCGAAGGCGCGCGAGGCGCGGGCGAGGGCGGCGGCCGACGGCGCCGATCTCGTGGTGCTGCCGGAGCTGTTCCTGGCGGGGCATCCATGCCAGGACCTGGTGCTGAAGCCGGCATTTCAGGCCGCGTGCCGGGCCGCGATCGAGGCTCTCGCGCGCGAGACCGCCGATGGCGGGCCGGCGGTGCTGATCGGCACGCCCTGGATCGACGACGGCAAGCTCTACAATGCCTGCGTGCTGCTCGACACCGGCCGCATCGCCGCGACGCGCTTCAAGGCCAACCTGGCCGATGGTGATCAGAAGCGCGTGTTCATGTGCGGCCCGGCGGCCGGCCCGCTCAGCGTACGGGGCGTCCGCATCGGCGTCGCGATCGGCGAAGACATCTCGCCCGAAGAATCCTCGAACGACGAAAACGTCATCGAGACGCTGGCGGAAACCGGGGCCGAACTCATCGTCGTGCCGAGCCGCTCATGCTACCTGCGCAGCGGCGGCGACCGGCGCCTGTCGGCCGCCGTGGCGCGCGTCACCGAAAGCGATCTGCCGCTCGTCTGGCTCAACCAGGTCGGCGGTCAGGACGGCAAGGTGTTCGACGGCGCATCGTTCGCGCTGAACGCCGATCTCTCGGTGGCCGCGCAGCTTCCGGGCTTCGCCGCTGAGGTCACGACCTTGGCATGGAGCAGGGGAGACGACGGCTGGCAGTGTCGGGGACCGGTCACCACGCCGAGCGAGGGCGACGAGGCGGACTACGCGGCCCGCGTGCTCGGCCTGCGCGACCACGTCGAGAAGCATGGCTTCACCGGGATCGTGCTGGCTCTGACCGGAGGCATCGAATCCGCGCTGTCATTGGCGATGGCCGTCGATGCGCTCGGAGCTGCGAGGGTGCGCGGTGTGGTGCTGTCCGGGCCGGACATGCCGCAGGAATCGCCGGCTATTGCAGTCGCGGCGCGGTTCGGCGTCACCGCCGAGACGTTGCCGATCGCACCGGCAGTGGCAGGCTTCGAAACGGTTCTCCCCGGGCCGCTGGCGGGCGACGCCCGTCACGCTCTCCTGGCGCGCGTGCGCGGCTCGCTGCTGCTGGCCTTGGCGAGCCTCTCCGGTGCGCTCGCGGTCGTGCCTCGCAAGACGTCGGACCGGCATGGCTGCGAGATCGGTGACGCGACTGGCGGTGCCACTCTCGTCGACGGCGTGTCCCAGGCCGAGATCGTTCGTCTCGCAGCGCTGCGCAATCGTTGGAAGCCTGCGAACGCGCTAGGGCCGTCGGTCGAAGTCATGTCGCCCGATCTCGCTGGCCGCGCGTCCTCAGATGCGTTCGAAGGATGACCCGGCGATCTCGCTCAACGCGCGGGAATGAAGGTCGGTCCGACCGTGCGGATCTGCTTGTCGCCACCGGCGCCCGTCGTGGCGTCCGCGGTCGCGGGCGCTGCCGCATCGGCCGGTGCGGCGCCTTTGCGGGCGGCGTTCGCCGGCGGCTTGCCGGTCTGGCGCTGCTGCATCCGCTTGGCGCTCTCCTCGGTAACGATGATGTCGCCCTGCTCGGCGGCTGTGGCCCGGTCGTCGATCGATTTCAGCGCGTCGGCCCAGGTCTGGCCGGGCGCCTTGCAGGAACAGCTCGGGTTGAACTCGGTGCGATACTTGAAGGCGTTCGGCAGCGCGGTGTAGGGCTGGCCGTTGACCGAGACCGCCTGGTTCATGTCCTCGCCGGGATTGCGATAGGTGAACAGCGTCGCGTCGGCGGCGGGGCATTGCGCCTTGCAGGCGCGCTCGTCGTCGGCGAAGCGGCCGGGAACGGTGGCAAACGAGATCGGGAAATAGGCGCCGTCGCAGCTACGCACGCACACGGTCCGGTAGGTGCCCTGCGGCGCCGCGAGATCGGCGCTCGGCGGCGGCAGCGATGCGGCGGGATTGCTGTCGGCACCGCCGCCGAACAGGCTGGTCAGGAAGTTGCCGCCGCCGCCGCCGCGATTGGCGTTAGCGTACTGCTGATATTGCGGGCCGCAATTGTTCTGGCCGAGGGCTGCCAGCACCGAGCGGCGCTGGTTGTCGCGCTCGCCGCCGAACCCGCCGCCACGGAGCCGCTCCAGGCTGCTCATGATCTGGTCCAGGTTGGACCGCATCTGCTGGATCTGGTTGTTCACCGGGGCGCATTCGGCCGAGCGGCCGTTGAAGATCGAGAAGAAGCCCGGGCTGTCGCAGCCCATGCGCTTGGCCTGCATGCTGACGCGGTCGAGCTCGCCTTGCTGCTTGGCGGCAGCATCCTGATAGCGCCGGATCTGGTCCTCACGCGCGGGATCGCCGCCACCGCGATCGATCGAGGCGAGCTGCGCCTCCAGGCGCGGACAGATCGGATTGACGCCGGCCTGCGGTCCGGGCGGGCCCGGCGGCATCTGCGCATAGGAATCGGAGCTGGATTGCGCCAGGGCGTGCGAGCCGGTCAGGGTCAGTCCGAGCAGCGCAGACACGGCCAGCAGGCGCGGAGACAGGGATGCGATCAAGATGCGGTATTCCGGTCCATGGGTGCAGCCGCGGGACTAGCACAGAATTCGGAAAAATCGCGGCAGCGGCGGGCATCCCATAGCCGCTTTGTCGGGCATCGTCACGTCGTTTCCAGGGCGCCGGGGTGGCGGGAACCGCTGTTCCCGGCCGTCTCAGCGCTGGCAGGTGATCGCGACAAAGTCGCTGCAGCCGCCACGGGCGCAGTTTGCGCCGGCTTTCGGCACCGATCCGGTGATTTCATCGGGGTCGACGCGGCGATAGGAGGAGGCCTGTGCAAAATCCCGTGATTGGCAGTACGACCGCGCGGCCGAGGCGCCGCATCGGTCGCCCTTGGCGAGGCACTGGTCGACGCCGTAGCCGTCGGCTTCGTTGGCGATGATGAAGATGCGGCTCTCCGCCGTGGCGGTGGTCGCGGCGGCGAGGAGAACACAGCAGGCGAGCAGCGCCGGGGAGATTCGCATGGTGCACCGGTGGGTGTAGGAGACAACTCATGGTTAGGCCCAAAAGCTTAAAAATGATTAACCATGAGGCGGGGCGCGAGCATTTGGGCAGTGAAAACGGCCGTTTTGCGGCTCTTGACGGAGACAGTCTGCTGCAGCATGGTGAGTTTCATGAACGGTTTCCTCGCCATCTGCTGCATTTGCCGCGAGATTACGCGCTAGCGATTCGCTGGCTGAGGCCGTCTTTTCTCAACAGAGATGATCAGGACGCCCGGCCGGCAGGTCGGAAGTGTGATTCGTGCCGTGGCGGCCCGCTCGCGGGCGGTCGTGCGGCGTAGGACACCCGTTTCGCTTCGTCATGGACTGTCGGTCCGGCGGGGCGGTGAGCACAGGGCATTCGGGGACGGACCATGGACTTGCGTTTGTACGACACCGCGTCGCGGGAGAAGCGCCCCTTCGTGCCGCTCGATCCCAACAATGTCCGCATGTATGTCTGCGGACCGACGGTCTACGACTTCGCCCATATCGGCAATGCGCGGCCCGTGATCGTCTTCGACGTGCTGTTCCGGCTGCTGCGGCATCTCTATGGCAAGGATCACGTCACTTATGTCCGCAACATCACGGACGTCGACGACAAGATCAACGCCCGCGCCGCGCGCGACTTTCCCGGGCTGCCGCTGAACGAGGCGATCCGGAAGGTGACGGAGGTGACGGCCAATCAGTTCCGCAGCGACGCGGCTGCGCTCGGCAGCCTGCCGCCAACCTTCGAGCCACGCGCCACCGAGTTCGTGCTGCCGCGCCCTGATGGCAAGGCGGATATGGTGAGCCTGATCAAGCAACTGATCGCGCGTGGCCACGCCTATGAGGCGGGCGGCGAGGTGTTGTTCGACACCCGGTCGATGCCGGACTACGGCGCGCTGTCGGGCCGCAGGCTCGACGAGCAACTCGCCGGCGCGCGCGTGGCCGTCGATGCGCACAAGAAGAATCCTGCCGACTTCGTGCTGTGGAAGCAGTCGTCGGAGGACGAGCCGGGCTGGGACAGCCCGTGGGGCCGCGGCCGGCCGGGCTGGCACATCGAGTGCTCGGCGATGAGCGCAGCCTATCTCGGCGAGGTCTTCGACATCCATGGCGGCGGACTCGATCTGATCTTCCCGCATCATGAGAACGAGATCGCGCAGTCGCGCTGCGCGCACGGCACGTCGGTGATGGCGAACTACTGGCTGCACAATGAGTTCGTCCAGGTCGAGGGCGCGAAGATGTCGAAGAGCCTCGGCAATTTCGTCACCATCCGCGACCTGCTGGCGGACTGGCCTGGCGAGGTGCTGCGCCTCAACATGCTCAAGATGCATTATCGCTCGCCGGCCGATTGGACCGTCAAGGGCCTGGAGGAGAGCGCGAAGACGCTCGACGACTGGTATCGCGTCGTGGCCGATGCGCCGGGTGAGCAGCCGGGGCCCGAGATCATCGCCGCCCTCGTCGACGACCTCAACACGCCGCTGATGATCGCAGAGCTGCACGCGTTGCGGAGCCGTGCGGCGTCCGGCGGCGAGACGGACCGCGCGGCCTTTGCCGGCTCGCTCCGCTTTGCGGGCTTCCTGTCGGACACCGTCGCGCGATGGGAAGCGCGAAAGCAGCAGGCCAAAGGCGTCGACGCCGCCAAGGTCGAAACCCTGATCGCCGAGCGTACCGCGGCCCGGGCGCGCAAGGACTTCAAGGAGTCCGATCGCCTCCGCGACGCACTCGCCGCGATGGGTATCGTATTGAAGGACGGCAAGGGCGCCGACGGCAAGCCGGTCACGACCTGGGAGATTGCGCGATGAGCAAGCCCGACACCCCGTTTCCGCGGCACTGGCTGTACTACATCCTGCTCAAGCTGGTGCTGATCGCGGGCGCAGTGGCGCTGGTCACGAAACTCTATGGCATGTGGTGACGCATGGGACAGGCTCTCCCGAGGCCCGCGCTGCGGCCGTTTCTTCCCGCTGATGCGCCGGTGCTGGCCGCGATCTTCGTCGCCAGCATCCAGCAATTGACCGGTGATGACTACAGCGAGGAGCAGCAGGAGGCCTGGGCGTCCGCTGCTGAGGATGAGACGGGTTTTGGCAAGAGGCTGGCATCCGAGCTCACCTTGATTGCGACCCTGCAGGGCTCGCCGGTCGGCTTCGCCGCGCTGAAGGGCAACGATCACATCGACATGCTCTATGTCCATCCGAATGCGGCCGGGCAGGGCGTCGGGGCCCTGCTATGCGACGCGCTGGAAAAGTTGGCGGGCGCGCGCGGCACGACCGGTCTGTCGGTCGACGCTAGCGACACGGCGGTCGAATTCTTTCGCAAGCGCGGCTACGTCGCGCAGCAGCGCAATAGCGTCTCCATCAATGGCGAGTGGCTCGCCAACACGACGATGAAGAAGACGCTCGGCTCCGGGGGAGCGCAGGCATGAGCAGGGCAGGCACAAGCAGGGAACGGCTTTATCTGTTCGACACCACCCTGCGTGATGGCGCGCAGACCAACGGTGTCGATTTCACGCTGGCCGACAAGCAGGCCATCGCGCGCATGCTCGACGATCTCGGCATCGACTATGTCGAGGGCGGTTATCCCGGCGCCAACCCGCTCGACACCGAGTTCTTCGCCGCCAAGCCGAAGCTCGGCCACGCCCGCTTCACCGCCTTCGGGATGACGCGCCGGGCGGGACGCTCGGTGTCCAACGATCCGGGCGTGGCGGCGCTGCTGGAGGCCAAGGCGGACGCGATCTGCTTCGTCGCGAAGTCATCCGCCTACCAGGTGCGCGTCGCGCTGGAGACCACCAACGAGGAGAATCTCGCCTCGATCCGCGACAGCGTGACGGCCGCGAAGGCTGCGGGGCGCGAGGTGATGCTCGACTGCGAGCATTTCTTCGACGGCTACAAGGAGAATGCGGAGTTCGCGCTGGCCTGCACCCGCGCGGCCTATGAGGCCGGCGCGCGCTGGGTCGTGCTGTGCGACACCAATGGCGGCACCATGCCGCACGAGATCGAGCTGATCGTCGGCGAGGTCGTGAAGCACGTGCCGGGCGATCACCTCGGCATCCACGCCCATAACGACACCGAGCAGGCGGTGGCGAACTCGCTTGCCGCGGTCCGCGCTGGCGTGCGGCAGATCCAGGGCACCTTGAACGGACTCGGTGAGCGCTGCGGCAATGCCAATCTGTGCTCACTGATCCCGACCTTGAAGCTGAAGACGGAGTTCTCGGATCGGTTCGAGATCGCCGTATCGGACCGGCAGCTCGCCGGCCTGATGAAGGTCTCGCGCACGCTCGACGACATGCTGAACCGTGCGCCGAACCGGCACGCGCCTTATGTCGGCGAGAGCGCCTTCGTCACCAAGACCGGTATTCATGCGTCGGCCGTGCTGAAGGATCCGCAGACCTATGAGCACGTCCTGCCCGAGCGCGTCGGCAATCATCGCAAGGTGCTGGTCTCCGACCAGGCCGGACGATCCAACGTCATCGCGGCGCTGGAGCGCGGCGGCATTCCCTTCAGCAAGAGCGATCCGAAGTTGACGCGCCTCGTCGAGGAGCTGAAGGAGCGCGAGGCCGCGGGCTACGCCTACGAGTCCGCCGACGCCTCGTTCGAGCTGCTGGCGCGGCGTACGCTGGGCTCGGTGCCGGAGTATTTCCGGGTCGAGCAGTTCGACGTCAATGTCGAGCAGCGCTACAACGCGCTCGGTGAACGCGTCACGGTGGCGCTGGCCGTGGTCAAGGTGGACGTCGCTGGCGAGCGGCTGATCTCGGCGGCGGAAGGCAACGGCCCGGTCAATGCGCTCGACGTCGCCTTGCGCAAGGACCTCGGCAAGTACCAGGGCTTCATCGACGGCCTCAAGCTGATCGACTACCGCGTCCGTATCCTCAATGGCGGCACCGAGGCGGTCACGCGCGTGCTGATCGAGAGCGAGGACGAAAAGGGAGAGCGCTGGACCACGGTCGGCGTCTCGCCGAACATCATCGACGCCTCGTTCCAGGCGCTGATGGATTCGGTATTCTACAAGCTGGTGAAGTCCGGCGCGAAGGGGTGAGATGATGCATCCGTCGTTGCGAGCGAAGCGAAGCAATCCAGGCCTGAATGCGCGATTCTGGATTGCTTCGTCGCTTCGCTCTTCGCAATGACCTGGAGAGGCCAGGAGCAAACGCATGATCGACCACGTCTCCGTCGGTGTCAGCGATCTCGTCCGCAGCGCGCGGTTCTATGAGCGTGCGCTGGCGCCGCTCGGGCTGACGCGGCTGATCGAGCGTCCCACGACCATCGGCTTCGGCAAGGCCTATCCGGAATTCTGGATCAATCTACGCCCCGCCATGGCGCGCGTGCCGGCCGACACCGGCTCTCATGTGTGCCTGCGAGCCAGGAGCACGGCGGAGGTCGATGCGCTTCACGCGGCGGCGTTGGAGGCGGGCGGAGTTTCCGACGGTGCGCCAGGACTGCGGCCGCATGATCGCGTGCGCTATTATGCGGCCTTTGTGCTTGATCCCGATGGCAACCGGATCGAGGCGGTCACATTCCCGAGCGAGTAGGGGCTCAGAGCCGTTTGGCGATCTCAGGCGCCATCTCGGTCTCTTCCTTGGCGACGCGGGCGGCGGCCTCGCGCAGGCGCGGCAGGATGTCCTCGACGCGTTCGGCCCTGAGCAGCTCGATCTGGAAGCCGGGGCGGATGAACTCGGTCTCGCGCATGTGCGCGAGCAGCCCGAACAGCGGTTCCCAGAAGCCGTCGATATTGGCCATCAGCACCGGCTTGGCGTGGCGTCCGAGCTGCTTCCAGGTCAGCTGCTCGACGAGCTCCTCGAGCGTGCCGATGCCGCCGGGCAGCGCCACGAACGCGTCGGAGTGCTCGAACATCAGCCGTTTGCGCTCGTGCATGTCGGGCGTGATGATGAGATCCTTGAGCGGCATCATGACTTCCTTCTTCACCAGGAAGTCCGGAATGATTCCGGTGACGTCGCCGCCATGGTCGAGCACGGCCTTGGCAACCGCGCCCATCATGCCGATGGAGCCGCCGCCATAGACGAGCCTGACGCCGTTCTCGGCAAGCGCCTTGCCGAGTGCTTTCGCCGATTCGATGAAGCTGGGATTCGTCCCCGGGCCGGAGCCGCAATAGACGCAAACGGTGCGGATTTCAGTCATTGGAGCGGTGTGACACTGCAGTTGAAAGGCGTCGAGACGAGGGCGGAGGACGTGGATTCGCGGGCTTTCACGGATTGATGCAGGCTGAATGGGTCCATTTGTCCGAAAACAAGTATGCAAATACTGCGCCGCGGCAACGGATTCCGTCGACGTACCGGTGCATCCGGCGCCCGGACACTCTATATGACGCAGGCAACGCCCGGCATCACAACATGCCAAAACACTCGCTGCTCCAGAACGTTTGATGCCGCCCGATTCCTCCTCCGAACCAGCCGCCAACCAGCCTTCGTCCCTCGAGCAGGGAACGCTGGCCGGCACGCTGCGCCACTTGTGGCCCTTCATCTGGCCGCGCGATCGCGCCGACCTGAAGATGCGCGTGCTATGGTCGGTGGTGCTGCTGATCGTGGCCAAGGTCGCGACGCTGGTCCTGCCCTTCACCTTCAAATGGGCGATCGACGCGTTGACCGGCGCCAATACCGCGCCGATCGCGCCCGATAACTGGGCGTTCTGGCTGGTGGCCTCGCCGATCGTCATGACGGCAAGCTACGGCGGGATTCGGGTGCTGATGGCGGTGCTGACGCAGTGGCGCGACGGTATTTTTGCCCGCGTCGCCATGCATGCCGTGCGCAAGCTTGCGACCATCACCTTCGTCCACATGCATGAATTATCGCTGCGCTTTCACCTCGAGCGCAAGACCGGCGGCCTGACCCGCGTGCTCGAGCGCGGCCGCAACGCGATCGAGACCATCGTGCGCATGGTGATCCTGCAGCTGATCCCGACCATCGTCGAGGTCTCGCTGCTGACGGCGGTGCTGCTGTGGCAGTTCGACTGGCGCTACGTTCTGGTCACGCTCACCATGGTCGCGGCCTATCTCTATTACACCTACATTGCGACCGAGTGGCGCATCGAGATCCGGCGCCGCATGAACGACTCGGATACGGATGCCAATACCAAGGCCATCGACTCGCTGCTCAACTACGAGACAGTGAAGTATTTCGGCGCCGAGGCGCGCGAGGCCGAGCGTTATGACCGTTCCATGGAGCGCTACGAGCGGGCCAGCGTGAAGACCTATACCTCGCTCGCGGTGCTCAACGCCGGGCAGGCCGTGATCTTCACGATCGGGCTGACGGTGGCCATGCTGATGTGCGCCCAGGGCGTGCGTCAGGGACGCAACACGGTCGGCGACTTCGTCATGATCAACAGCATGATGATCCAGCTCTACCAGCCGCTGAACTTCATGGGCATGGTCTATCGCGAGATCAAGCAGGCGATCATCGACATCGAGAAGATGTTCGGCGTGCTCACGCGCGATGCCGAGGTGAAGGACGCGGCCGGAGCGACGCCTTTGGTGGTCACCTCTGGCAATGTCCGCTTCGACGATGTCCGCTTCGCCTATGAGCCGGAGCGGCCGATCCTGCAGGGGCTGAGCTTCGAGGTGCCGGCGGGCAAGACGGTCGCGATCGTGGGGCCGTCCGGTGCTGGCAAGTCGACCATCTCGCGGCTGCTGTTTCGGCTCTACGACGTCTCCGGCGGCCGCATCTTGATCGACGGCCAGGACATCCGCGACGTTACCCAGGTGTCGCTGCGCGCCCAGATCGGGATGGTCCCGCAGGATACCGTGCTGTTCAATGACACCATCCGCTACAACATCCGCTACGGACGCTGGGATGCGGACGACGCCGCCGTCGAGGAGGCGGCGAGGCTGGCCCAGATCGACGGTCTGATCCGGATGGCGCCGAAGGGCTACGAGACCCAGGTGGGCGAGCGCGGCCTCAAGCTCTCCGGTGGCGAGAAGCAGCGCGTTGCGATTGCCCGCACCATCCTGAAGGGGCCGCCGATCCTCGTGCTGGACGAGGCGACCTCGGCGCTGGACAGCCATACCGAGCACGAGATCCAGGAGGCGCTCGATGGTGTGTCGCGCAATCGTACCTCGCTCGTGATCGCGCACCGGCTTTCGACCATCGTGGCGGCCGACGAGATCATCGTGCTCGACCGGGGGCGAATTGCCGAGCGCGGCACCCATGCCGAGCTGCTGGCCAAAGGCGGGCTGTATGCCGGCATGTGGAACCGGCAGCGCGAGGCTGAGGAGGCGCGCGAAAAACTGGCGCAGATCGGCGACGATGCGGGGGCGCCGAACCGCAATCCGCCGGATCGGAGCGAGCCGGACGCGGCCGGGCCCGATCGGACCGGACAGGTGGCGAGTGCCGCCGAATGATGCCGCGAACCGCCCTGATCTGAACTCAAGAATGCATTAAGGATTCATTTTGACCTTCGCCGGCCATCGACCTAGTCAAGGCGGCGGTCCGCTCTGAGGTCAGAGCGACAACACTCAACGAAGCAGGCCATGTCGATCAGCAATTCCATCCGCGCTCAGATCCCGCCGATCCACCCGGAAGGTTATCCTTTCATCGGGGGATTTGCCCTCGTCAGCCTGATCCTGTTCTGGATATTCACCCCGCTCGGCTGGATCGGCACGCTGCTCACCGTCTGGTGCGCGCTGTTCTTCCGCGACCCGATCCGGGTCACGCCGCAGCGGGAAGGGCTGGTGGTGGCGCCGGCCGACGGGCGCATCTCCATGATCACGCGCGCCCTGCCGCCGGCCGAGCTCGGCCTCGGCGACCGACCGCTGCTGCGGGTCTCGATCTTCATGAGCGTGTTCAACGTGCATGTGAACCGCAGCCCGGTGGCCGGCCGGATCGAGAAGATCGCCTACCGTCCGGGCGCCTTCATCAATGCCGAGCTCGACAAGGCGAGCGAGGACAACGAGCGCAACTCGCTCGCGATCTCGACGCCGCATGGCCGCATCGGCGTGGTCCAGATCGCAGGCCTCGTGGCGCGCCGGATCGTGTCGTTCGTGCGCGAGGGGCAGACCATTGGGGCTGGCGAGCGCTTCGGCCTGATCCGCTTCGGCTCGCGGCTCGACGTCTATCTCCCCGACGGCACGGACGTTCTGGTCTCGGAGGGGCAGACGGCCATTGCCGGCGAGACGATCCTGGCCGATTTCGACGTCCCCGTGCCCGGCCTGACGTTCCGGAGCCAGTGAACCGTCGCTGCCCGCTGGTGACCCATTAAGGGGACCTTGAGCTGTGTTCAGGCACAAGGTTCCGGCCCAAACCACACGTGGTGTGATCATGAGCTTCGACGTGAACTCTCCCGAACTGCGCCGCCGCCGTTTCCGTCCGATCCCGGTGCGGCTGCTGGTGCCGAACATGATCACCCTGCTGGCGATCTGCGCCGGCCTGACCGCGATCCGGCTGTCGACCGAGGGACGGATGGAGCTCGCGGTTGGCGCCATCGTCTTTGCCGCCTTCCTGGACGGCATCGATGGCCGCATCGCCCGCATGATCAAGGGCCAGTCGAAGTTCGGCGCCGAGCTCGACAGCCTGGCCGATTTCGTCAATTTCGGCGTGGCGCCGGGCCTGATCCTGTATTTCTGGCAGCTCCATGAGCTGCGCGACGGCGGCTGGATCGCCGCCATGATGTACGCCATCAGCGGCGGCCTGCGGCTGGCGCGCTTCAATGCCAGCATCGACGATCCCAACAAGCCGCCCTTCGCCGCCAATTTCTTCACCGGCGTGCCGGCACCGCTCGGCGCCATCACCGTGCTGCTGCCCGTCTATCTGGCGTTCCTGGACCTGCCGAGGCCGCCGGCGCTGGTGACGGCGTTCTACACCCTGCTGATCGCCTTCCTGATGGTGTCGCGGCTGCCGGTGTTCTCCGGCAAGACCACGCGGATGCGTGTCTCGCCCGAACTCGTGCTGCCGGTGTTCGCCTCGGTGGTGTTCTTCGTGGCGCTGCTGGTGGTCTATCCCTGGCACATCCTGTCGGCCGGATCGATCCTCTACATCCTGAGCCTTCCGTTCGGCTGGCGGCTGTATCGGCACCAGGCGGCGCGGCACGCTGCGGTCCTTGGTGCCGCGGCTGCAGCGTCGCACGCCTCGTCTTCATCCACGACGGCTTTTGCGCCGACCGGCGCGCCAGCGGTGGAGCAGGGGCAGCGGCCGCCGGAACGGCTGCACTGAGCGCAGGGCCCAAGACCCGGCGCGCGCTTTGCCGGCTTGGGCGCCTCAGTTATACCGGATGGCCAAGGACGGCCGCGAATGCCGTCCGCATCATCCGGAGAAAACGCCCGTGACAAGCACTGCCGCCGCGCCCCTCGCTGCTTCCGTCCTCGAGGCGCTCGCGCGCTACGATACGCCGACCATCTGCAACGCGATGGAGATCGTGGCGCCCGAGCTGCGCCTGATCGGCTACACGACCAAGCCGCTGGTGTGTCCGTTTCCCGATCTGCCGCCCATGGTCGGCTACGCGCGGACGGCGACGATCCGGTCCGTCGTCAAATCGGGATTGCCGGCGGAGGAGCAGGCGAGGCGACGCACCGACTACTACGAATATGTCGGCACCGGTCATGGTCCCCGCATCGTCGTGATCCAGGATATCGATGGCCCCGACATCGGTTACGGCGCATTCTGGGGCGAGGTACAGAGCAACGTCCACAAGGCGCTCGGCTGCCTCGGCGTGATCACCGATGGATCGATCCGCGACATCCCGCAATGGGCTGCCGGCTTCCAGGCACTGGCGGGCTCGATCGGTCCGTCGCATGCGTGGGTGCATGCCGAGAGCTTCGGCGGCGAGGTCCGCGTCGCCGGGATGACCGTGCGCTCGGACGACCTGATCCACTCCGATCGCCATGGTGCGATCGTCATCCCCGCCGACATCGCGGCGAAGCTTCCCGAGGCGGCCGAGTTGTGCGCGCGCCGTGAAACGCCGATCCTGGAGATCGCGCGGTCTGCGGATTTCTCGCTCGAGAAGCTCAAGGCCGCTTTGAAGCGGTCGGCGGAGATTCATTGAGCGTCGCTTCACTCCGGTCCCAATGGGCGAGCCGTACCGCGCGGCGGTGCGGCCCGCCGGCCTTGCGCTGGGCGCTCGCCGAACTGCGACGCTGCAACCGCATCCGGATGACTACGGGGTGGCGGCTGACCCTCCGCCGAAAATATCGCACACGGTGACGAATTACCCGCAAACAGGCCGGAATTCGCCGAAGGTTAAGCGGCCGTCGCTCGTTGAGAAGATTTTATCCATCAAGCTTTACCTGATGGCTAGCCTGTCCCGATAGGCATGTCGCCCGAGGGCGAAGGACATGCGCAGGCTGATATCGAAATCCGGGCCGTTGTTCGGGCGGCTCGACCGGACCGTCGACAAGATGGTTCGGCTGATCGGACATTTCGGCAGCGCCGCGATCGGCCTCTCGGCGATCGCCCTGGTGTGGGCCGGCATCTTCTACACCATCTCTGAAGAGTATACGCGCACCGAGCAGTCGGCGCTTAAGAACGGCGCCAATCTGGCCCGCGCGTTCGAGGAGCAGATCATCCGCTCGATCCGCGCGGCAGATCAGACCTTGCTCTACGTCCGCGACTCCTATGCCAGGGACCCGCACAACTTCGACATGTCGCTATGGTCGAAGAACAGCCAGTTCCTGTCCGACTTCTCGTTTCAGGTCGTCGTGATCGGCAAGGACGGCATCATGCTGTCCAGCAACATCGATCCGAAGATGCGGGGCCTCGACCTGCGCGACCGCGAGCACTTCCGCGTTCATGCCGACGGCAAGGATGATTTTCTCTTCATCAGCAAGCCGATCTTCGGCCGTGTCTCCAACAAATGGTCGATCCAGTTGACCCGCCGCATCATCATGCCGGACGGTTCGTTCGGCGGCGTCGTGGTGGTCTCGCTCGACCCCGAATATCTGTCGAGCTTCTACAATTCGGTCGATCTCGGCAAGAAGGGCAATGTCACACTGCTCGGTCTCGACGGCATCGTGCGCGCACGGGCCTCTGCGGGTCCAGGGGGCGTCGGATCCTCGCTCGCCGGCAGCCCGGTGATGAGCGCCATTCAGCACAGAAGCAGCGGCTTCTACACCTTCAAAAGTCTGATCGACGGCGTCACGCGCATCTACTCGTTCCAGCGCATCAAGGATCTGCCGCTGGTGGTCATCGTCGGTCAGGCCTCCGAGGAGATCTTCAGCGCCTTCAAGCTCAACCGCGATCGTGATCTGCTGGTCGGAGCGTTGCTGACGGTGGTCATCGGCATCATCACGATCCTGATTGCGCGCTATCAGGCGGGGCTTGCCGCCTCGCGTGATGCCGCCGAGGCAGGTACGCGGGCGCGCTCCGAATTCCTGGCGATGATGAGCCATGAGATACGCACGCCGATGAACGGCGTCATCGGCCTTGCCGATCTCTTGCTGTCGGCGGACCTCGCGCCGGAGCAGCGCAAGATCGCGACCACCTTGCGCGAGTCGGCCGACTATCTGTTGCAGCTGCTCAACGACGTCCTCGATTTCTCCAAGCTCGATGCCGATCGTCTGGAGATCGAGCACATCGAGTTCGACCTGCACCGGTCGGTGACGGCGACCGCCGAGCTGCTGGTGTCCCGCGCCAAGGAAAAGGGTCTGCAGCTGACCACCTCGATCGCGCCGGAAGTGCCGAACTACGTGGTCGGCGATCCCGCGCGATTGCGCCAGGTGCTGTTCAACCTGGTCGGCAATGCGCTCAAATTCACCGAATCGGGCGGCGTCCATATCGATGTCCGTGCCGAGAACCTTGCCGGGCCGCACCTGACGCTGGTGTTCTCGATCGCCGATACCGGCGTCGGCATTCCCGCAGACGCCGTCAGCCGGCTGTTCAAGCAGTTCTCGCAGGTCGACAATTCCATCTCGCGCCGCTTTGGCGGCACCGGCCTGGGGCTCGCAATCTGCAAGCGCCTCGTCACCTGCATGGGCGGCGACATCACGGTGCAGAGCAAGGTGGGGGAGGGAAGCACCTTCACCTTCTCGATCCAGGTCCAGACGCAGCCGGACGTCGAGCAGGTGAGCGCGCCCGAGGCGACCATCGTGCCGGTTGGTGAGACGATCGCCGAGGAACGTCCGGGCAGCCTCGAGCCGCTGAAGATCCTCGTTGCCGAGGACAATCTGACCAATCAGTTCGTCATCAAGAAGCTCCTGGACAAGCTCGGTCACCGCTACGACATCGTCGAGAACGGAACCCAGGCGATCGCGGCCGTGCAGAGGCAGGCCTACGATCTCGTGCTGATGGACATGATGATGCCCGAGATGGACGGGCTGACGGCGACGCGGATGATCCGCTCGCTGCCGCCGCCCGCCCAGGACATCTACATTGTTGCCCTGACGGCCAACGCCACCAGCCAGGATCATCTGGCTTGCACGGACGCCGGCATGAACGACTTCGTGACCAAGCCGGTCACGCGCGATCGACTGAATGCCGCTCTGCTTCGCGCGGCCGCTGCTACACACAAGGAAAGGCTTGTCGCATGACCGACTGGGTGCAATTCGACGAATCCGTCTATCAGATCCTGGTCTCCGAGCTCGGCGAAGAGGATGCACTGGAGGTCCTGCGCACGTTCCTCGACGATACGTCCGGAAAGTTCGGCACGCTTGCGGCCAAGTTCGAGGATCGCCTCGAACTGAGGCGTGAGGCGCATTCGATCAAGAGCTCGTCGGCGACGTTCGGTTTCTCGGCGCTGTCGCGCCTGTCGCGTGAACTCGAGGTGGGATCGGCGACGATGGAGCCGGCGCAGATGCTGGAGATGGTCCACAAGATGCAGCGATCATTCGATCAGTCGGCCGTCTTCGCCGCGGCGAACCTGCTCAAGTCCGGATCCTCAGCCGCTTGAGCGAGTCGGCGTGGTCTGCGGCGCCGCTGTTTACCTTTCATTATGCCTACCGAATTCAGTAACTCGTCCTTAATGGCGGACATCTAGTCTCGTGACATGCGGTCCAGAAGCACCGCGTCGGTCCGGCAGGGTCGTGGTTTGCGTACGCGGGTGGAGTTGACTCATGGATATTATGACGAGTGCGGGGCTCGTGGCTGGCGTGATCGTCATCGCGACGATGATGCTGCTGGGCGGCGATCTCGAGATGTTCGTCAGCGAGCACGCCGCAATCATCATCTTCGGCGGTTCGATCGCAGCCACCATGATTCGCTTCCCGCTGGGCGTTATGCTGCACGGCGTTCCGCTTGGAATGAAGTACGCTTTCACCATGAGCCGCCTGTCGGCCCGCGAGCTCGTCGACGAGCTCGCCCGCATTGCCGAGATCGCGCGCAAGCAGGGCCCGGTCGGCCTGGAAAAGGTCGAGACCGACGAGCCGTTCCTCGCCAAGGGAATCCGCTACGTGGCCGACGGCTACGACCTCGAATTCATCCGCGACAATCTCGAGCGTGACCGCGACAATTTCCTGATGCACCTCGACGAAGGCAGCAAGATCTATCGCGCCATCGGCGACTGCGCCCCGGCGTTCGGCATGGTCGGCACGCTGATCGGCATGGTGCAGATGTTCGCCAACATGACCGACCCCTCGAAGCTCGGCCCGTTCATGGCGACCGCGCTGCTCGCGACCCTGTACGGCGCGTTGGTGTCGAACCTGATCTGTCTGCCGATCGCCGACAAGCTGCATGGCAAGCTGCTGGACGAGGAAACCAACCGGACGCTGATCATCGACGGAATCCTGATGATCCGCGACTCCAAGAGCCCCGCCCTGGTCCGCGAAATGCTCCTGGCCTATCTGCCTGAGAAGCATCGCCACGCCGAAGGCGAGCCCGTGCCGGCCTGATCGGCTGCGGCGGGGCGATCCGGGGTGGGGTAGGCAATGGCCAAGAAGAAGAGGGGCGATGCGCATGGCGGCGGTCACGGCTGGTTCGTGACCTTTGCCGACCTGATGGGACTTCTGGTCAGCTTCTTCGTGATGCTGGTCGCGTTCTCGACCATGGACAACAACAAGCTGAAAGTCGTCGCAGGCTCGATGCGCGACGCCTTCGGCGTGCAGTCCGAGTCGCGCTATTCGGGCATCGTGGAATCCGACGGCCTGCCGACCCGGCCGAAGCTCAAGAACGCCGCCCACATCTCGCCGGAGGAGACCGCGCGCGAGCCCAGCCCCGAGCAGGAGGAGCGCCAGCATACCAATGGCGCCAAGCTGAAGATCGATCGCCAGTTCGCGCTGGCGTCTGCCTCGCTGCGTCAGGCGCTGCAGGACATGCCGGAGATGACCGAGATCTCCAAGCACATCATGTTCGAAGAGACCAAGCAGGGGCTCAACCTGGAGATCGTCGACCAGGACGGGCGGTCGATGTTCGCGGATGGCTCGAAGGTGCCCTTCGACCGCACGCGACGCCTGATCGAGAAGCTGGCCGCACCGCTCAAGGCGACACCGCTTCGGGTCCAGATCACCGGGCACACGGCCGCCGGCTTCGTTCCCGCCCGGAGCGATTATGATGGTTTCGACCTGTCGGCGGACCGCGCCAACGCAGTACGCCAGATCCTGGAGCGGGAAGGGCTGCCGGCGAGCCACATCTACGCGGTCTCCGGCAAGGCGGATAGCCAGCCACTGTTCCCGGACGATCCCTCGCTGGCCGCCAACCGCCGCGTGACGATCACCTTGATGCGGGAAGACCCGCCATTGCCGCCCGATCTGAAGCCGTAGCCGGGACGCTTCGCTTCCCGCATCATATTGCCGCACGGGCGACTGCGAACGGCAACGAGGAGCATCAGCAGGCACTTGATTCGCCTGAGGCAGATCCGACATCTGCCTCAGGGTGCTTGGGCTAAAGGCACTTGCCGCGATGCGGCATGCGACATCTGTGTCAGCCGTGCCGTTTGGTTGCGGGCTGGGAACATAGGTCTGCTTACGGTAGAGACTTGACCTGCGAACGGTCTACGTTCACACGCGCCGGGCCAAACAGGGAAGATGCGTTCCGAGCACATGACGGCCAGCGCGACATCGACCGAAGGACAAGACACCGCGAGCACGTCGGGGTTTTGGGGGCTGACGCTAGGCAGCATCGGCGTGGTGTTCGGAGACATCGGCACCTCGCCCCTCTACGCCTTTCGCGAGGCCGCGCACGGCGCTGCTCAGGGGCACCCGGTGTCGCGGATCATCGTGCTCGGCGTGCTCTCGCTGATCCTCTGGTCGCTGTTCATCGTGGTGACAGCCAAATACGTCCTGCTGCTGCTCCGCGCCGACAATAACGGCGAGGGCGGAACGCTGTCGCTGATGGCGCTCGGACAGCGGGCTTTGGGTCGGCGCAGCCTGTTCCTGATGTCGCTGGGCGTGATCGGCGCTTCGATGTTCATCGGAGACTCGATGATCACGCCGGCGATCTCGGTGTTGTCGGCGGTCGAAGGCCTCAAGCTCGCCGCGCCTGCGCTCGAGCATTATGTCGTGCCGCTGACCGTGTTCATCCTGGTCGTGCTGTTCGCGGTCCAGAGCAAGGGGACGGCGCGCGTCGCCTCCGCCTTCGGCCCGGTCATGGTCACGTGGTTCACCGCCCTCGCCGTGATGGGACTGGTCCACATCCGCGACGACCCCTCGGTGCTCGCGGCCATCAATCCCTATTATGCGGTGCAGTTCCTGCTCTCGCACGGCACGATCGGCCTGGTCACCCTGGGCGCGGTGTTCCTCGCGGTCACCGGCGGCGAGGCGCTCTACGCAGATCTCGGTCATTTCGGCCGCAAGCCGATCCAGTCGGCCTGGCTGTTCTTCGTGCTTCCGGCGCTGCTGATCAACTATTTCGGGCAGGGCGCCCTGGTGCTGTCCGATCCCGCCGCGATCGAGAATTCGTTCTACCGGATGGTGCCTGAACTGTTGCTGCTGCCGCTGGTGGTGCTGGCCACCGCCGCGACTGTCATCGCGAGCCAGGCCGTGATCACGGGCGCCTATTCGCTGGTCAGCCAGGCGGTCCAGCTCGGCCTGCTGCCGCGTTTCGAGGTGCGCTATACGTCGGAGAGCCATGCCGGCCAGATCTATCTGCCGCGGGTCAACCGGCTGTTGCTGATCGGCGTGCTGCTGCTGGTCCTGCTGTTCCGGACCTCGAGCAATCTCGCCTCCGCCTACGGCATCGCAGTGTCCACCACCATGGTCGCCGACGGCATCATGGGCTTCGTGGTGATCTGGAAGCTGTGGAACTTGCGTGCGGCCGTGGCGGCTGCCGTGATCGCTCCCTTCGTCATCGTCGATATGACCTTCTTCAGCGCCAACCTGCTGAAGCTCCTCGAAGGAGCCTGGGTTCCGCTGCTGTTCGGTGCCGCGATGGTCGTGACGATCTGGACCTGGCGTCGTGGTTCGGCGATCTTGGTGCTCAAGACGCGCAAAATCGAGGTTCCGCTGGATGACCTGATCACCAGCCTGGAGAAGAGGCCTCCTCACATCGTCAAGGGCACGGCGGTGTTTCTCACGAGCGATCCGACCTCGGTGCCGACCGCATTGCTGCACAATCTCAAGCACAACAAGGTGCTGCACGAGCACAACGTGATCCTGACCATCGAGACCGCGCAGACGCCGCGGGTCGATGTCTCGGAGCGCGTGCGCATGGAGAAGATCAGCGAGAAGTTTTCCAAGGTGCGGCTGCGCTTCGGATTCATGGAATCCCCGAACGTGCCGCGCGCGCTCGCGGTGGCGCGCAAGCTCGGCTGGCAGTTCGACATCATGTCCACGTCGTTCTTCGTCTCGCGCCGCTCGTTGAAGCCATCGTCCCAGTCGGGCATGCCGACCTGGCAGGACCATCTCTTCATTGGTCTGAGCCGGTCGGCCAACGACGCCACGGACTATTTCCAGATTCCCACGGGCCGGGTCGTCGAGGTGGGTACCCAGGTAACGATTTGATCGGTTGGTCTTCCCTGATGTCTCATGTATGCCTAAATGCATGGCTGAGGCGCATTCCCGACAGGTCCGTCGCAACGCGCTGCCGCTATAAGCCGCGCGCTCTGCCGCGTTGTGCAGTGAAGCATTAACGAGTCCTCGAGGGGGCTACCCCATGACAGTCGACGTCGCAGCTACGCCCGCGGAAGCGCCGGCGACCAACGGGCATGGCAACGCCCATTCCACGGCGAGCTTCGCGGCGCTGACACTGGGAAGCATCGGTGTCGTCTATGGCGACATCGGCACCAGCCCGCTGTACGCGTTGCGCGAAGCGGTCATGGCTGCGAGCAGCAGCGGCGAACCTGCGCCTCACGCCGTGATGGGGGTGATCTCGCTCATCCTGTGGGCTCTCATCGTCGTCGTGACCCTCAAATACGTCGTGATCCTGCTGCGCGCCGACAACCACGGCGAGGGCGGAACGCTGGCGCTGATGGCGCTCGCCCAGCGCGCGGTCACGCGCGGCGCCAGCGTCATCGTTCTGCTCGGTATCGTCAGCGGCGCGCTGTTCTATGGCGACGCGGTGATCACGCCGGCCCTGTCCGTCCTGTCGGCGATCGAGGGCATCAAGCTGGTGACGGCGGCGTTCGATCCCTACGTCGTGCCGCTCACGGTCATCATCCTGGTCATGCTGTTCGCGGTCCAGGTGCGCGGCACGGCCAAGGTGGCGGCGTTCTTCGGCCCGATCATGCTGATCTGGTTCCTGGTGATCGGGATCGCGGCGTTGCCGCCGATCCTGCACCATCCGGAGGTGCTGTGGGCGATCAACCCGCTGCATGCCGTGACCTTCATGCTGCATCACGGGATCATCGGCTTCATCACGCTCGGCGCGGTGTTCCTGGCCGTCACCGGCGCCGAGGCGCTGTATGCCGACCTCGGCCATTTCGGCAAGCGGCCGATCCAGACCGCCTGGCTGTTCATCGTGCTGCCGTCGCTGGCGCTCAACTATCTGGGGCAGGGGGCGCTGGTGATCGCCGACGCGAAGGCGATCGAGAACCCGTTCTTCCTGATGTTCCCGGATTGGGCGCTGATCCCGATGGTCGCGCTCGCCACCATGGCGACCGTCATCGCGAGCCAGGCCGTCATCACCGGTGCCTATTCGCTGACCCGGCAGGCGATCCAGCTCGGCCTGCTGCCGCGCTTCGAGATCCGTCACACCTCCGAGGCGCATTCGGGCCAGATCTACATTCCGCGCATCAACAAGCTGCTGCTGATCTCGGTCATGCTGCTCGTGCTGATGTTCAAGTCGTCCAGCGCGCTGGCCTCGGCCTACGGCATCTCGGTCACCGGCACCATGGTCGTGACGGCCATGATGGGCTTCGTCGTGATCTGGAAGGTCTGGCGGTGGTCGCCGTTCGCGGCCGCCGCGCTGATTGCGCCGTTCCTGTTCCTGGACCTGACCTTCCTGGCGGCGAACCTCCTGAAGGTGTTCGAAGGCGGCTGGGTGCCGCTGGCGCTGGGCGGCTTCGTGATGACGCTGATGTACACGTGGCGGCGCGGCAGCCGGCTCTTGTTCGACAAGTCGCGCAAGCTCGAATTCCCGCTCGCCGATCTCGTGACCATGCTTGAGAAGCGTCCGCCGCAGCGGGTGGCCGGCACGGCCGTGTTCCTGACCAGCGATCCCTTGAGCGCGCCGACCGCGCTGATGCACAGCCTCAAGCACTACAAGGTGCTGCACGAAAAGAACGTGATCCTGACGATCGAGACCGCGCCGACGCCGCGCATCGAGCCGTCCGAACGCGTTCGCCTCGAGCAGATCAGTCCGACGTTTTCCAAGGTGACGTTGCGCTTCGGCTTCATGGAATCGCCCAACGTGCCGCGCGCCCTGGCGATCGCGCGCAAGCTCGGCTGGCAGTTCGACATCATGTCGACCTCGTTCTTCCTGTCGCGCCGTGCACTGAAGCCGGCTGCGCATTCAGGCATGCCGCGCTGGCAGGATCACCTGTTCATCTCGATGAGCCGCTCCGCCAACGATGCGACCGACTATTTCCAGATCCCGAGCGGGCGGGTGGTGGAGGTCGGCACCCAGGTCACGATCTGAGCTCGAGACCCATCCCGTCAGCGTGCCGAAGCGCTTGATTTTCGTAGCGTCTGGGGTGAGTTTGGCGGCCGGATCAGGGCCGATACGGCCCGGCTGAAGGCTTGGAGGATGGGCGTGGCTGTTGTGCACGATTTGACCCCGCAGGACGTGGCCCAGGGGATCGCGGAAGGGCGAATTCTTCTGGTTGACGTGCGCGAGCCGAATGAAGTTTCCGCGGAAGCCTATCCCGACGGCGTCGTCGTCCCGCTGTCGGGCTTCGACCCGAAGCTGATCCCGGCCCCCCAAGGCAAGGACGTCGTGTTCGCCTGCCGCTCCGGCAAGCGCTCGGTGACGGCATCGCTCGCCGCGCAGGCCGCCGGGCTGCCCTACGACAAGCATCTCCAGGGCGGTATGCTCGGCTGGAAGGCGGCCGGCCTGCCGACCAGGACCGGCGGCTGACAGGCGATCATGATCTCGCAGAACAAGGTCTTCGCCGACCTGCCCGTCACCATTTTCGAGCAGATGTCGCAGCTCGCGCGCGACAACGACGCCATCAATCTGGGGCAGGGCTTTCCCGACGATCCGGGTCCGGAGGATATCCGCCGCGCCGCAGCCGACGCGGTCCTCAACGGCTACAATCAGTATCCGTCGATGATGGGCCTGCCGGAGCTGCGCCAGGCCATCGCCGCGCACTACAAGCACTGGCACAAGCTCGATCTCGATCCGATGAGCGAGGTCATGGTCACCTCCGGCGGCACCGAAGCGCTGACGTCGGCGATCCTGTCGGTGGTCGAGCCGGGCGACGAGGTGATCTGCTTTCAGCCGGTCTATGATTCCTATCTGCCGATCATCCGCCAGGCCGGCGGCATTCCGCGCCTCGTCCGCCTCGAGCCGCCGCATTGGCGGCTCTCGGAGGAGATGCTGCGGCAGGCGTTCTCGCCAAAGACCAAGGCGGTGCTGTTCAACAACCCGCTCAACCCGGCCGCGGTGGTCTACCCGCGCGAGGACCTCGAGCTGTTGGCACGCTTCTGCCAGGAGTTCGACGCGGTCGCGATCTGCGACGAGGTGTGGGAGCACGTCGTGTTCGACGGCCGCGCGCACATTCCGCTGATCGCGATTCCCGGGATGCGCGACCGCACCATCAAGGTCGGCTCGGCAGGCAAGATCTTCTCGTTGACGGGCTGGAAGATCGGCTTCGTCTGCGCCGCGCCGCATCTGTTGCGCGTGGCCGCCAAGGTGCATCAATTCCTGACCTTCACGACCGCGCCGAACCTGCAGGTCGCGGTCGCCTACGGCCTCGGCAAGTCGGACGACTATTTCGTCAACATGCGCAGCGAGCTTGCGCGCAGCCGCGACCGGCTCACGGCCGGTCTCGAAAGCCTGGGCTTTCCCGTGCTGAAGGCGCAGGGAACCTACTTCCTGACCGTCGACCTTTCGCCGCTCGGCCTCAACGAGACCGACGAGCAGTTCTGCCGCCGTATCGTCCACGACTACAAGGTGGCCGCCATCCCGGTGTCGGCGTTCTACGAGACGGATGCCGTGACCTCCGTGGTGCGGTTCTGCTTTGCCAAGAAGGACGCAACCCTGGATACGGCGCTGGAGCGCCTGTCGGACGCCATCCACCGGCGCTAGGAGACAAGTGATGACGCGCGGCTGCATGGGTTCGGCTCTGGCGCTGGCCGTCGCGGCGTTGACGCTTTCCGTACCGGCGGGGCGCGCCGAGGAGCGCGTCGTCAACTTCTACAACTGGTCGAACTACATGGCGCCCGGTGTCCTTGACGACTTCACCAAGGAGACCGGCATCAAGGTGGTCTACGACACGTTCGACGCCAACGAGACCCTGGAGACGCGGCTGCTCGCCGGCAAATCCGGCTACGACGTCGTGGTGCCGACCGCGTACTTCCTACAGCGCCAGATCAAGGCAAAAATCTTCCAGCCGCTCGACAAGTCGAAGCTGCCGAATCTCGCCAATGCCTGGCCTGTCGTGACCGAGCGTCTCGCCACCTACGATCCCGGCAATCAGTTCGCCGTCAACTACATGTGGGGCACGACCGGGATCGGCTACAACGTCAAGGCGGTCGAGAAGATCCTGGGTCCCGGCGCGCGGATCGACAGCTGGGACATGGTGTTCAAGCCGGAGAACCTCGCCAAGTTCAAGGATTGCGGAGTCCACATGCTGGATTCCGCCGACGACATCTTTCCGGCGGCGCTGAACTATCTCGGCATCGACCCGAACTCGACCAGGCAGGCCGACCTGGAGAAGGCGGCCGAGGCGGTCGGCAAGGTCGCGCCATCGGTGCGCAAGTTTCATTCGTCGGAATATCTGAGCGCGCTCGCCACCGGCGAGATCTGCCTCGTCGTCGGTTGGTCCGGCGATATCATGCAGGCGAGGAGCCGTGCCGAGGAAGCGAAGAACGGCGCCGAGATCGGCTATGCGATCCCGAAAGAGGGGGCGCAGATGTTCTTCGACAATTTTGCGATTCCCGCCGACGCCCCGCACGTGGCTGAGGCGTATGCGCTGATCAACTACCTCTACCGCCCGGAGGTCGCCGCCAAGAACTCGGACTTCCTGTCCTATGCCAACGGCAACCTGGCCAGCCAGAAGCTGATCGACCCGAAGGTCCTTGGCGACAAGAACATCTATCCGGACGACGCGACCTTGAAGAAGCTGTTCGTCATCACCGCACGTGAGCCGGCGACGCAGCGGATCATCAACCGGCTCTGGACCAAGGTGAAGACGGGCAGGTGATGACTCCCGTCATTCCGGGATGGTGCGCAAGCACCAGACCCGGAATCTCGAGATTCCGGGTTCGATGCTGCGCATCGCCCCGGAATGACGAGACTTGATCGCTTGATTTGATCTGACAAATCGGTTGAGATCGATCACGTCATCCGGTGCATCGCGCAGAGCTTGTTGCCGTCGAGGTCGCGCAGGTAGGCGAGATACAGCTTGCCGGCCGAACCTTCACGAACACCGGGCGGGTTTTCGCAGGTGGTGCCGCCGGCTTCGAGCCCCGCCGCATGCCAGGCGTCGGCCTGTTCGGGCGAGCTGCAGGCGAAGCCGATGGTGCCGCCATTGGCAGGGGTCGCGGGCTGGCCGTTGATCGGCTTCGACACCGAGAAGATGCCGGTCGGTGTGATGTAGAAAATGCGGTGGCCGTCGACCCTGGCGGGGCGCACGCCCAGCGTCCCCAGCAGCTTGTCGTAGAAGGCCTTGGCCTTGTCGAGGTCGTTGGTGCCGATCATCACGTGCGAAAACATTCGCGCTTGTCCTCCCTGGAGCTTCCGAACAGCCGTCGGATACGCGGCCAAGGTAGCGAGCGGCGATGGAAGAGGTAAGAGTTTTCTTCGAATGGCCCGTCAGCGGTAGAAGATGCTGCAGTCCCACTTCCTCGTGGTGGAATTTGCCCGGGCGCCGACTACCGCCAGCGCCGGTGCAGCCAGAGCCATTGCTCGGGATATTCGCGGACCCAACTCTCGACGACGTCGGTGACCGCCTGCGTCGTGCCCTGGATGTCGATCTGACCGTCGGCCGTCCGTACCGGCTTCACTTCCTCCGATACTTCGGCGCGGAAGCGATTGCCGGGAAGGCGGATGATGCGGACGCCGTGCACGGGGCATTCGACCTGGCGTAACAGACGGGCCAGCATCGGATTGGCGCGGGTCTTGCGGCCGAAGAAGGTGACCTCCACGCCGCCGGTCAGGTACTGATCGACCAGCATCGCGACGTGCTGGCCGTTCTTGAGCGCCTGTGCCAGCCGCAGCGGCGCATCGCGGCCGGCCGGGACGAGTGTGCCCATCTTGACCTGCCGTATCTCCTGGATGATGCGGTCGGCGGCGGCGATGTTGGGTCGACGATAAAGGATCGCCGTATCGAGCTTATGGGCGACCGCCGCCAGCGCCGGCATCTCCCAATTGGCGAGATGGCTGGCAAAGATCAGGGCTGGCTTGCCGTCGAGACGGAGCTGATGAAACAGCTCATGGGTGCGCGGCGACAGCTCGATCCGGCTGCGCTCGGGATGCGCCTCGTCGTAATCCCAGATCTTGTCGAGATGGGCGAACTCGGCGCCGACGCGGCCGAGATTGTCCCACACGCCGGCGAGGATTCTCTCGATCTCCTCGGGCGATTTCTCCGGGAAGGCCGCGGTGAGATTGTCGCGACCAATGCGCTGCTCGCGCAGGCGTGGCCCGATCATCTGCGCAATGCGCGCGAAGCGGTCGGCCGTCTTCTGCGGGTCGAAATAGCGCGTGGTCCTGAGCATGCCGACCGTCAGCGCGCCGACGGCGGAAGCCCCGGCCGACTTCACGGCTCGGCGGATCACGAGCTTGGTCCGGAGGGGCAGGAGACTCATCGATGGCAGCGGCGGATCAGGCCGGTTCGCGCGTCAGGATCAGCGAGGCGTTCTGGCCGCCGAAGCCGAACGAATTCGACATCACGGTGGTGACGCGCGCATCGCGGGCCTTGTTGCCGACGACGTCGAACAGGATCGCGGGATCCGGAATGTCGTAGTTGATGGTCGGCGGAATGCGCTGATGCTCGAGCGTCTGCAGCGAGAAGATCGCCTCGACCGCGCCGGCTGCCGAGATGGTGTGGCCGACCATCGACTTGTTCGACGACACTGGAATCTTGCTGGTGTGCTCGCCGAACACGGCGGAGACGCCGACATATTCCATCTTGTCGTTCTCGGGCGTGGCGGTGCCGTGGGCATTGATATGGTCGATCTGCTCAGGGGCCATGCCGGCATCGGCGAGCGCCTTGCGGATGCAGCCGATGATCGGCTTGCCGTCCGGCGAGGAACGGGTGCGGTGGAAGGAGTCGGTCAGCTCGCCGCAGCCAGCGACGACGCCGAGGATCTTGGCGCCGCGCGCCACGGCCGCGTCGTAGCTTTCCAGCACCAGCGCGCCGGCGCCCTCGGCCATCACGAAGCCATCGCGGTTCTTGGAGAACGGCTTGGAGGCGGCCTGCGGCGGGTCGTTCTGGGTCGACAGCGCCGACAGCAGCGAGAAGCGCACGAGCCCTTCCGGATTGACCGAGCCTTCGGTGGCGGCGCATAGCGCGACGTCAGTCTCACCGCGTCGGATGGCTTCGACGCCGAGCTGGATCGCGGTCGCGCCGGAGGCGCAGGCGGTCGACAGCGAGATCGGCGAGCCCTTGGTGCCGAAGGTGTCGGACAGCGAATCGGCGACCGAGCCGAACAGGAAGCGGTGGTGATAGTTGACGAACTTGCCGCCGCCGCAGACCTTCAGCAGGTCGTCATAGGTGAACTGAGTGCCGCCAACCTCGTGCGCGAGCTCCAGACGCTGGGGCCACTCGATCTCGACCGGCGCCACGGCGAGAAACAGCGGGCCCGGAAAATCGCCCTTGCTGCCGATTCCAGCCTGCGCGATGGCTTCCTCGACGGCCATGTGACCGAGCCGCTCGGACAGTCCCGTCGACGTGAACGGAGCCACGGGGACGAAATCGACCGTGCCGGCCATGGTCGTCTTCAAGCCGTCGATCGGAAACCTCGTGATGGTGCGGATTCCGGACTCGCCGGCCACGAGCTTGTTCCAATTATCGGACTTGCCGGCCCCAAGGGAGGTGACGATGCCCATCCCGGTCACGACCACGATGGGGCGTCCAAACTTGTCGCGTACACTCATGATGTCCCCCGTCGTGTCTTCTTAAGGCCGTGCCGCGTTCACTTGACTGCTTCGACCAAGGCCATGCCTTCGCCGCGGTAGTGGCCGGCGCCGACCACCACGATCTGGGCCGGAGCATCCTTCATGTCGGTCTCCACGCCCGAGGCGTCACCCGGCGCGAACAGGGCGCCGCGCGAGATCGAGAGCGCAGCGAGCGCGAGACCGAGCGCGAACTGCGCCTCCATCGAATGGCCGAAGCGGGTCCCGCTCGAGCGCACCGCGAACGCCTTGTGATGGTCGAGGAATGCGCGCTCCTCCGACGTCACCGGCTCGGCGCCGGTCGCGCCGGTGATGATGGCGCCGGGGGCCTGGTGGACATCGAGCGCCGACCACAGACGGTCCAGCGTTCCGGTCACCGCGCCTGCCTCCTTGCGGCGGGCGCGGTCGGCGACGACCTTGCTGAGCCGGGCCAGCGGCTTGGCGCCGCGGGCCTCGGCATGCGGCCTGGATTCCAGCACCAGGAACGCGCCGGCCGATCCGAGCGCGAAGCCCGGATGGTCCTTGCGGGACCAGACCGGCTTGAATTCGTTCTTCAGATTGTAGTCGCCGAACTCGTACAGCACGAGCAGATCCTTGCGCTCGCCATTGTGCGAGCCGCCGACCAGCGCGATGTCGCTCTGGCCGCCGGCGATGCGGGCCAAAGCGATCTTGAACGCGTCGACGCCCGCAACCTCCTCGCCCATGAAGGTGCGCGAGGTGCCGCAGACGCCGTGCGAGATCGCGATGTTGCCGGCGAGCAGGTTGGACAACTGCGCCAGGAACAGGGTCGGGCGCAGGTCGCTCATCAGCCGATCGTTCAGGAAGCCGGGCGTGCAATTGCCCTGGGCTTCCGCGTTGAGGATCGCGGTGTCGACGGAGATGTCGCGCTCACCGCCGCCCGCGGCCACGATCATGTCCATCCGCGACAGGATGTCCTTGTTGCCCTTGAGGCCGGCGGAATCCAGCGCAAGCCCGGCGGCATAGGTGCCGATGCGCTGCCACGCCTCCATCTGGCGCTGCTCCTTCTTCGGGATCTGCGCTTCCAGATTCACCTTGGCCCAGGGATGCACGATGTAGGGCGCGAAACCCTGCTCATCGACGTTGATCTGGCCGGAGTTGAGGGCGTCCCAGTTCGCGTCGAGTCCCTCGCCAAGCGAGGTCGCAAGACCGATACCGGTGATCCAGACTTCGACGGGTTCGGAGGTCACGGTTGTCGTCTCACTCATCGCTGCAGGACCTGTTGCGGAAAGCCGACGCGCTCGGCGACGGCGTCCATGTGTCCGCGCAGCTCCGGATTGGGGAAGGGGACGTGACTGAAAGTGATGGTCGCATTCGAACGCAGTTTGCCGCCGACCTTCACGCGCGCTTCGGTCATGGCGTAACCGGAGCCCTCGTGCAGCACGTTGGCCTCGACGGTCAGCACCTCGCCCGGCGATACGAAGCCGCGCATCTTGGCCTCCTTGACTGCGGCAAGGAACGGCATCCGCTCGAACTTCATCAGCGCGAGCAGCAGCCAGCCCGATGTCTGCGCCATCGATTCGATCAGGAGAACGCCGGGCATGATCGGATAGCCCGGGAAATGTCCTTCGAAGATCGTGCTTTCGGTGGGGACCTTGGCTTCGACGGTGATGGTCTTCTCGTCCAGCCGGAGATCGAGAATGCGGTCGATGAGCAGGAAGTATTCGATCTGCATGGCGGGCGCTCACGCGCCCTTGGCGGCGACCAGCTCGTCGATGCGGGCGCACAGGTTCTTCAGCACGAAATACTGCTCGGTGCTGGCTTTGCCGTCGTTGACTTCCTGCGTCCACTTCTCGAGCGGCAGCTTGATCCCGAAGGCCTTGTCGATCGCAAATGCGATGTCGAGGAAATCGAGGCTGTCGATGCCCAGATCGTCGATGGCATGGCTATCCGGCGTGATCGTGTCGCGCGGGATGTCGCAGGTTTCAGCGATGATCGTGGCGACCTGATCGAATGTTGAGGACATCACTAAGCCTTTGATATTTTGGAGCTAATCCGGTAGGTGGCGACGGGAGGACACCGCGCCCCCGGGGCCGTCTGATGCGAGCCCTTCTACCCCCGTCGCCCGGGAGTCGTGTGCCCGTATATCGGAGCGACGCGGTGAGTTCAATGGAGCCGGACACGGCGGTTGTGGCGGGATTGTGATGCCTCGTCGGCCGCGGCAGCCGCGTCCAGCAGGGGGATCAGGGCGTGTAGGTCTCGGTGATGATGCGGGCGCAGTCGCGCCGTCCGGTCAGCAGGCAGTCCTGGGTCTTGCGCAGGTCGGCAATGCTCATCGCCAGCCAGATGCCGATCGCGGTCAACGCGACCGTGAAGGCGATGGCGGCGATGTTGGCCAGGATGCGGTGACGGAAGTCATCGGGCTCCTCGCGGGGCTGCTCATACCGGGAGAGATCGAGTGTCGGCCGCTCGCCCCGATGCAGCTGAATCGGCGGACTGCCGCCCTCGGTGACGCGCCGCACCGGACTGCTGCGCGGCCGGAACGGCACCACGCGATGCTCCTCCTCCGCTGCAATGGGGCGCTGGGACTTCATGCCTCGACTCCGATGGTCCTTTCTAGCACGCGGGCCCAACCTCTCACAAAGAAACTTTGCCATAATTGAGCTGCATCAGCAAAACATCTCGCTCCTCGGATGCATCCAAGCGGCGGCCGCTCCGCGGGTGATTGGAACCTGCCGCGGCCGGTCCGAACGGCGTCGCAGCTACGGGCAGATGCGCTGGAACGGCTCGGCAGGCGTGGCATAATGCTGATCATCCCCCGGAGCCCAGCCATGGCCAATACCCGCGAGCCGCTGCTTCATCCCGTGCCGATCCTGTCGCTGCGCCCGACGCAGATGACCGTGGGCATGCGCGAGGTGAAGGAGAAACGCGAGCGCTGGCGCGAGCACAAGTCGAAGAAGAAGCAGGCCGAGCTGCTCGGCAAGCACATGATCCCGGTGGTGCTTGGTCCCGATGAGCGGCACTACGTCGTCGACCACCATCACCTCGCCCGCGCGCTCCATGACGAGGGCGTCAAGGACGTGCTGGTCACGGTGATCGGCGACCTCTCGATGGTTGATCGCGAGGCGTTCTGGGGCGTGATGGACAACAAGCGCTGGGTCTATCCTTACGACGCCAAGGGCGAGCGGCGGCATTTCAAGGACCTGCCGAAGTCCGTCGCGAATCTGAAGGACGATCCGTTCCGCAGCCTGGCCGGCGAGCTGCGCCGCGCCGGCGGCTTTGCCAAGGACACGACGCCGTTCAGCGAGTTCCTATGGGCCGACTTCCTGCGCCGCAAGGTCAAGCGCAAGACGGTCGAGACTCATTTCGCCGCTGCCATGGAGCACGCGCTGGCGGCCGCAAAGAGCCACGACGCGGTGTATCTGCCCGGCTGGTGCGGGCCGGCGTCGGACGACTGATCGTCTCACTTGGTCTTCGGCAGCCGCCCCATCAGGTAGAACTCGTCGTTGGGCCGCATGCCCGTGACATTCGCGATCCGGTTCGACAGCGCGAAGAACGCCGCGATCGCGGCGATGTCCCAGATGTCGTCGTCGCCGAAGCCGTGGCCGGCCAGCGCCTTGAAATCGGCATCCCCGACCGTTTGCGCCTCGAGCGCCACCTTCATCGCGAAATCGAGCATCGCCCGCTGCCGTGGCGTGATGTCGGCCTTGCGGTAGTTGATCGCGATCTGGTCGGCGATCAGGGGATTCTTGGCGCGGATGCGCAGGATCGCGCCGTGCGCGATCACGCAATATTGGCACTGGTTGGCGCTCGAGGTCGCGACCACGATCATCTCGCGCTCGGCCTTGGTCAGCCCGCCGTCCTTCTCCATCAGCGCGTCGTGATACGCAAAGAACGCGCGGAACTCGTCCGGCCGGTGCGCAAGTGTCAGGAACACGTTGGGCACGAAGCCGCTCTTCTCCTGCACGCCGAGCAGCCGGCTGCGGATGTCGTCCGGCAGCGCATCGATTGCGGGGACGGGGAAGCGGCTGATGGCGGGCTGGGTCATGGCAACGGGTCCGGCATGCGTGGCAGGGGGCGAACCTTAGTCGATCGCGGCGCAGGCGCAACGGTCCAGCTCGGTCCATCACCCGCCAGTGGCGGAGTGCGCGCAACGCCTCCTCGGCAGCCGTCGTCGATCGGGATTAGAGAGGGGCCGCCGCCGGCTTTAGCGCAGCGGCTTCTTCAGCAGGGAGAAGCGGTCCGGGTCGAGACCCATCGACGGCTGCAGCATTGGCGCGTCCAGCGAGGCGGACAGGCTGCTGCGGTCTCCGAGGTTGCCGGCGCCGCTGTCGCCGCTCGACGCGTCCCGGCTCGAGGTCGCTCCGCGCCAGCGCTCCAGCACGGCACTGACGAAATGCATGTCGTGTCCGGCATTGACCGAGCGGACGGTGGCGATCGTCGCCTCGCTGCGCGGCAATTGATGCAGCGGCACCTCCTTGAAGCGCAGCCGGGTCGGCAGCGCGACGCCTTCGCCGAACGCCAGCACCTCGCGGGTGCCGAGCGAGGGAACGAAGGAGAGCAGGTTGGCGGCGGCATCCGACACCGCCGAACGCAGCAGCGACTGGTCGCGCTCGTTGGCGAGCCGCATCGTGAACAGCGTGTTGCACTGGGAGATGATGGTGGCGTCGAGCTCGGCCGGCCGCTGGGTGATCAGGCCGAGATAGACGCCGTATTTCCGGCCTTCCTTGGCGATGCGCGAGATCGCCTTGCGGGTCGGGCCGAAGCCGATCGAGCGGTCGGCCGAGGCGTAACGGTGCGCTTCCTCGCAGACGAACAGCAGCGGCGAGACGCCGTCGCTCCACAGGCCGAAATCGAACGCCATGCGGCACACGACCGAGACCACGGAATCGACCACCTCGGCCGGGAAGCCGGCGAGCTGCATGACCGTCATCGGCCGGCCGTTGGCCGGCAGGCGGAACAGGTGGCTGATGACCTCGGCCATGGTGTCGCCGCCGACATTGGCGTTGTCGAACATGAAGGCGTAGCGCGGGTCGTTGCGTACCGTCTCGATCCGCGAGATCAGCTTGTGATAGATGATGCGCGAGGAGCGGTTCTCGAGCTTGCCCATGCGCTCGTCGATCAGGTTGATCAGGTCGACGAGGCGGTAGGGCACCGGCGTATCGACGGTGTAGCCGACGGTCTTCGGGTCGATGCGCTTGAGCCCGATGCGGTCCGTGTTCTGGTATTGGGTGTAGATGCCCTTCGCCAGCGGGATCACTTCGGCCAGGATGTCGAGCTCTTCCGGCACGCCCGGTCGGCCGCCGAACAGGACGTCGACGATCTCCTCGAAATTGAACAGCCAAAACGGCAGCTTCAGGTTGCGCGGGTTCAGCACCAGCGCCTTTTCACCAAAGCAGCGGCCATATTCGTTGTGGACGTCGAGCAGGAAGATGCGCAGGTTCGGCCGCGCCTTCAGGATCTCGTTGAGCAGCAACGACACGCCGGTCGATTTGCCGACGCCGGTCGAACCGAGCACGGCGAAGTGCTTCGATAGCATTTCCTCGACATTGACACAGGCGCGCACGGAGGTGTCCTGCTGCAGCGCGCCGATGTCGATGTGGTCACCGGCGGTCGGCGTGTAGATCGTGCGGAGCTCCTCGCTCGTGATCATGTCGACGGCGTCGCCGATGGTCGGGTAGTGGGTGACGCCGCGCTGGAACTTGGGCCGCTCGGCCGGTCCGAGAATCTCGCCGAGCAGGTCTACCGAAGCCGTCGCGACGTATTCGTTGGCACGCGAGAGGTCCTCGCTGGTCACCTCGGTGATGATCGCAATGATCGTGGCGCTCGGGCAGCGAATGCTGATGAAACGGCCGACTGTCGCGCGGATATCGGAGACGTTCATCTGCTGTGTCGACAGAATGCCGACGCGGGCCTGGGAGCCCCGCACCGAGATCACGCGTCCGAAGGATGTCACGGTCATGAAACCTGTGGTGAATTGTTGAATTGACACCTTCTCTGCTGGGACTGGAAAATTTGTTAAGCGGGCAACGTTTGTGACTGCGCCGCCCGCCCAGCCCGGTGGTCGGAGGGTCGCGCGGGGCGTTGCGATCGCACCTCCTCAATGGGACCTAAGGCCTTGCACTGTAAGGATTTCTCCATCCTTTCCTCAAGCGTCGCGCGAACCGTTCGGGTTAACGTCCGGTTCACCATCTCCAAGGCTCTTCCTGAACGGCTCTTCGGCTGTGGAGGCCCCGGCGCCGAAAGAAACCTGGAGGGGCTGCCGCGCCGATCCGAACCTCCAGCCGCTCAGCGATTTGATCGCAATCAATCTGGAACCCGGGCGTGCCGGCTATATTTTTCCCGTCAAGCGCGAGGGAGCGGATGCCGGCCGATCAACGAAATCGGTCGCGCCCATGCCGTTGCGGACCCGATCCTCGCGTGAAGCAGGAGGATGATGTTATGGCTGAACCTACCAAGCTGCCCGTCAACACCGAGAAGGCAGGTGCGCCATCCATGCAGGGGTGGCGGCCGTTCGAGAACCTGCGCCGCGAGATCGATCGCGTGTTCGAGGACTTCCATGGCGGGATCTGGCGCACGCCGTCGCTGTTCGACCAACTGCCGGGCCTGGCCCGCGCACGGTCCTTTGCCGTGGCGCCGGCGGTCGACGTCGCCGAGCACGACAATGCCTATGAGGTCACGGCTGAGCTGCCCGGCCTCGACGAGAAGAACGTCGAGGTGAAGGTTGCGAGCGGCGTGCTCTCGATCAAGGGCGAGAAGCAGGAGGACAAGGAGGAGAAGAAGAAGGACTATTACGTCCGTGAGCGCAGCTTCGGCTCGTTCGAACGCTCCTTCCAGATCCCCGACGGCGTCGACACCGACAAGATCGAGGCCGTGTTCAAGCAGGGCGTGCTCAAGGTCACCCTGCCGAAGAAGCCCGAGGTACAGAAGGCCGCCAAGACCATCGACATCAAGGCGGCGTGACCGCATCTCGTGGCTTTCCGTCCCATGATCATGGGACAGACGATGGATCGGACGCCAAGGAAGGGCCGCGCGTGCGGCCCTTTTTTTCGCGGAGCTGCAGGGGTAATCTGCCTTCCAAGCAAACGGTCGGCGATGCCGGCTGGGGGAACGACCGGAAGGGAGACGAGAGGATGGGCAAGCTCGCACTGGCGGCCAAGATCACGCACGTGCCGTCGATGTATCTCAGCGAGCTGGATGGTCCGGCCAAGGGCAAGCGACAGTCGGCGATCGACGGTCATATCGAGATCGGCCGGCGCTGCCGCGAGGCCGGCGTCGACACCATCGTCGTGTTCGACACCCATTGGCTGGTCAATGCCGGCTACCACATCAATTGCGCGCCGCATTTCGAGGGGCTCTACACCTCGAACGAGCTGCCGCACTTCATCGCCAACATGACCTATGAATACGACGGCAACCCGGAGCTGGGCCACATCCTCGCCGAGGGCGCCAACGCCCATGGCGTTGCCACCATGGCCCACGATGCGACGTCGCTGGCGCTGGAATACGGCACCTTGGTGCCGATGCGCTACATGAACCCCGACCGCCACTTCAAGGTCGTCTCCGTCTCGGCGCTGTGCACCTCGCATTATCTCGCCGACAGCGCCAAGCTCGGCTGGGCGTTCCGCCGCGCGGTCGAGGATCATTACGACGGCACGGTGGCCTTCTTCGCCTCGGGCTCGCTGAGCCATCGCTTTGCCCAGAACGGCACCGCCGACGAGTATCGCGACCGGATGTTCAGCCCGTTCCTGGAGCGGCTCGACCACGAGGTGATCCAGATGTGGGAGCACGGCGAGTGGCCGGATTTCTGCGACATGCTGCCGGAATATGCCAGCAAGGGCCATGGCGAGGGCTTCATGCACGATACGGCCATGCTGCTGGGCGCGCTTGGCTGGAACCACTACGACCGCGGCGTCGAGGTGGTGACGCCGTTCTTCCCGTCATCGGGGACGGGCCAGATCAACGCGGTGTTTCCGGTCTCGCCGATGCCGCAGGCGCTGGACGACGTCGGCCGGCCGCGCGCCGCCGCACTCGCGGGCGGTCGGCTGTAGCGCCTCTCACCAGACCTCCGCATGCCTGAGCATCTCGATGATGTCCTCGGGATTGACCTGACGGCGGTCGCCGTGAGTTCGGCTGGTCGCCGCCATCTGCTCGGTGTTGAATGCTCGGTGTTGAACCGCGGCGTCGGCCGCGCGACCAATGCGGGACGGATCGGAGGCCGGTGACCGTTCAATGCTGACGAGAATTCTGTTGCTGACCGCAATGCTCATCGCGCCGGGCATTGCCACTGCGCAGGCGCCGCATCGCGAAGCCTGCAACGTCGAGGCCGACGTCACCGACCGCGATCCGAATGGCGCCAATGTCCGTGCCGAGCCTGGCGGCAGCATCGTCAAGGTCCTGAAAAATCCGACCAGCGACGGCTGGATCGTCGTGCATCTCGTCGCGCAGCAGGGCGACTGGTTCGAGATCGACCGGGCCATGCTGAACGACGTCGATCAGGGCAGGGAGACCGTGATCTTTCAGGGCAGGGGCTTCCTGCATCGGAGCATCGTCGGCGCCGGCGGCCTGCAGAACGGCGCGGCGATCTACCGCGATCACGCCACGTCGAGCGCGAAGCTCGACCCGCATGCGAGCGGTGACCAGGCGGTCGAGCTGCTCGGCTGCTTCGGCGACTTCGCCAAGATCCGCGTCAAGAAGGGCATCGGCTGGACCCGGCAGCTCTGCACCAACATGGTGACGACCTGCTCGTGACAGCGTGCGCTCGCCGAGCTCCGTAGCGGGCAGCCCGTTGACCACGGCTGCGTTGCAGGTCGTCGCGCCTGCTCAGGCCGCGCGCTGCTGGTGCTGCGACAGCCGCTCGCGCTCGCGCCGGCACTCGGCCGCGAATTGGCGCAGCCGCTCGATCGTCAGCGCGTCGGTGATGCTCCGCTCGAGCCGCTCGGCCCGCTCGATCTGATCGTCGAGGTCCATCAGCTTGGTCATGTCCCGTCTCCCTGGCCAGACAATTTGAAGCAAATTGCATCGTTCCGGCCGGATGAGGATCGTGGTGAATGACGGGTTAATTCCGTGATCGGGCGCACGCTGGCAGGATCGTCCCGGCGAGCCGACGATGGATCGGCCGGACTGCGTCGTCGATGCACCGCAAGCGTTGGCATGGGTCGAACGGCGCACGGGCGCGACGCTGTGCCGGCCGGACGAGATCTGATTCAAGCGCTAGCCGGTCGTCGCTCGTGCGCAATAGTCACGCCAGAACGTCCGGTATCCTTGTTCCACATGCTGCGTGTAGAGCGCGCCGTTTCCGGCGGCTGAATTCAACACCCTGGCGGGCAGCTCGGCACGGAGCGCGGCAAGCTCGCCGGGCCGCGAGCAGAATTTCAGCGCTGTCGCGAGATAGCCTTCGTCGTCATCGGCGACCCACGCGTCGAGGCCGACTGCTTTGACGATCGCGCCGCCCGCCCGTGCCGAGGGGGTGCTGCCGAGCTTGGTGACGACAGGCACGCCCATCTGCAGTGCCTCCCACGTCGAGATGCCGCCATTTTGCGGGAACGGATCGAGTGCGATGTCGATATCGGCGAACGTCGCAAGATGCTCCTCGCGCGACGTCTTTCCGACGCAACGGACGCGTTCCGCGGCGATGCCGTGGGCGACGAAGCGGGCGATCAAGCCGTCGCGCAGCAGGGGATCGTTCATCGCATGGTTCTTGACGACGATCATCGAGCCCGGCGTCGCAGCCATCAGCTTCGACCATAGAGCCAGAGTCGGCTCCGAAAACTTGTCGGCGCGATTGAACGAGCCGAAGGTGACGTGGCCGTTGCGAAGCATCGGCAGCGGCGACGGCGGAATTGGAGGCGGCGGTTCGATCGTGATCAGCGACGGCAGATCGTAGATCTTTTCGGCAAACAGATGCCGGACCGCGGCCGGAATCGTCACCGCATCGGCCAGCAGGTAGTCCATCACGGGCAGTCCGGTGCCGGTGACGCTGCCGATGGCCGAGACCTGGATCGGGGCAGGCTTGCGCGCAAACAGCGTGAGCCGGTGGCCGGCGGAATGTCCCGAGAGGTCGACGAGGATGTCGATCTGGTCGGCCCGGATCTGCTCGGCGAGCTTGTCGTCGGTCAACTGCCAGGCCTCGACCCAGCGATCGACCAGCGAACGGCACAGCTCCGTCTTGACGTCCCTCGTCGGTGAACACGAATAGGCAACGATTTCGAACCTGGCGCGATCGTGATGGCGAAGGATCGGCAGGAAGCCAAGCGCCGCCGAATGCTCGCGGAAATCGGACGACACGTAGCCGACGACAAGGCGCCGGTCCGGATCCAGATTCCGCTCGCCGAGCGGCAGACGCGGCAATCGCGAGCCGATCGCCTCCCACCAGTATCTCCGTTCTGCCTGGAGATGTTCGAGTCCGATGTCGGGCAGGAAATCCAGCGCGAAGATCTTCTTGGTGATCGCGTCCTCGTAGTCCGGGTTGATCGCGAGCGCGCGGTCGTAATCCGCAATCGCCGTGGCGATGTCGCCTTGCATCGCGGAGCAGACCCCGAGCAGGGTCCAGGCGCTTTCCTGCTTCGGGTTCTGCGCCAGCATCTTGTCGATGAGCGAGGTCGCCAGGGCGATGTTGCCGCGGACGAGCGAAACCGTGGCCTTGCCGCGCAGGGCGTCTTCCAGCAGCGGTTCGAGGGCCAATGCCGCGTCAAAATCGGCTTCCGCCTCGTCGAACTTGCCCTGCTCCTGATAGGCTCGTCCGCGCTGGGCGAGGGCGGGGGCCGCAGTCGGATTGATGGCCAGTGCCGACGTCAGCGCGGCCACTGCAGCATCGAAGTTGCGCAGGTTCATGCTGACCAGGCCCTTGCCGAACAGGGCCGTCAGCAGCCGCGGCTGCAGCGCGAGCGCGCGATCGAAGCTCTGGCCGGCGTCTTCGTACCGGCCCGTGAGCAGCAGCGCCATCCCGCGATTGGCGTGGGCGTCGCCATAGCCGGGCTTCAGCGCGATGGCGCGGTCATGCGCAGTGATCGCCTCCTCGAAACGCGACAGGCTCATCAGCGCGTTGCCGAGATTGGTGAGCGCGGTCGGGAAGTTCGGCTGGAGTCCAATGGCGCGTTCGTAGCAGGTGCGAGCCTCGTCGTAGCGGCCGAGCCGGAACAGCGACAGACCGAGATCGGACTGGGCGTCGGCCGAGCGCGGGTCGACCTCGATCGCGCGTGCCAGGACGAGCACGGCCTGGTCGAAACGGCCGCAGTCCCGTTCGGAGACGCCGAGCAGATGCAGGGCGCCGAAATGGTGCGGCAGGTCCTGCAGGATCTGCTGGCACAGGGCCTGAGCCTCCGGATGGTGGCCTTCGCGGTAGGCTTTGACCGCCGCCGGCAACAGCACGTCCGCCTGTTTCTTGGCCCGCTTTTGCAGCCTTGCGTTCTGGAAGGCGCGGGAGCCGACGCTGCTTTGCAAGTGTTTTCCTCCACGGAACCGGTCCATTGCTCGCAATGGTTGTTCCGTTCTCGCCGATTCGCAATGAGCAGACGTTAACGCGCGGGACCGCGTGCCGAAGGGGTGGCGGACGCCGCAATGTGTCCGCGCCTGGGGAAGCGATCTTGCGCCTAGGGCAACCGGCCCGGGGGCTTCTCAGACTAGAAGGATGGGGCCGTCGTGCTTCAGGCCGTCGTGGCAATGATCAAGCTGGCTGGGGAACCTGGATTCGAACCAAGACAAACAGAGTCAGAGTCTGTTGTGCTACCGTTACACCATTCCCCAACGGAATGCCGTGCAGTTTCAAGCGATTGCCGGACTGTCTGGCACCGTTTTGCGCGCCGGCCGGCAAAGCTCGGGCGGCGGCGACGGGTCCTTCTACCCGCATGTATCAGGCTTTGGCAAGCCGCTGGATGACGGATTTCCAACGTGCCCTGCCGCCCGCCGCACCACGGGCCGGCCGGGTCTAGCGCTCGCCTCTCGCGGCCTGCGGCTTTCGCGGTGCGCCGTCCGGGCCGGCGCGCAGCAGCAGGACCAGGCAGGCGCCGAGCCGTTCCGCGATCTCGTCATCGTCGATCGACAGCGGGCCGGGATCGTTGAGGATGGCGTTCACCAGGGTGCCGAGCACGACCTGGACGCCGAACGCGACCGTCTTTCGCGCCTCCGCTGTTCGCGACCGCGTGCGCGAGGCCGCGCCGGCGCGCCGGCCCGCAGGCAGCAGGAGCAGCGCCGCACGCTCCGACAGTGCCTGTGCCAGCTCCTTGAAGCCGCTCCAGTGGTTCGGTCCGGGCTCGCTGCGCACGAGCGCGGCGCGCAGCACGCCCTTGTGACGGCGCATCCACAGCACGGTGCCGCGCACCAGCAGTTGGCATTGCAGGTCGCCCGCGCGGACGGGATCGGGCGGCGGGAGTCTCGAGAGCTGTTTCCGACCGTCCGCCAGGGTGAGCGCGAGCAGGGCGTTGAAGAAGGCCTCCTTGCTGTCGAACCGGCTGTAGAAGGCGCCGACCGTTGCTCCGATATGCGCACAGAGGTCGCTGATCGACAGCTCCGCGAGGCTGCGCGTGCGCAGCAGCTCCGCGCCGGCCGTCAGCAGGGCAAGCGTCGTCTCGCGGCTGCGCTGCTGCCGCGACGGGGTTACGCCGGGCAGGTGCTCCGGCGCGATCCGCTGGGACATGTCGCTGGCTCCATCTGGAATAATAATGATAATTATGATTATGATCCGAGGCAAGCCCGGCCGTGCCACCCGGCCCCCGGGACGTCGCGGATCCCAGAGAAATCACAACGATACAACGCGTACGGGCTGCCAGGCGAAGCCGGGACGCGAGCGAGAGGGAGGACGAGGCATGAGCGAGCCCGCATTCGGCGGTACGATCGGCAGGACCATCGCAGGCTCCAGACCCTGGTGGCCGGCGCCGCAGCAGCCGCCGAAGGGCGCGCCCAACATCCTGGTGGTGCTGTTCGACGATGTCGGCTTCTCCGATTTCGGCTGCTACGGCTCGCGGATCCGCACCCCCGCGATCGACGGGCTGGCCGCGCAGGGCCTGCGCTATTCGGGCTTCCACACCACAGCGATGTGCTCGACCACACGGGCGGCACTCCTCACCGGCCGCAACCATCATTCAGTCGGCGTCGGCTGCCTTGCCAATTTCGACTCGGGCTATCCCGGCTATCGCGGTAAGATCGCGCGCGAGGCGGGGACGCTGGCCGAGATGCTGCGCGCCCATGCCTATCGCAACTACATGGTCGGCAAATGGCACGTCACGCCCTTGACCGAGAGCGGCGCGACCGGGCCGTTCGACGGCTGGCCGCTGGGGCGCGGCTTCGACCGCTTCTATGGCTTTCTCGACGCCGAGACCGATCAATATGCGCCGGAGCTCGTGCTCGACAACACCCATGTCAGCCCGCCCGGCAGCTACGCCGACGGCTATCACCTGACTGCCGACCTGGTCGATCAGGCGATCCGCTTCATCGCCGACCACACGGCCGACCGGCCCGAGCTGCCATGGCTGACCTGGCTCGCGCTCGGCGCCTGCCACGCGCCGCATCAGGCGCCGCACGACATCATCGAGAGCTACGACGCGGTCTTCGCCCATGGCTGGGACGCCGAGCGCGCGCAGCGGCTGGCGCGGCAGAAGGCGATGGGGCTGGTGCCGGAGAGCACGGACCTGCCGCCGCGCAATGATGGCGTGAAGCCCTGGGAGGCTCATTCCGAGGATGAGCGGCGCGTCTTCACCCGGCTGCAATCGGCCTTCGCCGGCATGCTCGATCATGCCGACCAGCATCTGGCCCGGCTGCTCGCCTTTCTCGACAAGACCGGCCAGCGCGACAACACGCTCGTGATCGTCATGTCCGACAATGGCGCCAGCCAGGAGGGCGGGCCGCTCGGCTTCGTCAATGCGATGGGACCGTTCAACTTCAAGCCGGAGCCGATCGCCGAGAAGCTCGCGCGGATCGACGACATCGGCGGGCCGGATACGCACTCGAACTTCCCGCATGGCTGGGCGATGGCATCGAACACGCCGCTGCGCCGCTACAAGCAGAACACCCATGGCGGGGGCATCCGCGATCCCTTCATCGTCTCCTGGCCGCAGCGCATCGCGGCGCGCGGCGAAGTCCGCCACCAGTTCGTCCATGCGTGCGACCTCGTGCCGACCCTGCTCGACCTGATCGGCATCGATGCGCCGGCCACGATCGCGGGTGTGCCGCAGATGCCGCTCGAGGGCGTGAGCTTCGCAGCCTCGATCACCGATCCGGCGGCACCGTCGAAGCAGGTCGCGCAATATTTCGAGATGTTCGGCCATCGCGGCCTCTGGCACGACGGCTGGAAGGCGGTGGCCTTTCACCCGTCGGGCACGCCGTTCGACAACGATAGATGGGAGCTGTTTCATCTCACGCAGGATTTCTCGGAGACGCATGATCTCGCCGCCGCCGAGCCGGAGCGGCTCGCGGCGCTGGTGAAGCTGTGGTGGGAGCAGGCGGAGGCGCACCAGGTGCTGCCGCTCGACGATCGCTTCGGCCCGCGCTTTGCCGAGAACGCGGCGCGTTTCCACGGCGCGCGCACGCGCTTTACGTTCCACGCCGGCATGGGCCATGTGCCGACCGACGTCGCGCCCGACGTGCGCAGCCGCGACTATCTGATCGAGGCCCATGTCGAGATCGATGCAGAGGGCGCATCCGGCGTGCTCATCGCCCATGGCGATGCGACGTCGGGCTACAGCCTCTACGTCAAGGACGGTCATCTCGTCCACGATCTCAACATCGGCGGCCGGCACGAGATCATCAGCTCGACACGCCCGGTGCCGGCGGGATCGCATCGCCTGGGTGTCCGCGTCGAACGTCTCAGGCGGCAGACCGAGCCGGCCAAGGGCGCGCGCACCGGCATGAGCCGGTACGCGTTGCTGATCGACGGCGAGGAGGCCGGCGCGTTGACGACGCAGCTCGCCTTCCACACGCTGATCTCCTGGTCGGGGCTCGACATCGGCCATGACCGCGGCAGCCCGGTGTCGGACTATGCGGCGCCGTTTGCGTTCACCGGACGGCTCTCGCACGTGACCGTGACGATGCAGGACGAACAGAGTCTGGACGGCGAGGGCGTGGCCAACGCCGAGATGGCGCGGCAGTAGGCGACGACAAGCGGCGGACTATTCCGCCGCTTCCTTGACCGGACCTGCGGCCGCGGTCTCGGGCTCGTGGTCGATATGCGTGCGGCCCCAGCGCGCGAAGGCGTTGTTGACCTTGTCGAGATAGAGATAGACCACCGGCGTGGTGAACAGCGTCAGCATCTGGCTGACGATCAGGCCGCCGACCATCGCATAGCCGAGCGGCTGGCGGATCTCCGAGCCGGTGCCGTTGCCGAGCATCAGGGGCACGCCGCCGAGCAGGGCTGCCATCGTCGTCATCATGATCGGACGGAAGCGCAGCAGGGCGGCCTGGCGGATCGACTGCTCGGGCGGCAGATGCTGGTCACGTTCGGCGGCGATGGCGAAGTCGACCATCATGATGCCGTTCTTCTTCACGATGCCGATCAGCAGAATGACGCCGATCAGCGCAATCAGGCTGAAATCGTAGCCGAACGCCATCAGGATCGCGAGCGCGCCGACGCCGGCCGAGGGCAGCGTCGAGAGAATCGTGATCGGGTGGATGTAGCTCTCGTAGAGGATGCCGAGGATCAGATAGACCACGACGAGGGCGGCGAGGATCAAGAGCGGCACGGTCGACAGCGACTGTTGGAACGCCTGCGCAGTGCCCTGAAAGCTCGAGTTCAAGGTTGCCGGCGCGCCGAGCTCGACCATCGCGCGCTGCACCGCATCGGTGGCCTGGCCGAGCGCGACGCCCTGGGCGAGGTTGAAGCTGATCGTGATCGACGGAAACTGACCCTGGTGGCTGATCGACAGCGGCCGCACCGGCACGTTGGTCCAGCTGGCGAAGGTCGAGAGCGGCACCTGGTCGCCGGTGGTCGGCGATTTCACGTAGAGCTTGTTGAGCGTGTCGATATTGCCCTGCAGCTCGGGCAGGATCTCCAGGATCACGCGGTAGGAGTTGAGCTGGGTGAAGTACTGCGCGACCTGGCGCTGGCCGAACGCGTCATACAGCGTGTCGTCGATCAGCTGCGGCGAGATGCCGTACCGCGAGGCGGTGTCGCGGTTGATCGTGAGCTGCACGGTGGTGCCGTCGGCCTGCTGGTCGGTGGCGACGTCGCGCAGCTGCGGCAGCGAGCGCATCTTCTCCAGGATCTTCGGCGCCCACTCGTTGAGCTCGGCGAGATTGGAGTCCTGCAGCGTGAACTCGAACTGGGTTCGGGACGGCCGGCCGCCAAGGCGAACGTCCTGCGCGGCCTGCATGTAGAGCCGGGCTCCCTCGACCTTCTCGAGCTGCGGCCTCAGGCGTGCGATGATCTGCTGCGCCGATGCATCACGCTCGTCACGCGGCTTCAAAGTGATGAACAGATTGCCGGTATTGCCGGCGCGGCCGGAGCCGCCGATCGCCATTGCGACGCTGGCTACGCCCGGATCATCCTGCACGATCTTGGCCAGCGCTTCCTGGCGCGACTGCATCGCCTTGAAGGAGATGTCCTGCGACGCCTCCGACGCGGCGGTGATCAGGCCGTTGTCCTGCTGCGGGAAGAAACCTTTGGGGATCAGCACGAAAAGGTAGATCGACAGGCCGAGCGAGGCGAAGAACACCATCAGCGTGGCGAAGCGCCAACGCAGTGCGATGTCCAATCCCTTCTCGTAGGCCCTGAGCAGCGCCTCGAAGCCGCGCTCGCTCCATTGGTAGAATTTGCCGTGAGCCTGGTGGCCGCCGCGCAGGAAACGCGAGGCCATCATCGGCGTCAACGTCAGCGAGACGAACATCGAGACGAAGATCGTCATCGCCAGCACGACCGCGAATTCGCGGAACAGGCGCCCGATGATGCCGCCCATCAGCAGGAGCGGGATCAGCACGGCGACCAGCGAGATCGAGATCGAGACAATGGTGAAGCCGATCTCCTTGGCCCCCTTGTAGGCGGCAGCCATCGGGGACTCGCCTTCCTCGACATAGCGAGAGATGTTCTCGAGCATGACGATGGCGTCGTCGACGACGAAGCCGACCGCGATCGTCAGCGCCATCAGCGAGAGGTTGTCCAGCGAATAGCCGACCCCCCACATCATCGCGCAGGCGCCGAGCAGGGCGAGCGGCACGGTGATCGTCGGGATCACCGTGGCCCAGAAGCTGCGCAGGAAGATGAAGATGACCATGACCACGAGAAAGATGGTCAGGAGCAGCGTGAACTGGACGTCCTCGACCGCGGCACGGATGGTCGTCGTGCGATCCGACATCAGCTCGACCTTGATGGCCGGCGGGATCGCCGCAACCAGGCGCGGCAGCGTCGCCTTGATCTTGTCGACGGTTTCGATGACGTTGGCGCCAGGCTGCTTGAAGACCACCAGGAACACGCCGCGCTTGCCGTTGGCCCAGGCGGCCTGCTTGGCGTCCTCCGGCCCGGTCACCGCCCGGCCAATGTCACGGACGCGCAACGGACCGCCATTGCGGTAGGCGATGATGACGTCGTTCCAGTCCTTCGACTCGGTGAGCTGGTCATTGGCGTAGATGGTGTAGGCCCGACGCTCGCCGTCGATGTTGCCCTTCGGGCTGTCCACCGTGGTGATCGCGATCTGGCTGCGCACGTCCTCCATCGAGAGGCCCTTGGCGACCAGCTTGGCCGGGTCGATCTGGATACGGATCGACGGCTTCTGCTGGCCGCCGATGATCACCTGGGCAACACCCGAGATCTGGCTGATCTGCTGCGCGAGCTGCGCATCGACGGAGTCGGAGACCGTCGTCAGCGGCAGCGTCTCGGACGTGGCGGACAAGATCAGGATCGGCGCGTCCGCCGGGTTGACCTTGCGGTAGGTCGGCGGCGACGGCAGGGTCTTGGGCAACTGGCCCGAGGCGGCGTTGATGGCGCCCTGGACGTCGTTGGCGGCGCCGTCGATGTTGCGGTTCAGGTCGAACTGGATCGTGACCGATGCGGTGCCCAGGTAACTGGTCGACGTCATCTGGGCGATGCCGGGGATCTGTGCGAATTGCCGCTCCAGCGGCTGGGCGACCGAGGTCGCCATGGTCTCGGGGCTGGCGCCCGGCAGATTGGCGGTCACCTGGATGGTCGGGAAGTCGACCTGCGGCAGCGGTGCGACCGGCAGCAGGGGGTAGGCGACGAGGCCGATGAACAGGATACCTGCCATCAGCAGCGAGGTGCCGATGGGGTATTTGATGAAGGGTGCCGAGATGCCGCCGTTCATTCCTGCCGGACCTTCGCTGGCGCCGGCTCCGAGCTGGCCACCGCGGTGGTCACGATCGAGCCTGGCTGCACTTTGAATTGACCGCCGGTGATCACCTGCTGGCCGGGGGTCAGCCCCTCTTCGACGACGGTACGGCCATCGAGCGAAACGCCGACCTTCACCTTGCGCAGCTCGGCCTTGCTGTCCGGGCTCACCGTGTAGGAATACAGCCCGTTGGTCGAATGCTGGACGGCGTCGTCGGGAACTACCGTGGCATCCTTCAGCGTCCGCACCAGGAGCCGCGTCGAAACCGACTGTCCGGGCCACAGCGCATGGTCCTTGTTGTCGAACACCGCCTTCAGCCGGATCGTTCCACTCGACGTGTCGACCTGGTTGTTCACGACCATCAGCTTGCCCTCGGCGAGCTGCTTCCTGCCGTCGGTGGTGAACGCGATCACCTTCAAGGGAGCGGTCTTCTGCGCCTCGTTGATGTAGGGCAACTGCTCCTCCGGCGCGGTGAAGATCACCGCGATCGGCTCGATCTGCGCGATCGAGACGATGCCGGTCTGGCTCGAGGCGTTGACGATATTGCCGATGTCGACTTGGCGGAGGCCGGCGACCCCGGAGATCGGCGCCTTGACCTGGGTGTAGCTGAGCTGGGTCTGAGCATTGGCGATCGCGGCGTCGTCGGCGGCGATCTGTGCCGTGAGCTGTGCGACGGTGGCGCGCTGGGTGTCCTGCTGCTGCCGGGTCGCGAACTCGCCGAGCTTGGTGGTGCGCTGCAGATCGAGATTGGCGTTGTTGAGATTGGCCTCGTCCTGCGCCCGCTTGGCCTTGGCCTGGTCGAGCGCGGCCTGGAACGGCCTCGGGTCGATCTCGACCAGCAGGTCACCCTCTTTCACAAGCTGGCCTTCGGTGAAGGCGATCTTGTCGATCTGGCCGTCGACGCGGGTGCGGACCTGGACGGTGTTGAAGCCTTGCACGGTCCCCAGGCCGGTGAGGAAGACCGGGAAGTCCGTCTTCTCGACTGGCACGGTCGAGACCCGAACCGCCTGCGGTCGGGCCGATTTCTGCTCAGCGGTCTTCTTCGCTGCCTCGGCGCCCTGATGACGCTGCCAGCCGTAATAGCCGGCGCCGCCGAGAGCCGCGACGAGCAGGATCCAACCGAGGGTTCGTGATGTCTTCATGCTGGCCCACATGCTGAGACGAACAGGATAACCGGTCTTTAAAACCATTCCCAGCATGCCAGATATAGTACGCACGCAATTAATGTGTAAACACACGAGCGCGTGGACAAACCTAAACAATCGGCAAGCTTCGGGGAATCGCAAGGGAGTTCACAGCCATGTCGCTGGATATGAGACGTCAGCTCGTTGCGCAGCTTGTCGAAAGCTCGCGCATCCTGCGCAACTATATTGATCATCGTGCCAAACAGCGCGGCACGACCCGCGCCCAATGGGTGGTGTTGTTTCGGTTGCGCGCGCATGAGGGGATGTCCCAGGTCGATCTCGCAGAAGTGCTGGAACTGCAGCCGATTTCGCTGGTGCGCCTGCTCGACAGGCTGGTGGAGCAGGGGCTGCTGGAGCGCCGGCACGATCCGAGGGATCGCCGCGCGAACCGTCTCCATCTCACCGCCGCGGGACGAAAGCTCGTCGATGATCTCGACGAGCTGCGCGATGCGATCGCCGGCGATGTTCTTCACGACATTCCGGACGAAGCTGTCGCCACCAGCCTGTCGACGCTGAGGGACCTGAAGGATCGGATCAAGACGCTGTCCGATCCGAAAGCCGAGGTGGCGCTCAAATAGCCGAGCCGCGGCGCAGACCGTTCTGATCCCATCTTGAGTTGCATCGTATCATAAAACATCTTGAGTGCGAAAACTGGCGGGGAAGCTTGCCGTTGCCGCAGCGTGGCCTGCGCGAGAGCAAGGCGGTCTGCGGCGATCCTCTGCCGCCATCGTCGGGCAGCGCATCGCGCCGGACCATTCGCCGACCGCGCGGGTCTCTCGTGCGAGCGCCGCCCTCCGACCTATTCTCGCCGTCTTGTCGCGCCCGATGGGAGCTGATTAGAAGCCGATGAGTCCGGCCGCCGTCATGGCGCCGCCGGGCATCGGCAGGATTCAACCGGAGCGAGGCTGCATCGTCCGACGATGCGCCGTGCGACGATAGCGAATGGGGAGCTCACGATGGAAGAACTGAATGGAAAGATGCTCGCGTGCCAGATCCTGGTCACTGGCCTGATCGCACGCGTCGCCAACGAGCAGCGCGATCCGTTGCGCTTCCTGACCGATTTTCGCGATGAGATCAGGGCCGTCGTCAAGGGCGTGCGGATCGCGGGGATCGATGATTCCGATCGCGTTCGCCAGATCGCGGTGCAGACAGTGGACGAGCTGTTCTCGCTGATGAAGCCGCCGAGCCCCGACGAGCCGGCTGGCTCGTCGAACTGACCTGCGCCGGGGGTTACGCCCGGCGCAGTGCTGATTCGACGACAGCGCGAGTCAAATCGCGCTGTTTAGAACGATTTCAAGTTCCGCATGTTGTTAGTTGCGCGTTTTTAGAATTGTTTTGATCTGGAACTATTCAAGGCCAAATTAGGGCTCCTCAAATTGACCCCCTGAAACGCGCCCGATACCAACGACACATCGTCGCACTGCGAATGATCCGCGTAAGCGATGTGGAATGAAGATCTGGGGCGCGTGAAAATAAAATGGGACAGGTGATAGCACCGCGTTCGCTGCGTGGGGTCGCAGCGATGAGGTTCAATGACGGACGCGGAGAGGGGCCCTCCGTCACCAAGGTGTCGGCGGTGGCCGGGCTGATGGCGGTGGCATCGATGTCGTCGGCCGAGGCGCAGCCGGCGTCCGACCTGCCGCCCGTCAACGTCGATGCGCCGATCGCGCGGGCCAAGCCGACGTTCTCCAAGCCGACCGCCGAGCAGGTCCGCGCGCGCAATGCCCTGCGCCGCGCGGCGGCCCGTCAGCAGGCGGCGCAGCAGGCCGCGGTGGCGTTCCCGAACGCAGGCGGACTGTCCGCGCCGGACGCCAACCCCTACGCGGACGCAGCCGAGCCCTACAAGGTCAACCGCGTGCAGGCGTCGGGCAAGTTTCCCGAGCCGCTCCTGAACACGCCGAAGACGATCACCGTGATGAGCAAGGAAGTGCTTGCCGACAAGCACGTCACCGCGCTCAAGGAGATCGGCCGTTCGACCGCCGGCGTCACGCTCGGCTCGGGCGAGGGCGGCAATGCGTTCGGCGACCGCTTCTTCATTCGCGGCTTCGATGCCCGCAACGACGTCTTCATCGACGGCATCCGCGATCCCGCGGTGTCGATCCGCGAGAACTTCTTCACCGAGCAGATCGAGATCCTGCGCGGTCCGGCCTCGTCCTATGCCGGCCGCGGCACCGCCGGCGGTGCCATCAACATCGTCACCAAGCAGGCTGGCGATACGAACTTCAAGCGGATGGATACCGAGTTCGGCACCGACCAGCAGAAGCGCGTCACGCTCGACGTGAACCAGGTGATCTCGCCGACCTTCTCGGTGCGCACCGGCGGCCTGTTCCAGGACTCCAATGTGGCGGGGCGCAACTTCGTCACCGATGACCGCTGGGGCGCCTTCCTCTCGACCAAGTGGACGCCGATCGACGATCTCAAGATCACGACGAACTATGTCCATACCGATCTGTCGGGTTATCCGGATTTCGGCGTGCCCTACTACAAGCAGGGCAACGTCCCCGTGACCTCGGCAGGCATTCCGCGCGGCACTTGGTATGGCTTCCTCAATCGCGACTTCCAGACCGCGCGGCAGGATTTCGGCACTGCCGCAGCCGAGTACAAGGTCAACGAGGCGATCACCCTCAGCAGCAAGTTCCGCGGCGAGCACTCGCTTCTCAACTATATCGGCACGTTGCCGCAGGGCCCCAACACGACCAGCCCGAATCCGCTGCTCTGGACCACGACGGCGAGCGCACAGAGCCGCTACCAGACGGTGGACGTGTGGGCCAACCAGAACGATGCGACGTTCAAGCTCGATACCGGCGGCGTCAAGCACACCGCGGTGCTCGGCACCGAGTTCTCGAACGAGAACATCTCGATCGATCGCTACACCGGACTCTCGTCCGAATTGTTCGGCGGCGGCTCGACCAGCTCGGGCGCGGTTACCGGCGTCAACGTGTACTCGCCGCAATACACCTACATCCCATTCAGCAATACGCCGTCGCTGATCGGCAACCCGACGCGCTACGGCGTCAACACCAACAGCGTCTACGTCATGGACACGGCCAACTGGCAGGACACGGTCATCCTGAACGGTGGGGTGCGCTATGACGGCTACAACATGAGCTCGTCGACCAATTCGCCGAAATACCTCAAGATGAACGCCGACCTGGTCAACTACAATGTCGGCCTGGTCTACAAGCCGATGCCGATCGGCAGCATCTACGCGGCCTATGCGACCTCGGCCAATCCGTTCGGCTCCGAACTCGACGCCACCGGCACCGATTACGGCGGCGTGCCCGCCAACACCGCGGTCCTGCTCGGACCGGAGCGCAACAAGGCGGCCGAGCTCGGCACCAAATGGGAGCTGGTCGACCGCCATCTGCTGGTCTCAGCCGCGCTGTTCCAGACCACCAAGGACAATGCCCGCGAGACCGTCGGCGGCCTGCTCACCTCGGGCGCGGCCTACCGCATCCAGGGCATCGACATCGAGGCGGAAGGCAAGCTCACCGATCGCTGGAGCATCTTCGGCGGCCTGGTGCTGATGCAGTCGAAGGTCACGCAGAGCGGCGTCGCCTCCAACATCGGCCTGCAGCTCGCCAACATCGCGCATCAGTCGTTCAGCATGCTGTCGAAGTACAAGCTCGACAATGGCTGGGAGATCGGCGGGCAGGCGGTCTACCGCTCCAAGGTCTATGGCGGCACCTTCGCGGCCAACACCGGCAACGAGCTGCCGAGCTACTGGCGCTTCGACGCCTTCGTCGAGAAGAAGCTCGACGCGAACTGGACCATGAAGCTCTATGCCCAGAACCTGACCAACAAGCTGTACTACGACACGCTGTATCGGAGCGCGGTGCCGTTCGTCGCCGTGGCCCCGGGGCGCGCCTTTTACATCGTCACCACTGCGAAGTTCTGATCATGCTGATCTGCATCCCGGACGTTCTGTCGAAAGACGAGGTCGCCGACTTCCGCCGCGTCATGGATGAGGCGGATTGGGAGGACGGCCGCTCGACGGCCGGGGCGCAGTCGGCCATGGTCAAGCGCAACGAGCAGTTGCCGCCCGACGGCGAGGCGGCGCGGGTGCTGGGCAAGCGCATCATCACGGCACTGACGAAGAATCCGCGCTTCCTGTCGGCGGCGATCCCGCTGCAGATCTTTCCGCCTCTGTTCAACCGCTACACCGCCTCGCGCGGCGACCATTTCGGCATCCATGTCGACAATGCCGTGCGCGGCGATCCGCTGACCGGCCTGCGCATCCGCACCGATCTGTCGATGACCTTGTTCCTGGCCGAGCCCGACAGCTATGACGGTGGCGAGCTTGTGATCGAGGACACCTACGGCTCGCACGAAGTCAAGTTGCCCGCGGGGCACGCGGTGCTGTATCCGTCATCGAGCCTTCACATGGTCACGCCGGTCACGCGCGGCGCCCGGGTCGCCTCTTTTTTCTGGATGCAGAGCATGATACGGGATGCCCACGTCCGGAGCATGATCTTCGATCTGGACACGGCGATACAGAGCTTGGCGGACCGCCTCGGGAGGGACGATCCCGATGCTGTCAAGCTGACCGGCATCTATCACAATCTGATCCGGCAATGGGCCGAGGTCTAATGGGCCGAGATATGATGACATCGTTCCTCGTTAGGTTTGCAATCGTCCTGTCATGTCTGTCTGTTGCTGCGGGGCTACCTGCACATGCGCAGCAGGAGCCGGCCAGGTCCGCCCCGGCGGTCTCGACCGATCTGTCCGCGCCGGCGCCGGGCACAGCCCAGACGATGGCCCCTCCCGCGTCGGGACAGGTCGCCCCAACGGCTGCCGCCCCGGTGGGCATCGAGACCGGCACCCGCAATGGCAAGTCGGTGACCACCGGGCTGGACGAGCTGTCGCCGTTCGGCATGTTTCTCAAGGCCGACATCGTCGTCAAAGCGGTCATGATCATGCTGGCGCTGGCCTCCGTCGCAAGCTGGACGATCCTGATCGCCAAGAGCCTCGAATTTTCCGTCCTGCGCCGACGGCTGGTCGGCGCGCTGCGCAAGCTGACCGGAGCCAAGTCGCTGGCCGAGGCCCAGCTCGCGCTCGGACAGGGCAAGAACGTCGCGGCAATGCTGCTGCAGGCTGCGGTCACCGAGGCGCGGCTGTCGGCCGGGCTCGGCAGTGACGAGGGCATCAAGGAGCGCGCAGCCTCGAGCTTCACCGAGATCGTCCGCGCCGAAGCGCGCAGGGTCCGCACCGGCATGGGCCTGCTCGCCACCGTCGGCGCGATCTCGCCCTTCGTCGGACTGTTCGGTACCGTCTGGGGCATCATGAACAGCTTCATCGGCATTTCCAGATCGCAGACCACCAACCTCGCGGTGGTCGCGCCGGGCATCGCGGAAGCGCTGCTGGCGACCGCGATCGGTCTGGCCGCGGCGATTCCGGCCGTGATCATCTACAATCACTTCTCGCGGGTCACGAAGGGCTATCTCGAGCTCGTCAACCGCGCCTCCGGCACCACCGGACGATTGCTGTCGCGCGATCTCGATCGCAGCCATACCGGCCTTCACGTCCGGGCGGCGGAGTAGCCGAGGATGGCCGCCTCGCTCTCCGAAGGCGATCTCGACGACGATTTCGACGAGACCCACGACATCAACGTGACGCCGTTCATCGACGTCATCCTGGTGCTGCTGATCATCTTCATGGTGGCCGCGCCGCTCTCGACCGTCGACCTGCCGATCGACCTGCCGTCCTCGAGCGCCACGCCGCAGAAGAAGCCGGACAAGCCGACCTATGTCTCGATCAAGCCGGACCTGTCGCTGGCGATCGGGGAAAATCTGGTCAAGCGCGTCGATCTCGTGCGCGAGCTCGATGCCATGACCGATCAGCCGAAGGACCGGCCGATCTTCCTGCGCGCTGACAAGCTGGTGCCCTATGGCGAGCTGATGGGCGTCCTGGAACTGCTGCGCGCCGGCGGTTACACCAAGATCAAGCTGGTGGCGCTGGAAGCGCCGCCTGCCGCGGCCGTGCAGGTGCCGCCGGCCCAGCCCGCGCAGCCGTGAGGAGCGCCGGCTTGTGATGAGCGACCTCGACATCGGGCACTCCCCCTCGCGCCGTCTCTGGTTTCTGGCGATCATGGGCGCGCTGATCCTGCATGTCGGCGGGGCCGCGCTGGCGCTGACGCATCTGAACGACGACGAGGACGCCGGCGGCCTCGGCGCGGCGGGCGCCGAGGTCATCGACATCGATATGGGCTCGCCGAAGGTCGAGGACGACGAGGTTCCGGTCGGACAGGACTCGGTAGCGCAGACCGCCGCTCCGCAGATGCAGGAGCAGAAGGCCGAGGTCGAGCAGACCGATCTGCAGAAGGATGTGCCGACCACGACCGAGGAGGCCGACCGCGAGGTCACGACCTCTGACGTGAAGAAGCCGACCGAGGAGCAGAAGGTCGCGACGGTCCAGACACAGGCGTCGGAGGCGCAGGAAGCCTCCGAAGACAGCGCGCGCAAGGCCCTGGACGAGAAGGTTCCTGAAGCCGAGAAGACCAAAGCGCCGAATGCCGGTATCGGCAAGGACGTGCAAAGGCTGACGGCCAATTGGGGCCGCAAGATCAGCGCCTATTTCGAACTGCACAAAAAGTATCCATCCGGAAAGAAGGCCGCTGCCCAGCTCAAGCTGGCGCTCGTGCTCAATCGGCTCGGCCGTGTCGTCTCGGTGGACGTCAAGGAAACGTCCGGCGATCCGGAGTTCGATCAGGCCGCCCTCAGCATGGTCCGCCGTTCGGATCCCGTGCCAAAGCCTCCCGCGGGCCTCACCGACGACGAGTTCTCCTTCATCCTGCCGGTCAAGTTCAACCCGCCGAAATGAGCGGGTGGGGTTCGGCTGACCTCACTGCCAATACAGCCTGACTCCGACGTAGACCACGCAGAGCGCGGCGAAGATCAGCGCAACCGGCAGCTTGCGCGGAGCGGTCGTCCCGCTTTGCGCCGCCTTCTTCGGCGGCAGCTTGCGGAAGGCGGTGACATTGCCGGTCACCGGCTCGGCGGCGACCGGCTTGACCTCGGGCGGGGCGCCGCCGCCGCCCATCTCGGCATAATAGGCCTTGTACATCTCGCGGATGGTGGCCTCGGTCGCCTCGTCCTCCGGCATGTCGCCGAGGCGGGCCTTGTAGCTTGCCAGGAAGTCCTGCGCCGCCGGCGGCAGGCCGGAGGCGCCGTTCAGCTTGGCGATCATCTTCCAGGTCGCGAAATCGGCACGGGCGCGGGTGTCGGCGCGGCGTGCGATCATCATGTCAGCGGCTTTGACCAAGAGTGCCTCGGGGCTCGTTCGTTACCATCCCTGACGGGTAGATCTAGACATTACGCGTCAATAGCAGAAGCAGCTGCTTCAGAGAATCGGTCGTGGCGCGGAGCAGCCCCGACACGAGATCAAGATTGAGACCAAATTGGGAACCCGCCAGCGGCAGGAGGATCAGACATCCGATCAGAATCAGCATGCCATACGGCTCGAGCCGGGCAAGCGGCCGCGCCAGCGCCGCCGGCAGCACGCCCACCGCGACCCGGCCGCCATCGAGCGGCGGTATCGGGAGCATGTTGAACACGGCGAGCAGGATGTTGAACGAGAAAATATTCCACAGATTGCTGGCCACCCACCGCGCCGCCTCCGGTGGAACCAGCGGCAGGGCGTGGAACGCCAGTCCGGCCGCCAGCGCCAGCGCGATGTTGGTGGCCGGTCCGGCCAGCGCCACCATCACCATGCCGGCGCGCAGCGGCTTCAGATTGCGAAAATCGACCGGCACCGGCTTGGCGTAGCCGAACAGGAACGGCGAGCCGGACAGCAGCAGCATGCCCGGCAGCAGGACGGTGCCGAACGGATCGATGTGCTTGAGCGGGTTGAAGCTGACGCGACCGAGTCGCAACGCGGTGTCGTCGCCGAACCGCCAGGCGACGAAGGCGTGAGCAGCCTCATGAAAGGTGATGGCGATGATGATCGGCAGGATCCAGACGGAGATGCCGTAGAGCGAGATGTTCAAGGATCGGGGTTCCGGACGCGTTACCGCCTTACATAGGCACGATGGTTCCCCGATGCTACGCGGGATTCTCCGGAAATTGCGGCAGGCCGTCGCTGAGCTGCACCCAATCCATCTTTTCCGAGACCCAGATGTGCTCGGTCGGGGCAAAGGCGTTGCGGTCGTCGAAGCAGGCCAGGGCCACGCCGACAACCGGGCGCGTCCTGCGCCATGAGAACAGCCTGACGCCGCAGCGCGGGCAGAACATGCGATCGAGCGCGTCGGAGGAGGGGAAGCGCGCGGTTTCGCCGGTGATCGTCAGCGCGTCGTGCGCGAACAGCGCGCGGGCGAAGAACGGCGCGCCCGTCGCCCGCTGGCAGTTGCGGCAGTGGCAGACGCGTACGTTGATCGGCTCGCCGGTGCATTGGAAGCGCACCGCGCCGCAGAAGCAGCCGCCGTGGTGGGTCATCAGGCAAGCTCCATGGGTCAGAAATCCGTGTCGTCAGCGAGACGTGTAGGGTGGGCAAAGGCGCGAGGCAGTCATGCCTGTGTTCTCGCAAAATCTCCCGCGCGCTGTGCCCACCGTCCTTATGGGCGAAAGCCGATGGTGGGCACGTCGCCGTCTGCGACGGCGCCTTTGCCCACCCTACACAAGGGACGTACCAAACTAATAAGTCGCGCGGCCGCCGGAAATGTCGAATACGGCGCCGGTCGAGAACGAGCACTCTTCCGAGGCGAGCCACGACACCAGCGCGGCGAGCTCCTCCACCAGCACGAAGCGGCCTTTCGGGATCTTCGACAGCATGAAGTTGATGTGCGCTTCCGTCATCTGGTCGAAGATGGCAGTCTTCGCCGCGGCGGGCGTCACCGCATTGACCGTGATGTTGTGCTGCGCCAGCTCCTTGCCGAGCGACTTTGTCAGCGCGATCAGGCCGGCTTTGGACGCCGAGTAGTGCGCAGCGTTCGGGTTGCCCTCCTTGCCGGCGATCGAGGCGATGTTGACGATGCGGCCATAGCCCTGCTTCAGCATCACCGGCACGATTGCCTTGGCGCAGATGAAGGGACCGTCGAGATTGATGCGCAGCACCTTGCGCCACTCCTCGAGATCGGTCTCCCACACCGTCTTGTTGATGCCGGCGATGCCGGCATTGTTGACCAGGATGTCGATGCTGCCGAACGCGGCCAGCGTCGCGTCACGGGCGCCTTCGACCGCTTTGGTGTCGGTGACGTCGACCTGCAGCGCCAGCACCTCCGGACCGATCGCCTGCGCGGTCTTCTCCGCCAGCGCGATGTCGTGATCCCAGATCGCAACCTTCGCGCCCGACGACTTGAAGCGCTCGGTGATGGCGCGGCCAAAACCTTGCGCGCCGCCGGTGACCACGGCGCAGCGGTTGGTAAGGTCGATGTGGTTCATGATGTTTCCCCGGTCGATCTTTGTTGTCGTCATTCCGGAGCGCGCGCAGCGCGAACCCGGAATCTCGAGATTCCGGGTTCAGCCCTGCGGGCTGCCCCGGAATGACGGAGCAGAACTACAGCGTCCAGCCGCCGTCGATGGTATGCGCGACGCCGGTCGTGAACGCGCTCTCGTCGCTGGCAAGATAGACCGCGAGATGGGCGATCTCCTCCGCCGTGCCGAGCCGGCCCATCGGCTGGCGCGAGATGAACATCTCCAGCCCGTTCGGGCCGGCCGAGGCCGCGCGTCCCAGCATCGAGGGCGTTTCGATCGTGCCCGGGCAGATGCAGTTGCAGCGGATCTTCTTGCCGACGAAATCGGCTGCGACCGAGCGCGTCAGCGCCGCCACGGCTGCCTTGGTCGCACCGTAGACGTAGCGGTTCGGTGCCGCCTTGAACACGCCCGCGGCGGAGGCGATGTTGACGATGGCGCCGCCGCCCTGATCGAGCATCTTCGGCAGGAAGGCGCGGATCGTGCGATGCATCGACTTGACGTTCAGATCGAACGAGAAATCCCAGTCGTCGTCGGAGCAGTCGAGGATTGTGCCGTTATGCACGAAGCCGGCGGCATTGAGCAGGATCTCGACCTTGCCGACCCGCTCGGCCATCGCGTTCACGGCCGCGGTGTTGCGCACGTCGAGCGTCGCGACCTCGGCAATGCCTTCGCTCTTCAGCGTGTTCAGGCCGTTCTCATCGATGTCGGTGGCGAATACGGTGGCGCCTTGACGCGCGAAGGCAATGGCACAGGCGCGGCCGATGCCGGCAGCGGCGGCAGTGACGAAGGCGCGCTTGCCCTTGAGACGGTCGGACATGGAGTCTCCCTTGGGAATTGACTTCTTAGTTATCGTCATTCCGGGACATCGCGAAGCGATGGGCCCGGAATCCATAACCACGATCGGGAGTATGGATTCCGGGCTCGCGCTTCGCGCGCCCCGGAATGACGGCAGTTGGGTCTAGTGATTATGCCTTGCCACACCCACGGTGCCGGCGATGTTGTGATAGCGCGTGGCAAGCTCCATGCAGGCGCCGGTGGCCTGCTGGCCGACGGTGTTGCGATAGAGCTCCTGCCATGGCGTCTGGTTGGCGGGGTGCGGGAAGCCGCCCTTGGCCTTCAGCTCGGCGCGCCGCTTCGCAAGCTCCTCGTCCGAGATCAGGATATTGGCCGAGCCCTTGTTGAGGTCGATGCGCACGCGATCGCCGGTCTTGAGGATTGCGAGCCCGCCATCGGCGGCGGCCTCCGGCGACGCATTGAGAATCGACGGTGAGCCCGAGGTGCCGGACTGCCGGCCGTCGCCAATGCAGGGCAGGGACAGGATGCCGCGCTTGATCAGCGCCGCCGGCGGCTGCATGTTCACGACCTCGGCGCCGCCGGGATAGCCGATCGGACCGGCGCCGCGGATGAACAGCACGCAGTGCTCGTCGATCGCAAGCCGCTCATCATCGATGCGGTCGTGATAGTCCTCAGGCCCCTCGAACACGATGGCGCGGCCCTCGAAGGCGTTCGGGTCCTTCGGATTGCTGAGATAGCGGTCGCGGAACTCCTTGGAGATCACGCTGGTCTTCATGATCGCGGAATCGAACAGGTTGCCGCGCAGCACCAGGAAGCCGGCATCCTTCACCAGCGGCTTGTCGTAGGACCAGATCACGTCGCCGTCGGGCTTCGCTGCCTCGCGGCAATTCTCACCCATGCTGCGGCCGTTGACGGTGATGACGTCCTCGTGGATGCGCTTGTGCCGCATCAACTCGCCGATCACGGCCGGCACGCCGCCGGCGCGATGGAATTCCTCGCCGAGATAGAAGCCGGCCGGCTGCATGTTGACGAGCAGCGGCACGTCGTGGCCGACCTTCTGCCAGTCGTCGATGTCGAGCTCGACGCCGACATGGCGCGCCAGCGCGTTGATATGGATCGGCGCGTTGGTCGAGCCGCCGATCGCGGAGTTGGCGACGATGCAGTTCTCGAACGCCTTGCGTGTCAGGATGTCGGATGGCTTCAGGTCTTCCCACACCATGTCGACGATGCGCGTTCCGGTCTCGTAGGCGATCTGGCCGCGCTCGCGATAGGGCGCGGGGATCGCGGCGCAGCCGGGCAGGGACATGCCGAGCGCCTCGGCCAGCGCATTCATCGTCGATGCCGTGCCCATGGTGTTGCAATGGCCAACCGACGGCGCCGAGGAGGCGACGATCTCCATGAACTCCTCATAGCCGATCTCGCCGGCGGCGAGCCGCTCGCGCGACTTCCACACCACGGTGCCGGAGCCGGTGCGCTGACCCTCGTGCCAGCCGTTCAGCATCGGGCCGCCCGACAGCACGATGGCGGGGATGTTCACGGTCGCCGCGGCCATCAGGCAGGCCGGCGTCGTCTTGTCGCAGCCGGTCGTCAGCACCACGCCGTCGAGCGGATAGCCGAACAGGATTTCGACCAGGCCGAGATAAGCGAGGTTGCGGTCGAGCGCGGCCGTCGGGCGCTTGCCGGTCTCCTGGATCGGATGGGTCGGAAATTCCATCGCGATGCCGCCGGCGGCGCGGATGCCCTCGCGGACGCGGTGCGCCAGCTCGATGTGGTGGCGGTTGCAGGGCGAGAGATCGTTGCCGGTCTGGGCAATGCCGATGATCGGCTTGCCCGACTGCAGCTCAGCCCGGGTCAGGCCGTAATTCAGATAGCGCTCGAGATAGAGCGCGGTCATGCCCGGATTGTGCGGATCGTTGAACCACGCCTGCGAGCGCAGCTTGCGGCTTTTGTCAGCGCCGTTGCCGGCATGCCCGTTCGAGTTCGTCATGTGTTTTCTCCCGCAGTGCAAACGTGGCGAGGCCGGTCCGTCGTCTGCGCGCTATCGGCCCGCTGTCGAAGATCGCCTACGTCTTTCGTTCAAGTCGTCGTTGGTTCGAGTGGTTCTAGTTCATGGCTTTTGGTTGCGCTACCATTTTGTTCCGGAAGCGCGCCCCGACGCGGGCTGCGGACTTGCGGCGGCGCGCTGCAAGGTCGAGCTCTGCCGTTCGATCACCTCGAAGCCGAGATCGACGACGCGCTGCGCCACGGGACGGCCTTCGACGGCGTCCATGATCATCGTCGCCGCACGCCGACCCATCTCGTAGCGATTGGTACGCACGCTGGTGAGCGTCGGAACCGCCGCGGCCATGAATTCCATGTCGTTGAAGCCGACGATCGCGATCTGCTCGGGTACCGCAATGTGCCGGCGCTGGCATTCGAACAGCACGCCGAGCGCGAGATCGTCGTTGGCGCAGAACACGGCGTCGAGATCCGGCGCCTTCATCAGCAGATCGGAGAACAGGCTGCCGCCCATTGTGGTCGAGGTCGGAACAGGCGCCGTGACGATGAGACGCGGGTCGAACAAGCCGGCCTCCTTCATCGCGTTCTGATAGCCCTGCAGCCTGCGCTGCACCCTTGGGTCCATGCGGGCGCCGATGAAGCCGATGCGACGGCAGCCCTGCGCGAGAAGGTGTGAAATGGCTGCAAAACAGGCATCGACGTGCGAAAATCCGATCATCATGTCGATCGGGTTGGCGCCGAGCTCCATGATCTGCACGACGGGACAGTCCGCTGCCTGGATGATCGAGCGGCTCTCCGCCGTCTGGTCGAGACCGGTCACGATCAGGCCGGCCGGCTTCTGCATCAGGAACAACCGCAGCAGGCGCTCCTCCTGCAACACGCTGTAGCGGGTGTTGGCGAGCTGGATGCTGTAGCGGCTGCCTTCGAACGCATCATAGATGCCCCGCAGCACGTCGGAGAACACGTTGTTGGTGAGGGACGGTATCAGCACGCCGATCACTTCGGTGCGCTGCGATGCGAGCGCGCGCGCGGCGAGGTTCGGCACATAGCCGAGCTCCTTGGCGGCACTCTCGATCCTCGTGCGGCGGCCGGCCGAGACCGTGTCGGGATTACGGAAGAAGCGTGACACCGTGATCGGGCTGACGCCCGCCAGTGCCGCAACTTCGGTCAGCCGGACTTTGCCCGGCTCGATGCGTTTCCGTCCCATGCCTCGCTCATAGCATAGGCGGTCTGGTACACAAGCGATATTGACAGCGCTATCACGCGGTTGCTAAGCGAGGCATTGCGGAAGCGAACTGAACTGCGGACAATGTCGGCCGCACTGGCCCTGTTTCGGAGCCGGTCGGAACGACCAGAGCCAACAAGACCATCAAAAACAAGACCACCAAGAACAAGACTGCACGACCAGGACTACAAAACGACAAGCGGCCTGATCAAACGGCCGAGAACAACGGTCAGAATGCCGCCGGCAAGCAGCCAATGCTGTCGGTCTTTGAGGAGGAAATTGATGTCGTCGGTGCAAATTCGCGACGTGCGCAAATCATTCGGCGGATTCGAAGTGCTGCACGGCGTGACGATTCCGATCGAGGATGGCGAGTTCGTCGTGCTGGTCGGGCCGTCCGGCTGCGGCAAGTCGACGCTGCTGCGCATGCTCGCAGGGCTCGAGAACATCACCGCCGGAACCATCTCGATCGGCGAGCGCGTCGTCAACAACGTGCAGCCGAAAGAGCGCGACATCGCGATGGTGTTCCAGAACTACGCGCTCTATCCGCATATGACGGTCGCCGACAACATGGGCTTCTCGCTGAAGCTGCGCGGCGCACGGCCGGAGAACATCAAGAAGGGCGTCGCGCGCGCCGCCGAGATCCTGGCGCTGACGCCGCTGCTCGACCGCTATCCGCGCCAGCTCTCCGGTGGCCAGCGCCAGCGCGTCGCAATGGGCCGCGCCATCGTGCGCGATCCGCAGGTGTTCCTGTTCGACGAGCCGTTGTCGAACCTCGACGCCAAGCTGCGCGTCGCGATGCGCACCGAGATCAAGGAGCTGCATCAGCGTCTCAAGACCACCACCGTCTACGTCACCCACGACCAGATCGAGGCCATGACGATGGCCGACAAGATCGTCGTGATGCATGACGGCATCGTCGAGCAGATGGGCTCGCCGCTCGATCTGTACGACAAGCCGGACAACCAGTTCGTGGCCGGATTCATCGGCTCGCCGGCGATGAACTTCCTCAACGGCCACCTGAAGTCCAATGGGTCGGTCTATGTCGAGACCGAGAACGGCGCCAGGCTGCCGATCCTCGCCGCGCCGGCGGCCTCCGACGGTCGTCCTGTGGTGTACGGCGTGCGGCCCGAGCATCTCGAGCTCGCCAGCGACGGCATCGAAGCCGAGGTCGTCGTGGTCGAGCCGACCGGTTCGGAGACGCAGATCGTCGCCCGGATCGGCACCCAGGACATCATCGCGGTGTTCCGCGATCGCCACGAGGTCAATCCCGGCGAGAAGATCCATTTGCGCCCGCGGGCGTCGGCGGCGCATCTGTTCGACAAGGATAGCGGCCGGAGGATTTGAGCCGGCCGCTCGACGCAACGACAGAACAAACAAAACAAGCAAAATACTCAACGGGAGAAAACTTCAGATGGCTTATTTCCCCACCGATCGACGGTCTCTGCTCAAGGGCGGCGCGACCTTGCTGGCGGCTGCCGCGACCATGTCGGCCGAGGACCTGCTCGGCTACGCCAAGGCCTGGGCGCAGACCTCGCCCTTCAAGCCCGAGCCCGGCGCCAAGATCAACATGATGCGCTGGAAGCGCTTCGTCGAGGCCGAGGACGTGGCCTTCATGAAGATCGTCGACGCCTTCCAGAAGGCCAACAACGTCACCATCAACGTCTCCAACGAATCCTATGACGACGTCCAGCCCAAGGCCTCGGTCGCGGCCAATACGGGGCAGGGGCTCGACATGGTGTGGGGCCTCTACACGCTGCCCTTCCTGTTCTCCAACAAGTGCGTCGACATGACCGACGTCGCCGATTACCTCGGCAAGAAGTGCGGCGGCTGGACCGACTCGGGCAAGGCCTATGGCATGCTCGACGGCAAGTGGATCGGCATTCCCGTGGCGGCCACCGGCGGTCTCATCAACTACCGCGTCTCGGCGGCTGAAAAGGCCGGCTTCAAGGAGTTCCCGAAGGATCTCGCGGGAATGTCCGAGTTCTTCAAGGCCATGAACAAGAACGGCACCCCGGGCGGCATGGCGCTCGGCCATGCCTCGGGCGACGCCAATGGCTGGGTGCACTGGGCGCTGTGGGCGCACGGCGGCAATTTGATCGACAAGGACAACAAGGTCGTCATCAACTCGCCGGAGACCGCCAAGGCGCTCGAATACGTCAAGGGCCTGTACGACAATTTCGTGCCGGGCACCGCGTCGTGGAACGATAGCTCCAACAACAAGGCGTTCCTGGCCGGCCAGCTCTACGCCACCGTCAACGGCATCTCGATCTACGTGACCGCCAAGAAGGAGGCGCCGCAGATCGCCGAGGACATGAACCACGCGCATCTGCCGCCCGGCCTCGACGGCAAGACCCGCGAGATGCATCTGGGCTTCCCGATCCTGGTGTTCAACTTCTCGAAGTATCCGCAGACCTGCAAGGCGTTCACCGCCTTCATGCTGGAGCCGGAGCAGTTCAACCCGTGGATCGAGGCGGCGCAGGGCTACCTGTCGCACTTCCTCAAGGCCTATGACGCCAACCCGATCTGGACCGTCGATCCGAAGAACACGCCGTATCGCGACGTCGCGGCGACCGCGACCACGCCGGCCGGCGTCGGCAAGCTCGGCGAGGCCGCTGCGGCCGCGATCGCCGACTTCGTCCTGGTCGACATGTTCGCGAACTACTGCACGGGCCGCGAGGACGTGAAGACGGCGATGGCGAGCGCCGAGCGCTCCGCCAAGCGCATCTTCCGCTGAGGCGAGGCCGACCGGCGCGCGAGAGCGCCGGTCGCCATCGTCGGAGGGTGGGCAAGGCGCAACGCGCCGTGCCCACCGTCATTGCGAGCGCAGCGACGTGTCCGCCATAGCCCGACGGGCGACGGCGGAAGCAATCCAGGGCCGAACGTTGGACTCTGGATTGCTTCGTCGCTTCGCTCCTCGCAATGACGGAGTAACTCTATCCGTCCCGAACGCCGGTGGGCGCGCGTCGCTCACCCCACGGTTCGAAGGGAGCTGCTGGATAAATGAGTACCATTCAGACCTCGTTGCCACGAGGCGCCGCCGTCGGCGAGCCCTCGGCATGGGTGCGCATCAAGACCAACCGCAACGTGATCGCGCTGTGGTTCATGCTGCCCGCGGCGGCTTTCCTGATCCTGTTCCTGGCCTATCCGCTGGGGCTCGGCGTCTGGATGAGCTTCACCGACGAGAAGATCGGCCGCAGCGGCGTCTTCGTCGGTCTGGAGAACTACGAATGGCTGTGGGACGACTCGATCTTCTGGCTGTCGGTGTTCAACACGCTGCTCTACACGATCGTGGCGAGCGCCATCAAATTCGCCATCGGGCTCTATCTCGCGCTGCTGTTGAACCGGCACATGCCGTTCAAGGCGATGATCCGCGCCATCGTGCTGATCCCCTTCATCGTGCCCACCGTGCTGTCGGCGATCGCGTTCTGGTGGATCTACGATTCCCAATTCTCGATCATCTCCTGGTCGCTGATCAAGCTCGGAATCATCACCCAGAACATCAACTTCCTCGGCGACACCTCCTGGGCGCGCGCCTCCGTCATCATCGCCAACATCTGGCGCGGTGTGCCGTTCGTCGCGATCACCTTGCTCGCCGGCCTGCAGACCGTGTCGCCCTCGCTGTACGAGGCGGCCACGCTCGACGGCGCCACCAGCTGGCAGCGCTTCCGCTTCATCACCTATCCCTTGCTGACGCCGATCATCGCGGTCGTCATGACCTTCTCGGTGCTGTTCACCTTCACCGACTTCCAGCTGATCTGGGCGCTGACCCGCGGCGGCCCGGTCAATGCCACGCATCTGATGGCGACCTTGAGCTATCAGCGCGGCATCATCTCCGGACGGCTCGGCGAGGGCGCCGCGATCGCCACCGCGATGATCCCGTTCCTGATGGCGGCGATCGCGATCTCCTGGTTTGGCATGCAACGGCGCAAATGGCAGCAAGGATCCGACCAATGACCGACACCACGCTGCACGCCAAGGCGCCCACCACGGCCGGCACCGACGAATCCGAGGGCATGAGCTACCTCGAGTCGCTGCCGCGCCGGCTGATCACGCTGTATCTGCCGCTCGGCATCATCCTCGTGGTGCTGCTGTTCCCGTTCTACTGGATGGGGCTGACGTCGATCAAACCGGACGAGCAGCTGATCGACATGGAGAAGTACAATCCGTTCTGGGTGGTGCATCCGACCTTCAAGCACATCTCCAAGCTGCTGTTCGAGACGCAGTATCCGCGCTGGCTGTGGAACACGATGTATGTCGCGGTCGGCGCCACCACGCTGTCGATCTTCGCTTCCGTGCTCGCGGCCTATGCGATCGTGCGGTTGCGCTTCAAGGGCGCCGATACCGTCGGCGTGCTGATCTTCTTCGCCTATCTGGTGCCGCCGTCGATCCTGTTCATCCCGCTGGCCTCGGTGATCCAGGCCTATGGGCTGTTCGACTCGCCGTTGTCCTTGATCCTGGTCTATCCGACGCTGCTCATCCCGTTCTCGACCTGGCTCTTGATGGGCTACTTCAAGACCATCCCGTTCGAGCTCGAGGAATGCGCTTTGATCGACGGCGCCAGCCGCTGGCAGATCCTGGTGAAGATCGTGGTGCCGCTCGCCGTGCCCGGCCTGATCTCGGCCTTCATCTTCTCGTTCACCCTGTGCTGGAACGAGTTCATCTACGCGCTGACCTTCCTGCAGTCGACGCCGAACAAGACCGTGCCGGTCGCGATCGTCAACGAGTTCGTCGACGGCGACATCTACAAATGGGGATCGCTGATGGCCGGCGCCCTGGTCGGCTCGCTGCCGCTGGTCATTCTTTACGCCTTCTTCGTCGAGCATTATGTGTCGGCCATGACCGGCGCGGTGAAGGAGTAGGCGGCTTTGTCCGTGAGCCGGGTCAAGGCGTCGCTTGCTGCTCACGCGGATCTCAACTCCCGTCATTGCGAGGAACGAAGCGACGAAGCAATCCAGAGCCATTCCGATGACTCTGGATTGCTTCCGCCGTCGCCTTTCGGGCTATGGCTGACAAGTCGCTTCGCTCGCAATGACGAACGTTGAGACCACGCCCAATCGTTGCATTTGAAGGAGCATACCCTTGCATATTCTCGTTCTCGGCGCCGCCGGCATGGTCGGGCGCAAGCTGGTCGAGCGTCTCGTCCGCGACGGCCGCCTCGGCGACAAGGCCATCACTCGCATGACGCTGCAGGACATCGTCGCGCCGTCTAAGCCCGACACGTCCATCGCCGTCGACACCATCGCCGGGGACTTCGCCGTCCCAGGCTTTGCGGAGAAGCTCGTCGCCGGCCGTCCCGACGTGATCTTCCACCTCGCCGCGATCGTCTCCGGCGAGGCCGAGCTCGATTTCGACAAGGGCTACCGCATCAATCTCGACGGCACGCGGATGCTGTTCGACGCCGTCAGGCTGATCGGCGACGGCTACAAGCCGCGGCTGGTCTTCACCTCGTCGATCGCGGTGTTCGGCGCGCCGTTCCCCGAGGCCATCGGCGACGAGTTCGTCAATGCGCCGCTGCTCAGCTACGGCACTCAGAAGGCGATCGGTGAGCTCTTGCTGGCTGATTACAGCCGCCGCGGCTTCTTCGACGGCGTCGGCATCCGCTTGCCGACCATCTGCATCCGCCCCGGCGCGCCCAACAAGGCCGCCTCCGGCTTCTTCTCCAACATCCTGCGCGAGCCCTTGGCCGGCAAGGAGGCCGTGCTGCCGGTGTCGGAGGACGTCCGCCACTGGCACGCCACGCCGCGCTCGGCGGTCGGCTTCCTGCTGCATGCCGCAACCATGGACACGGCCAAGATCGGCCCACGCCGGAACCTGACCATGCCCGGCCTGTCGGCGACGGTTGGCGAGCAGATCGCAGCCCTGCGCCGCGTGGCAGGCGACAAGGTGGCGGATCGCATCAAGCGGGAGCCGGATCCCTTCATTGTGGGCATCGTCGCCGGCTGGCCGCGGAATTTCGAGGCCAAGCGGGCTCGCGAACTTGGCTTCACCACCGAGGAAAAGACCTTCGACGACATCATCCGGATTCACATCGAGGATGAGCTCGGTGGCAAGTTCGTGGCCTGAGACGGCCGCCAGCCTCTGGACTCACATGGCGCAAAGCGCCATTTGAGGGGCAGGGAGACATTCGGGAGAGAGAGCATGACCGCCAGCATCGTCGGATGGGCGCATACGCCATTCGGGAAGTTCGACGCCGAGACCGTCGAGAGCCTCGTCGTCAAGGTCGCCAACGAGGCGATCGCCGACGCCGGCATCTCGGCCGGTGACGTCGACGAGATCGTGCTCGGCCATTTCAACGCGGGCTTCTCGCCCCAGGATTTCACCGCCTCGCTGGTGCTGCAGGCCGATCCGGCGCTGCGCTTCAAGCCGGCGACCCGGGTCGAGAACGCCTGCGCGACGGGCTCGGCCGCCGTGCACCAGGGCATCCGCGCCATCGCCGCCGGCGCCGCGAAAATCGTGCTGGTCGTGGGCGTCGAGCAGATGACGCGCACACCGGGCCCGGAGATCGGCAAGAACCTGCTCAAGGCGTCCTACCTGCCGGAGGACGGCGACACCGTCGGCGGCTTCGCCGGCGTGTTCGGCAAGATCGCGCAGGGCTATTTCCAGAAATACGGCGACCAGTCCGACGCGCTGGCGCTGATCGCCGCCAAGAACCACAGGAACGGCGTCGCCAATCCCTATGCTCAGATGCGCAAGGATTTCGGCTTCGAGTTCTGCCGCTCCGAGAGCGAGAAGAACCCTTACGTCGCCGGCCCCCTGAAGCGCACCGACTGCTCGCTGGTGTCCGACGGCGCCGCCGCTCTGGTGCTGACCGACAGCGAGACCGCGAAGTCCTTCGCCAAGGCAGTGAACGTGCGCGCCACCGCGCATGCGCAGGATTTCCTGCCGATGTCCAAGCGCGACATCCTCGCCTTCGAGGGCTGCACCGTGGCCTGGCAGCGCGCGCTGGAGAAAGCCGGCGTCACGCTCTCCGATCTCTCCTTCGTCGAGACCCATGACTGCTTCACGGTCGCCGAACTGATCGAGTACGAGGCGATGGGCCTGACGCCGCGGGGGCAGGGTGCCCGCGCCATCAAGGAGGGCTGGACGCTCAAGGACGGCAAGCTGCCGGTCAATCCGTCCGGCGGCCTCAAGGCCAAGGGCCACCCGATCGGCGCCACCGGCGTCTCCATGCACGTCATGACCGCCATGCAGCTCACCGGCTCCGCGCCCGAGGGCATGCAGCTCCTCAACGCCAAGCTCGGCGGCATCTTCAACATGGGCGGCGCGGCCGTGGCCAACTACGTGTCGATCCTGGAGCCAGCGAAGTAGGCGAGGTCCATCCTCCGTCATTGCGAGCGAAGCGACTTGTCCGCCATAGCCCGAAAGGCGACGGCGGAAGCAATCCGGGGCCGCGCGTGCCGCTCTGGATTGCTTCGTCGCTGCGTTCCTCGCAACGACGGTGATACAGGAGAGCTTCCGCCATGCGGAAGCTCTTTGTCATTGACTGGTCCGATTGCCCATCATGATCATCTCCACCGAACGCCTGACCTTGCGCGAGTGGCGCGATGACGATCGCGCGCCGTTCGCGGCGATGTCCGCCGATCCGGCCGTGATGCAATTCCTCCGCGCGCTGCCAACGCGGCAGGACTCGGACCGGTGGATCGATTTCCAGATCGCCCATCAGGCCGCGCACGGCTTCGGCTTCTGGGTGGTCGAAGACCGCGCCACCGGCACTTTCCTCGGCGCCACCGGCCTGTTCCGCGTCGCCTTCGATGCGCCGTTCACGCCGGCGGTCGAGATCGGCTGGCGGCTGGCGCGCGCGGCCTGGGGGCGGGGGATTGCGACCGAGGCGGCGCGGGCGTCGCTCACGTTCGGCTTCGATGAGCTCGGCCTCCACGAGATCATCGCCTATGCCGCGCCGGCCAATCAGGCGTCACAGAACGTCATGCGCAAGCTCGGCATGATCAGGAACGAGGCGTCGGATTTCGATCATCCGCGAGTCGAGGCGGACAGCCCGTTGCGCCGGCAGGTGATGTACCGGCTTCCGCGCGAGGTGTGGGCCAATGCCTCGTGCTGATCCTTCCTCCCAGTCATTCCGGGGCATTCGCGCGCAAAATGGCGAAGCCATTTTGAAGCAGCGCGAATGAGCCCGGAATCCATAACCACAGGACGAGGTGTGTCGAAGGCAGGCGCCACGAGCATCTCGCGCCCGACGGCCGGTTGTGGCTATGGATTCCGGGCTCGCGCTGCGCGCGCCCCGGAATGACGGAGGGAGGGAAGCCACGCGTGTATCAGCTCCGCCACACCTTTTCCTCGCTGAACCCCAGCTCGGCGAAATCCTTCGCCCGCAAGCTTGAATCATCCGCAGGGAAAAACTCGTCGAGCTGCGGCGGCTTGACGCTGGTGCTCGACAGCATGGCATGCGCCTGGCCGCGGTGATGGATGTCGTGTTGGAACAGGTGCAGCAGCAGCCGGTCGCAGCGCTCGTTCTGCACCCGGCTCTCGCGGTTGATGCGGACGGTGTCGTCGAGCCGCGCCGGCGTGAGCGCCTCGCAGAAAGCAATCAGCCGGCGGTCCATCGCGCCCTGCGCCTTCGCAAGATCTGCGAGGCGCGGGAACGGCACCTCGTTCTGCCACGCCATCGGGCCGAGCCAGCCGCCTTCCAGCGCGTCGATGTAGAACAGGTCGATGATGTAGATGTGGTTCAGCGTCCGCTGCAGGCTGGGGAAAAAGCCGCTGCGCTCGGCGGCGAAATCCTCGGCGCTGAGCTGGCCGCAGGCGGTCAGCAGCCGGTGATTGGCCCAGGCATTGTTGTAGGCGAACGCGCGGAAGGTCTGGACGAGATCGGCGGGCATTGATCAGGGCACCCCGTGATGGCTCGCCGCAGATCATACGGAACTCCGTGCTCCCTTCACCATCCATTTCCGCGGGCCGGAGCGCATCATCCCCATGCGCTTTTGCGGAACTCTGCCGGGATCGGCCAAGCGGCGAATTTCGCCAGCGCCTTCAAGCTGATTTGGCCTGTCCAGTCCCCTGGTCAAAAATATTCATGTTTCGCTTTTCCAGAAAATATGTTTCACTCTCCCCATCCTGCTTCGCCACGAGGGGCGCTTCGCGATCGTCACGAACGTTGAGGCAGGGAGGCGGTGGCCGCGACGTGTCGCAGCGTAGCTTGTCTGCGCGGACGAACGGCATGGCGCGGACGTGAAGTCGCGTGGTCCCGGCATCCCGACGCTGATGCCAAGTTCGCGGGGCATGATGATCCCCAAGGACGACGGTGGCCAAAAGCCGGCGCACCGAGGAGAGCGCGAAATAAGCGTGAAAACCATCGCGCAGGGAAGGCCGGGTCGGTCCGGCTGAACCTGTGGTTCTCTCCCCGTGCTTTCTTTCGCACGGGGGCCACGGGTGCCAGTCGGCACCCGGCCTTCCCTGCGCCCTCTGTTTCGAAGGGGGCGGCTTCGATCAGCACAGCTCGGACAGATCCTGTCGCGAGGCCATCGATGCTTGGGTGCTTGCGAAAAGCAGACCTTGTCTCACTCCGGCATCATCTCGCCGGAGCCGCCGAACTCCGCCGGGAAATCCTTCAGCTTCGGCAGGCCATCCCTGATGGGCAGCACCGTCTCCGCGTAGTTGACGTGCACACCGGGCGTGAACTTCAGCGTCGGAATCGTCGCGGCATAGACGTCGATCATGCCGAGCGGCGGGTGGTCGGTCATCAGATGCCCGCCACACTTGGTGCAGTATTTGCGGTGGCTCATGTCGGTCTTGTGATAGCTGCCGATCGCGTCAGCCCCCTTGGTCACCCGCACGTTCGCAGGCTTCCACAGGGTGAAGGCGTTGACCGGACCGGCCGACCAGGAGCGGCACGACGAACAGTGGCAATAGCCCATCGCCTCCGGCTCGCCATCGGCCTCGATCTCGACCGCGCCGCAGAAGCATTTGCCCTGATAGAGCGTCATGAGTGTTCTCCCTCGTGTTTGTTTTGGATGTTGGACCGGCATGCTGACACACCTGAACGCTGAAATGGAATCCTAGAATGCAGCTCGCGGCGGGGAACATCTGGTGCAGCGCGGCGGTCGTCGTCCGTGATCCGCGACACGGAATGTTGCGGCGGGGGATCTGACGCATGGCCCCATACCCGCGCGGCGGCTTGCTAGGGAACATCAGGTGCCGTTAGCTCTGGCGACAACAAGGATCGAGGGAGCCGACGCCACGATGGGACCGCTTGCGGGCATCAAGGTCATCGACATGACCACCGTGCTGATGGGGCCGTATGCCGCCCAGACGCTCGGCGACTACGGCGCCGATGTCATCAAGGTGGAATCGCCGGAAGGAGACGTCACCCGCAAGATCGGCCCGTGGCATCATCCGGGCATGGGGCCGGTCTATCTCAATACCAACCGCAGCAAGCGCGTGATCTGCCTCGACCTCAAGAAGCCCAGGGGACGCGAGGCCGCGCTGCGGCTCATCAAGGACGCCGACGTCCTGCTCTACAACATCCGGCCGCAGGCGATGGCGCGGCTGAACCTCGGCTATGACGTGGTCTCCGCGCTCAATCCGCGGCTGGTCTATGCCGGTGTGTTCGGCTTCGGCCAGGATGGTCCCTATGCGGCCAAACCGGCCTATGACGACCTGATCCAGGGCGGGGCGGCGCTGTCGCATCTGATGGCGGTCGCCGGTGACGGCACGCCGCGTTATGTGCCCAATGCGCTGGTCGACCGCATCGTCGGCCTGACGGCGGTCGGTGCCATCTGCGCCAGCCTCGTGCACCGTGACCGCACCGGGCGCGGCCAGCGCCTGGACGTGCCGATGTTCGAGACCATGTCGGCCTTCATCATGGGCGACCACATGGGCGGGCTCACCTACCAGCCCCCGCTCGACAAGGGCGGCTATGCGCGGCATTTGTCGCCCGACCGCAGGCCCTACAAGACCGCCGACGGCAATATCTGCGTGATCGTCTACAACGACAAGCAATGGGACGCGTTCTTCACCGCGTCCGGCCGCACCGACCTGCGCGCGGATGACAGGTTCAACAGCTTTGCCCGGCGTGCCGCCAACATCGATTTCGTCTATGCCGAGCTCGCGCGCATCTTCCAGACACGGACCACGGCCGAGTGGACCAGACTGCTGGACGAAGCCGATATCCCGGTCATGCCGATGCACGACCTCGAAGGCCTGCTGAACGATCCGCACCTCGTGGCGACCGATTTCTTTCCCGTGGTCGAACATCCGACCGAAGGTCCGATCCGCAGCACCCGCGTGTCCGCGACCTGGTCCGAGACCAAAGCCGAGCCGCAGCGTCTGGCGGCACGGCCGAACGAGCATGGCGCGGTTATCCTGCACGAGCTTGGTTTCTCGGACGAGGAGATCGCCGCGATGATCCGCGACGGCGTGACGACGCCGGCGCCTGCCAGGGAGTGAGACGATGGATTTCGCGCTCTCCGCCAACCAGGAATCGATCCGCGATGCGGTGGCCAAAATCTGTGCTCGCTTCGACGATGCCTACTGGCTGAAGAAGGACAAGGAGGGCGGTTTTCCCGCCGACTTCCACAGGGCCTTGGCCGAGGCTGGCTGGCTCGGCATCTGCATCCCGGAGGCGTATGGCGGCTCCGGGCTCGGCATTCTCGATGCTGCGATCATGATGCGCACCATCGCCGAATCCGGCGCCGGCATGTCCGGTGCCTCGGCGATCCACATGAACGTGTTCGGGCTCAATCCGGTCGTCGTGTTCGGGACCAAAGAGCAGTGTGCGCGGATGCTGCCGGGCATCGTCGATGGCAGCGAGAAGGCCTGCTTCGCCGTGACCGAGCCGAACACCGGCCTCAACACCACCCAGCTCAAGACGCGTGCCGTGCGCAAGGGCGACCGCTACATCGTCAACGGCCAGAAGGTGTGGATCTCGACCGCGCAGGTCGCCGAGAAGATTCTGCTGCTGGCGCGCACGACGCCGCTGGAGGAGGTGAAGCGCCCGACCCATGGGCTCAGCCTGTTCTACACCGATTTCGACCGCAGCCGGATCAAGGTGCACGAGATCGAGAAGATGGGCCGCAAGCCGGTCGACTCCAATGAGCTGTTCTTCGAGGATGTCGAGATTCCGGTCGAGGATCGCCTGGGCGAGGAGGGGCGCGGCTTCGACTACATCCTGCACGGCATGAATCCGGAGCGTATCCTGATTGCCGCCGAAGCCGTCGGGCTCGGTCATCTCGCACTGTCGCGCGCGTCGGCCTATGCGAAGGTGCGCAACGTGTTCAATCGCCCAATCGGCCAGAACCAGGGCATCCAGCATCCCCTGGCGAAGAACTGGATGGAGCTGGAGGCCGCGTGGCTGATGGTGCTGCAGGCCGGCTGGCAGTACGACCAGGGCCGGCCTTGCGGCCCGGCGGCGAACGCCGCGAAATATCTCGCCGCCGAAGCCGGCTTCCACGCCTGCGAGCAGGCGGTGATGACCCATGGCGGCTTCGGCTATGCGCGCGAGTATCACGTCGAGCGCTATTTGCGGGAATCCCTGATCCCCCGCATCGCCCCGATCAGCCCGCAACTGATCCTCAGCTTCATCGCTGAGAAGGTCCTCGGTTTGCCGAAGTCGTATTGAGATGGGTTCTGACTGAGATGATGAACGCAATCGTGATGGACGCACAATGCCTGCATTCCCGCCCCCCTTGTGGGGGAGGGGCAGGGAGGGGGGTACCCCACGAAGGCTCGTCGTGCGGCCATCCCCACCCCCGACCCCGCCCCACAAGGGGGAGGGGAGCGCAGCGGCGCTCGTGGTGGGGACCATGACCTACATCACCGGCACCGGGCTTACCTCGTTCGGCAGGCATGACGGCCGCTCGTCGCTCGACCTGATGAGCATGGCGGCGCAGCTTGCGCTGGATGATGCCGGGCTGACGCGGCGCGACATCGACGGCATCCTGTGCGGCTATTCCACGGTGTCGCCGCACATCATGCTCGCAACCGTGTTCGCCGAGCACTTCGGCATCACACCCTCTTACGCCCATGCGGTGCAGGTCGGCGGCGCCACCGGGCTCGCGATGGTGATGCTCGCGCATCACCTGGTCGAAGCCGGCGTCGTCAGGCACATGCTCGTGGTCGCCGGAGAGAACCGGCTGACCGGGCAGAGCCGCGATGCGTCGATCCAGGCGCTGGCCCAGGTCGGCCATCCCGATTATGAGCTGCCGCTCGGGCCGACCATCCCTGCCTATTACGGCCTCGTCGCCTCGCGCTACATGCACGAATACGGCGTCACCGAGCATGACCTCGCCGAGTTCGCCGTGCTGATGCGGGCGCATGCGCTCGATCATCCCGGCGCGCAATTCCATGAGCCGATCACCATCGCGGACGTCATGGCATCGAAGCCGGTGGCGCGGCCGCTCAAGCTGCTCGACTGCTGTCCGGTGTCCGACGGCGGCGCCGCCATCGTCGTCAGCCGCGAGCCGACCGGAGCGATTGCGGTGCACGTGCGCGGCTGTGCCCAGGCGCATACGCATCAGCACGTCACGGCGGCGCCGGCCTTGAGCGAGCTTGGTGCCGAAATCGCGATCGCGAAGGCGAAGGCAGCAGCGGGTGTAGACATCAAAGACGTCGACTACGCCGCCGTCTATGACAGTTTCACCATCACGCTCTGCATGCTGCTCGAGGATCTCGGCCTCGCCGGCCGCGGCGAGGCGGCGGCGCGGGTCAGGGCCGGTCATTTCAGCCGCGACGGCGCCGTGCCGCTCAACACCCATGGCGGGCTGCTCAGCTACGGTCATTGCGGCGTCGGCGGCGCCATGGCGCATCTGAGCGAAGCGCATCTGCAGATGACGGGGCGCGCCGGACCTCGCCAAGTCCGCGAAGCAGCGCTGGCGCTGCTGCACGGCGATGGCGGCGTGCTGTCGTCGCATGTCAGCATGTTCTGGGAGCGTGTGCGATGAGCGAATCGTCCGACTGGACCAGGGGGGGTGCAGCGATTCGCTTTCAGCGCTGTGCGTGCTGTGCCCACCTGCAGTATTTCCGCCGCGGCTTCTGCGCGGCCTGCGGCTCGCTTGCGCTCACCGATCACGCGGCGACGGGCGAAGGTACCATCTATGCGGCATCATTGGTCTGTCGTGCCGCGACGCCGGAGACGCGCGCGCATGTGCCCTACAACATCGTGCTGGTGGATATGCGCGAGGGCTTTCGCATCATGGCCCATGGCGACCACGAACTTGCGATCGGCGATCTCGTCATGGCCTGCTTCGTCACCTTCGCAGGCGGCATCGTGCCGTACTTCGGGAAAGTCAAATGAAGATGGGGAACAGAACGACGTCTGAAAAGGTCGACCGCGGGCGGCCGAGGCGGGACGATACGCATGAAAAATTCGTCCCGACCCGGATCGCCGCGCGATTGACACAATACTGTTACGCTACGCCTACTAACTCAAACGCAACTCAACTCGGTCGTTCGCGTGAGCAATCAAGCTCACATTCCTACCTACGGGCGATGAAGAAACTGCGACGCAGAACCTCCAGACAGCCCTTCATCGCCCGTAGAACAGGACGCTGGCGATGACGATCATGGATGTCACCGCCAGCATATGCGCGAGTGCCTCCGACGTTGCCCTCTTAGTGGCTTCCTTCATGCCGTTTCCTCCCTGGACACTGGACACGACTCTCCGTGGCGCAAATACACACGCTACGTCGGCTGGAATTTTACTCGGAACACCCCACTTCGACGTTCGCTTCGCGAGTCCCCACTCGGCGTTCATCGACGGTTCAGAACATCGTCGGGTAATGCGGCGTGAATTGGGCTCGCTTATGGTTGTCCTGCGACCGAGTCCCGGTAACGTTTAGGCGAGCCCGTACAAATACGAGTGATGCGAATTATCGACCGGAAGCTGTTAGTTACTGTGAATTGCAACCTTGAGTATTTGTTTGCTTCGACCGCGTGCGACACGTCGATGACGGACTTCGACGCACTGAAATCAGTCTGCCGCGAGCAGGTTGAGCCGCGCATTGGCGACCGTCAGGCGCTCCGCCAACAGTTGCGCCAGATTGCGCATGATGCGCTCGCCGGCTTTCGGATGGCGCACGCGGAAACGCTCGAAATCCACCAGCGAGATCTCGAAAGCGGTGGCGGAGAAATCCGCGACGACGTCGGCGGAGCGCACGGGCTCCAGCAGTGCCATCTCGCCGAAGCATTGCCCTGCCGTCAGCGTCGCGAGCCGGATGCCGTCGGGCAGGGTGACGTGGACGACGCCGGAGCGCAGGAAGAACAGCGAGGCCGCAGCATCGCCGGCCGCAAGGATGCGTTCGCCCTGCCGATAGTGCCGGATGATCGCCAGTGCCGCGAGCTCATGGCGCTCGTCCGCGGAGAGCCCCGCGAGCAGCGGCTGCTCGGCGAGCTCGGTGGTTTCGAGGAAATCGATGGCGCCGCCATAGCGATAGACGATCTGGTCCTCGGCCCATTCGATCGCGGCGTCGAGCAGGTAGAAGTCGCGGACGTTCCTGATGTCGCCGGTGCGGGCCGCGATTTCCTGCCATTCCGGCGAGCTGCGGCGGATGCCCGACAGCACGACGGTCACGTCGAAGTCGGCGAGCTCGTGAAACAGCTCGGAAAGCAGGCGCACGCCTGCTTGTGTCATCGCGGTGACGCGATGGAGGTCGACGATGACGAATTGCGGTCGCGTGCTCGCCGCAAGCTGGCGCGAGACGTAGTCGACGTTGGAGAGCGACAGCGTACCGACCAGCTCGAGCACGCGCACCGCGTCCGGATGTGCGGCGAGGATGTTGCGCTCCTGCGCGCGGCGGCTGCGCCGCGACGGGCTGGCGCCGATGTCGTAGTCGGCGATGATCGTGGTGCGCGCATCGTCGGAACGGTTGAGCATGTGCAGGCCGTAATGCGCCGACAGCGCCTCGCAGACCTTGATGCCGCGCACGCTGTTGCCGTGACCGTCGAGCCTGGGCGAATAGCTGCCGAGCCCGAGCCGCGCGGGCAGGCTCGCCAGGATGCCGCCGCCGACGCCGCTCTTGGCAGGAATGCCGACACGGTAGATCCACTCGCCGGCGAAGTCATACATGCCCGACGAGGTCATCACCGACAGCGTGCGCGACACCGCATAGGGCGTCACCACCTGCTCGCCGGTGACGGGATTGATGCCGCGATTGGCGAGCGTGGCCGCCATGATCGCGCAGTCGCGCGCGGTGACGAGCACGGCGCATTGCCGGAAGTAGACCGCGAGCACGTCATCGACAGGCTCCCTGATGACCTCCGACGTCCGCAGCAGATAGGCGATCGCGCGGTTGCGATCGCCGGTGGCGGCTTCCGACGCGAACACCGCGTCGTCGACATCGAGCTTGCGGCCGGCGAAGCGGCCGAGCGCGTCGCGGATGGTCTCGAAGGCGTCATTCTGACGTGCCTTGCGGATCAGACCGCTGCACGCGATCGCGCCGGCATTGACCATCGGATTGAACGGGTGGTTCTCCGCATTGAGCCGGATGGAATTGAAGGGATCGCCGGACGGCTCGACGCCGATCACGCGCTCGACCTCGTCGGAGCCGAGCGTATCGAGCGCGAGCGCGAACACGAACGGCTTCGACATCGATTGGATCGTGAACGGCACGCGGCTGTCGCCGACCTCGTAGACGTGGCCGTCCAATGTGGCGAGGCCGATGCCGAAATGCGCCGGGTCGGCCTTGCCGAGCTCGGGGATGTAGTTCGCAACGGTGCCGTCATGATCGGGCCAGAAGTCGGCATGGCAGGCCGACAGGAAGCGCTGCAGCGGCGGCATCGCGGCCGTCGCCCAATGCTGCGGACGTCGGATCGGCCTCGGGTGGGTGGTCATGGCAAGCTCGGCGGGAACAAGGTCTCGCGCCGGTTATGTCGCAGCCGCGACGGCGCAGCCAGCCCACACTTGTCGCAACGCTGGTCAAATGTTGCCGCTGCTCACCGATTGAGCGGGTTTGCGGGCGCGATGACCGTCCCGTGTTGCCATGCGCGAGAGGCGATGCCCATCGAAAGCCGCCGCTACGGTACCGCGCGTTGGAACCGGCGACGATCGTCCCTCCCGCATCCTGCAGCCGATTGCCTGAGGATGCCGAGTCTTGTGCCAACACGCTGAAGAATGGCGGGTTTTGGAGACGGTCTGCTGTTGTGACGGCAAAACGGCTGGGCTAGCTTGTTCAACAAGCGGAATATCATTCCGCATGACGGAATTGGTGGGAAACGCATGGGACGACGGTCTGAGCGATTGAGCAGGGGCAGCATGCTGCCCGGAGATCTCGCCGGCGAGGGCGAGGTCATTCAGGTGGTGTCGCGGGCGTTCGACGTGCTTCGCTGTTTCGAGGGGCACGAGGCGCGGCTCGGCAATCTCGAAATCTCCAACCGCTGCGGCCTGCCGCGGTCGACGGTGTCGCGGCTGACGCACACGCTGACGCGCATGGGCCAGCTGGTCTACCTGCCGCGCGATCAGAAATACCGCATCGGCCCGAGTGCCGTGGCGATGAGCACGTCGATGACCAGAGGCTTGCAGCTGCGCAATCTGATCCGGCAGCGGCTGCAGGACGTCGCGGAGCAGTTGCCCGGCACCGTCGGCTTCGTGATTCCCGATCGCTTCCACCTCGTCTATCTGGAGTTCGGCCGCGCCGCGAATGCGCTCGGCCTGCATGAGACCACGGGCAGCCGCATCTCGATGGCCTCGACCGCGGCCGGTCATGCCTATGTCGCCGCGCTCGAGCCGGAGGTCGGCGACGCCTTGCTGGCCGAGATGGAGCGCGAGATGCCTGACGCGGCCAAGCTGCTGCGGCCGCGCCTCGAGCACAACAGGCAGTTTCTCAAGGAGCACGGCTACGTGGTGGCCTGCGGCTTGTGGAGCCCGCACATCAATGGCGTCGCGCTGCCGCTGTGGTCGCCGCAATACCAGACCTATGTCGTGCTCACGATCGGGCTGTTGTCTGCGATGTACGACGAGCAGCGGCTGCATGACGAGGTCGCCCAGCCGATGCGCGAGCTCGGCCGCAGCATCGCGGCGCTGCTGCAGGGCGCGGAAGCCGACGTCTTCAACAACCGGATGGACAGAAAACCGCTCCAGGTGAACGCGAAGACTAACCACAAGAACAAGACCATCACCGGGGCAGGGGGAACGAATGAGTTGGCAGCCGGAGCTCGAGGAACTGGCCCGGCGCGAGGCCTTCGCGCGGGAGATGGGCGGGCCTGACAAGGTCAAGCGTCAGCACGACCAGGGCCGTCTCACCGTTCGCGAGCGCATCGACGGCGTCGTCGATCCCGGCAGCTTTCACGAGATCGGCGCGGTCGCCGGCCTCGGCGAGTATGACGAGCAGGGCGAGCTCAAGCACGTCACGCCCGCCAATTGCGTGTTCGGGCGTGCCCGCGTCGACGGCCGCACCGTGGTCGTGGTCGGCGACGATTTCACCGTGCGTGGCGGCTCGGCCGATGCCTCAATCGCCGCCAAGCCGTTGATGGCGGAGGAGATGGCGCACGACTTCCGTCTGCCCATCATCCGTATCATCGAGGGCTCCGGCGGCGGCGGTTCGGTCAAGACGATCGAGACCAAAGGCGCGGCCAATCTGCCCGGCGGCATCGGCGGCAATCGCTGGTACCGCTACACGACCGAGAACATGTCGCTGGTCCCGGTGGTCGCGCTCGGCCTCGGCTCGGTCGCGGGGCTTGGCGCAGCGCGGCTCGCGGCGAGCCACTACTCGGTGATGACCAAGCAGTCGGCGATGTTCGTCGCCGGGCCGCCGGTCGTGAAGCGGCTGGGCCAGGACCTCGGCAAGATGGAGCTCGGCGGCGCCGACATCCAGACCAAGGCCGGCGGCGTCGACCACGCGGTCGACACCGAGGCGGAAGCGTTCGCCTGCGCGCGGCGCTTCCTGTCCTATCTGCCGTCGTCGGTCTACGAGCTGCCGCCGACCTTGCCTTGCACCGACGATCCGCAGCGCGTCGACGAGCAGCTCATCAGCGCGGTGCCGCGGGATCGCCGGCGCGTCTACAAGATGCGGCCGATCATCGAGTCCGTCGTCGACAACGGCTCGTTCTTCGAGGTGGCGCAGAACTATGGCCGTCCGATCATCATCGGCCTCGCGCGTCTCGAAGGCCGCGCAGTGATAGTGCTGGCGAGCGATCCCTATCACTTCGGTGGCTCGTGGACGGCGGATGCATGCCAGAAGGTGATCCGCTGGGTCGACTTCGCCGAGACCTTTCATCTGCCGATCGTCTACCTGATGGACTGTCCCGGCTTCATGGTCGGCCTCGAGGCGGAGAAGGCCGCGACCATCCGCCACGGCGTGCGCGCAATGGCGGCGGTCAACCAGTCGACGGTGCCGTGGTGCACGGTGATCGTGCGCAATAATTTCGGCGTCGCTGGCGTCGTGCATCAGCCGGCCGATCGATTCTCCATCCGCTATGCCTGGCCGTCGGCCCATTGGGGCTCGCTGCCGCTCGAGGGCGGCATCGAGGCGGCGTATCGCGCCGAGATCGATGCCGCGCAGGATCCGAAGGCCAAGCTCAAGGAGATCGAGGAGCGGCTGACCAAGCTGCGCTCGCCGTTCCGCTCGGCCGAGAAGTTCTGGGTCGAGGAGATCATCGATCCCCGCAAGACGCGCGCGCTGCTGTGCGAGTTCGCCCGCCTCGCCGAGCCGCTGCGCACGCCCGGGCCGCCCACGGCGATGACGACGCGGCCGTGAGCTTACGCCGCGGCGGGCTTCGCCTGCCGCGCGATCGCCAGCGCCAGAAGCGCCGCGACGATGCAGAGCGCGCCGGCGGTGAAGAACGCCGGCAGGTAGCTCTGGAGCAGCGTGCGCGACAGGCCGGCGCCGAACGCGGCGGTGCCGGCGCCGAGCTGATGTCCGGCGAACACCCAGCCAAACACCAGGTTGGCCCGCTCGGGCCCAAACCGCTGCGCCGTCAGCCGCACCGTCGGCGGCACGGTGGCGATCCAGTCGAGGCCATAGAACATCGCGAACAGCGACAGGCCATAGAACGAGAAGTCGGTGAACGGAAGGAACAGCAGCGAGAGACCACGCAGGCCGTAGTACCAGAACAGCAGCCAGCGATTGTCGTACCGGTCCGACAGCCAGCCCGAGACGATCGTGCCGACGAAATCGAACATGCCCATCGCGGCGAGCAGGCTCGCCGCCTGCACCTGAGGAATTCCGAAGTCGAGGCACATCGGGATGAGATGCACCTGGACAAGGCCGTTGGTCGAGGCGCCGCAAATGAAGAACGTCGCAAACAGCATCCAGAACACCGGCGCCCGCGAGGCGTCGCGGAGGGTGCCGAGGGCGGCGGCGAGGATCGGCGTGGTGACGGGCGAGGGGGCGGCGATCGGGTCGGTGCCGTTGTCGCCATAGGGCCGGAGGCCGAGATCACTCGGGCGATCGCGCATCAGCAGCAGCACGGCGGTGGCGGAAACGCCGAGCATGATGCAGATCAGCCCGAGCGCGACGCGCCAGCCGAGCCGCTCGGTGAGACTCGCGAGCAGCGGCAGGAACACCAGCTGTCCGGTCGCGACGCTGGCCGTGAGAATGCCGACGACGAGGCCGCGCCGCGCGACGAACCAGCGCGTGGCGATGGTCGCGCCGAGCACCAGCGCGGTCATGCCGGTGCCGATGCCGATCACGACGCCCCACAGCAGCACGAGGTGCCACACCTGTGTCATCGCGAGCGACGCCAGCAGCGCCGACACCACGATCAACTGGGCCAGCAGCGTGATGTTGCGCAGGCCGTAGCGGTTGAGCAGGGCGGCGGCGAACGGCGCCATCAGCCCGAACAGCACGAAGCGGATGGAGAGCGCCGAGGAGATCTCCGCGGTGCTCCAGCCGAATTCCTGCTGGAGGGGCACGATGAACACGCCGGGTGCGCCCACCGTGCCGGCGGACACCAGGGCCGTGAAGAACGTCACGGCGACCATCACCCAGCCGTAATGGATGTTGCGCCGTCCAAGGATCGCTGCAAGTTGGTTCGAGATCATGAGGCTCTCAGTACAATGGGGTTGCGCGCCCATTCTGCCAGGGCGCCCAAATGACATAAATGGCTAAGTTCCCTCGTTTCAGGACATCAGGGTCGCTCCACGGCGATCGCAGTCGCCTCGCCGCCGCCGATGCACAGTGCGGCCACGCCGCGCTTCAGCCCGCGCGCTTTCATCGCATGCAGCAGCGTCACGATCAGCCGCGCGCCGGTGGCGCCGATCGGGTGGCCGAGCGCACAGGCGCCGCCGTTGACGTTCAGCCGGTCACGCGGGATGCCAAGGTCGCGCTGCGCGGCCATGGCAACGACGGCGAAGGCCTCGTTGATCTCGAACAGGTCGACATCCTCGACGCGCCAGCCGACCTTGTCGAGCAGTTTCCTGATCGCCGGAATCGGCGCCGTCGTGAACCATTTCGGCTCCTGGCTGTGGGTGGCGTGGCCCTTGATCTCCGCGATGACAGGCAGCCCGTCGCGATCGGCACGCGACCGCGCGGCGAGCACGAGCGCCGCGGCACCATCCGCGTTCGCGGAGGACGCTGCGGGCGTGATCGTGCCGTCCTTGCGGAACGCCGGGATCTTCACCGGATCGACCTTGAGCGGATGCTCGTCGTTGGCGACCAGGCGCGGGCCGGATTTCTCGACGATCGTGATCGGGGCGATCTCGGCCTTGAACGCCCCGCCTTCGACCGCCTTGCGCGCACGCGTCAGCGTCTCGATGGCGTAGGCATCCTGGTCGGCGCGGGTGAACTGATAGGCCTCGGCCGTGGCCTCGCCGAAATCGCCCATCGAGCGTCCGGTCTCATAGGCGTCCTCCAGGCCATCCAGCATCATGTGATCGAGGATCCGATCGTGGCCAGCACGATAGCCGCCGCGCGCCTTGGTCAGCAGATATGGCGCATTGCTCATGCTCTCCATGCCGCCCGACACGACGATCTCGGCGGAGCCCGCCCGAATGACGTCGTGCGCCAGCATCGCGGCCTTCATTCCGGAGCCGCAGACCTTGTTGATGGTGGTGGCGCCGGTGGCGTCGGGCAGGCCGGAACCGCGCGCGGCCTGCCGTGCCGGAGCCTGGCCCTGGCCGGCCGACAGCACGTTGCCCATGAACACCTCCTGGACCGCATCGGGCGAAACGGTGGCGCGTTCGAGCGCGGATCCGATCACGTGCGCGCCGAGCTTGTTCGCACTCAGCGGCGAGAATTCGCCCATGAAACGGCCCAACGGCGTGCGGGCGGCGGACAGGATCACGACGGAATCGGACGAGGCCATGACAAGGCTTTCTGATGAAATATGATAATCATCATATAATAATCTCTCGCAAGAGGAAACCCCGGCGGTCCCTGCTGAACCGTCGTGAAGCTGGCGCGAGGCTGCCGGGATCTGCGAGGCGAGACTTGGAGAAACTTGCTATCGCTTGCGGTCGATGAAATGTTGCATCAGCCGTTTCGGCTCGTCGGTGAGGAACGACCGTCCGAAGGCGCCGATCGATATCTCGATGGACTCCTTCAGCGGCAGCTCCTCCCATTGCCGCAGCAGAGCCTTCTGCGTCCGCAGCGCTTCGGGACCGCAGGCGAGCAGGGATGCCACGGCCTTCTCGACCGCGATGTCGAGTTCTCCCTCGGCGGCGACGGCATCGACGAGGCCCCAGGCGAGAGCGGTCGGCGCGTCGATCGTCTCGGCGGTCATCAGCAGCCAGCGCGTGCGGCCCCAGCCGATGAGACGTGGCAGCAGCGCGGCATGAATGACCGAGGGAATGCCGACACGCACCTCGGGCATGCCGAACTTGGCGTCGTGTCCCGCGACACGGATATCGCAGGCCGCTGCGACCTCCAATCCGCCACCCAGACACCACCCCGGCATCCGCGCAATCACGGGGGCAGGAAAATGTCGCACCGCCTCGCAGAGCCCGGCAAGTCGCGAGATGAAGGTTTCCGCTGAAGCCTGGTCCAGCGTTGCCATCTCCTTGATGTCGGCGCCGCCGATCATGCTCTTCCCGCTTTCGCCGGCCAAAACGAGAACGCGAATGGCGGCGTCGGAGGCGAGCGATCGCAGCCCGGCTTCCACGTCGAGAATCGCTGCCGAACCGAGAATGTTGAGCGCGCCTGCATTGCAGATCGTCAGCCGAACGACGCCTTGGCCGTCACGACTCACGCCGCAGTGGGAATTGAGCATGTCCATGGTCGTCCTCGTCGGGTTCCTGGGCAACAGGGGTGTGCCGGGAATAAATCAGGCCAGCGAAGTTGATTTAGATCAACTCGAATTCATCAAATAGCTGCAGCGAGCAGGACGCAGAGCTGTTATAGTATGACCGCAGACATTCAATGGGACGGCAATGCGTTACTCTCCGGAACACAAGGCGGAAACCCACGCGCGGATCGTGCGCAAGGCATCGGTGCGGCTGCGCGAGCGTGGCGCTCATGGTGTCGGGGTTGCAGACCTGATGAAGGAGGCCGGACTGACTCACGGCGGCTTCTACGCGCATTTCGATTCGCGCGAGGCGTTGGTCGTGGAGGCGTTCGGTTATGCGATCGATCGTTCGATGGAGCATTGGCGCAAGCTGCTGGACCAGTTGCCGCCGCAGAAGCGGCTCTCGGCCATCGTCGACGGCTATCTGTCCGCCGGCCATCGCGACGATGTCGGTCACGGCTGCGCGGTTCCTGCGCTCGGAGCGGAAATCGCCCGCGAGAGCGCCAAGACCCGCAAGGCCTTTGCTGCGAAGCTGGAAGAGTTGATCGACCTGTTCGCCGAGTACATCGTCGACGTACCGGCCAAGACTGCGCGAAAGCGGGCTTCGGCGATGCTCGCGACTCTGGCGGGGACGCTCGTGATGGCGCGACTCATGGGCGGCGGCGAATTGTCAGACGATATCCTGAACTCCGGGCGCGAGGTGGCGCTGGCCGTCGCCAGCGGAGGTGGGCCGGCGGGCAGGGCACCTGTGCGGGCACCCGCAAAAAGGCCCGTGAAGAAGGTGGTAGCCGCGAAGCGCTGATCCGTCGCGCGGCTCGGATGCGGGACGCGGCACGCTGCACGCCGCGGGGTCTGCAGTGATCGTGCCGACCGAGCGAAGGGGCGGCATTTTCGCAGCGCCGATCAGCGCTTAGACCCTTCCCAAACGCCGCAAAGACTGCAAGATGCCGGCCAAATCGGCACTGCTTACCCCTGCGGAGGATACCCCATGCGTTCGATCGGTCATTTCATTGGCGGCAAAGAGGTCAAGGGCACGTCTGGTCGGACGGCCGATGTCTTTGAGCCGATGACCGGCGACGTTCAGGCCAAGGTCGCGCTGGCGTCGCGGGCCGAATTGCGGGCGGCCGTGGAAAATGCCAAGGCGGCCCAGCCGGCCTGGGCTGCCACCAATCCGCAGCGCCGGGCGCGGGTGATGATGAAGTTTCTGGAACTCGCGCAGCGCGACTACGACCAACTCGCCGAGTTGCTCGCCCGCGAGCACGGCAAGACGGTTCCAGATGCCAAGGGCGACATCCAGCGCGGCCTCGAAGTGGTCGAGTTCGCCTGCGGCATCCCGCATTTGATGAAGGGCGAGTACACCGAAGGCGCCGGCCCCGGTATCGACATCTATTCGATGCGCCAGCCGCTCGGTGTCGTTGCCGGCATCACGCCGTTCAATTTCCCGGCGATGATTCCGATGTGGAAATTTGCTCCCGCCATCGCCTGCGGTAACGCCTTCATCCTCAAGCCGTCGGAGCGCGATCCGGGCGTGCCGATGAAGCTCGCCGAGCTGATGATCGAGGCGGGCCTGCCGGCCGGCATCCTCAACGTCGTCAACGGCGACAAGGAGGCCGTCGACGCCATCCTCGAGGATCCGGACATCATGGCGATCGGCTTCGTCGGCTCGTCGCCGATCGCGCAGTACATTTATGAGCGCGCCGCCGCCCACGGCAAGCGCTGCCAGTGTTTCGGCGGCGCCAAGAACCACGCCATCGTGATGCCCGACGCCGATCTCGACCAGGCCGTCGATGCGCTGATCGGCGCCGGCTACGGCTCGGCCGGCGAGCGCTGCATGGCGGTGTCGGTTGCGGTGCCCGTCGGCAAGACCACGGCCGACCGGCTGATGGAGAAGCTGATCCCGCGCGTGGAAAGCCTCAAGATCGGCACGTCAGTCGACCCATCGGCCGATTTCGGCCCGCTGGTCACCCGCGAGGCGGTCGAGCGCGTGAAGAACTACGTCGACATCGGCATCAAGGAGGGGGCGACGCTCGCCGTCGACGGCCGCGGCTTCAAGATGCAGGGCTACGAGAACGGCTTCTACATGGGAGGCTGTCTGTTCGACAACGTCACCAAGGACATGCGGATCTACAAGGAGGAGATCTTCGGGCCGGTGCTGTCGGTCGTTCGTGCCAAGGACTATGCTGAGGCGCTGGCGCTGCCGTCGGAGCATGATTACGGCAACGGTGTCGCGATCTTCACCCGCGACGGCGACGCCGCGCGCGACTTCGCGGCCAAGGTCAATGTCGGCATGGTCGGCATCAACGTGCCGATCCCGGTGCCGATCGCCTACTACACCTTCGGCGGCTGGAAGAAGTCCGGCTTCGGCGATCTCAACCAGCACGGCCCGGATTCGATCCGCTTCTACACCAAGACCAAGACGGTTACCTCGCGCTGGCCGTCCGGCGTCAAGGAAGGCGCGGAATTCTCGATCCCGCTGATGAAGTGATGAGATGAACTGACAACAGTGGGAGCCCGCTAGGGCTCCCACTCCGTCATCGCGAGGAGCGAAGCGGCGAAGCAACCCAGGCTGCCTCCGCGGAAGGACTCTGGATTGCTTCACTTCGCTCGCAATGACGGAGTGTGAAGAGGCGCCACGGCCAACAAACAAGACCAGGAAACGCGGAGAACGGATGCAGTTCGCTCTCGACGAGGATCAGATCGCGGTGCGCGACATGGCGCGCACCTTCGCGGCGGAGAAGATCGCGCCGCATGCGCTGCGCTGGGACGAGGAGAAGCATTTTCCCGTCGATGTGATGCGAGAGGCCGCAAGCCTCGGCATGGGCGGCATCTACATCCGCGACGATGTCGGCGGCTCGGGTCTCAGCCGGCTCGATGCGGCGCTGATCTTCGAGGCGCTGGCGACGGGCTGCCCCACGGTGTCGGCCTTCATCTCGATCCACAACATGGCCTCGTGGATGATCGACACCTTCGGTACCGAGGCCCAACGCCAGGCTTACCTGCCGAAGCTCTGCGCCATGGACCTGATCGCGAGCTATTGCCTCACCGAGCCGGGCGCGGGCTCCGATGCGGCGGCGCTGCGCACGCGCGCGGCGCGCGAGGGCGACGACTACGTGCTCAACGGCCAGAAGCAGTTCATCTCCGGCGCGGGCGCCACGGATATCCTCGTTGCGATGGTTCGCACGGGAGCCGACGGTCCCGGCGGCATCTCGACCCTGGTGATCGATGCCAATACCCCCGGCGTGTCGTTCGGCGCCAATGAGCGCAAGATGGGCTGGAACGCGCAGCCGACCCGCGCGGTGATCTTCGAGAATGCGCGCGTTCCGGTGGCCAACCGGCTCGGCGAGGAGGGCATCGGCTTCAAGATCGCCATGGCCGGGCTCGACGGCGGCCGCCTCAACATTGCCGCGTGCTCGCTCGGCGGCGCGCAGGCGGCGCTCGACAAGACGCTGGCCTATACGAAGGAGCGCAGGGCGTTCGGCAAGCGGCTCGACGAATTCCAGGCGCTGCAGTTTCGCATCGCCGACATGGCGATCGAGCTGGAGGCGGCGCGCACCTTCGTCTGGCGCGCGGCGGCTGCGCTCGACCGCAAGGATGCTGACGCGACCATGTTGTGCGCTATGGCCAAGCGCTTCGGGACCGATGTCGGCTTCGAGGTCGCCAACCAGGCGCTGCAGCTGCATGGCGGCTACGGCTATTTGAGCGAATACGGCATCGAGAAGATCGTGCGTGACCTGCGCGTGCACCAGATCCTCGAAGGCACCAACGAGATCATGCGCCTGATCGTGTCGCGCAAGCTGATCGAGGCGGCGCGATGACCGAGGCTATCGAAGGCGACCTGATCATCCGCCGCGAAGGCTCGGCCGGCATCATCCGGCTGAACCGGCCGAAGGCGATCAACGCGATGACGCTGGAGATGTCGATGGGCATCGACGCCGCGCTGGATCGGTTCGAGGGCGATCCGGCCGTCGCAATTGTCGTGCTCGAAGGCGCGGGCGAGCGTGGACTTTGCGCGGGCGGCGATATCCGCGGGCTCTATGAGAGCTCGAAGACGAATGGCGATCTCGGCAAGGTGTTCTGGCGCCAGGAATACATCATGAACGCGCGCATCGCGGCGTTTCCAAAACCCTATGTCGCCTATATGGACGGGCTGGTGATGGGCGGCGGCGTCGGGCTGTCGGCGCATGGCCGCCACCGCATCGTGACCGAGAAGACGAAGCTCGCAATGCCCGAAGTCGGTCTCGGCTTCTTTCCCGACGTCGGCGGCACCTGGCTCTTGTCGCGCGCGCCCGGCGAACTCGGCGCCTATTTCGGCCTGACCGGGCAGACCATGAACGGGCCCGATGCGATCCATGCGCGCTTTGCCGATGCCGTGGTGCCGACCGAGAAATGGCCGGCGCTGCGCGAGGTCCTGACCAAAGTCAGGCCGGGGACGCTGTCGATCGAGATCGACCGGCTGATCGCAGGCTTCGCGACGTCGGAGACGTCCGGCCCGGTGGCGGCGCAGCAGGCCAAGATCGACGCCTGGTTTGCCCATGACAGCATGCACGACATCTTTGCCGCGCTGAAAGCGGACGGCTCGGAGCTCGCGTTGGCGACGCTGAAGACGCTGCAGGAGAAGTCGCCGCGCGGCATGGTCGTGACGCTCGAGCTGCTGCGATTGGCACGCGGTGCGGCGTCCCTGGAGGAATGCCTGGTGCGCGAGTATCGTGCGGCGCTCGAAGTGTTCCGCAGCGATGATTTCCGCGAGGGCGTGCGTGCGGCGATCATCGACAAGGACCGCAATCCCAGATGGTCGCCGCCTGATGTCGATCAGGTGACACCGGACATGCTGGCGCCATATCTTGCCGAGATTGGCGCCGACGAGCTGACCTTTCCGCAGAGCAGATAACAATCAGGTCGAGGGGAGAGAACGAACCATGGCAACGATCGCATTCATCGGCCTCGGCAACATGGGCGGACCAATGGCCGCCAACCTGGTCAAGGCCGGCCACAAGGTGGTCGCGTTCGATCTGGTCGAGACCTCGCGCGCCCAGGCCAAGGCCGATGGCGCCGAAATCGCCGACAGCGCCGTCGCCGCGGCCAAAAGCGCCGATGCCGTCGTCACCATGCTGCCGGCCGGCAAGCATGTGCAGGCAGTCTGGAACGAGGTCGTGCCGGCGATGTCCAAGGGCGCGCTGATCATCGATTCCTCGACCATCGACGTCGAGAGCGCGCGCGCCGCGCATGCGCTGGCCACAAGGCACGGCATCGCCGCCGTGGACGCGCCGGTGTCCGGGGGCACCGGCGGTGCCAAGGCCGCAACGCTTACCTTCATGTGCGGCGGCGAGGAGAGCGCGTTCGCTGCGGCCAAGCCGATCCTTGAGAAGATGGGCAAGAAGATCGTCCATTGCGGCGGCGCCGGCGCGGGGCAGGCGGCCAAGATCTGCAACAACATGATCCTCGGCATTTCGATGATCGCGGTCAGCGAGGCGTTTGCGCTGGGTGAAAAGCTCGGCCTGTCGCATCAGGCGCTGTTCGACGTCGCCTCGACCTCGTCGGGGCAGTGCTGGTCGCTGACATCCTATTGCCCGGTGCCGGGCCCAGTGCCGGCTTCGCCCGCCAACAACGACTACAAGCCCGGCTTTGCGACCGCGCTGATGCTGAAGGACCTCACGCTGTCGCAGGACGCCGCCAAGGCCGCCGGCGCGGCGACCCCGCTTGGCCAGCACGCGCAGGAGATCTACAAGGCGTTCGAGGCCGCCGGCCATGGCGGCGTCGATTTTTCCGGGATCATTCAGCACGTTCGCAAGCTCGCCGGGACCACCTGATGACGACATTCAAGGACGCACGCGCGTTTCTGCTGGCGCATCGCACCGACTACGATGCGGCCGTGAAGGGTTTCCGCTGGCCCGATGCCGTCCCGTTCAACTGGGCGCTCGACTGGTTCGATGCCGAACTCGCGTCCGATCCGGAGAGCCGCGACCGCACCGCGCTTTGGATCTTCGACGCCGCGCAGGACCGCCAGACCAAGCTGTCGTTTGCGGCGTTGTCGCGCCGCTCCAACCAGGTCGCGAATTTCCTGCGCGCGCAGGGCTTGAAGCGCGGCGACCATCTGCTGCTGCTGCTCGGCAACGTCGTGCCGCTGTGGGAGACGATGTTGGCGGCGATGAAGCTCGGCGTCGTCGTGATCCCTGCGACGACGCTGCTGACCACCGACGAGTTGCGCGATCGTCTGGAGCGCGGCCGCGCCAAGGCCGTGGTCGCGGCGCAGGATCAGGTTGCGAAGTTCGCCGATCTGGGCGCCGATGATCTCGTCCGCATCGTCGTCGGCGCGCCGGCGGCACCTGCCGGCTGGCTGCCGTTCGAGCAGGCGGCCGACGCGGCCGAGGCGTTCACGCCGGATGGACCGACGCAGCCGGATGATCCGATGCTGCTCTATTTCACCTCGGGCACCACGGCCAAGCCGAAGCTGGTGCGGCACAGCCATCGCAGTTATCCGGTCGGCCATCTCTCGACCATGTACTGGCTCGGCCTGCAGCCGGGCGACGTGCACCTCAACATCTCCTCGCCGGGCTGGGCCAAGCATGCCTGGAGCTGCTTCTTCTCGCCCTGGAATGCCGGCGCCACGGTATTCGTGGTCAATCAGCCGCGCTTCGACGCCAAGGGGCTGCTCGCGATCATCAAGCGCTGCGGCGTCACGACGCTGTGCGCGCCACCCACGGTGTGGCGGCTGTTCATCCAGGAGCATCTCGCCGACTTCAAGGTCTCGCTGCGCGAGGCCTGCGGCGCCGGCGAACCGCTCAATCCGGAGGTGATCGATCAGGTGCGTGCCGCCTGGGGGCTGACGATTCGCGACGGCTATGGCCAGACCGAAACCGCGGCGATCGTTGGCAACTCGCCGGGCCAGAAACTGAAGATCGGCTCGATGGGGCGGCCGCTGCCGGGCTATCGCGTCGAGGTCGCCGACATCGACGGCAATCTCTCCGGCGAAGGCGAGATCACGCTGGCGCTCACCGGCGAGCGTCCGGCCGGCCTGATGCAGGGCTATCAGGGCGACGACGGTCAGCTGTCCGGCGCCGATGGCATGCGCTACCGTACCGGCGACGTCGTGTTCCAGGACGATGACGGCTATCTCACCTTCGTCGGCCGCTCCGACGACGTGTTCAAATCGTCCGACTACCGCATCTCGCCGTTCGAGCTGGAAAGCGTGCTGCTGGAGCATGAGGCCGTCGCCGAGGCTGCCGTTGTGCCGTCTCCGGATCCCATCCGTCTTGCTATACCGAAAGCCTATGTGTTGCTGACGGCGGGCGCGGAGCGCTCGCGCGCCACGGCGCTGTCGATCTTCACCCATCTGCAGGCGCGCCTGGCGCCATTCAAGCGCATCCGCCGGCTCGAGCTCGTGAGCGAGCTGCCGAAAACGATCTCCGGAAAAATCCGCCGGGTGCAGCTGCGCAGGCTGGAGCACGAGGACAACCGCACGGACCATCTGCGCGGCACGGAATTCAAGGAAGAGGATTTCCCGGAGTTGAAAACGAGGCCATCCGGGCACGAGGTGTAGGAACGCATGAACAAGATCTGGAAGAAGCCGCCGATTTCGCTCGAAGCCTATCAGGCCATGGTCGGCCAGGAGATCGGCGTGTCGTCATGGCACGTGCTCGATCAGAAGCGCATCGATACCTATGCCGATGTGATCGAGGATCATCAGTTCATTCACGTCGACCCCGAGCAGGCCAAAGCGACGCCGTTCGGCACCACGATCGCGCACGGCTTCCTGACGATGTCGCTGCTGTCGGTCATGTCCTATGAGGTCATGCCGGCGATCGAGGGTACGGCGATGGGCGTGAACTACGGCTTCGACAAGCTGCGCTTCATCTCGCCGGTGAGATCGGGAAAACGCGTGCGCGGCCGCTTCGTCCTTGCCGAAGCCACTCTGCGCAAGCCGAAGGAGCTGCAGTCGCGCACCAACGTCACGGTCGAGATCGAGGGCGAGGACAAGCCCGCGCTCGTCGCCGACTGGATCGGACTGATCTATCTCAGCTAACTCACCTCGTCACAACCCACCCTTCGTCATCGCCGGGCTTGACCCGGCGATCCATCAAGTCCGAGAGTCTTTCGAAGTGGATGGATGCCCGGGTCGAGCCCGGGCATGACGAGCGACAAATAGGAACGACACATGGCAATCAGATTCGACGGGCGCGTCGCCATCGTCACCGGCGCAGGCAATGGTTTGGGGCGCGCGCATGCGCTGGGGCTGGCGAGCCGCGGCGCCAAGGTCGTGGTCAATGATTTCGGCGGCGCGCGCGACGGCACCGGCGGCTCGATGACCGCGGCGGAGACGGTGGTCGAGGAGATCCGCAAGGCCGGCGGCACCGCGATGGCCGACGGCGCCGACGTCTCGAATTTCGAGCAGGTCACCGCGATGGTGGAGCGCGCCAGCAAGGAGTGGGGCAGCGTCGACATCATGTGCGCCAATGCCGGCATTCTGCGCGACAAGTCGTTCGGCAAGATGGAGGTTGCCGATTTCGCCAAGGTGCTCGACGTGCATCTGGTCGGCAGCTTCTACTGCTGTAAGGCGGTGTGGAACGGCATGCGCGAGCGCAACTACGGCCGCATCGTGCTGACGACGTCGTCGTCCGGCCTGTTCGGTAATTTCGGCCAGGCCAACTACGGCGCGGCCAAGACCGGCATGGTCGGCCTGATGAACGTGCTGGCGGAGGAGGGCCGCAAGACCAACATCCGCGTCAACATCATCTCGCCGACGGCTGCGACCCGCATGACCGAGGAGCTGCTGCCGCCGCAGGCGCTGCAGCTGATGAAGCCGGAATCGATCACGCCCGCGGTGGAATATCTGCTCAGCGAGGACGCGCCCACGCGCACCATCATGGGCGCGGGTGCGGGCTCGTTCGCGGTCATCAGGATCCTGGAGAGCGAGGGCATCAACCTGCCGCCGGAGGAGTGGACGCCGGACGCGATCGCCGCGCATTTTGCCGAGATCAGCGACATGTCGAAGGCGCGGGCGCTGCAGGGTGCGTTCGAGCAGACACAGAAATACGTCGGTCAGGCCGCAGCGCGGCTGGGGATCAAGCTGTAAGGCACCATACGCATCGCACCCTCCGCCGTCATGGCCGGGCTTGACCCGGCCATCCACGTGTTTGGCATCGCACGCGCGGAGAAGCGTGGATGGCCGGGTCAAGCCCGGGCATGACGACCTGTTGTGTGGTGACGCCATGGCCCTAAACTCCAGTCATGACCTTATCCAAGCAAGTTGCCGTCATCGGAGCCGGGCCGGCCGGGCTGATGGCGGCCGAGGTGTTGGCTGAGCGCGGTGCCGCCGTCACCGTCTACGACGCGATGCCGTCGGTCGCGCGCAAATTCCTGATGGCAGGGCGCGGCGGCCTCAACCTCACCCATAGCGAAGAGCTGTGCGCCTTCCTGTCGCGCTATCGCGAGGCGGCGGCGTGGCTGGAGCCGGCCATCCGCGCTTTCCCGCCGCAGCGGCTGCGCGACTGGTGCGAGGCGCTCGGCGAGCCCACGTTCATCGGCTCCTCGGGCCGCGTGTTTCCGACCGCGATGAAGGCCTCGCCGCTGCTGCGCGCGTGGCTGCGCCGGCTGGCCACGCAGGGTGTGCGCTTCGAGCTGCGGCATCGCTGGACCGGCTGGGACGAGGCAGGGCGGCTGACATTCGAGACACCGGCAGGACTGCGCGCGATCACGGCCGATGCGACCGTGCTCGCGCTCGGCGGCGCCAGCTGGCCGCGGCTCGGCTCCGACGGGGGCTGGGCATCGCTTCTCGCCGCGAAGGGTGTCGCGATTGCGCCGCTGCGGCCGGCCAATTGCGGCTTCACTGTCGCCTGGTCGGACATCTTCCGCGGCCGCTTCCAAGGCCAGCCGCTCAAAGGCATCGCGCTGTCGTTTGCTGATCGCAGCGTCCGCGGCGAGGCTATCGTCACGCGCGACGGCATTGAAGGCGGCGCGGTCTATGCGCTGTCCGCCGAGTTGCGCGAGGCAATCGCTCTGGAAGGCGCGGCCATTCTTGACGTCGCGCTGCGACCCGATCTTGCGACCGCCGATCTGGTCAAGCGGCTGTCAGCGCCCCGCGGCAAGCAGTCGTTCTCGAATGTCCTGCGCAAGGCGCTGCAACTGTCCCCCGTCGCGATCGGCCTGCTGCAGGAGGCGGCAAAAGCGCAAGGCCTGTCGCTGTCATCGCTGTTGCCGGACCGTCTCGCTGCACTGATCAACGCCGTGCCGATCAAGCTGACGGGCACCGCCGGACTGGCGCGCGCGATCTCCAGCGCCGGCGGCATCGCGCGTGACGAACTCGACGCCGACTTCATGCTCAAACGCCTGCCCGGCGTGTTCGCCGCCGGCGAAATGCTCGACTGGGAAGCCCCGACCGGCGGCTACCTGCTGCAGGCGTCGTTTGCGACCGGGGTCGCCGCGGGGAAGGGCGTGTTGAAGTGGCGCGCGGGGGGAATGGCAGGCAATGTCTGACCAGCTTCCCGAGCCCTGGTCTTGGATGACGGACGATCAGCTCCGCGCCGCGTTCGAAGAAGAACTTGCGCGCGAAGTAGGTCCCAATCATGCGCTGGCTAATCGGTCCCTCAGGATCGCCGCCCGACGCGAGGACTGCGACGACGTTCTTGTAGCGCTCGGGGGAGGCTGCGTGGCTCAAGTCCATTTGACGTGGACACGGCGCCGCGAGCTTGATCCTCGCTGGCCCGAGGCCGTCATCTACGATTCCATGGAAGATTGGCGGAACAGTTGCAGTGAATAGCCGAGCGGGCGGCCACACCGTCGTCATTCCGGGGCGCCCGGAGGGCGAGCCCGGAATCCATAACCACGATCGGGCGTATGGATTCCGGGCTCAGCCGCTAGCGCGGCTGCCCCGGAATGACGCTGCGAGAGAGTTTCGCCCTACCGCAGCTTGCCGCGGGCGGCGACCGGCAGCGTGCCCAGGATCTCCTCGCCGCGGACCATGACGACCTCGTCCATCATGTTGACGACGACGCAGACGTGGTTGGGGATGATGCGCACGACGTCGCCGACATTGGGGCGGGTATTGCTGCGCGACAGATCGAGGAAGCCGTGCTCCTCGGCGAAGCGCGCGATCTTCGCTTCCGGGTGCTCCAGGATCAGTCCGTGGCCGTCGAGGCCGCCGGTATCCGTCGTCAGCGTCTTAGAGCCGGCGTCGAGGATGCCGCGCTCCGGTGCGGCGCGGCTGACGACGGTCGAGTAGATGTGCAGCGCGCAGTCGTCCCAGGTCGCGACACCGGCGGCGACCTGCATGCGGTCGTTGTAGATGTAGGTGCCGGGCCGGTGCTCGGTGGCGCCCTTGAGCTTGCCGAGATTCTTCAGGTTGGGCGAGCCGCCGGTCGAGACGATGGCCGCGTCCAGCCCGTCGGCGCGGACGCCGGCCAGCGCCTCGTCATAGAACCGCTGCGCCTCGTCCCAGCCGGTCTCGGTCGGATACAGCATGAAGCCGGCGAAGCGCAGGCCGTCTGACGCTGCGATCTGGCGCGCGAGCTGGATCGCTTCCGTCGGCGTCTCGACGCCGGCGCGCTTGCGCCCAGTGTCGCATTCGACGACGACCGAGAGCGTGCGGCCGGATTGCTTTGCCGCCTGCGGCAGGCCGGCGATCACGGTCGCGTTGTCGGCGGCAACCGTCATGTCGGCCTTGGCTTGCAGCGATGCGAGGCGTGCCATCTTCTCCTCGCCGATCAGGTTGTAGCTGATCAGGATATTGTCGATGCCGGCACCCGCCATGATCTCAGCCTCGCCGATCTTCTGGCAGGTGATGCCTTGCGCGCCCGCCTCGATCTGCAGCTTCGCGAGCACCGGGCTCTTGTGCGTCTTGATGTGCGGCCGGTTGGCGACGCCCGCGGCCTCGCACTGGGCCTGAATGCGCGCGATGTTGCGCTCGACCCTGTCCATGTCGATGACGGCACAGGGCGTGCCGTACTCCCGGGCGATCCTGGCGGCGAGCGGGGTGGTCATGTCATTTACTCCATGTTGCCGTCATTGCGAGGAGCGAAGCGACGAATCAATCCAGAGTCCGGCTGCAGCCCCGGATTGTTTCACGTCGCTCGCAATGACGAAGTGATTTCGATGAACGTTACGCGCCCTCGATCTCCTCGCGCAGCACTTCGAGCTCGAGCCAGCGGTCCTCGGCGGCGGTGAGCTCGGCTTGTGCAGTGGCGATCGCGAGGGAGGCGGCGTCGAATTTCTTGCGGTCTTTCGCATACAGCGCGGGGTCGGCGAGCACGGCCTGCTGCTTGGCGATCTCGGCTTGCAGCTTGGCGATCGTCTTCGGCAAGGTCTCCAGCGCGTGCTTCTCGTTGAAGGAGAGCTTGCGCTTCGGCGCGCTCGCAGGCGCCGTGGCCGCGTGCTTGGTTTCCTTCTTCTCCTCAGCCGCCTTGGCATGCTGGCGCTTTAGGTCGGCGCCGCGTTGCGCCAGCATGTCGCTGTAGCCGCCGGCGTATTCCTGCCATTTGCCGTTGCCCTCGGGGACGATCACCGAGGTGACCACGCGATCGAGGAAGTCGCGGTCGTGGCTGATCAGGATCACCGTGCCCTCGTAGTCGCCGAGCATGTCCTCGAGCACATCGAGTGTCTCCAGGTCGAGATCGTTGGTCGGCTCGTCCAGCACCAGCAGGTTCGATGGCTTGGCCAGCGCGCGCGCCAGCATCAGCCGGCCGCGCTCGCCGCCGGAGAGCACTTCGAGCGGCGTGCGCATCTGCTCGCGCGAGAACAGGAAGTCCTCCATGTAGCCGACGACGTGCTTCGGCTTGCCGGCCACCATGACGTGATCGCCGCGGCCGCCGGTCAGCGCTTCGGCGAGCGTCGTCCGGGGATCGAGGCTCTCGCGGTGCTGGTCGAGCGTCGCCGTCTCCAGATTGACGCCGAGCCGGATGCTGCCGCTGTCCGGCTCGCTGCCGCCGGTGAGCAGGTTGACCAGCGTGGTCTTGCCGGCGCCGTTCGGGCCGACGATGCCGATGCGGTCGCCGCGCTGGATGCGGATGGAGAAGTTGTCGACGATCTTGCGATCACCAAAGCTCTTCGAAGCGCCCTTCGCTTCGATCACCAGCTTGCCGGACTTGTCGGCCTCGGCCGCGGCGAGGTTGGCGGCGCCCGCCGTGCCGCGATAGTCGCGGCGCTGCTGGCGCAACGCATGCAGGTTGGCGAGCCGCTTGACGTTGCGCTTGCGGCGGCCGGAGACGCCGTAGCGCAGCCAGTGCTCTTCGTTGACGATCTTGCGGTCGAGCTTGTGCTGCTCGCGCTCTTCTTCCGCCAGCACCTCGTCGCGCCACGCCTCGAACGCCGCAAAGCCGCGGTCGATCTGCCTGATCTGGCCGCGGTCGAGCCAGGCGGTCGCGCGCGACAGATTGGTGAGGAAACGGCGATCGTGACTGATCAGCACCAGTGCCGAGCTTCGGCCGTCGAGCTCGTTCTCCAGCCATTCGATCGTGGTCAGGTCGAGATGGTTGGTCGGCTCGTCCAGCAGCAGGATGTCGGGGTTGGGCGCGAGCACGCGCGCCAACGCCGCGCGGCGCGCCTCGCCGCCGGAGACATGCGCCGGATCTTCCTCGCCGGTGAGGCCGAGCTGCTCGACGAGATAGCGCGCCTGATAGTGATCGTCGCCGGGACCGAGCCCGGCCTCGACATAGGACAGCGTGGTGGCATGGCCGGAGAAGTCCGGCTCCTGCGGCAGGTAGCGCACGGTGGCGCCCGGCTGCACGAAGCGCGTGCCGCTGTCGCACTCGACGAGGCCGGCGGCGATCTTGAGCAGCGTCGATTTGCCGGAGCCGTTGCGGCCGATCAGGCAGACGCGTTCGCCCGGCGAGACCGACAGCTCGACGCCCTGCAGCAGGGCGGTGCCGCCGAAGGTCAGGCGGATGTCCTTGAGTTGGATGAGAGGCGGCGCCATGGGTCTAGCCTTGCTGTTGCATCCGCGCGGCGCGCTGGCGCTGCATGCGGCGGATGGTCTGATCGAGGGTGGAGAGGAAGGTGGAGCGGTCGCGCGGCGTGAACGAGCGCGGCCCGCCGGTGACCTCGCCGGACGAGCGCAGATCGGTCATGAGGTTGCGCACGGCGAGCGTCATGCCGATCGACTCCTCGGTGAACGCCTTGCCGTTCGGCGCGATCACCGCGCTGCCGGCCTTGACGCAGCGGCTCGCCAGCGGAATGTCCGCTGTGATGACGACGTCGTCGGCGCCGGCGCGCTCTGCGATCCAGTCGTCCGCGGCATCCATGCCGCTGCCCGCCGCCACGCGCGTGATCAGGGGATCCTCGGGCACGCGGATGAAGCCGCCCGCGACCACGATCACTGGCAGGCCGTGGCGGATCGCGACGCGATAGATCTCGTCCTTCACCGGACAGGCGTCGGCGTCGACATAGATCGTGACAGGGGCGAGCTCGGCGGTTTCGGTCGTCATCTGGCGTTCTGCTGGGGGTGGCCGGTTGGTACCCCATCGCCAGCCAAATTGCGAGCCAAACGCTGGCCTTGCCAGGACCTTTCCGGCCGTTACCATCGCCCGAAAAGGGTCAAAGGGAGGCAAGGATGGCAGACGGAATCGCGACCTATGCGGTCGAGGCGTTCAACACGGCCAAGCAGTCCGAGAACAAGATGCACGATGACAGCGTGGCGCGCCGGTTCGGCTTCGCCGGCGGCCTCGTGCCCGGCGTCGAGGTGCTGGCCTATATGCTGCATCAGCCGGTTGTGCGCTGGGGCCGGGCATTCCTGGAGCGCGGGCTGATCGAGGCGCGGTTCACCAAGCCGGTCTATGACGGCGAGATCGCCGTGGTCAGGGCGGAGGAGGTCGGCGACGGGCTCAGCCTGGAGGTCGCGAGTAAAGGTGAGATCTGCGCCACCGGTTCCGCGTCGCTGCCCGCGTCAGCGCCCGACATCGCTCTGGCCGAATATCGAGAGGTTCCAGCCGCGGCGGTGCGACCGCTCGTCAGTGCGGAGTCATTCGCTGTCGGCAGCTGGCTCGGCACGGCGCCACGCGCGTGGCCAGGGCAGGCGGCCACCGCCTATCTCTCTGAGATTCGCGAGCGCGATCCGATCTATGCAAACGAGCGGTTTGGTCACCCGGGCATGTTGCAGAGGGTGATGAACCGGCTGCTGGTCGACAATGTCGTCCTCGGCCCCTGGATTCACGTCGGCAGCCGAATGCAATTGCTGTCGGCGATTGCAGAAGCCGACGAGATCACGGCGCGTGGCCGGGTGGTCGCGAACTACGAGAAGAAGGGCCACCGCTTCGTCGAGATCGATGCGCTGGTGGTCGCCAATGGCGACCGCCCACTTGCGCATTGCCATCACGTGGCGATCTATCAGCCGCGCGCGCAGGCGGCCGCCTAGCGGACGGACTTGGCAAGAGGCACGCGGCATCCAAAAGACAGCTGTCATGCTCCGCCTGCGCGGACGATGACGGCGAAGTTCTGGGTACGCTGCTTGCCCACACTCCCGTCATTGCGAGCGCAGTGTTCAGCCCGGAGACATAGCTGACGGGTGTTCGGGGAGATGGTTGACACTTCAAAATCGGCTCGATTCGTCAAGCAGAGGGGCGAGCGA
>NZ_JBNPUW010000010.1:0-288237 GCF_051168375.1 Bradyrhizobium sp. HKCCYLRH1034 | reverse complement strand
CCAATGGTACTATGGCTCAAGCCCTGGGAGAGTAGGTCGCTGCCAGGCCTGCAAAGGACATCCCCTCTTCACAACCCAAAACAACAACGCCGCGCTGAAACCTCAGCGCGGCGTTGTCGTTTGTCCTGATGCGGTCGTTCGCGCGGCGACATGCTGCCGGGGTCGAAGCTCGAGCCCCGCCGAGATCTCGAGGCCAGCGTCCGCCGGCGATGACTCGCGGCGCGACCGAGGGCAGGCTGCGATGCTAGGATGACCACGCCGCATCGGTTCGCCTGTGCGGCCAACGTGATTGAATTGATCGAACGCGGTTGAATCGATCGAGAGGCGCGGATGGAAACGACCTCGGCAGCGCAGCCGCATCGCCTGAGCGCAATTGCGAGCTTTCATGCCCACATCTATTTCGATGATGCCACTCGAGCCGAAGCGGCACAGCTGCGGCAGTGGATGGCCGACCGCTTCCTCGTGACGCTCGGGCGTTGGCATGACGCGCTGGTCGGGCCTCACGAGCGGCCGATGTATCAAGTTGCCTTCGCGGTCGACGTGTTTCCAGCGCTGGTGCCATGGCTGATGCTCAATCATGGCCGCCTCAGCGTGCTCGTGCATCCGAATACGACGGAGCCGTTGGCCGATCACACCGCGCACGCGTTGTGGATCGGACCGCCGCTCGGCATCCGCGGTGAGAATCTTCCTTCGCACGGCGAGGCAGAGCTGCCGCGCGAACCGAACACCACGCCGACGATCGCCGCCTGAGCTCGCGTGCCCACTGGTGACCGCTCCGTCTCGGCACGCTCGGAGCCTTCAGACTTGCCGGACTACAGCGTGCGCGCGAGATCGAACGCGCGGAGAATGACCTCGGCGGCATCGATGTCGAAATTGCTCGGGCCGAGCAGGCGCGGCGCCAGCGGGCGGCGGCCGGGCAGGGCATGTCCGCCACCTTCGACGCGATACAGCGACACGCCGCCGATCACCTGACAATCGCGCCAGCTGAGTTGCGTGACGGAGGTGTCGCCGGCGAGATCCCGATGCGGCAGCGCCACGGCCTGGCGTGCGCTGCAACCGTCGCGCCGCGCAAAGAACTCCGCCGTCTTTTCAGCGCTCCACACCCGGCCGCGCCCGCCGCGCAGCCCGACCTCGCCGCCGCGATAGGGCACCATGGGATCAGCCGTGCCGTTGATCATCACCACCGGCACCGGCCGCGCGGTGCAGGGCTCGATGCCTTCAGGCATGTTGGCGATCACCGTGCCGATGCCGGCAAACAGCTCCGGCGCCTTGCAGGCCAGGGTGAAGCTCATCATGCCGCCATTCGAGATGCCGGCGAGATAGATGCGCCGGGAATCGGCCGTGCCGTCGGCGACGAGCTGCCGGACCAAGTTGCGGATGAAGCCGACATCATCGGGACCGCCGGAGCGGCCGTCGCGGCCGTCATTCCATTGCCGGTCGACGCCGTCGGGAAAGACCGCGGCGAAGCCATGGGCTCTCGCGGCTTCGGCAAAGCCTGTCGTGCGGGCGGTGCCGGCGCCGCTGCCGAGCGCGCCATGGAGCACGATCACGGTCGGCTGTGGCGTCCTGCCCGTGGTCATCACCAGCGCATGACGCGGGCCGTCGCTTGTATCGAGGATGATGCCGCGCTCGGCGGCGAGCGCCGTGGTCGACACGAGCAGAGCGGCCGCCATGGCAGCCATGAACGATCGGCGATGTGACATCATGAGCATCCTTCTCGGCTGGCGGGGGACTCCCCGCGGTGGAGATTCTCTCCGGGCGCAGCGGTCAGCACGCGCAGCCGCATCGTCCAACTCCGGGCTGCCGCGAGATCGCGGGCGATCGCAATCCATTCGCCAAATGCGATCCGCAACGGATTGACACTCGGTTCAACGCCGATGAGGCCATAGCGCAAGGTCTCGCCGGCCGGGGCCTCGGCGAAACTACCGAACAGCCGGTCGAAAATGATGAGCATGCCGCCATAATTGCGATCGAGACAGGACGCGTTGGCCGCGTGGTGAACGCGGTGATGTCGTGGCGTGTTCAGCACATATTCGAGCGGACCGAGATGCGGTGCGAGCTCGGTATGGATGAAGAATTGGTAGAGCAGATTGACGCCGAGCATGGCGATGATCGCGAGCGGATGGAAGCCGAGCAGCGCCAGCGGCAGATAGAACAGAAAATGTCCGGAGATCTCGCTTGTCCAGCCGAGACGAATGGCCGCCGTCAGGTTCAGATGCGTCGAAGAGTGATGCACGGCATGCGTGGCCCACAGCCAGCGAACCCGATGCGAGGCGCGATGGTGCCAATAATAGACGAACTCACTGGCGAGAAACAAGGCGAGCAGGGCCAGCGGCCGGCTGGGATCGAAATCGAACATCCTGTGGCGATAGGCGATGAAGAAGGGAACGGCCGCGACGAGCGCGACCATTGCGCGGATGAGGTGCTGTCCGATCGCGATCGTGAACGAGACCGCGGTCTCACGCAGGTCGTGAGTCTCGCGGCCGGCGAGCCGGCCGAGCCCATATTCCAGCGTCATGAAGCCGACTGCCGTCAACAGCACGATCATGCGCGTCGACGGGGAGAGGGGCGAGAGGATGGGCATGGCGCGTATCCGGTGTGATCGGATGGAGACGGCGCGCGGGTCCGCTCCGGAACAGCAAGCGGACCGGCGGTGTCAATGCTTCCGGAGGGCCGCGCCGCCAGCGCGGCGTCCGCTCAGCGCGTGACGGTGCGGCTGTAGCTGTAGGAATTGCCGCGCGGTCCCGTGCCCTGGCCCTGCCGGGTGCAGCTGCCGTCGCTGCAGCTCGCGGAGCCAGAGCGCGACCAGCTGCGGCCGGCGGGACCTGTGCCGCCACCCTGCCAGGCGCAGGCACCCCCGGAGCAACTGCCGGAGCCGCCAAATGAGGTGGTGCCGCGCGGTCCGGTGACCGAGCCGCTGCGGGTCCAGGCATTCGCGTCGGCCGCGGCTGCCGCCGAAAGGACTGCCACGAGCAGAAATGTCGCGATGGATGTCTTCACGTCAGTCTCCCAATTCGTTCGCGCGGGCGATCGCGTCGCCTGCAGAGGGATACTGCGCGTTCGATGTCGCGGCCGGATGCAGCGCCGGTGTCGTTTGGTCGCGGCGATTGGCTGGATTGTCACGGCTTGTCACACGACGGCCGTCCGATGCCGCAACCTTGAGCGGGGCGGACTCCGGCCCGCCGCTCCCGTTCAGGCCGCTACCGGCCCGCCGTTGCGCTTCACCACCGGGTCTTCGTCGCCGTGTTGACGTTGATCACCGCGGTGGCCGTGTTGGACGTCGTCGTTGCCGTGTTGTTGATCAGGGTCAGAAGCTTGTAGTAGTCGACCACCTTGGCATTGGCGACGTACATCACGTCCTTGCTGCGCATCTGGAAGCCCGAAGCCAGCAGCATGCCGGAGGGATCGCGCAGGTTGACGTGGTAGATGGTCGGAATGCGGTCGTAGATGAAGCGGCTGGTATCGATGCCGAGCTTCTGCAGTAGCGGGCGCTCCTCGTAGCGATAGAGGAAGACCTCGGCGGGATCCGATTGCTGGTCGTTCAGGCCGCCCGCCTTGCCGATCGCCTGGGCCAGCGTCAGCGTCTCCGTATCGAACGCAATCTCGGAATTGAAGCCGAAGACGTTCTGGTTGAGGGCGCCGAGGGCCGTAAACGTCGGGGATTCCCGCGTGATGTAGATGACGTCGTTCGGGCGGATGAAGATGTTCTCGCGCGGATCCTGCACCACGCGGCTGAGCAGCACGCGCACGCGCTTGCCGTCCCGCTGCAGGGTCACGTAGCTTTCGATCGCCTCGTGCCTCGGGCCGCCCGCACGCGCGATCACCGCCAGCAGGCGTTCACCCACGCTGTTGAGGGCCAGCACGCCCGGCGTGTTGACGTCGCCGAGCACGCTGACCACGCTGGAATGCTGCTGGTTCAGGCTGACCACGACCTGCGGCTCGAGGGCGCGCTTCTGCAGCCGGAGGACGATCTCCTGCTCGATCTGCGGCAGCGTCCGGCCGGCGGCGGCGATCTCGCCCGCATAGGGAACGCGGATATTGCCTTGCTGGTCCACCGCCTGCGCCGGCAGATCCACGAAGTTGCCAGGTCGGGCGCCGGCGGCCGTGGCCGGCGTGAACAGCCCGCCTGGGGCGGCTTCGAAAATGGACACGTTCAGCACGTCACCGATGCCGGCGAGCTGCACCGGCTTCGGCCGCTTGTCGGGAAACACGCCCTGGAACGTGACCATGTTGGGCTGCGACAGGAAGCCGATCGTCTCGGGGCTGACGTCGACCAGCGCATAGGGGAGCGCCGTATTCGACCGCACGCTGGCCGTGGCATTGTCGCTCACTGCGTCGCTGGTCGGCCCCGTCCCGGGAAGCAGGGAGCAGGCTGGCAGAAGCGCCAGGATCGCCAGAGTCAAGAGCGCGCGCGAGCCACGGCGAAGGCCACGAAAGCCCTTCGGGCCCGCTGCGCTCTTGCGCACAGCAGCCCCGCCACCGGTCGACCCGGGCGGCTTGATCAAGGCTTTCAAACGCTTCCCCAAATACAGCAAAAATACGTTCCCCACGCTGCTCCCTCACCAAGAAGGGAGAACGTCCCACTTGTTTCAACCTACCCGGCAGCCATACCGGACGAAAGCGCACCGCCATTCCGGTTGGTCCGCTTTTGCCCGGCCGTGCCAATTAGGCCACAGTCTGACATTACCATATTACCACTCAAGGCTGTCAACGCCGCCAGGAGGGTCCCACGGTGAAGGGATGATCCATTCGACCTAACAGAACCCGAGCAATTTTAAGCACAAAGCCGTTGCGCAACGGTTAGCCTGAGTCGCTTCGCTCGAGCAGGCGCGACGACATCGCAGTCCGCGCAGCGCGTCGGTGAGCCGAGGCAGCCGGACAGCCGAGGGAGGCGAACCCGCGCCGCCCAGGCGCCTCTGTAATCGGCGAGATTCGAAGGCCGTGCGGGCGGCGGGACCGCATGCGGGCGGCCGGTTGTCCTAGGCCGCCGATCAAGTCTATGCTGCTGCGCCAGCCTTTGAGGCTGTTTGCAACGGAGCACGCAATTGTCGAACGTGATCAGGATCGCCGCAGGCGCTTTCGCGATCGCCCTCACGGGCCTATCCGATCCCGCGTCGGCGCGCGGCCTCTATCCGCTGACGGAGTGCGGGCCGGATCTCAGCCGACTCTGCCGGCTGCACGGGGCATTCGAGGCCACTCCGTTTCATTACAATCTCGCGATTCATCCCGGATGCATTCGGCGCGTCGCCGTCGAGACGCCCCGGGGCGTGCTGTACCGCCGCGCGCTGGTGTGCGGGGCGCCGGCGCGGCCCATGTTGTGGTAACCTGGGCCCCTTCCTCGACGTCTCCGAACGGCGCTGGACGCTCCGCTCTATCGAGTCATGGTCAAGCTCGGCGCAAGATGGCGGCCGCGATGGCCGATAAGGGCGGTGCTCGGCCGGTCCAGCCGCGTTCGGGGAGCGTCGATCATCGCGCAGACGATTAAATGGGCAGCTCCGCACCGTATTCTTACGTAATCTAGAATTAAATTAATTGTGTAGAGACGATTCTGCACGGTCGGAGACATAAAAGGGTAGACTGAACAAACTAAAGCTTCAATTGTACCGGACGAAAGGTACTTAAAAATACCTTTCTGGCAATGCGGTAGCATTTTACTGCAAACCGCAGCGAGCGCTAGAAGTATTTAATGTCTTGCTGTCAAATGGTAAATTAACTTGTCGCGAGTGGTTAATTTAATGCCGAAAATCGAATTCGTGCATCGTTGCGATGACGGTTCGGCGGCATTCGGCGAAGAAGCCCTCGAAACTCGCCAACGAGTGGGGTCCGTCCTTGTGTGACGAGCTTGGTGCCGCGTTGATTGAGGATATTGAGATGGGTGGCGGCGGTAGCGCTTTGAAGGCCGTCCTGAAATCGCTGAATAAAATACGCCTTGCCAAATTACGTTTCGGCCGGCCAACGTCGGGCCGTTCGCAGCAATCCGCGCTGCGGTCGCAGATCGAGCTTTGTGATGCCTTGCTCGATGAGATCCAATCCATCAGCAGCAGCCTCGGCAAACGCGCGAAGAAGTCCACGGCTTCCAGGCGTCGCCCGATGGCCACGCGGCACGGCCGCGGGACGGCGCACTTGATTCCGCCCCGGCCGGCGGTGCCGGGTCGAACCAGGCAGCAGAAATAATCGCATCGGAATTTGATCGCCGCGCCGGCCGGCCGTCATGGCCGCGCCGGTTGCCGGCGCGAGGCGACAGCCGCTCGGCATTGACCCCTGATGACGCATCAGGTCGCCCAGTGCGGCTGTCGGTGGCGCTCGACGGCCGGATGTCATCTGGACGTTCTTCAGCCGTCGTGTCCCGCAAGACGGCGCTCCGAGACGGGCCGGAAACCATATCGCGGCGAACCATGCGATGCTGCCGCTTCACCTGGCGCACGGGCCTCTGACGTAGCCCCCACGAGCGATGACTTTGGACAACGGGTGCCGGGATCGGCCGCCGGGTGTCCGCAGCCGTCCTCAACCTCACGGCCGATCGCAGCGGCAGTTAGTTCCGCTGCCGATGGTGTACCCGTCTGACGCCGCGCGCCCCCCGGATGCTGTCGGCGCGACGTGAGCGAGTCTGATTCGCGCGAACGCTCCTGAAGGGTTCAATATTTGGGGAAGGCGTTTGATTCGCCGGAACAATGTCGGCGGCTTTGCGGCATATTCACGATGGCGTGCTCAATTAAACTCGCTCGCGACATTTTGTGCGCATGCAAAAATATCTCGGTCCGGGTTATCAGGGTGCTCGCTCGAATAGGTTGTAAGTCCGCCGCGGCAGCTTTGAAAACCATGGCGTGGGGAGAATATCAGCTATCAAATACGCGCAAGTTCGATCATCGAAACTACGTCACTTTGACGCGGTCTTGCCGTAATATGCTGCGAATTCGTCGCAGAATCGTGTTGATTCGGCGGCTTCTTCCGGCGTGCAGACGAATGCTGCCGCAATCTCGAAGGCGGCGCGACATCGTTTCGGAAACGGGGTTGCAGGTTGCACTTTATTTGAGTTACAACCATTTGGCTTGGCCGGGGTGGTATAACTCAAATATTCAGTTTTTCCGACCACGAGCCACTTGCGGAACGAAATACCGAATTATATGACGTTAATCCGGCAGGATAGAGATCACAGACAAAGGTCGCTGTATGTCCACCAAGAAGATCGATTTCGAGGCGATGTCCTTCGATGACCTCTGGTCTCTCCACGAGCAGATCAGTCAGATCCTCGCCGTGAGGATCACGTCGGAGAAGCGCGAGCTCGAACGTCGACTGGCGGTTCTCAACCGCAGCCGCGGTGCCATCGAAGGTGCCGGCAGCGAGGGTGGGCAGTCCTACACCACGAGCGGCAAGGCGCGGCGCAAATATCCCCGCGTGCTGCCGAAGTATCGCAATCCGCAGACCTCCGAGACTTGGTCCGGCCGAGGCAAGCAGCCGCGTTGGCTGGTGGCGGCGATCAAGACCGGGCATCGGATCGAGGAGTTTGCGATCAATGGGGCTGCCGCTTCGAAAAGTCGCCGTCAGCGCGCCTGATCGAGGTAGCTTCAGTCAGGCCCGTTCCTAGTTTGAGCGACGTGCCGCGTCGATGCGGCGCCTGATTCGCCCTGTCTGCATTGGGGAGCGACATGTGAGCGGTCTGACGCCCATGTTGCGATCCGCCGGCCAAAACCCTGAAATCGGTCCGATCTGCCCGCACGGCTCCGCCGATGGGCTCGCGATCATCATCCGTTGCGAATGCGCCTAATAGGCATTGTTGCCGCGGATCAGCTCGATCGGCGTCCTCAGCAGGATCGCGATGTCGAGCGACAGGCTCCAATTGTCGATGTACCAGAGATCGAATTCGACGCGCTGTTCGATCGACGCACGCGTGGGCGTCGGGCCGCGGCAGCCATGCACCTGCGCCCAGCCGGTCAGTCCGGGCTTGACGCGGCGACGGAACGCGTAGTTGCGCACGAGCTTGTCGAATTCGTTGTCGTGCGCCAATGCGTGGGGGCGGGGACCGACCAGGGACATGCTGCCGTCCAGGACGTTGAGCAGCTGCGGCAGCTCATCGATGCTGGTCCGGCGCAGCCAGGTCCCGAGCCGGGTGAACCGGCTGTCGCCGATCTGGGCCTGGACGATCGAAGGCCCGTCCTCGAGAACGGACATCGTGCGAAACTTGTAGATCTGAAAAGATCGGCCGTTGAATCCACAGCGCTGCTGCCGGAACAGCACTGGCCCGGCCGAGTCGAGCTTGATGGCGATCGCCACCAGCAGCAGCAGCGGCGACATCAATGCCAGCGCGATGCCCGCCAGCATGACATCCATGAGCCGCTTGGTGGCGTGTTCGAGCGGGCTCAGCAGGCCGCGCTGCAGCTCGATGCAGACCGCATTGCCGAGCTCGCGGCACGGCCGCTTGAAGAGGTCCGACGCCGTTCCGAGCGGCACGAAACTCACTGGAAACGGCAGGACTCTCAGCTCGGCGCCGAGCGTGCGCAGGTCGGACAAGGGTTCGGGATTGGCGCCGACGACGATCTCTTCGATGTCGGAGCCGCGCACATAGTCGATCACGCTGGAGACGATCCGCTGTCGCTGATCCGGATCCGCGTCGGGCTCGGGAAGCAGGAAGTGTCGCTGGACGCGAAAGCCGGTGTCGGTGAGCACCTGGGTCAGTCCAGGGTTGTCCTTGCTGGCTTCATCGGTGATCAGAACGATGTTGCGGCCCGAAAACCGTCTCTCCGCCAGCCCCTTTGCCAGCAGATAGGCGGTGGTCCGGCGATGCAGGATCAGCGCCACGAGCCCGAGCATCGCGAATACGATGCTGCTGCCGCGTGAGAATTCGCTCCCGATCTTGAGCGCGAACAGCGCGCCGGCCAACACGAGGAACGCCGTGACCCAGGTCAGGCAGGCCGCGCGGATCTGGCGCGGCAGGATCAGCAGCTCGGCCGGCCGGTACATCCCGCGGATCTTCATCAGCGAGACGAACAGTGCCGACACGAGGATCGCCAGGCCGAGCGATTTACTGACGTCGTTGGCGCCCGCCGCATCCTGCAGGTGATACAGAAACCCGGACAGGACGCTCGACATGGTGATCGTTGCGATGTCCGCCACGATCGCGAAGGGCTCCACCGAGTCGTAGTGGACGGGCCATTTGCGCCCTTGGAATTGCCGTTCCACGAGGACGGTCGGCATTCCGTTTCGGTCGAGAGTCTCGGGCTGATCCACGTAATGCATGGGATGTCGGTGTTCGAAACTCGGTTAAATAGCGGTTAGCCGTCATTATATGTTTTGGTATTTAATTTAAACAGTTAAAAATTGCCATTGGGATTTATTCGCGCCGCCGGATTATCTCCCGATACCGCGGATCATCTCCCGATACCGCGACGAGGCCGATGACACCGGAATGGCGGTTCTTGAAGCGCGGAAACGATGCGGAGCGCGCGCCCTCCAGGCGGTCCCGGCAAATGCCGGTGTGGCGGATTAATGTTCGTGCGGCGGATATTTCAATGCCGGACGCCAAGAACGGCATTTAAAAATAAATATAATTGGATTATTAATCCGGAGCCGGGCGCCCGCGACGCGGGTGACGTCCGCAGCAGACCGAATGCAGGGGAGGTTTTCCTCGCGCAGTCGGGAGGGCGAAACGAGGGCACGGCGAGCCGTCTCCGAGGCCGGCCGGCGAGATTGGAAGATAATGATGCTCATTTCAACGATCGAGAACCCGAAGGACGTCGCGCCATGAAGGTCGTATTGTTCTGTGGAGGACTCGGGACGCGGATCCGGGAATACTCCGACAGCATTCCGAAGCCGATGATCCCGATCGGCCATCAGCCGATCCTCTGGCATGTCATGCAGTATTACAGCCAGTACGGGCACCGGGATTTCGTTCTGTGCCTGGGCTACAAGGCCAATGTGGTGAAGGAGTATTTCCTGAACTACAATCAGGCGTCCACCACCGACTGTACGATCTCGCAGTTCGGCAGGAAGGTCGAGCTGCTGGGCGATCGCCCACCGGATTGGCGGGTCTCGCTGGTGGACACCGGCATCTGGCGCAACATCGGCCAGCGACTGCGGGCCGTCCGGCACATGGTCGAGGGCGAGGAGATCTTTCTCGCCAACTACAGCGACGGCCTGACGGACGCGCCGCTGCCGGAGATGATCGATCGTTTCAAGCGCAGCGGGAAGATCGGCTGCTTCATCGCCATCCATCCGCCGATCAGCTTCCACCTCGCCGAATTCGACGCCGACGGCACCGTGGGCCGCATGGCGGCGAGCAATGATTCCAACATCTGGATCAACGGCGGCTACTTCATCTTCCGCAAGGAGATCTTCGACTATATCGAGGAGGGGGATGAGCTGGTCGTACAGCCGTTCAAGCGGCTGATCGACCGCGGCGAGCTGATGGCCTACCGCTACGAAGGGTTCTGGCGGGCCATGGACACGCTCCGCGACCGCCAGGTGCTCGAGGAGATGATCGAGCGCGGCGACACGCCTTGGCATCTCGGCTCCAGCCTTCCGGCTGTGGTGAACGGATGAGGGCGCTGCAGCTCGCCGGTCGCGGCGACCGGCTGTCGGTCCTGTGCCTCGGTGCGCATTCCGACGACATCGAGATCGGCGCCGGAGGCACGCTGCTGTCCTGGCTCGACCAGGGCATCCGCCTGGATGTTCATTGGTGCGTGCTCAGCGGCAATGGCGAGCGCGGCGTCGAGGCGCGGGCGTCTGCCGACGATTTCCTCGCCGAGGCCGCCGGCCGCAATCTCGAGATCATGCAGTTCCGCGACGGCTTCTTCCCCGAGCAGGGCGAGGAGATCAAGGCCTGGTTCGAGCAGCTCAAGGGCCGCATCAATCCCGACGTCATCCTCGCCCACCGCCGCGACGACGCCCATCAGGACCATCGGCAGGTCAACCGCCTGGTCTGGAACACGTTCCGCGATCATCTCGTCCTGGAGTACGAGATTCCGAAATGGGATGGCGATCTCGGACGGCCCAATGTCTACATGCCCGTCTCCGAGCGGATCATGAAGCGGAAGGTCGCGCTGCTGATGGCGCATTTCGGCAGCCAGCGCTCCAAGCAATGGTTCGACCCGGAAACGTTCATGGGACTGGCGCGACTGCGGGGCATGGAATGCCGCGCCGCCGAGCGCTATGCCGAGGCATTCGTCGCGCGCAAGCTGTCACTGGGGTGAACGGCGGCCGAAGGCGCTCGCCGCGAAGGGCGCATCGATATCCGATCGGCGAGGAGATGATCGGCGCTTGACCGCGATGCGTCGCTGCGCCCGGCGGTCAGCCGGCCGCCCGTCGGGGAAGTTCGACGATCTCCTCTGCCGGCGGGCGCTCGATTGCGGTGGCCGGCACCTTCTCCAGCCAGACCTCGCGCCACCACGCATAGATGCCGCGTGGGCAGAACAACCGGTTCTCGCTGTAGCGCGACTGGCAATAGACGCCGTCGAGGATGACGGCCGGCGTCTTCATCCGCCGGATGTAGCCGGTGCGTTCGTCGATGAACTTCTCGACCCGCGTTCGCACCCGGAACACCTTGCCGCAATAGGGCACCATCTCGGCGTCGAAGCCCATGCCGCGGTTGTTGGTCTGTTTGTCGATGGTGGCCAGGATGTCCTGGTGCGGGCGCACGCGGACAAGATCACCGGGCTGCAGCCCGAGATCGGCGATCGGCGCGTCCTTGTCCGTCAGGAGATCGCCGCGCTTGCGCGGAAACGGTACGCCGCCCCACAGCGACTGGACGCGGTCGTAGATCCAGCGCGCGGGCCGGCCGAGCCGGGGACGACGCGCCATGGTGGCGCCGACATAGGCGAAGTAGAGGAAGCCCCGGAACATCTTCGCGAGCGAGACATTGCCGGACGCGATGTCCTCGGCGTATTGCCGGGCGTCCCACCATTTGAGCGGCTGGGTGTAGGTCGGCAGCTCGGTCGCCTGGCAGGCGTAGCGCGGGCCCTTTCCCGGCTGCTGGTCCGGCGACTTGGTCGCATCCCACACCGCGCGCACCGTGCAGCCGCCGGGCGGCGGAAGGGGAGCCGCGCGATCCGGGCCGGCCGACGCTGGTTTGGCCGGATCGACCGGGGTGAGCCACGCCTCCTTCCAGAAGATCAGGCAGGCCGCCTGGCAGCCGCCATAGGCCTCGCCGTCGCAGCGATGCTCGAGATGCACCGCGTTGGGGAGGCGCCGTCCGAGCCACTCTCCGGTGTTGTATCCGGTGACCGTGTCGCAGGTCTTGTGGGCGCGCTTGTAGACCTGGAAGCGCTGGCCGCACCATTTGAACATCTGCGGCATGAACGGCAACCCTTCGAGGCGCCCGTTGGCATCGAGCGTCGCCAGGATCTCTTCCTTGCTGCGCACTTCGACCCAGTCGCCGGCGGATAGTGTCATGCTCTGTCTTTCAATGCTTCAATCAATGCGTCATCGAGGCGGGCGGGGCATCCCGCGCGGGACGCCTCATTTGCAGGGATCGAATTAAAGCTGCCGAGGTCTGCGATCAACATTTGTTCCTTTTGCGGCATTATTTAATTGAGCGAATTAATTAAATCAAGAGGGGCCTGATGCCGCGCCGGCCGGATGATCGCAACATCAGGCGGGTCGGGGTAAATACACGGGTTTTCCCGGAGTTTTGTGCGCCGTGCCGGAGAAATCGGCGGGCGGCGTCGCTTGCCGACGGATTCACTGGACGCTGGCTAGAATATTAAATTATAATCCACTACAGGATGATTTAAATTCTTGTTTTGGCTTGTGGCATAGAGGGTGCGATTTTGAAGGTACTGATCACCGGAAACATGGGCTATGTGGGTCCGGTCGTCGCGCGGCATCTGCGGGCGCAGCGCCCGGATGCGACGCTGCACGGCTTCGACAACGCCTATTTCGCGCACTGCCTGACCGGAGCGCCGGTTGTTCCGGAGCGATGTCTCGACGAGCAGATCCATGGCGACGTCCGCGACATGTCGCTCGACCTCCGCGGTTATGACGCCGTGGTCCAGTTGGCGGCGATCTCCAACGATCCGATGGGCAATCGCTTCCAGGATGTGACGCTCGACGTCAACCAGAATGCCACCGTATCGCTCGCCAGGAGGGCTGCGGCGGCCGGCGTGAAGAATTTCGTGTTCGCGTCGAGCTGCAGCGTCTACGGCATCGCCGACGGACCGCCGCGCAAGGAGAGCGATCCGCTCAATCCCATCACGGCCTACGCCAAGTCGAAGATCGGATCGGAGCAGGAGCTCGCCGCGATCGACACCGGCATGACCATCACCTGTCTGCGCTTTGCGACGGCCTGCGGCATGTCGGATCGGCTGCGGCTCGACCTCGTCCTCAACGATTTCGTGGCCTGCGCGCTCACCCGTCGCCAGATCAGCGTGCTCTCCGACGGCACCCCGTGGCGTCCTCTGATCGACGTCGCCGACATGGCGCGGGCGATCGACTGGGCCATCGACAGGCCGGCGGCGACGGGCGGCCGTTTCCTCACCGTCAATGCCGGCTCGGACGACCGCAACTACCAGGTCAAGGATCTCGCCAACGCGGTGGCTGCGCGCGTGCCGGGGACCAGCGTGTCGATCAACACCTCCGCGCCGGTGGACAGCCGCTCCTACAAGGTCGATTTCGGCCTGTACCGCTCCCTCGCCCCCGATCATCAGCCGCAGGTCACCCTGGACCAGTCGATCCAGAACCTGGTCGATGGTCTCAAGAGAATGCAGTTCAAGGATGCCGAGTTTCGCTCGTCCGATCTGATCCGTCTCAAGGTCCTGCAGGACCACATGGAGACGGCCAGGATCAACGACAGGTTGCAATGGACGTGATCGCGCCGGGGCGGACGCTTCGCCTCAGCCGGCAAAGACAGTAGTGACGGAGACATCATGGAACTGACCCTTCCCACCGCCGTCGGCGTCGCGCCCAAGTGCCGGCACTGCGGCGACGACCTGACCCTCAAGCTGATCGACCTCGGCGCCTCGCCGGTTGCGAACGACTACATCGATCCGGCCAACTATATGCGCGCGGAGCCGTTCTATCCGCTGGAGACCTTCGTCTGCCGCGAGTGCCGTCTGGCGCAGACACGCGACCTCCTGGCCGCGTCCGAGATCTTCCGCGCCGACTATGCCTATTTCTCCTCGCACTCCACCTCGTGGCTCGAGCACGCGCGGTGCTACGTCGAAGCCATGGCCGATCGCTTCAAGCTCGGTCCGGCCTCGCGGCATGTCGAGATCGCGTCAAATGACGGGTATCTGCTGCAATACTCCCTCCAGAAGGGGATCGACTGCCTCGGCGTCGAACCCTGCGAAAGCGTTGCGCTGGCCGCGCGCGCCAAGGGCATCGAGACCCGGGTCGAGTTCTTCGGCCGCGACTATGCGGCCCGCCTCCGGGAGGAGGGCTGGTCGGCCGATCTCCTCACGGCCAACAACGTGCTCGCACATGTTCCCGACATCAACGACTTCGTCGGCGGCGTCAAAATCCTGCTGGCCCCCGAGGGCGTCGCGACCTTCGAGGTTCAGCACCTGCTGACCTTGATGCAGCGGCATCAGTTCGACACCATCTATCACGAGCATTTCTCCTATCTGTCGCTGATCGCGGGCCTGCGCATCTTCGCCCAAGCGGGCTTGCGGGTGTTCGACGTCGAGCTCCCGGAAACGCATGGCGGCTCGATCCGGTTCTTCGTCTGCCACGCGGGCGCCGCTCATGCGGAGAGCCCGAACGTCGCCGATGTTCTGGCACGAGAGCGGGCCTATGGGCTGCATGACGACGCGATCTACATGGCCTGGAACGAGCAGGTCAAAGAGACGAAGCGGGCGCTGCTCGAGCTGCTGACGGCGCTGAAGCGCGACAACAAGAAGATCGTCGGTTACGGAGCCCCGGCGAAGGGCGTGACGCTGCTCAATTATTGCGGGATCCGCACCGATTTTCTCGACTTCACGGTCGATCGCGCCCCGTCCAAGCAGGGCCGCTACATGCCGGGCGTGCGCATTCCGATCCTGCCGCCGGAAGCGATCTTCGAAGCCAGGCCCGACTACGTCCTGATCCTGCCGTGGAACATCAAGAGCGAGATCAAGGCGCAGATGGCGGCCATTCGCGATTGGGGCGGCCGCTTCATCGTGCCGGTCCCCAAGGCCACCATCGAGGAGTAGAGCAAGGCATTGCCGCACGATTGCGCGAAGAGTTTTGAGCCATGAGGTTTGTCCAGCTGGGACGTTCGGATGCGCGGCTGATCGAGCTGACCGTTCGCTCCGACGAGCGCGGCAGCTTCACGCGAACCTGGTGCGCGAAGACCTTTGCGGAGCAGGGCATCGCGTTTGTCCCGGTGCAGGGCAACAGCTCGGTGACCCGACGCCGCGGCACCGTCCGCGGAATGCATTTCCAGCGTGCGCCGAAGCCTGACGCCAAGATCGTCCGCTGCAGCGCCGGCTTGATCCACGACGTCATCGTCGACATTAGGCCGGAGTCTGCGACGCGCGGCGAGGTCTATGCCTGTGAGCTCGGTCCCTCGACAGCGCGGATGCTCTACGTCCCCGCGGGCTTTGCCCATGGATTCCAGACGCTGACCGACGACGTGACGGTCGAGTATCTGATGGGCGAGGATTATGTCGAGGAGCTCTCGGACGGTTTCCGGCACGACGATCCGATGATCGGCATCCGATGGCCGCAGCCGGTGACGGTGTTGTCGGCCAAGGATGCTGCCTGGCCCTCGCTTGCCGAACGGGGGCTGTGGTGAAGCAGCATGGCGGCAGCGAGGTGTCTTGGGGGAGGAATCTGGCGGCTCCGGAGCGGCCCGATCGCCTCGAAGGTTCTGACGATTTGTCGAGGAGGATCACGGAATGACGAACATCTTCGTTGATGCCATCATGCCCGATGACGAGCGGCGCCAGAAACTGTACGAGGGTGCGCTGTTCCTGTACTCGCCGACGCCTTCGCTCGATGCGCTGGTGGCGTTCGCCAGGGAGCTGATCGAGGAGGCGTTTCATCCTTACGATCCGCGGACGGCGCAATTCGAGCTTCCTGTCGAGCGCTACGTCGAGATTCTCGTCAGGCTGAAGCCATTCTTCATTCATCACGCCCGGTCGAAGGAGCTGGTGCAGGGAGCGCTCCGCGAGCTTGGCTGCGACCCCGAGCTGACCTATTTCGACGTGCCGCGGCTGCGGTCGGCAACGAGCGACGACTATCTCACCACCGGGATCGCATTCGCATTCCACCCTCATCGCGACACCTGGTACTCGGCGCCGCCGTGCCAGCTCAATTGGTGGCTGCCGGTGTATGACATTGCGCCGGACAACGGCCTTGCATTCCACCCGCGCTATTTCGACGAAGCGATCAAGAACGGCTCCAGAAACTATAACTATTACGAGTGGAACCGGACCTCACGCGCATCGGCGGCGCGGCACATCAAGACTGATACACGGGTGCAGCCGAAGCCGGAGCAGGAGATTGCACTGGATCCGCAGATCCGGGTGATCGCGCCGAGCGGCGGCGTCACGATCTTCTCCGGAGCGCATCTGCATTCGTCGGTGCCGAACACCTCGGGCGTGACGCGGTTCAGCATCGATTTCCGCACCGTGCATTTTGCCGACGTCAGCGGCCGGCGCGGCGCCATCAACGTCGATTCGGAGTCGACGGGCACGAGCCTGCGCGACTTCCTGCGGGTGACCGATCTTGCACGGCTGCCTGAGGAGGTCGTCGCGCCATACGATCAGGTGGAAGCTCCCGCGGAGTATCTGGTCTACCAGCCGACGATCGTGCCGCTGCCGGCCGGCGATCTCCCAGCCCATGCCGCGCAGGCGTCGGCCTGAACGATGATGTAGGGTCGACGCGCCATGTTGGACATCCTCAAATCCACGGCTGGTCCGAGAATGCCGGCGATCGATCTCCACGATCTGGTCGCTGAGCTGTTTCCGATCAATCGCAGCCTCACAGGGGCGGGTGTCCGGCAGACGCTCGGCATTGTCGCGCGTCATGTGGGTCTTACGATTCACGAGGTACCCTCCGGGACGCCCGTCCTGGACTGGCACGTGCCGGCGGAGTGGAACATTCGTCGCGCGACGATCTCGACCCTGTCGGGCCGCGTTCTCGTCGACTTCGCCGACAACAATCTGCACGTGATGGGCTACAGCAAGCCGGTCCAGGCAGTGCTCAGCCGTGCTGAGCTTGCCAAGCACGTCCATAGCTTGCCGGATCAGCCTGATCTCATTCCATACCGGACCGGCTACTATGCCGACGATTGGGGCTTCTGCCTGCCGGACCGTCTGTGGCGGGAAATGACGGAGGACAGCTACCGCGTCGAGATCGAGAGCGAGCTCTCGCAGGGATCGTTGACCTATGGCGAATTCTTCGTCCCTGGACAGACGGACAAGGAAGTCCTGATCACCTGTCACATCTGTCACCCGAGTCTCGCCAACGACAATCTCTCAGGGATTGCCGTCATGACGGCGCTGGCGATGCGGCAGGCGCAGCGGACCCGCCGGCTCGGGTACCGATTTCTGTTCCTGCCGGCAACGATCGGCGCGCTCGCATGGCTCGACCGCAACGAGCGGAATCTCGGCCATGTCGAACACGGCCTCGTCCTCACCTGTCTCGGCGATCCCAGTGGATTTCACTACAAGCAGAGCCGGAGCGGAGCGAGCATCGATCGCGCCGTCGCCCATGTCCTGAAGCACGCCGGCCATCCGCATGAGATTCTGCCATTCAGTCCCTATGGATACGACGAGCGGCAGTTCTGCTCACCGGGATTCGATCTGCCGGTCGGGTGCCTGATGCGCGGCGTGCACGGCACGTTCCCCGAATATCACACCTCGGCCGACAATCTGAATTTCGTCAAGCCGGACTGTCTCGACCAATCCTACGCGGTCATCGAGGAGGTGCTGGATCTGCTCGATCGCGACTGCATCTATGAGCGCGTCGATGGGCGAGGGGAGCCGCAACTGGGACGGCGCGGCCTGTATCGCGCGATTGCCGGCCAGCGCGAGGCAGGCGGTGCGACGCAGATGGACCTCCTGTGGGTCCTCAACCTTGCGGATGGCAAGCACAGCCTGCTCGACATGGCGGTCCGGGCCGACGTTCCGTTCGCGCGCATCGATGCCGCCGCACGGATCGCGCTGGACGCGGGTCTCATCCAAACGCCGGTTTCATCGTCGTGACGTCGCCGCCTTCTCCGCACAGCACCGTGCAAGTGATCCAACAACACCAGAGTGAGGCGTCATGAGTTCGCAGCCGGGCAAGCCCCGCATCGCCGTCTTCTCACTTCGAAACATCTTCGGCAAAGCCCTCAATCGCGGTCCTCACGTCGAGTTCGAGGACATCATCTGCGAGGTCGATTCAGCCGAGATGTTTGCGCCCGTGCTCGACCCGTCGAGCCGACGGGCGAGCTTCGCCACCCGGCTGGGCTACCACGCGCCCGTGCTGTTGAATCCCGGGCTGGCGCGGATCGAGCCGCAACAGCAATACGACGTTCTGTTCGCGATCTGCGGATTCCCGCAGGACCTGATCATGTTCGATGCGATCGAGGATCTGAGAGGCGCGTGCAGGACCTCGGTGTGTCTGCTGGATGAGCTCTGGGTGAAGGAGATCGCCAAGCACCGGCATTTCCTGAAGATCCTCGCCAAGTTCGACGTCGTGATGCCGTTCCAGATCAGTACGGTGAAGCCGCTCAGCGAGGAGATCGGCAAGGCATGCGCGCATCTTCCGCTCGCCATCGATGCGATCCGGTTTTGTCCCTATCCCGATCCGCCCGCAAGGGTCATCGACGTCTTTAGCATGGGACGCCGCTCCCGTGTCACGCACCAATCACTGCTCGCGATGGCGCGGGACAGCGGCCTGTTCTATCTCCACGACACGATCGGCGGCAGCCAGGCCATCGATCTCCGGGAGCACCGGACGCAGATGGCAAACCTCGCCAAGAGGAGCAGGTATTTTCTGGTCAATCCCGGCAAGTTCGACGAGCCGCAGGAGACCGGGCGGCAGGTCGAGTTCGGCTATCGGTATTTCGAGGGCGCGGCGGCGGGAGCCATCATGCTCGGCGAGCGTCCCGACAACGAGCTGTTTCCGCGGCTGTTCGATTGGCCCGAGGTGATGATCGACGTGCCGCATACATCGCCCGACATCGACCGGGTCATCAGGGAACTGGACGACGATCCGGTCCGCCAGGACCGGATGCGGCGAACCGGCATGGTCCAGACGTTGATGCGGCATGACTGGGTGTATCGGTGGGAGACGATCCTGGAGGCCACGGGTCTGCAGCCGATGCCGGGCCTCGCTGCCCGCAAGGATCGGCTGAAGAGGCTGGCCGCGATGGCGGCCGGTCCGGCGATCACGCGCGAGCAGGAGTTAAATCGCAAGCCGGTATTGTTGGCGCAGTGACGTTTCAATCCTTTTCTCCGCCACAAGGAGACGTCATCGCTCCCCGCGGCCTCCGATCTCGGCCGCGAACGATTCTATACCGGCTGCATTTTCGATGGTCGGATTTTCATGGCCCTGGACGGATCTGTTTGGCCCGTGACTGGGAATCGGAAGGTTGGTTACGATGATTGAAAGCGATTGAACGGAGATGTCAGAAGCCGTCGCCGCCTATTTCGAGGAACATCGGGAGTCGAGCGATCTCGGACGCCGCGCGCTGCGCGGCGGCCTGATTTCCATCGTCATCCAATACGGCAATTCCGTGCTTCAGATCGGAGCGGCCATCGTTCTGGCCCGGCTGCTTGCGCCAGAGGATTTCGGGCTCGTCGCCATCGTCACCGTGCTGACGAGCTTCGCGCCGCTGCTGATCGACTTCGGCCTGCTCGATGCCACCGCCCAGCGCAGCAGGATCACTCCGGCCCAGGTCAGCGGTCTGTTCTGGGTCAGCACCGGCATCGGCGTTGCGGTGGCGATCGTCGTCGCGGCATCCAGCCCACTGATTGCCTGGATCTACGGTGATCCGCGACTGGAGCCGATCGCGCTCTGCGTCGCGATCACCTTCGTGCTGTCCGGGCTGACCAACCAGCACATGGCGCTGCTCCGGCGCACGCTGCAGTTCGGCCGCATCGGCCGGATCCAGCTGTTCGGCACGCTGGCAGGGACGGTTGCCGCCGTCGCCATGGCGTTCGAGGGCTACGGCTATTGGGCGCTGGTCATTCGCCCCGTCGTGACATCGATTTGCGTCGTGGTCGCCGCGTGGTCGGCCTGCCGTTGGCGGCCCAGCGCGCCGGTGTTCGACGCCGAGGTGCGATCGATGGTGCGTTTTGGCCTCCACGTCGTCGGATTCACGGTGGCCTATACGTTGTCGCGGGCGGTGGACCGGATCGCGCTCGGTCTGCTCTACCGGCCCGATCAGGTCGGGTACTACCAGAATGCGATGAACCTGTACGACAACTCGATCTATGCGGCGCTCAATCAGACGCATGCGGTGGGAAGCTCGGCGCTGAGCAAGTTCCAGGCAAATCCGGCCGCGCTTCGGCAGAAGTATGAGGCGGCACTGTCGATCCTGGCCTTCTTCCTGATGCCGGCGGCGGCGATCCTCTCCGTCACGGCGGAGGACCTCACCGTCGTGCTGTTGGGGCAGAAGTGGCAGGCTGCGGGAGCGCTGCTCAGCATCATCGCGCTGCGCGGCATTTCGCACGTCGTCGAGGGCTCGCAGGGCTGGCTGCATCTGTCGCTCGGGAGGGCGGACCGCTGGCAGACCTGGGGCATCATCTCTCTGGTCGCGCAGGTCGTCGCGGTGCTGGCCGGGCTGCCGTTTGGTCCGGTCGGCGTGGCCTGGGGCGTCGTGGCCGGATACTCGCTGATCGCTTTGCCGTCGGTGATGTATGCCGGACGTCCGATCGGGATCGGTGCCGAGCTCGTGGTCCGGGCCGTCGGAGCGCAGACCATCGGCGCCGTCGCAACCGCAGCGACCGGCTGGTGGCTGCAAGCGACGTTTCTCGGAGCCTATCCCGCGCTCGTGCGCATGATCCTGTCCGGCTGCTTCTGCGGCTGTCTCTATCTCGCGATCGTTGTCGGCGTGTTCCGAGTCCGCGAGCCGCTCAGGATCGCAGGTACGATCGTCCGGGACTTCATCGGCAAGCGTTGAGAGGGAGCGAAAGGAGCCCGGAACCCCGCCCTCGTGCCGCGATTAACTATCGCAATCGTTAAATGCCACATATAAAATATCCCGTGATTTAAATGTTTTAAATGGTCATGACCAGCGACAACCACCCAGGCTTGGATGTGATGGAGGCGGAGCCTGCGCCGTCGGCGCAGCGCGACCCCGAATGGTCCGCGTACGGTTTCGCCGATCGCCGGCGGCTCAGCATCCTCAGCGTCTCGCACATGCCGGCGAGCCCGCCGCGGTTCGGGGCACAGGCGCGCATGCACGGGCTGATGACCCAGCTCGCGCGCCGCCACGACCTCACGGCGGTGATGATGGTCGATGACGCCTTCGACATCGAGGAGTGCCGGCGGGCCATGCAGGCCTATTGCCGCGACGTGGTGCTGGTGCCGAACCCTTACGGCCGCGACGGTCTTGCGAAGCGGCTGCTGCAACTGCGCTCGCTGGTCTCGGTGCGGAGCTTCGACCGGCTGCGCGTGGCCCTGCCGGAATTGCAGCGGGTGCTGGATCGGGTGCTGCGGACCACGCGGTTCGACGTCGTCAATCTCGAATTTCCCTATCTGGGCCACTGCCTGTTCCGTCAGGCGCCGGCCGGCGCGCCGCCGCCGCGGCTGATCATCGACTCGCATGAGATCGCCTACGATCTGGCGCGGCAGTTCGCCGCCACGGGCGCGAGCCTGGGCCGTCGTCTCTACGCCGGTGCGAACTGGCGCAAGCTGCGCCGCGAGGAGATCGCGGCCTATCGCGAAGCCGATGGCGTCTATCTCTGCAGCGCGGACGACGAGAAGCGTCTGCATGACGACATTCCGAACGCCCGCACTGCGGTCATCCCCAACGCCGCCGATGTCGAGTTCTATCAGCCGCGCAGCACCGACCCCGCGCCCGACGGCCGTACGCTGGTCTATTTCGGCTTGCTGTCGACGGTGCCCAACATCGATGCGGTCACGCATTTCGTGCACGACATCTGGCCTCGTATCGCCGCCCGGCACCCGGATGCGCGCTGCAAGATCATCGGCGGCCGGCCGCCGCCGGCGTTGACGGCGCTGGCCGGGCCGCGGATCGAACTGACCGGCTTCGTGCCGGACCTGCGGCCGCACCTCGCCGCGGCAGCGGCGGTGATCGTCCCGCTGCGGCTCGGTGGCGGCACGCGGCTGAAGATCGTCGAGGCCATGGCGATGGGCAAGGCGATCGTCTCGACCAGCCTGGGTGCCGAGGGCATCGAGGCGATGCCCGGACGCGACATCCTCATCGCAGACGAGCCCGACGCCTTTGCAGATGCGGTCAACGGGCTGCTCGCCGAGCCCGATCTTGCGGTGCGGATCGGCGGCGCGGCGCGGCAGGTCGCGGTCGAGAAATATGCCTGGAGCGCGGCCGCACAGGCGCTCGAAGACTTCTATTGCGAGATCCTGGAGACCCGTTCGTGATGAAGGCCGTGCTCATCGGGGCAGGGCAGATCGCCCGCCAGCATCTCGCCTGCCTCAACACCTTGCCGGGCGTTCAACTGGCCGGCATCTGCGACCTGTCGCCGGCAACGGCGGAGGCCGCGGCCGAGCGTTACGCGATCCCGTCCTGGTTCACCGATCATCGCACGATGCTGCAGACGGTGCGGCCCGATGTGGTGCACGTGACGACGCCACCGACCTCGCATTTTCGGCTCGCGATGGACGCGCTCGAGGCCGGCGCGCATGTGATCGTCGAGAAGCCCGCGACCTCGACCTTCGACGAGCTGCAGACCCTGACCTTGCGCGCCAAGCAGACCGGCCGCCATGTCGTCGAGGACTACAACTACGTCTTCAACCGGGCGCCGCAGGAGATACTGCGTCGCATCGGGACCGGCGAGTTCGGTGCCGTGACCCATGTCGACGTGCTGATCTGCCTCGACATCCTCGGCCCCGACGGCTTTGCCGATCCGAATTCGCCGCATCCGGCGCTCAAATTGGCGGGCGGTGCGATCGCCGACTTCCTGCCGCATCTCGCCTCGCTGTCGCATGCCTTCGTCGGCCCACACCGCAAGGCGGAGACGGTCTGGAGCAAGCGCAAGACCTCTCCGCTGCCGTTCGACGAGTTTCGCTGTGTGGTCGAGGCCGAGCGCGGCACGGCGACGCTCGGCTTCAGCGCGAGCGCGCAGCCCGATGCGTTCTGGCTGCGGGTCTATGGCGAGCGGATGCAGGCGACCGCCAATCTGTTCGAAGCGCGGTTGACCTTCGATGGCCCGCGCAACGTGCCGAAGCCGCTGCGCCCGTTCTTCAGCGGACTGGAGGAGGGCCGCGACATCCGCCGCGCGGCGCTTTCGACCTTGCTGCGCAAGTTCAAGGGCCCAGGTGCCTATGAGGGGCTGTGGGAGTGCCTGGCGCGCACCTATCAGGCGCTAGGCTCGGGAACGGCCTTGCCGATCACGATCGAGGACGTCCTGGCCGTCAATCGGATGGTCGAAGCGATGAAGCCGACGGAGCAGGCGGACATGAGGAAGCTGGCGATATGAAAGCCCTGGTCACTGGCGCCAACGGGTTTCTCGGCCGGCATGTCGTCGATGCGCTGCTGGCCCGCGGCATCGAGGTTCGCGCCATGGTGCGTCCGGCGACGCGCGTTGACGCACTTGGCTGGCCGTCGTCGGTCGACATCGTCAGGGCCGACCTGCGCACCTCGCGCGACCTTGTTCGCGCGTTCGAGAATGTGGATGTGCTGATCCATCTGGCGGCCGTGGTCGCCGGCGGCGAGGACGCGCAGTTCGCCGGCACGGTAGGCGGCACCGAGCGGCTGCTCGAGGCGATGGCGGGCAGCGCCTGTCGCAGGCTCGTGCTGTGCAGCAGCTTCTCGGTCTACGACTACACGGCGACCCGCGACATCCTCGACGAAAGCGCGCCGCTGCAGCAGACGCCCGACGTCTACACCCGTGGCGGCTACACCGTCGCCAAATGGTGGCAGGAGCGGGTGACGCGCCGCTACGTCGAGAAGAACGGCTGGGATCTCACCGTGCTGCGTCCCGGCTTCATCTGGGGACGCGGCCACGGCTATCTCGCCGCGCTCGGCCAGCAGATCGGACGCCACCACGTCGTCATCGGGCCGCTGACCCGCATCCCCATGACCCATGTCGAGAACTGCGCCGACGTCTTCGCGCTGGCGGCGACGGATTCGCGGGCGATCGGCCAGACGCTGAACATCGTCGACGGTCCCGGCGAGCGGGTCTGGACTTATCTGTCGGACTACATGCGCGGCACCGGCGAGCGCGGCCTCCGGTTGCCCATCCCGCATTGGCTCGCCAGCAGCATCGTACGGCTGGCGTTTGCGACCGTGTTCAGGCGGGCGACCAAAGTGCCGGCGATCCTGACGCCCAAGAAGTTCGACGCGATGCTCAAGCCGCTGCGCTTCGACAACCGCAAGCTGAGGGAGACGCTTGGCTGGACGCCGCCGCTCGACTACGAACAATGCCTGGCGCGGACCTACGGTCCGCTGCCGGCTGCGGCGCCAGCGCCGGCGTCCTGGTCGTCCGGAACGGCTGCTTCCATTTGAGGGCCGAGATGGTCCTGCGATGCCCGAGGTCTGGTCGCACGCGATCTCGCGCGCGAGGCCGTTCCGTGTCGTCGGTCATTTTGACGTCGCGCGTCTCAAACGGAATGTTCTGATGTGTGGCATCGCTGGGATCATCGGACGGGTTGACGACCACAACCGCGCAGCGCTGCAGCGGATGAACGATGCCATGCTCCATCGCGGTCCGGATGCCGGGGGAGTCTGGACCTCGCCCGCGGACGAGCGTGGCTGGGGCGCGCTGCTGGCGCACCGCCGGCTCGCGATCCTCGATCTGTCGCCCGCCGGTGTGCAGCCGATGACCGATCCGGTCACCGGGCATGTCATCGTCTTCAACGGCGAGATCTACAATTTTGCCGACCTGCGGCAGCGCCTCGTCGCCGGCGGCCAGCAGTTCAGCTCGACCGGCGATACGGCGGTGATGCTGCGCGCGCTCGGCCTGCATGGGCCGGAGGCGGTGGCATGGTTGCGCGGCATGTTCGCGTTCGCCTGCTGGGATCCGAAGGAGCGCCGGCTGCTGCTGGCGCGCGATCCCCTCGGCATCAAGCCGCTGTACGTCGCCCGCGCGTCGAAACCCGACGCGGGCTGGTCGGTGGCCTTCGCATCCGAGCTGCGTGCTCTCCTGGCATCCGGCCTTCTGGGGAGAGCCCAGCTCGATCCGCAGGCCGTCGCCAGCGGCGTCTGGAACGGCTTCGTGGTCGGTCCCGGCACGGCGGTGAAGGGCGTCGAACTGCTGCCTCCAGGCCATCTCACCACGTTCGACGGCGTCGGCAACATCATCCGCGATGAGGATTTCTGGTCGATCCCGGAGCGGGCTCCGGACCCGACGATGGACGAGGATCAGCTTGCCGAGATCCTCGAGGAGGGGCTGAGGCTGCATCTCGCCAGCGACGTGCCGCTCGCAGTGTTTCTCTCGGGCGGCATCGATTCCTCGGTCATGGCCAATCTGGCGCAGCGCGCGGCTACGGGTCCGATCCACACCTTCACGCTGGCTTTCGAGGAGCAGGAGCTGAACGAGGGGCCGATCGCGCGCCAGATCGCCGCCGCCATCGGCACCGAGCATCACGAGGTGGTGCTGACGGAGCAGCACTTCGTCGACAACCTCGATGCCGCGCTCGACAGCCTGGACCAGCCGACCTTCGACGGCCTGAACTCATACTTCATGTCGCACGCCATCCGCGGCGCAGGCTTCACGGTGGCACTGTCGGGGACCGGCGGCGACGAGCTGTTCGGCGGCTATACGTCGTTTCGCGACCTGCCGATCCTGCAGCGATGGTCGGAGCGCACGGCCTGGGTGCCGGCCGGCGTCAAAGCCGCTGCGGCGAAGCTGGCCGTGCAGATGCTGTCGCCGTCGCGCGGCACGGTGGCGCCGCAGACACGCTGGGCCAAGCTCCCGGAGATGGTTCGACGCGGCGACGATCTTCTGGCGCTCTACCAGATGGCCTATGCGCTGTTCCTGCCCGGTTTTCAGCGCGAGCTGCTCGCGCCTGATCTCGTCGATACGCTGACAGATGGGCTGCCGGCCGCGATGAGAGCGAAGATCACCGCGGAGACGCGCGCGCGCACTCCGCTGTCGGCGATCAGCGTCATGGAGCAGCGCCTGTTTCTCGGCGAGCGCCTGCTGCGCGACAATGACGTGGCGAGCATGGCGGCCTCGCTGGAGCAGCGGGTGCCGCTGGTCGATCAGGTGCTGTTCGAAAGCGTCGACCGGCTGCCCGATGCGACGCGCTACGCGCCGCTGCGAAGCAAGGCGATGCTCAGGCGGATCGGCCTGCGTGGCCTCGATCCGTCGCTGTTCGACCGGCCGAAGAGCGGCTTCGTGCTGCCGCTCGATCGCTGGATTCGGCGCGGCCTGCAGGATGCAATGGACCGGACCCTGCGGGACCCGCAGGCCGTTGCGCCGGCGGGGCTGGACCCCACGGCCGTGGAGCGCCTCTGGCGCGCCTTCCTCAATGGGGCGCCGGGGATCTATTGGTCGCGCATATGGTCGATCTACGTGTTCGTGCGCTGGTGCCACCGTCACCGCGTCTTCCGCTGACGCGCGATCGACATCACGAGAATCGGCCGCATCGAGGCGCGCGTGCTCAGGCCTCCGGCATGACGACTCCGCCGCACACCGGCACGCGAACGCCGGTCACGAAACCGGCGAGGTCCGAGGCCAGAAACGCGATCATGTTGGCGACGTCCTGATCGTAGCCGCGCCGTCCGAGCGGCACGGACCGCTCGTAGAGCGGCTCCACCTCGTCACGGTCACGACGGTCCTTGTCGGAGACGACCCAGCCCGGGGCGACCTGATTGACCGTGATGCCATGCGGTCCGAGCTCCCGCGCCAGGGACCGCAGCATGCCGTCCATGGCGCATTTGGCCGCCGTGTAGGGCGCGCGATTGGGCAAGGCCAGGCTCGTCATCTCCGTGCCGAGAGAAATCAGACGTCCCCATTTTCGCTCGATCATCGGGCCGGAAAACACCCGCGCGGTCGCCCAGGCCTGCAGGACCGAGGAGCGAAACACCTTGTCGAACTGGTCGGGCGTCTGCTCGACGACGGGACGTTCGTCGTACCATGTCACCGCATTGTTCACGACGATGTCGACAGGGCCGAGCACACCCTCGGTGACGCGGCGCATGGCCTGCACATCCTCGAGCTCGGCAACGTCACCCGAAATGGTGCAGGCGTGCTGCGGCTGGAGCTCGTTCAGCTCCTCGCACAGCCTCTCCGCAGCAGCGCGCGCCGTCAGATAATGGATGGCGACCTTTGCACCACAGGCCGCCAGTGTCCGGGCGATCGGGCGGCCGAGCTCTCCCGCCGCTCCCGTGACCAGCGCGACCTTGCCCGAGAGATTGATCTGGAGCGGGGACCTCAACGGTCGCAGTGCCGGATCGTCCGGCAGGGGACCGAGCGTATGTCGTCGAATTCGTCGTGCAACTGCGCTCGCGATCCGCATCCACCCGTCCCCGAAAGTATTCATTGGTCGGGGTCGCAGTATTAAATGCGGGACTAATTATTTAAACTGCACAATTTGACGCATTTGTGCAGCAGGCGATGGAGCGGTGCCGATGCGCTCAGGATGCGCGCGGCGTCGGACTCTCGGCGAGACGGTTGCCGAGCCGCCAGTCTGCGCCGGACGCGTCCTGCGCTGCTCTCGCAGCAGGCGCCGGCCTGAACTTGCGCCGGAGCTGTCTGAAATACGGCTCGATGAAGCGCTCGATCGCCGCCGCGTAGATGACGGAGATCAGGAGCGCGAGCGGAAACAGCAGATAGGGCTTGGCAGCGATCGCGGGCAGGTTCTTGTCGATCGTCCGGATCACGACGTTGTGGACCAGATAGATCGCATAGGAATAGGTGCCGAGCGTCATCACCCAGGAGCGGTTGAGATGACGAAACAGCGGCGCGTCGGCGAAGCGGACTGCGAAGTAGAACAACGGCATCAGCGCCAGCCCCTGAAGGCTGTAGCGGGCGGTCTCCCGGAACACCGCATCACGGTAGACCAGCGAGACCAGCAGCGCCGCCGCGGCGACGGCCAGCAGCGCCCATTGCGCCGCCGACATCCGCCCCGAGGCAGAGCGCTGCCGCACCGGGTTCATGACCAGCGCCAGAATGCAGCCATAGGCGATCGAGTCGATGCGGGTGTCCGAGGCGTAATAGGTGCGGTCGGAGAAGAACCCAGGCGCATGCACGAGATGGATGCGCCAGGCGAGGACGCCGAGGCAGACGAGCCCGAGCAGCGCGCCGATGGTGCGCGGCCGCAGCGCCGATCCGAGCAGCAGCGTCATCAGCAGGGGATAGACGATGTAGAAGTGCTCCTCGACCGCGAGCGACCAGAGAATGCCGGTGCCGTCGGGCACCGTATTGCCGGGATCGAAGAACAGACCGTAATAGTTGGCGAAATACAGCACCTGGGCCGCCAGGCCCTTGACGGTCATCCCGCCGTCCAGCAGGCCGGCGGCGGTGAGGCCGTAGGCGATCGCCAACGACAGCAGCAGAGGCGGCATCAGCCGGAACACGCGCCGCGCATAGAAGCTGGGAACGTCGAGCGCGCCGGTGCGCTGATGCTCGGCCAGCATCAGCGTGGAGATCAGGAAGCCGCTCAGGAAAAAGAAGATGGTGACGCCGAAGCCGCCGGGGACCAGGGCCTGAAGTCCGGAATGACCCAGGACCACGATCAGCACCGACAGCGCGCGGATGCCGTCGAGTGATGGAATGAGCGGGGATGCGCTGCCCGGGGCGTTCGTGCTGCGGGACGCTGCTGGCGCGGTCGCCTCGCCGCCAGGCGCCGTTATCGGCGGCACGGCGGAAGCGGCACGAAGGCGGCTGAGCTCGAGAATCTTGGCCATGCTGTCCAGACGGGGTCGGAGAAACACGTAGCTTCGTCGTCGTCGTGTCAGTGCCGCGGCGATCGGCCGCCGAGCGTCATCGCGTGTCTGCCGCGGCGTGGCTGGCCCGCCAGAGTTGCGCCCGCTCCGCGTTGATCCGGGCCGTGGCGGCGCGCTTGCCCAGGCGCAGGCAGGCATGCTGATAGGCGCGGAGGAAGCGGCGGAATTCGAGATCGTCGTAGCGCGGCAGGCCCGTCAGCCAGCTCCGGAAATAGCCCCACAGCATCGCGGTGCTGCCGATCAGGGCGGGATAGGCCGGCAGGTGATAGACCGCCACCGCGAGCTGATAAAGCGGCGACGTTCCCATGAAGTACTGGCCGAAACCCTTGCGCAGCCGTCCGGTCCAGATGCCCTTGTGACTGGCGCCCTGCGGCCGCAGATGGATGAAGCGCAGCGCTTCGGTGTCGATGCTCTCGGCGATCCAGCCGAGCATGCGGCAGCGGTGGCAGTCGATGCCGTCCCACATGACCTGGCGCACGAAGCCGCCGATCTCCTGGAAGCAGGCGACGCGGTAGAACTTGGTCATCCCGACCGACATCTCGTCGCCGCAGACCTCCGGCTCCAAGGCGCCGGTCTGCGGGTGGACGAACCACGGCTTGCCCGAGGTGGTCCCGACCCGCGGATCGCTCTCCATCCGCTCCATCAGCAGCTCGAAGTAGCGCGCGGGCAGATCGAGGTCCATGTCGAGCTTGCAGAGATAGTCGAAATCCTCCAGCCGCACGCTCTCCAGGCCGGCATAGAATGCCTCGATCACGCCGGGTCCGACCTTGCGTCCGCCGCGGTCGGCGCGGCGGATCACGCGCAGATAGGGCAGGCGCTGGGCGTACTCGTCGAGAATGGCCGGGGTGTCATCGGTCGATCCGTCATCCACCACGATCCACAGCGCCGGCGGCGCCGATTGCGCAGCGACGCTGTCGAGAGTCCGGCGGAGATATTGGGCCTCGTCCCGGCAGGGCGAGATGAGCAGGTAGCGGCGCGATGGCGTCACGTATCAAATCCCTTGCCGAAGGCGGAAGATTGGGACGAAGCTCTGCCGAGCAGGGCGTCGCCGGCCGCCTTTCAATAAATTAAATCGTGAATTAATATTATGTCATGGCGCGTGTCAAAGTCATGGTGTTTTTAAATCGGCGCCCGTTTTGGCTGTGTGACCGGTCCTGCGAGAGGTTCCCATGGATGACATCGGCCTCGTGAACCCCGGCTGCACCCAGGCTTCGTCCCGGCCGGTCGCGCGCGTGACGCGCCGGATCGACGCCGCCTGCATCCGGGCGCTGTTCACGGCAGCGCTTGCCCTGCTGTTCCTTCGCGGCGTTGCCGCGGCCGCCGAGCCGACCGCGTCCACCGGGCCGTCACTGGCCGGCAATCTGCTGCCGGTGGAGCGTCTCGCCGCCTGGAATCCCGGGCTGATGTCAGCCGGCGGTATTCCGAACCGGACCATCATTTACCGCACGCTGTCTCCGAGTGGGAGAGACGACAGCAGCGCGATTCAGGCTGCCTTGACCGCTGCACCCGCCGGCCAGGTGGTGATGCTCGGCCCCGGGACGTTCATCGTCAACGAGCCGCTCCTGATCAGCCGGCCAGTGACGCTGCGCGGCGCCGGCGCAGGCGCGACCAGGCTGGTGAAAACCAACGGTGCGCGGGCACGAACGCCGGTCGTGATTGCCGGCACCAAGGGAATCCTGACGCCGGTCGACCCGAGCTCGTACAGCTACGACGCCAAGCCTGTCATCATCGTCGGACCTTCGCGCTGGAACAATGGCCCCGACAGCAGCGCGTCGCAGGACCTGTTGGCGGACGGCGATCAGGGGACGTCGACCGTCGCCCTCGCCAGTGCCGCGGCCTTGAAGCCGGGCGATTTCGTTCTGCTCGACGAGGTCTCAGGCGCATCGTGGCAGGCGACGCCGGCGGGTTTTCCAGCGGGAGCGAAGGTCTGGCAAGGCGACCGCGTCGCCTGGAACATGCACTATCCGGTTCAGCCGGGCGACGACAATGCCGGTGCCAATGCCGGAGGTCCCTATGACCAGGCTCCCGGCGTGTTGCCGAAGTCGATGTCGTGGTTTGCCCGGACCGACCGGGCGACCGCCGAGATCAAGGAGATCGCCTCGGTGACCGGCAGCACGGTGACATTCACCTCGCCGCTCACGATCAGCTATCGCCGGGATCACCAAGCGCAGCTCACGCCTTATAGCACCGACCCGAACAGCGGTCGCCACGCCGCCAACAATCGCGACATCCACGTTGCCAAGGTGGGCGTCGAAGATCTGAGCATCGTCGGCGGGGCGGACGGCGCGTTGCGGTTCGAAGCCGCTGCTTATTCCTGGGCCAGATCCGTCGAGGTGACGCAATGGCTCGGCGAGGGCGTGGCGATCGACAATTCGTTCCGGGTCGAGCTCCGCGACTCCTACATCCACGCCGGCTCGTGGCCGCAGCCGGGCGGCGCCGGATACGCGATCAGCCTGGCGACGGGCTCCTCGGAGGTCCTGATCGAGAACAACATCCTCGTCGACGTCTGCAAGAACATGGTGTTCCGGTCGTCCGGCGCCGGCAGCGTCGTCGGCTATAACTATGCCGACGACTCGTTCGATTTCGACAATCCCGGCTGGGTCGAGGTCGGCATCAACGCGTCGCACATGGCCGGCGCCCATCACGTCCTGTTCGAAGGCAATCTGTCCCACAATGCCGACAGCGACTACACCCATGGCAACGCGATCTATCTGACCTTCTTCCGCAACCATCTCACCGGCCAACGCCAGCGCTTCGTCGATCGTTCGGGCGTTCGAGCCGTCGGTCTCGCCTATGGCTCGTGGTGGGATTCGTTCGCCGGCAATGTGCTGGGCCGACCTGGACGCATGAGCGGTTGGAGCTACGACGATCCATCGATGCGGGCCGGAACGGCGGTTTGGGGGCAGGGCGGTGTCGGCAACGTCTGGGTGCTTGGCTACGACCCGGAGCGATGGACCATGGCGCCTGATCCGAAGACGCTGACCACGGTGATCCGCGGCGGCAATTTCGACTATCTCACCGGCAAGGTGGTCTGGACGGACGCTCTCGCGGCGCAGCCGCTGCCGGCGTCGCTGTATCTGAGAGCCAAGCCCGGCTTTTTCGGCAGTCATCCGTGGCCCTGGGTGGACCCAACCGGGGATACCAAGCTGCATACGTTACCGGCCAAGGCGAGATTCGATGCGGGCGCGCCATTCGCGGCGGCGCCGGGATCAACGCAATAGCGCTGGCGTGACGCTTCAACGGGCCTCCCGTCAGGTGCGGACGCCGAGCCGTGGCCGCCAAGCCGGCCGTGTACGGCTCCAACGAGCCGACCGCCTGTTCGCCGGCTGAGCGGCGGGCATGCTCTGTTGCGACCTCCGCCAGTATCGCGCGGCCTCGACCGTGACGAGCACGAATACCACCCAGGTCACGTCGAACGCGCGCAGCCACAGGGTTTCGAGCAGGTTATAGAGCATGACGAACAGCGCGACGGACAGCAGGATCCACGCCCGCTTGTAGTCGTGCTTCATCACGCGGCCGATGACGTGAACGGTGGCCGCCAGAAACACGAGGAGAAAGGCAAAACCGACATAGCCCAGTTCCAGCATCGCATCGTAGTAGCCGTTGTGGGAGTTCGGCATGGCCTTCACCCAGCCGGGTGCATCGGTGATGCTTGGTGCGTCGGCACCGACCAGCCAGAAGCTCTGATAGCCCCATCCCAGGAGCGGCCTCTTCGCGATCTCCAAGTTAGAGAAGGCCCATATGGTGGTTCGGCCGGTGAAGCTGGAATCACCCGTCAGCAGATAGGCGATGCGGCTGGTCGTGAAGCCCGCGAGCTCGCCGACCACGAAGTAGCCGAGGATGATCGCCACCAGGATCAGAAGCGGTGCAACCCGCAGCGTTCTCGCAAGCGCCAGCGTCAGGATGGCCAGGATCGGGGCGACCAGAGCGAGGCCGAGCGCGGTCTTCGAGCTCGAGAAGAAGATCAGGACGATGGCACCGACGGCAACGACGATCCCGAGCGCGCGGCGCGTTCCGGGATAGAGCAACTCGTGAACCGAGAGCAGGAACGCAATGGCGGCAAACTCGCCCAGCAGGTTCTTGCCCGAGAAGTAGCCCTGGTAACCGATGTCGACCAGCGCGTTGCCGTACTGCGCGTAGGTCGCGTAACCGCCGGGGATCAGCAGAACATTGAGGATCACCCCTGCTGCAAAGCAGAGGAACACGCCGCGCAGGATGTCGGCGCTCGGCCTCGATAGCAGGGCGGGCAGCACGATGGCGGTGAGGACCATCGCTTCCTGGACGAAACGGACGAAGGCGAATTCGGGTTTGAATGCCCACGCGATGCTGGCGCCGGCCAATCCAAAATAGACGCAGAGACTGATGATGTTGGGCGCAGCGGCAAGCCGCTCGCCGCGGGCGAGGCGTTGCATCGCAACGACGATGGCGATGGCCGCGAGGACAGGCCAGAAGATCCGGTTCTCGATCCGGCTCTCGAGCAGGCCCTGGAGCCCGGGCGATGGCGGGAAGCCAAAATAGATCAGCGGCTGAATGAGGGACGAGTAGGCGAAGGCGAGGACCGGAATCAGCGCACAGACATCGAACGTCCCCGCGGAGGCGCGCGGCCCGGCCGACATCGACGTCGTCGCTGAAATTCTCGGCATCGATCTCACCCGGATATTCGAACGGCGTGGCCCCGGCAGCCGCCGGGAATACCGTCCGTGAACATTATCCGGAGATGCAATTAAATAAAAGGACTTCGACGTGCGCCGGGAAGGTATTGCTGCAGCCGCGCCGCAAATCTGCCCTGGCATTTACAAATAAACCGTATTAAATAAATGGTATGATTTAAAATTAAATAGTGGCTTTTGGGTCGCACGTTATTCGGTCGGGGAGGTGCGGCAGGGATCCGCAACCCGGAATCCTCGTGCGGCGGGCAGATTGAGGGAGAGCGGCGGATGCTGACCACGCATGAATTGCAGGAGCCGGGATCCCCCCTTTATCGCGTGGGGCGCTCCGGGGCGGGTCGCGATCGGCCGGAGGTCGATGCTGCCGCCCTGGCCGACGCCGCGATTCCCGACGACCTCGCGCGCGACGTCTATTGTGTCCTCGGAATACCGGTCGATGCCATCGGCATGCGCGGCGTACTGCGCCGCATCCGCGACGCTGCCCGACGCAGGACCCGGCTTCTCATCTCGACTCCCAATCTCAACTTCCTGGTCGCCAGCCAGTCGAACAGGAGCTTCAGGGAGTCGCTGATCCTGAGCGATCTTTGCACGGTGGACGGCATGCCGGTGGTCTGGATCGCTAGGCTGCTTGGGATTCCGATCAAGAGCCGGACGGCCGGCGCCGATATCTTCGACGCGCTGAAGTCGGAGGCCGCGCCGGCAAACGCGCTGAAGCTCTTTCTTTTCGGTGGCCCGGAGGGGGCCGCCGAACGGGCCGCCCGGACGCTGAACGGCCAGTCGGCGGGATTGCAGTGCGTGGGCTGGTTGAACCCCGGCTATTTGTCGGCCGAGGAGTTGAGCCGGGATCACATCATCGACGAGATCAATGCCAGCGGGGCGGACTTCCTGGTTGCCTCGCTCAGCAGCGTGAAGGGACAATCATGGCTGCAGCGCAATCATGAGTGCCTCGAGATTCCAGTTCGCGCCCACCTCGGCGCCGCGCTCAACTTCCAGGCCGGCACGGTGAAGCGCGCACCGGCGATCCTGCGCCAATCAGGCTTCGAGTGGCTGTGGCGCATCAAGGAGGAGCCCTATCTCTGGCGCCGCTATTGGAACGATGGCACGGCGGTGCTCGGCCTCATGCTCACCCACGTGTTGCCGTTCGTGGTGTGGACCTGGTGGATGCGCCGCACGCATGAGCGGGGTGAGGCGCTGACCATCACGCAGGACTATGGGACGCGCGCGGTCACGCTCAGCCTGTCGGGGCCCGCCGATGCGCGCCACGTAGACCGGGCCATTCCGGTGTTCCGCGCCGCTTCGGCGTCCCGCAAGCCGGTCACGATCGATTTCTCGAACGTCTGCGCCATGGATGCGCGCTTCCTCGGATTGCTGCTGATGCTGAGGAAGCAATTGGAAGCCCAGGGCTGTACCGCGACCTTCGTGGGCGTTTCGCCGCTGATGGCCCGCATCTTCCGCTTCGGCGGTCTGGACCAGCAATGAGAGGGGGAGGCCTGTCATCGGTCGCATCACGGCTTCAGCAGTCGGTGGTTCGATGATCGCCGCCGCGACGCTTGCCCGCGTTGCGAAGGATTGCCTGAGCCGTCAGTCCGACCGGCGCCCATCGGCTGACTGTCGCCCATGGAGCGACGTGTGTTCGGAGATTGAGCGGTGAGCGCAGCAGGCCAGAAGAGGCGCGAGCTTCTGATCGACTTCTATCGAAGCTGCGCGATGTTGTTCGTGTTCTATCATCACACGGCCAACGTCTTTCCGGACTCCGTCGATCTGTTCACGAAATTCAACCCCTTCGCCGAGCTGTTCGTCGTGATCTCGGGGTTCATGGTCGGGTACGTCTATCTGCACAAGGAGAGGCACGGAGAGCTCCTCGCCCGCGGCTTGAAGGTGCTCGCCGCCTATTTCGTCATCTCGGTGCCGGTCGCGGTCGGCATGGCTGTTCTGGGGAACAAGCGAGAGCCGGTGGGGCAGGCGATTTTCGACGTGCTGACGTTTCAGTCCGAGCCGACCGCCATCACAATCCTCAAGTTCTACGGGCTGATGTTCCTGCTGCTGCCGGTGATCCTGCCGATGTTCAAGCGCGGCAGGCTCCTGGTGCTCGCGTTGTCGGCTGCGATCTTCGTGGCCTCCACCTGGTTCAGCAACACGAGCACGGCAGCCAAGCTCGAGAGTCCCGCCATCATTCTGTTGCTGTTCTCGCTCCAGGCGCAGATGTTCTTCGTGATCGGTATCTGGCTCGGAGATCTCCATCGGTCCAACCGCTTGATCGGACCCGCGTTCTATACGGCGCTGGCGGGGATCTTCACCTTCGGGCTGCTGCTCGATTACAGCCTCGGCTTTCCCAGCAACGGCGAAAAATACCCCTATCGGTTCGACAAGCTCCTCAACCTGCTTTGGACATTGCCGCTGCTGTTGGCGCTGCTGTGGGCGGTGTTCGCGCGCACCCGGCGATCGCCGGCGGTCGCGCTCATCCTCAACGTCGGCCAGAACTCGCTGATCGCGTTCCTCGGGTCGGAGGTGGTGCGGCAATCGGTCAAGCTCGCGCTCCTCCTGGGCGGCGTCCACCCGCAGGTTTACGGCCAGACCGTGATGGGCCTGTTCGATGTCGTCCTGGTCACCGCGGTGCTTTGGCTCTACCGGGCGCACTGGCTGAACCGCCAGACAATGCTGCACCCGCTCAGCGGGCCGTAGCCGCATCTTTCGCCTGAAAGTGTTGCCCTGATGCGCTTGTTCGAATCCTCCCGGGCGGCTTAGCTCATCGCTAACCAATGGCCGCTAGCCTCTCGAAACGCCCGAGGAGGCATGAACTGATGTGGGTGATCGCGCTTCATTTTACAGCCGGGGTGGTTGCCGGGACGATGTTCACGGTTCGCACGCTGCTGGCGCTCGCCGCGATCGTCTTCATGGAGTGCATCGCGGCGTCGATCATCAGCGGGCTGCCGGCCGCGCTCTATGCCGGCGCCGGTCTGATTGCAGTCCAGGTGGGCTATCTCTCGGGCGTCTATGTCCGCAGCGCTCTGGAGCGTGCCGGCATCGCCCATCCCTCCATTCGCCCCGAGCACCAGCGCTGACCGTCGATCGATTTCCGTTGCCGGCCGCGGCCTATGGCGCGCACCGGCCGGCGCGCGCTGATCGACCTACTCGGCCATCACGCTCCCGTAACGGGCGTAATATTTGTGGTTGTAGTAGTCGCCGAAATGATTGGCGTAGCGCTTCAGCGCCTTCATGTTCGTCTTGTTGAGCACGACGCCGAACAGAGCATCGTAGACGTTGGGTGCCGTGTTCAGCGCGTGCTCGACCACCTCGGCCGGCGTGCGCCCCCATTCCACGACGAGGACGAAGCTGTCGAGCAGCGCGGAGATGGCGCGCGCGTCGACAACGGGCGCGAGCGGCGGAAGATCGACGATGACGTAGTCATAGGCTGCCCGCAGCTGCTCGAACAGCTTGCGCATCTGCTCGTTGCCGAGGATGTCGCTGGTGTCGCGCTGCGTGGCACCCGTTCCCGGCAGGAAATCCAGGCGCGTCAGCGGGTCGGTCCAGACTGCGTCTGCGAGCTGGCATCCTCCCAGGACGATGTCGGCGATCCCAGTGCTGGCATCGGGGGCCAGCATGGCGGAAAGCGACGGATTCCTGAGGTCGCAATCGACCACGATCACACGCTTGCCTGAATTTGCGATGAGCTGAGCCAGCGACGCGGCGATGATCGACTTGCCTTCGTTGGGCAGGGCGGACGTCAGTCCGAAGACCTTCCGCGACGTCGGGCTTGGATCCTGGTCGATGGCGACTTTCAACGAGCGGATGGATTCGGCGAAGCGCGATGTGGGCATGGCGGATGCGGCCCAGCAGGTCCCGGGGCCTCTCGTCACCATTCGCGGGCTGGAATCGGGTTCGACCTTGGAAACGGCGTTGACCGTCGCTTTCTTGGTGAACCGGTCGACCTCGCCTCGTTTGAGCAGAGGGACGACCGAGAGGCAGGGCAGGCGCAGGCGATCCTCGACCTGGTCGGTCGTCCGAAAGCTGCGGTCCTTGACTTCTGCGAGCAGGCCGAGGCCGCCGCCGAGCGCCAGGCCTCCGAACAGGCCGAGCGCCATCAGCACGATGGACTTCGGCTTGATCTTCTTCTTCGGCGGCGTGGCCGCTGAGATCACCCGCGCCTTCGCAATCGGGAAGGAGCCCTGCTGGACTGAGCCCATGTAGCGCTGAAGGAAGGTGTCGTAGAGCGTGCGATAGCTCTTGGCGCTGGTCTCCAGCTCGCGGAGGCTGAGCTCGGCCGCCCTGGTATCCTGCGACCGGACAACGGCCTGCGCCAGCTGCTTCTCGATCTCCTGCTGCTGCTGCTTGGACTCCTCGTAATCGTGCTTGGCGACGTCGGCAAGGCGCCGCACCTCGTCGACGATGGCCTGGCGGATGCTCTTCATCGTCGCGCGAATATTGACGACCGCGATGTGGTCCTTGCCATATTTGGCGGAATACTCGTACTCGCGCTTGGCGTTATCGAGGTATTGCTGACGTAAGCTGTTGATGATGAGCGTGCTGTTCGAATTGCTCAAGGAGAGACCGTCGGGCGGATTGACATTGCCGCTGAGCTCTGCCGGGGAGAAGTCGGAGACCGCGGCTACGCGGTCGATCGTCATATCGGCACTGCTCGTCGCGAGCATGTCGTCGAACCGATTGAGCCGGGTCATCAGCGAGGCGGTACGCGTGCGCACTGCCACCAGACGGTTGGTGAGCTCGGTGACCTGCTGCTGGTCCATGAACCTGCCGTCGGCCGAGACGATGTTGTACCGGCTTTTCAGCTCGTTCACGGAACGTTCGGTCGCGGTCGCGTCGTTGCCGAGATCCTGCAGGCGGTCGTGAAGCCAGGCGGTGATTGTGCGGTGCTCGTTCGCGTCGGCCTTCAACTGCTGATCGAAATACTCCTTGACGATGGCGTTGGCGATCATCGCCGCCCGATTGGGGTCGCTGGCGCTGAAATCGACCTCGACGACCGTGCTCGTGCCAATTCGGAAGGCGTTCATTCTGCGCTGGAATTCGTCGAGGAGATCGTCCATCGAGGGCGCGTTCGGCTGCGGCGCCGAACCCACGAGGCGGCGAACCGCATCAACCGCACCATGCAGCGGGCTGGCTTTGCCGTTGAAGTCGGGATCGTCCGCCAGATTGAGCTTGTCGATGACCGCTGTCGCGATCGACTTCGATTTGAGAATCTCGATCTGCGATTCCATGTCGAGCGGCGGCTCGTCCTGAACGGGCGGTTGCGGCTGGACGACTGCGGCCTTCGAGGTGGTGCCCAGCATGATCTTGACGTCGGCCGAGTAGGTGGGCGGCAGGATTTTCAGCAGGGCGAAGCTCGCCAGGAGCGAAAGCACGGTGGTGATCGCAATCACCAGATAGTGCCGGCGCAGGAATCCCAGCGCCATGTCGAACGGTCCGGGTCCGCTACGTTCCCAACCTTGCTCCTGTGGGGAGGGGTAGGTAACCGTGCTCGCGTTGGGATTGTGCAGCATGTTTGTGGGGCTTTTCAGTTGCGCTTCGGACGTCAGAGCCGCCCGGTTTGCCTGCGAGAACGAGGATCTTGTTTTATAACCATTAAATGATCTGGGAGTGCCGCGCGATTTAATTTATATTAAATCTGATTTTGCTCAGCAAGTGGCTCTGCAAAATTAAATGTCGCCGGCGTGCAGGACATGCCTTGCGCCTGCGGCGGCCTTCTCGGCCGGCCAATGCCGGCGCCGCGGTCGGCCGCATACCGGTATTTGGCTGCCGCGTAACGGCTTGTAACAGTCGCCCCCGGCCCATTGCCAAGCTACGGGTTTTGGGCATCAGTCCTGGCGATGAGCATGCCTGCGGCCACGCTTTTGATGGTGGAGGACGACCCGGAGATCAGCCGGCTCGTCAGCGATTTCATGCGCCGGGAAGGGTTCGAGATCGAGGTCGCCGCCACGGCGCCGGCGATGGATGCCGTGCTGCGGCGGCTGCGGCCCGATCTCATCATTCTCGACCTGATGCTGCCGGGAGAGGACGGGCTTTCGATCTGCCGCCGGCTGCGGCAGAGCGACGACATTCCCATCCTGATGCTGTCGGCCAAGAGCGACGAGATCGATCGCGTGGTCGGGCTGGAGCTCGGCGCCGATGATTACATGGTCAAGCCGTTCGGGCCGCGCGAGCTATTGGCCCGCGTTCGGGCGCTGCTGCGGCGCACCCAGGCGAGCCCACCGCGTGACGCGAGCCGGCGTTTCGGTTTCGACCGGTTCGTACTCGACGTCGATGCCCGCAGCATCGAGATCGTGGATGCGCAGGCCGCGCCGATCCAGCTGACCTCGGCGGAGTTCGACCTGCTCGCCTGCTTCGTGCAGCGGCCACGGCGGGTGTTGAGCCGCGACCAGATCCTGGACTGGACGCGCGGCCGCTCCGCCGAGCCGTTCGACCGCACCGTCGACATGCTGATCTCGCGGCTGCGGCGCAAGCTCGATGCCGCAAGCCCGGGAACGAACCTGATCACCACCGTCCGCAACGGCGGATACCTGTTCACGGCGACGGTGAGGCCGGTGGCGTGATGATGCGGCTGACGCTTGCGATGCGTATCGGCCTCATCGTCATCATTGGTCTGCTCGCGATCTGGATCGTCACCCTGGCGCGATTCTACCGCGCCCGGACCGCGGACCTCGAAGGCGCGACGCCGCCGCCGACGCGGCTGGCCGCGCTCGCCGAACTGATCGAACGAACACCCGGGGCTGAGCGGGGCAGGGTCGTCGATGCCGTGTCCTCTGACCGCTTCGAGGTCCGGCTGGTCGGACCCGACGCGGCGGTCCGCCTTCCGCGCACCGAGCCCGCGCCGGTCCGGTCCGGATTGCGCGACGCCTATGCCGGTGCGCTCGGTGCGCGCCCGCTGACAATCACCTTCGTGCCGGAGCCGGAGGGACGGTGGTTGCCCAGGCTCGCGCGGACGCCGCAGAATGCCCTGGAGTTTCGCATTGGCCTGAACGGCGGCGATGTTCTCGTCGTGGACTCGCGCGCGTCGCTGGTGCTGACCCAGCAGGGGCTGCCGATCGGCTTCGGCGCGGGCCTGTTCGGTACGCTGGTCGCGCTGTTTGCGCTCCTGATCATGCAGCGTGAGACGCGGCCGCTGGCGCGCTTGGCGGCCGCCGTCGACCGGGTCGACCCCGGCGGGGCGGCGGTGCCGCTGCCGGACGTTCGCCGCAATGCGCCCGAGGTTCGCGCCGTGGTGACGGCGTTCGGGCGACTGCAGGACCGGCTTGCCGATCTGATGCAGGCGCGCATGGCGCTGGTCGGCGGCATTGCTCACGACGTTCGCACCTTTGCCACGCGGCTGCGGCTGCGCGTCGACCAGATCCCGGATGACGCCGAGCGGCAGCGCGCCGTGATCGATATCTCCGACATGATCCGCCTGCTCGACGACGCGCTGCTTGCGAGCCGGGCGGGTGCCGGCGAACTGCCGCAGGAGCTCGTTGCCTTCGACGAACTGGTGCGCGCGGAGGTCGAGGATCGCCGCGCGCATCAGGCGCGGGTGCGCTTCGACCATGCAGGCGACGGGCGCGAGCAGCTGATGCTGGGCGACCGCGTCGCGCTGCGTCGTATCGTCGCCAACATCATCGACAACGCGCTCAAATATGGCGAGGCGGCGCATGTCTCGCTGCAACGCCAGCCGGAGCACGCCGTGCTGACGGTCGACGACGAAGGGCCGGGGATTCCCCGCGACCAGCGCAAGGCCATGCTGGAGCCGTTCACGCGCCTGGACACGTCGCGCAATCGCGGCACCGGCGGAGCCGGGCTCGGACTGGCGGTGGTGCGGACGCTGGTGGAGGCCCATCGCGGCAGCATCGCGATCACCGACGCGCCGCGCGGCGCCCGCATCGTCGTGCGGCTGCCGCTGTTTCTCGACGGGCCCGGCGACGTGCATTCCGATCTGACGTGATCGACGGCAGCGTCGCGATCGGGGCGCTGTCTTTAAGCGGTGGCAGCCCGTCGTTCTTCTCGTAAAAGTTGAGACGACGACGTAGCCGGTGGGAACGATGCGGCGGCCTCGTCTTCGCCTGACGCGATGTCGACGATGCGCCCGCTTGATGATCGCGTAGAGATTGTGATAGGTATTCGATGCATCCTCATTGCATCGCCACGCGGATTGAACTGGGCGTGGCGCCGATTTTGTAAACCCATAGTACCGAATGTCATTCAACCGCACGGGCCGCGCGGATCGCGGACCCGTGCGCCGATGGACGACGTCGTTCCGGCTCGCCCGGGCGAGAACGTCCGAGGTCAGGGCAGGATCATCGACATGGCAGCAAGAAAGACCCGCGTGGCGATATTGGGCGGCGGCATCGGCGCGTTGAGCGCGGCCTTCGCCTTGAGCGAGATCGATCCGCGCGGCGAGCGCTACGAGATCACTCTCTATCAGCTCGGTTGGCGTCTCGGGGGCAAGACCGCCAGCGGACGCAACGCCAAGCAGGGCCAGCGCATCGAGGAGCACGGACTGCATATCTGGGCCGGCTTCTACGAGAATGCCTTCACCATCCTGCGTGCCGCGCTGAAGGCACTCGATGCACCGCCGAGCGATCCGATCAGGACGATCGATGACGCGTTCAAGCGGCAGAACGAGATCTTCTACGCCGAGTACACCGACGGCCAATGGCTGCCCTGGCCGTTCTGGTTTCAGCCGGATGTCGATGAATCGGTCTATCCCGGCAGGGATAGCCTGTGGGCGCCCGCCGACAACATCGTGCCACCGCTCTCGACCCTGCTGCTGCGGACCATCGCCAGCATCATCTTCAACCTGAACTACTATCTCGAGGACTGGCCGGGCGACCAGAATGCCGAGCTGGCGAAGGCGATCGCCGCCATGCCCGCCGAGCGGCAGGCCCGGCTGGCGGCCGTCTCGCCTGATGGCAAGGGCCATCCGCTGCTGCTGCTGGCCCACCGCGTCGGCGAGAAGCTGCACAGTGACGTCGAAGCGATCCGCCGCGATGCCCAGGGCGACATGGCGGCGCTGCTCCATGCGTTCCGCGGCATCGTCAAGGAGCACCAGACGATCGACGGCCTCGAGGAGGGCCTGCGCCGGCTGTTGATCCTCGCCAATCTCGGCATCTGCATGCTGCTCGGCGTCATTGAGAACGACTGCCTGACGGACGGGCTGGAGGTTCTCGACAGATACGAATTCCGCAGCTTTCTGGCGCAGCAGGATGAAGAGGCCGCCAACAACGCCATCGTGACCGCTCTCTACGAATACATCTTCGCCTTTCGCAACGGCTCCCGCGAGCCGTCGCAGCAGCAGGTGTCGGCCTGCTCGGCCGTTCAGGGACTGCTGCGGCTGTTCTTCACCTACAAGGGGGCGTTCTTCTATAAATCCGTCGTCGGAATGGGGGATACGATCTGCACGCCGATCTACCAGCTCCTGGCGCGGCGCGGCGTGAACTTCAAGTTCTTTCATAAGGTCACGAGTCTCGAGCCGACCAAGGACGGCAGCAACATCGCGACCATCCACATCGACAAGCAGGTCGAGTTCGTCGATGGCAGATATGATCCGCTGGTCCTGGTGAAGGACTACTGGTGCTGGCCGTCCGAGCCCAAATGGCAGGAGATCGAGAACGGCGAGTACTACGCGCTGAAGGGCTACAATTTCGAGAACGCCTATGGTCCCCCCAACCCGCCGCAGCCGCCCCCGGCGGCCCGGCTCAGCCTGCAGCTCGGCGAGGATTTCGACCAGGTGGTCCTCGGCATCTCGGTCGGCGCGCTCGATGAGATCTGCCGGCCATTGATGCAGCAGAAGCCGGCCTGGGCCGACATGGTCGGCAATCTCCCCACCGTGCGCACGATGGCGCTGCAGCTCTGGCTCGACTGCGCGGTCGGAGATCTCGGAGGTCCCTATGTGGCGCCTGGACCGTCGCTCGAGACGATGGGACCGATCGTCACCACCTGCAAGCCGCCGCTCGACACCTATTCCGACATGTCGCAATTGCTGCCGGCCGAGGACTGGCCGGCGCCGGGGCCACGTTCGATCGCTTATTACTGCGCCATCATGAGTGACAACAGCGCGCCGAACGACGAGCAGCTTGCCGCGGACTATGTGAAGAACGCATCCAAGGACTGGATGACGTCCTGGCTCGATACGCTGTGGACCAACATCGGCAGCGGCAGCACGTTCCGCTGGGATCTCCTGCACGCGCCGAGTGACATCAGCGGATCGGCGCGGCTCGACTTCCAGTTCTGGCGTGCCAACATCAATCCGAGCGAGCGCTATGTGCTGAGCCTGCCGGGCACGCTGCGGCATCGCATGGAGCCCGGCAAGTCCGGCTACGACAATCTCTTCCTCGCCGGCGACTGGACCCGTGTGCCCGAGATCAACGCCGGATGCGTGGAGGTCGCGGCGATGTCCGGCCTCGCCGCCGCCTCGGCGCTGTCCGGCGTCTACATTCCGATCGTCTCGACCAGTCCGGAACCCTACATCACCAACGCCTACGTCAACTACGCCGGATGGATCACGCTTCCGCCGGCGCCCTATATCTGCAACGACTCGACCTTCTACGGCTTCGCCGTACCGGCCGACCTCGGCGCCTGCCAGCGGTTCCTCGACCGCTCCTTCAACCGCGTCGCGGGCCGCGACCAGTTCCGCGTGATGCTGGACATGGCCTTCGTCAACGTCATCCAGGTGCGCAAGAGCCAGGCGGCCACGCCGCCCTTCGCGGAGCAGGGCACGATGTCCGAGACCGATGTCGGGCTGTGGCTCCTGGTCGGCAGCTATGAGCGCGGCGCGGTGCTGCCGAAAACGATCGGCTTCGTGCCGGCCTATCTGTTCGTCGACAATGCCTGGTCGGTCGTTGCGGGGCAGGAGGTCTGGGGCTTTCCCAAATATCACGCGACGATCGCCCAGCCCGCCAGCGCGCCATCGAACGATCCGTTCGACGTCTCGGGACTGGCGATTGCCTGCTACGGGCCGGAGGCCCATGCCTCCCAGCAGCGCATCATCCGAATCGAAGGCACGGCGGGATCGACCCCGACCGCGGCGGCCTCTCCGGCGGATGCATTCCGGCAGCTCTGTGCCGGGGCCGACCAAGAGCGAATGAAGCAGCTCACGACCGGGCCGGGCATGGCGTCGTTCCTGGGCGGCGTCTGGGGCCTGCCGATCCCCGTGTTCTATCTCAAGCAGGCGCGGTCGGCGGACAGTCTCACCGCGGCGAGCTACAAGACGCTGTTGAACGGCGCGCTCGACCTGACGGGGCTGCGCAGCTGGCAATTGCAGTCGGGCAACTGGTCGATCGAGATGAGCGCGCTCGATAGCCTGCCGTTCATTCGCGATCTCGGGCTCGGCACGCCCGTCGACGGCAAGCTCGTGCTGACCGCGACCACGCGCGTCTGGGCCGAGATCGATTTCACCGTCGCCAGGGCCAGCCCCATGGCCTGAGCAGGTCGTCACGCCGATTGTCGCCTCGGCGCGTCATCGTCGATGGCGGCGAGCCGCGCCGCCGCCCGGCGCAGGAACGCCGACGCGCCCTGCGCCTCGGCGACCGCGACGGCCTCGCGTAGCGCGGCCGTCACCTGGCCCGGTGCGGTGTCGGGGAGGGCGGCCAGGATCTCGGCGCGCCGCCGATGCAGCGGCGACAGGAAATAGCCGTCGCCATAGCGCCGCGCGGCGTCGATCGCCGCGTCGATCGTCTGCATCGCCTCGGCCGTCTTGCCGACGATCAGTTGCAGACCGGCGACCTCGCCGAGATAGAAGCAGGAGAAATGCATCATGCCGAGCGTCTGGAACGCCGGCAACGCCTCAGATGCCGCCGCCAGCGCCTCGTCTGGAGTCCTGCCGAGATGGCCGCGGGCATGCGCCTGCAGGCTGCCCGCCACCAGCTGATAGAGCGGATAGCCATGGTCACGGCAGATGCGCAGGGCCTCCTCGGTGGCGAGGAGGACATCCTCGTAGTCGCCGCGTGCGAGCTGATAGAAGGCGAGCCACGACAGCGCCCAGGCGAGGTCGAACGGACGTCCGAGCCGGCGCGCATGCGCGATGAGATCGCTGGCGACGGCGGCCGCGCCGGCATCGTCGCCCATCGCATGCAGCACCTGCAGCAGCGAGGCCTGGCCGGCGACCAGCGGATCCTGAGAGGACAGCTGCGGCAGCCGCGCGCCGTCCGATGCCTGATAGAGCTGCACCGCGGCGGCCAGCAGCCGGCGCGCGGCGGGGAGGTCGCCTCTGGCGAAGAGAATGTAGCCCAACGCAACGCCGCTCTCGATGCGATGCTCGGGAAGGCCGGTCTGCTCGCCGATTCCCAGGCACAGATGCGCCATCTCCTCGGCACCATCGAGATCGCCCGCGATGATCAGGAAACTGCAGATGCCGCGCAGCACGGCGAACAGGCCGGCGGTGTTGCCGAGTGCGTCGCAAATCGCCCGTGCCTCGGACAGCGCCTTGCCGACCTCGGGCACGGTGTAGCCGCGCGAGGCGGCGAGGCTGACGGCAAGCCCGATCAGGAGCTCGAGCTCCAAGTCGGCGCGCTCGCCGTCGGCGGATTGATGACGCAGCAGGTCGAGCGCCGTTTGCAGATGTCGCGCCGCTTCGACATGCGCGGCGCGCGAGGCGGCGCGCCGGCCCGCGTCCGCCCATAGCGGGATGGCTTCGGCGATCGCGCCACTCTCGGTGAAATGGTAGGCCAGCAACTCCGGCTCGGTGTCCCGCGTCTCGGGAAAGCGATCGCGCAGCACCGCGGCGATCCTGCCGTGCAATGTCTGGCGTTCGCGCCGGAGCAGGGACTCGTAGGCGGCGTCGCGGATCAACGCGTGCTTGAACGTGTAGAGGCTGTCCGGCGGCGCGCCGCTGCTCTCCACGAGGCCGGACTTGACGAGCTGATCCAGGCTCTCGCCGAGCCTGGCTTCGGGCTCCGCCACGATGGCCGACAACAGATCGTAGCTGAAGCGGCGGCCGATGGCGGCACCGAGATTGGCAATCCGGCGCGCCGGCCCCAATCGGTCGAGCCGCGCAACCAGGGAGTCCTGCAGCGAGGCGGGAATGGCCACGCTCGCATGGCCGTCCCGTGCGGGCGCCGCGGAGGCTTCGACGACGTACTTCGCCAGCTCCTCCAGGAACAGCGGAATGCCTTCGCCACGGTTGACGATCTGGCGTAGCGTCGCTGCCGGCAGCGCGGCCGAAGCGGCCACATGGGTGCAGATCCGCTCGGCGTCGCCCTGACTCAATCGCCCGAGCGGGAGCCGCGTGACCTTCGGGCTCGCGGCCCAGGGCGGCTCATATTCGAGCCGGGCCGTGACCACGATCAGCCAGCGGCGTTGTGCGGCGCGCTGGATCGCCCGATCGAGCAGCTCGAGCGTGGTCGTGTCGCTCCAATGCGCGTCTTCCAGCACCAGCAGCGCGGGCCCGGTCGGCACCATCATGTCGATCAGCCGGAGCAGCGTCTCCCGCGTGACCTCCGAGCGCTTCTCGACGGTCATCGTCTGCAGCGGATTGTCCGGTTCGGGCGCGACGCCAAGGACGTCGGCGAGCACGGCGCGCGCGGTGGTGTCGGTGACGCCGTGCGCGTTCATGAAGCGATCGAGCTTGTCGCGACGCGTCGCTGCGCCGTCGGTGCGGTCGAAGCCGGCGATGAGCGCGAGCTGTTCCGAGATCGGATACAGCACGCTGTCACAACGGGTGGGGCTGCAGTGCCAGATCATCTGCAGCTGGGAGACGTCGGCCACGCGCCGCCGCAGCTCCTCGACCAGCCGCGACTTGCCGATGCCCGGCTCGCCATGGAGCAGCACCACCTGTCCGCTGCCGAACCGCGCCGCCGCCCAGCAATCGAACAGACGCGCCAGCTCCTGGTCGCGCCCGACCAGGGGGGAGCTTTCGCCGCGAATGCGGGCGTGAAAACGGCTCGCGACGGCGGCTTCTTCCAGCACCTCGAACGCCTCGACCGGTGCGGCGAATCCCTTCAGCGCGAACGTGCCGAGATCGCGGAAGTCGAACATGCCGCGCGCGATGCGCTCGGTCGTCCGGGCCACGACGATGCTGTCGGGGGCGGCGATCGATTGCAGCCGCGCCGCGAGATTCGGCGTCTCGCCGACGATGTCGACCGGGCGGCCGTCGGCGCGGGGCATGAGGTCGCTGACCACGACGAGGCCGGTGGCAATGCCGATGCGCAGACGCAATGGCTGGCCTTGCGGGGCATCGAGCCGGCCGACGGCGTCGCGCAGCGCGATGGCGGCGCGGATCGCGGTGGCCGCATCGTCTTCCCCCGCACGCGGATAGCCGAAATAAGCGAGCACGCCGTCGCCGGCATATTGCGTGATGGCGCCGCCATGGCGGCCGATGACGTTTTCGCAGGTCGTCAGGAAGGCGTCGATGACGCTGGTCATATCTTCCGGATCGAGCCTGACGGTGAGCGAGACGGAGCCGACGAGATCGCAGATCAGCGCCGTCACCTGCCGCCGCTCGGCGCGATGCATGCCGAGCAGGCGCGAACTCGTCGTCGTATCGGATGACGGCTGTCGCAACACCCCGCCACACCCGCCGCAGACATCCGAGCCCGGTGGATTGGGCCGGCCACAGGTTTCACAATCCATCTGCGTTCGGGCTCCCGGACACGGCTACGGAATGCGAATGAGCGCGAAGCGCGGAGCTGGCGATATGGGCGCGATCGCGGCGCCCGTATCGACCGACGTCGCGCGCCGAGCGCGAAGCATCGGTTTGCGGTACTGGCATTTCGCGTGCGACCAGGACCGGCTGATCATGTTCAACTCATAGCGCATTCGTGGCAGGGTAGCAACGGTGCCGCCATACTCGCGATGGCTCCGGGGAGCGGGGACGATATCGGACGGCTCCCCCGGGTGTCCTCGATGCTGGCGGGACCGTTCAAGCCTGCGACGATTTGACATCAATGTGAAACATCAGGTCGTCTCCCTTGCGGACAGGCGCGCGTGATCGCGCCATCCCGCGGCGGGCGACCCGTCCGGGTGATGCATCGTGAAGCCCTCGCGAAGCGTGAGGGCGCAGGGAAGGCCGGACCTCGACTGAGGCCCGTGGCCCGCCTGCGAAAAAAATGCAGGCGGCAGGTACCACAGGTCAGCCGGAAACCCGGCCCTCCCTGCGCGATGGCTGAACGGCTGCTTCGCGTTCTCCCTGGTGCGCCGGGCTTTCTGGCCACCATCCCCACGCGAAGCGAAGCCTCAACGTGAGTTGACATCAGCATCGGGATATCAGGACCGCGCGACTTGACCGTGCGTGGCGAATTGTTCGTCGGCGCGGGCAACCCGCGCTGCAATCCACCACGCCCACCGCTCCCCGCCTCGCGTCTCGTGACGACCGCGATACGCCCCTCATCTCGAGACGGGATGTGGGAATAGAACCATGATTTCCGAAAAAACGAAAGAGGAATATTTTCGGCGCGGGGACTGGACAGGCCAAATCAGCTTGATCGCGCAGCGGAAATCAGTTTCCCGGCGCATTGAGCATCCAGGGTTGCGCCGCCCGTGCGAACTCGGGATTTGCTGGTCCGACGCTGACACGTCGTCCTGGACTGTCAAAGAGGACGACCGAGGCGCTTGGCTGCGCCGCGCCGTCACGGCCAGTCGGCGAAGTTGAGCATGGTCCGTGACTGGCCTTTGGTCCGCTGCGACGAAACACCCTTGCGCCAGGCGCCCGGTGATTGACCGGTGTGCCTGACGAAGAAACGGTTGAAATAGGCGCTGTCCTTGAAGCCGAGCGCGAAGGCGATCTGCTTGATCGTCGCGGTGGTGGTTTCGAGCCGGGTCGCCGCCTCCTGAATGACGCGCTGCTGAATCAGCGCGCTCGGTGACCGCTGCAGCACCCGGGTGCACAGCGCGTGCAGGCGATCCGGCGTGACGCCGAGCAACGCAGCATAGTCGGCGACCCGCAACTGCTGATGAAAGCGTTCCTCGACGAGCCGGCGAAAGCGGCTCAGGATCTCGGCGCTGGAGCCTTGCGCCTCGCCGGCGCTCTCGTCGGCAAACAGCCGCCAGAAGCGCAGCACGCACAGGGTCAGCTCCGATGACATGATCGAGGCCGCGCCGCGCCGTGAGGGATTTTCGATCTCGGCTGCAATCGCCGCCATCGAGCGCGCTATGACCGCGGCGAACTCAGCCGTGACGGAGAAGGCCAGGACGGCCTCGGTGCCTGCGAGGTCGAGATAGGCGGGCTCGGCCGAGGAGGGCAGGTGGCGGTGCCAGAGCCCGGAGCGCAGCCGCAGGAGATGCCCGGCGGAACCTGCCGCGACGTCGAGATGCTCGGCCCCTCCCGCCGGTACCCAGACCAGCGCCGCACCGGCCCAGATCTGGATTTCGTCTTCGGCGAAGCGCACCGAGGCCGTTCCGGCGGTCAGGCAGAGCAGGTGGACGAACGGCCGCGCGGCATCCGAGCGCAGGGCCCAGCGCCGTGCCTCGAAATGCGAGGGAATGGCTTCGGCCCCGAGCGCTGCCGGGGTGCCACGGGCCGCCGGCGGCAGCGTCCGAGGCGCGGCATTACGCGCGGTCGTCACCCCAGAAAAGTGCACTCTTTTACCGGAACTGTCCATTGCGCCACCCAAGCCTGCGGTGTTTCCCTCGTCAAGTCCCGACGACCGCAAACAAAAAACCGCGGACGACGCCGGGGCAGAGGAACGTCACCGATTCACCCGCGCGGTCCGCGCGCGTGAACATGGGAGGAGGACAGAGAGATGACTTCGACCAACCGTCGTCAGGTGTTGCGGATCGCGGGGGCGGCGATCGCAGCCGGCTTTGCCGTATCGGCCGCCCAGGCCCAGCAGGACAAGATCCGCATCGGTTATGCGATCTCGAAGACCGGCCCCTATGCCGGCGGCGCCGGCATCACGACGCTGCCCAACTATCAGCTCTGGGTGAAGGACGTGAACGCGGCCGGTGGCATCAAGCTCGGCGACAAGCGGCTGCCGATCGAGATCGTCGAATATGACGACCGCAGCTCGTCGGAAGAGGCGGTGAAGGCGATCGAGCGCCTCGCCAACCAGGACAAGGTCGACTTCATCCTGCCGCCCTGGGGCACCGGTCTCAACCTTGCGGTCGGTCCGACCTTGAACCGGCTCGGCTATCCGCATCTCGCGGTGACGTCGGTGACCGACAAGGCGCCAGAACTCGCCAAGCGCTGGGCCAATGCCACCTTCTGGCTCGGCACGTCGGCGCAGATCTCCAATGGGCTCGCCGAACTGCTCGGCAAGCTGAAGAGCGAGGGCAAGATCGGCGGCACCGTCGCGATGGTCAGCGTGGCCGACCAGTTCGGCATCGAGCTGGCCGCCGCCGGGCGCGAGGCCTTCAAGAAGGCCGGACTGACCGTCGCCTACGACAAGACCTATCCGATGGGCTCGCAGGACCTGCAGCCGCTGCTCAAGGATGCGATCGCGAGCAAAGCCGATGCCTTCGTCGCCTTCAGCTATCCGCCGGATACGATCGGGCTGACCGAGCAGGCGCAACTGCTCAAGTACAATCCGAAGGTCTTCTATGTCGGCGTCGGCACGGCGTTCCCGCTGTTCAAGGGCAAGTTCGGCGCGGGCAGCGACGGCGTGATGGGCATCGGCGGCTGGAACGCCGACTCGCCCGCGCTCAAGGACTATCTCGCCCGCCACAAGGCGGCGACCGGGCAGGAGCCGGATCGCTGGGCGAGCCCGATCACCTATGCCAGTCTGCAGGTGCTGCAGCAGGCGATCGAGAAGGTTGGCAAGGTCGACCGTGCCGCGGTCGCCAAGGAGATCCGCGAGGGCTCTTTCGACACCATCATCGGCAAGGTGAAGCTGAAGGACGGCCTGCTGCAGGAGGTCTGGAGCGTCGGCCAGTGGCAGAACGGCGAGTTCTACGCCGTGGCGCCGGCCTCGCTGCCCGGCGCACGCGCCGCGGTCGTGCCGAAGCCCGAGTGGAAATAGCCGGAACGAGGTCGTGAGCTTGCGGACGCGCGTCAAGGCGCGCGCGTCCGCGGGCCTCGCGCAAGAGGCACCATCCCATGTTGCTGTTCGACATCCTGCTGCCCGGTCTGGTGCTGGGGGGCATGTATGCCCTGATCGCGCTCGGCCTGACGCTGCAATATGGCGTGGCGCGCATCATGAACCTGTCCTATGGCGAGTCGCTGGTCGCGGCCGCGTTCGGCACGCTGTCGCTCTATTCCGGGCTGCAACTGAGTCCGCTGCTGGCGCTGCTGCTCGCGATGCCCGCCGCGGGACTGCTGAACTGGCTGCTCTACAGGCTGTTGCTGCAGCGCCTGATCCGCCGCGGCAAGGACGCCGGCGCCCAGGAGGTCGACAGCATCCTCGTCACCTTCGGCGTGCTGTTCGTGATCCAGGGCATCATGCTGGTCGCTTTCGGCGGGCAGTACTACAGCTATAGCTATCTCTCCATTCCCGTCACAGTGCTCGGCTCGACGCTCGCGGTGAACCGGCTGGTCGCGCTTGGTTTCGCCGCACTGATCGGCACCGGCGTCTATCTCGCGCTGACGCGGACAAGGATCGGCACGGCCGTGCGCGCCGTCGCGGTCGATGCCAATGCCGCGCGGCTGGTCGGCATCGATGTCGCTTGGCTCGCAGGACTGGCGTTTGCGTTCGGCGGTGGCCTGGTCGCGGCCGGCGGCGTGCTGGTCAGCATGTTCCTCACCTTCAACGCCTCGATGGGCGTCGTATTCACGATGAAGGCGCTGGTGGTCGTGATCATGGGGGGCGTCGGCAACGTCATGGGCGCGCTCGCCGCAGGGCTGCTGCTCGGTGTCGTCGAGACCGCGGTGGCGCGGCTGGTCGATCCCGGGCTGACCTTGGCCGCGACGTTTGCGATGTTTCTCGGCGTGCTGCTGATCCGGCCGACCGGACTGTTCGGAAAGGCGGCGTCGTGATCAGCCCCGGCAAGATTCTCGCCTGGTGCATCGGGCTCGTCGGCGTTGCCGCGGCGGTCACGCTGCCGCTCTATGCCAACGGCTACTATCTCGCGCTCGGCATCAGCATTCTCTATTTCACCGTGCTGGCAACCGCCTGGGCCATGTTCTCCGGGCCGACCCGCTACGTCTCGCTGGCGACCGCGGCGTTCTTCGGCATCGGCGCCTATACGGCGGCGGTGACGGGCGAGACGCTGAGCTGGCCGCTGCAACTGATGACCGCTGCGGGTGTCGGCGCTGTCGTCGCGGCCATCACCGGCCTGTCGACGCTGCGGCTGTCCGGCATCTACTTCATCATCTTCTCGTTCGGCCTGGCCGAGCTGATCCGCCAGCTCGTGATCTGGTACGAGGTCAACATCCACAAATCGGTCGGCCGCTATCTGTTCAGCGACATCACCCAGGAGATGCTATACTGGCAGCTCTGCGCGCTGACGGCGCTGGTCTTCCTCGCCGGCTTTCTGCTGACGCGCTCGCGCTATGGCCTCGCGCTGCGCGCGATCGGCGCCGACGAGACCGCCGCGCGCCATTCCGGCATCGATGCGACCGCGGTGAAGCTCGGGGTCTTCATCCTCAGCGCGGTGTTCATGTCGGTGACCGGCGCGATCATGGCGCCGCGCTGGACCTATATCGATCCGGCGATCGCGTTCAACCCGATGATCTCGTTCCAGGTCGTGATCATGGCGCTGCTCGGCGGTGCCGGCTCGCTGATCGGCCCGGTGCTCGGCGTCATCCCGCTTGTGCTGCTGTTCGAGGTGCTGACAGCCGCGCTGCCCAACCATTTCAGCATCGTGCTCGGCCTCATCTTCATCGGCATCGTGATGGTGCTGCCGAGGGGCGTGATCGGGTTGGTCGATCGGGTCTGGCGGCGCGAGCCCAAGGTGGTCGGCGCCAAACCGGAGCAGGGCGGAACGCTGCTCACGGCCGAGACTGTCGGCAAATCCTTCGGCGGCCTGCGCGCCGTCGACCAGGTCAGCCTGGACGTCCGCGCCGGCGAGATCCTCGGCGTCATCGGCCCCAACGGCTCGGGCAAGACGACGCTGCTCAACATGCTCTCGGGCGCGCTCGTGCCCTCGGCCGGCACGATCCGCTTCGGCGGCACCGTCATCAGCGGCCTCGCGGCGCACCGGATCGCCCGGCTCGGGCTTGCCCGCACCTTCCAGTTGGTGCGGGTGATGCCGGACCTGACGGTCGCCGAGAATGTCGCGGCGGCGGCGTTGTTCCGCATGCGCCAGACCGGTGCGGCCGCAGAATCGATCCATGAGCTGCTCGCCCTGGTCGGCCTCGATGGCATGGCGGAGATGCCGGCGGGCGATCTCACTTACATCGACCAGAAGCGGCTGGAGCTCGCCCGCGCGCTGGCGCTGCATCCGCGTCTTGTGCTGCTCGACGAATGGCTGGCTGGGCTCAATCCGACCGAGCTGGAGACCGGCATCAGGCTGATCGCCTCGCTGCGCGACCGCGGCATCACCATCGTGATGGTCGAGCATGTGATGGATGCGATCCGCGCGCTGTGCGACCGCTGCGTGGTCATGAGCGCGGGCGTCGTGATCGCGCGCGGCACGCCGGACGAGGTGCTCGCCGATCCCGCGGTGATCACAGCCTATCTCGGAGAGCCCGATGCTTGAGATCAAGCGGCTGTCGCACGCCTATGGCAAGCACCAGGCGCTCACCGATGTCGCGCTCGAGGTCGCGCGCGGCGAGATCGTCGCCATCCTCGGCGCCAATGGCGCCGGAAAGTCGACGTTGCTGAAGGCGATCGCGGGACTGATCCAGCCGTCGCCCGGAGCCGTGATCCGGCTCGGCGGGACGGACATCGGCTCGCTCGCGCCGCATCTGATCGTCGAGCGCGGCATCGCGCTGGTGCCGGAAGGCCGCGGCGTGTTCGGCGATCTCACCGTCGCCGAGAACCTCCAGCTCGGCGCCTATCCTTCGCGCGCCCGCGACGGCGAGGCCGCGCGGCTGGCGCACGTGCTCGCGCTGTTTCCGCGTCTCACCGAGCGCATGGGGCAGGCGGTGCGCACCATGAGCGGCGGCGAGCAGCAGATGGTCGCGATCGGCCGCGCGCTGATGTCGCGGCCCGACCTGCTGCTGCTCGACGAGCCGTCGCTCGGCCTGTCGCCGCTCTTGAGCCGCGAGGTGTTCCGGGCGCTGAGAACGATACGCGGCGACGGCGTCGGCATCCTGATGGTCGAGCAGAACGCCCGCGCCAGCCTCGACATCGCCGACCGCGTCTACCTGATCGAGCAGGGACGCAATGCCGGCGAGGGGCCGGCGCCCGAGATGAAGAACAATCCCGACATCCAGCGCGCCTATCTCGGCCAGTCGCGCGCGCCGGCTTCCGCAACCGCAACAACCCCATCGACCTAGGAGCGCCCCATGAACGCGATCAATCTCCTGATTGGCGGCAAGGACCAGTCCGCCACCAATCAGCGCACCTTCCAGCGGCTCAATCCGATCAGCGGCGAGATCGCAACCATCGTTGCGGCGGCGTCGATCGATGACGCGCTGCGCGCCGCCGATGCCGCCGCGGCGGCGTTTCCGGCGTGGTCCCGGCTCGGTCCGGGCGAGCGCCGCAAGCGGCTCAATGCGGCTGCGGATGCGCTGGCGCGCAACGCCCCGGAGTTCATCGCGCTGATGATGGCCGAGACCGGCGCCACCGCGGGCTGGGCCGGCTTCAACGTGCATCTCGCCGAGGGCATGCTGCGCGAGGCCGCGGCGATGACGACGCAGATCGCGGGCGAGGTGATCCCGACCGACGTGCCCGACAACATTGCGCTGGCGCATCGCCAGCCGGTCGGCGTCGTGCTCGGCATCGCGCCGTGGAACGCGCCGGTCATCCTCGGTGTCCGCTCGGTGGCGATGCCGCTCGCCTGCGGCAACACCGTGGTGCTGAAGGCCTCGGAGATGAGCCCGGGCGTGCACCGGCTGATCGGCGCGTGCCTGGCCGAAGGCGGTCTCGGTGACGGCGTCGTCAACGTCGTGACCAACGCGCCCGAGGATGCGCAGGCCGTGGTCGAGGCGCTGATCGCCCATCCCGCGATCCGGCGCGTCAACTTCACCGGCTCGACCCGCGTCGGCCGTCTCATCGCCATGGCCTGTGCCAGGCAATTGAAGCGCGCGCTGCTCGAGCTCGGCGGCAAGGCGCCGCTGGTCATTCTCGACGATGCCGATCTCGACGCCGCGGTGAATGCCGCCGCATTCGGCGCCTTCATGAACCAGGGCCAGATCTGCATGTCGACCGAGCGCATCGTGGTCGACGACAAGGTGGCGGATGAATTCGTCGCAAAGTTCGCGGCCAAGGCCAACAGCCTGCCTTACGGAGATCCGCGCAAGGGCGATGTGGTGCTGGGCTCGCTGGTCAGCGCCGCCGCCTGCGACCGTGTCGGCGGCCTGATCGAGGACGCGGTGGCCAAGGGTGCCGTGTTGGCCGCCGGCGGCCGCGGCAGCGGCACGATCATGCCCGCGACCATCGTCGATCACGTCACGCCGGCGATGCGCATCTATGGCGAGGAGAGCTTCGGTCCCGTCGTCACCATCGTGCGCGTCAGCGGCGTCGACGAGGCCGTGCGCGTCGCCAACGACACCGAATATGGCCTGTCGTCGGCGGTGTTCGGCCGCGACATCGCCCGCGCGCTCGCTGTCGCCAAGCGAATCGAGTCCGGCATCTGCCACGTCAACGCGCCGACGGTGCATGATGAGCCGCAGATGCCTTTCGGCGGCGTCAAGGCCTCGGGCTATGGCCGCTTCGGCGGCAAGGCCGCGATCGACGAGTTCACCGAGCTGCGCTGGATCACGGTGCAGACCGGCGAACGGCACTATCCATTCTGAGACGGCGTTTGCGGCCCGGCTCTGGCGCATCGTCGGATGCAGCCAGAGCCGGTCGTATTCCGCGCGGCCACGCGGAAGCCATTCCATATGTATCCGGAGCATCGCGCAAGGGCGACTTCGGCGCGCGCCCTCACGGCGGCGACACGCGCCGTCCGTGAGCACCGACGGTGCGAGGTGCGATCGAAATTCACGTTGCAGCTCCGCTGGTTGCGGCGGACAGGCGCGCTACCTTAAAGAAATTCCAACGGCTTTAGATCGATTCAGTTTGCTGCGGCCCTTCTCTTGCCGGACGTTCGGCTCATCACGTGCAACGTCGATGACGAAGGGTGGGTTCGGGCGCATGCGGCTGTGGGTTCAGGTTCACACGTGGACGTCGCTGATCAGCATGATCTTTCTGCTGATGCTGTGCCTGACCGGGCTTCCGCTGATCTTCCATGAGGAGATCGATCATCTCTTCGAGGATGAGATCGCTGCGCCGGCGATGCCGGCCGACACGCCGCTGCTGCCGCTCGACCGCCTGATCGCGGCGGCCAAGCAGCAGTTGCCGGAGCAGCATGCGCTGTTCGTGAGCCTGAAGCAGGCGGAGCCGCTGATCGTGGTCGCGATGTCGCCGACCGCCATTCCGGTGCCTGGGCAGTTTCATCGGCTCACCGTGGATGCGCGCACCGGCGTCGTTCTCGGCGAGGAAGCGCCGCATCAGGACGTCATGGACGTGATCCTGCGCATCCACCGCGACATGTTCACCGGCCTGCCGGGTGAGCTCTTTCTCGGACTGATGGGACTGGTGTTCTCAGCGTCCATCGTCTCGGGCGTCGTCGTATACTGGCCGTTCATGCGTCGCCTGCAGTTCGGCACGGTGCGGGATCGCTCGGCGCGGCTCAAATGGCTCGACCTGCACAATCTGCTCGGTATCGTCACGGTGAGCTGGGCGCTCGCGGTCGGCTTGACCGGCACCATCAACACGCTGGCGGTGCCGCTGTTCGACCTCTGGCGCGCGAAGACCATGCCGGCACTGCTCGCGCCCTATCAGGGCAAGCCGCTGGCGGAAGCAAAATCGATCGAGGCCGCCGTTGGCGCCGTCCGCACCGCGTTTCCGGACCGGCTGGTGACGTCCATCACCTTGCCGACGACGACGCGGTTCGGCAGCCCGCAGCATCTGATGATCTGGACCAAGGGCCGCACGCCGTTTACTGCGCGCATGTTCAAGCCGGTCCTGGTCGATGCCCAGGACAGCAGCAAGATGGTCGCGCCCGAGCTCGCCTGGTATCTCACCGCATTGCAGGTATCGCGGCCGCTGCATTTCGGTGACTACGGCGGGTTGCCGCTGAAGATCATCTGGGCCGTTCTCGATCTCATCACGATCGTCGTGCTGTGCAGCGGACTCTATCTGTGGGCCGCCAAGCGGCGGGGCTTCCGCAGGAAGGTGTCCGGCGTCGTGACATCGGCAGCGCCTGCGGTGGTGTCGCCATGAGCTCCTCCGCGGCATCGGCGAGGCCATCTGCCCGCGCCGCGCAACTCTCGACCTGGCAGGTGTTTCGTGCGCCGCTGCTGATCGGTCTGGTTGCCGCAGCCGGGCTCGCCTTCGGACTGTTCGGCGACGGGCTTTGGGACGCGCTGTGCTGGCTCGGACTGTCGATTCCGATTCCGATTCTGCTGTCGCTCGCCTACGGCACGAGACGGAGCCGCGGCGCGAAGGCCGAAGCGCAAGGCGCTCGGGCCGGGACGCAGGATAGGCCGCTCTGAGCGCTGACGTCCGCCGTCGGTCGACGGAAGATAGCCCGCATCATTGATCTCGATCCGCGCTGCTGGACTACGCGCTCGGCTCGACGGCAACGACGCGCTCGGCCAGCCAACGATCCCACGCATCTCTTGTCTTACGTGTCTTCTCTCGCGCGACGCGTCATCGCGATGGCAGCACGCTGCGTCGGCGGTGCGTGATCGGTCTCGCACAGCGAGCGCCGACGCGAGCGGCGTCGCTCCGGCCTGGAAACAAGCAGATACAAATGTCTCGATGCCTTCTCCGATCTGCGCGTGGCGCGGCGGAGATGTGGCGCATTTGAAAGCAAAGATTGATTCAAAAGTGGCAATGTGATTAGTTGTCATCGTACGATTGATCGAAATTGTTTCGATGAGTTCGAGGCGATCGGTGTCGTGAGTTGCATCAGCCGACGCGATCGCATCGCTCTTCCCCGCGACATGCGCTTCTTTTGAAGGCTTCAAAGAAGCGGAGGGAAAAGAATCTCGTAGTAGCGACAATCTGTTGAGTCGATCGATTCGGCGAAGCTGTCGCTCGTTAGACGAGTTCTACGTCGCGCGGCGCCATCCTCAAATACCTGTGTGTTAGGACCACCGACGAGCCGAGTTGGAACTTGGAATGATCGGGGTGTCAGGATGGTCTGTCGCATTTGGGATAAAGACATTGGATTGACGATGTCGTTGGGACTTGTGAGCTCATTGGCGCTCACGCTGAATGTCGGAGGCGTTCAATCGGCCTTCGCGCAGACCAAGCTCCCCGATGTGACCGTCGACGCGCCGAAGCCGAAAGTCCGGCAGACCGCCTCGAGACCGCAGACGACCGCAACGCGGACCGCTCAGCAGCGCCGCGTCGCTCCGCGCAACCTGCCGCCGACCGCCCCGGTGGCCTACGTGACGCCGTCGACGGGAACGGTCGGCGCGCCGCCGTCGCCCTATGCCGGCGGCCAGGTCGCGAGCGGCGGAGGCCTCGGACTCCTCGGCAACCGCGGCGTCATGAACACGCCCTTCAACCAGACGAGCTTCACCTCGCAGCTGATCCAGAACCAGCAGGCGCGCACGATCCGCGACGTGCTGATCAATGATCCCTCGGTGCGCACGATCCAAGCCGCCGGCGGCGGCGCCGACAGCCTGTTCATCCGCGGCTTCTACTACGACAGCGGCGACTACGCCCTGAATGGCCTCGCCGGCATCGCGCCGTATTATTCGACGGGCGCCAATTTCATCGAACGGGTCGAATTGCTGAAGGGGCCGGCGGCTCTGCTCAACGGCATGACGGTCGGCGGCACTGGCGCCTCAAGCGGCGGCGCGGTCGGCGGTAGCGTCAATCTCGTCACCAAGCACGCGCTCGACACCGACATCACGCAGCTAACGGCGACCTATGCGTCCAAGACGCAATTCGGCGAGCAGATCGACGTCGGCCGCCGCTATGGCGAGCACAAGGAGTGGGGCGTACGGCTGAACAGCAAGTATTCGAACGGCGATACCCCCTGGAACCGGCAGACCGACGAGTTCGGCAACGCCCACCTCGCCGTCGACTATCATGGCGAGAATGTCCGAATCGATGCCGATGTCGGCTATCAGGCGGACAAGCTGAATCCGCCGCTGCGATTCTTCGGCGTGGGTACTGCTGTCACCAGCATTCCGTCGCCACCGTCGTCCGGCACCAATTTCCAGGTGCCGTGGGCGTATTATGCGCCGACCGATTTCTTCTCGACGGTGAAAGGCGAGGTCGATCTCAACGATCGTATCACCGCCTATGCCGGATTCGGCTATCACGACAGCAACATCAACTACCGTTATCCGTCGCCGGTGCTCTCGAGCAACGCTGGCCTGTTGTCCGGGACTCCTGGAACGGGAAGCGAGACGTACAAGACGTACGCCGGGGAGGCTGGCCTGCGCATGACCGCCGATACCGGCCCGATCAACCATGCCGTCAATGTCGGCTACTCCATCACCGACCGCACCTATACCCAGCAGGTGGTCTCCGGCAAGATGCCCAACTGGAGCCTTTACAGCGAGCCGACCAACATCGCGTTGCCAAGCTTTCCGACGCTCCAGGCCAATCAGACCGTCGGCGCAAATCTCTGGAGCATCGGCGTCTCCGACACGATGTCGCTGCTGAACAAGCGGGTTGAACTGACCGTCGGTGTGCGCAGACAAACGGCGGGAACGGAAGTCACGAATCTCGTTACTCCAGCATCGAGCCGCCCGTTCGAGGACACCTCGGTGTGGACGCCAGCCTATGCGCTCGTGGTCAAGCCCGTCGAGTTTGTGTCGCTGTATGCCAATTACATCGAGGGCCTGCAGACCCCGACCGTCGTTGCCGCCGGCTATGCCAACAGCGGCACGGTCTTCCCGCCAGGGCAGACCAAGCAGGTCGAGACCGGCATCAAGGTCGACTTCGGCCGAATCACGACCACGGTCAGCGCATTCGATATCTCACGCCCGAGCGTGATTACCACGAGTTCAGGGGGAGTGCTGACTCAAGAGCTGAATGGCCGGCAGCGAAATACGGGCGCCGAGTTCAACGTATTCGGTGAGGTCACGCCGACGCTGCGGCTGTTGGGGGGCGTGGCGTATATTCACGGCGTGCAGGAGAAGACTTCGGGCGGCCTGACGGACGGCAAGCGGGCGATCGGCGTGCCCGAGCTCACCGTGAATCTCGGCGCCGAGTGGGATACACCGTTTGTGCGGGATCTGACGCTCACGGGGCGGGTCGTCTACACCGGTGCACAATATGTCGACGCGGCCAACAAACTCTCGCTGCCGGATTGGACACGCGTCGACCTGGGCGCCCGCTACACCTTCACCTCGCCCTGGAACGGCAAGCCGATCGTGCTGCGGGCGAGCGTCGAGAATGTATTCGACAAGGCGTATTGGGCGTCGGCCTATAGCGGTGTGATCACCCTGGGGGCGCCGCGCACCTATCTCGTTTCCACGACGTTCAATTTCTAGGACGTCGATACGCGTTGGCGATGATGAGGCCGCCGCACGGCCATTGTGCGGCGGCCTTGTTAGTCTGAGCGATGCGGACGGCGTTCAATTACAATCTGATAAAAATTTGCGTAGCTCATCGATCGCGTTGAGGCGTGATCATCTCCGCGGTGACAACGCGATCGGGTCAGCAAATCATCTCGTTGGAGCCGATGCATCCTGATGTTGAATCGTCACCTACGTGTCACCTTGGAGAGATTAAAAACTTCGATCGGCGGTATCCTTTTGACTGTCATTATCAACTGCATTACTCGTAGTTCATCAACGTCGTTTGTTAGTAGGAGTAGCCGGGCATGATGGTCTTCGACAGAAAGGACGTCACCTTCACCGTCGTCGTGAATCACGAAGAACAATATTCGATCTGGCCGACGTTCAAGGACATCCCGAACGGGTGGACGGCCGTCGGCGTGACCGGGAGCAAGAAGGAGTGTCTGGACCATATCGAACAGGTGTGGACCGACATGCGGCCGCTCTCGCTGCGGAAATTCATGCAGGAGAACGCCCAGGCCTCTGCCGAATCCTGAAGCGAAGGAGGCTGGCTGCCATGCGGCTGATCTGTTTGCCCTATGCCGGCGGCAGCGCCATGGTCTATGCGCGCTGGAGGAGAGCTCTTCCGTCCTGGATCGAAATCGTGCCGCTGGAGCTGCCCGGACGGGGCGCGCGGATGGACGAGCCGCTGCAAACGGACGCGGCAGCATTGGCCGATCAGCTCGCGTCCGAACTGATCGGGACGCCGTTGGCGGAGCCTTACGTCCTGTTCGGGCACAGCCTCGGCGGCTTGCTCGCCTTCGAGCTGGCGCACAGGCTGCTCGCGCTCGGCGCGCCAAAGCCGCAGATGCTGCTCGTGTCCGGAACGGAGGCGCCGGCCGTGCGCGACGGCAGCCGCTGGCGCGAGCCGCTCGGTGACGACGCATTGCGCGAGGAGCTTCTCAGGCTGAACGGCACGCCGCCGGAGGCGTTGCAGAGCATGGAGATCATGCGCGGCACGCTGCCGATCCTGCGAGCCGATTTCCTGATGTGCGGAAACTACGTCTATCGGCGGCGCCGGCCCTTGCCGTGTCCGCTGCACGTGTTCGGCGGAGATCTCGACGAGACGCGTGCCGAGGCACTGGAGGCGTGGCGGGCCGAGACCTCCGGCGCGTTCGGTCGCGACATGCTGCCGGGCGACCACTTCTTCATCCATAGCCGACAGGCGGATCTGCTGAAGCTCGTTGCCGCATTGCTGGCACGTCGGGCATGGCCGGGACTCGCCGTTGCTCGCGCGGGGCCTTGAGCGGCGTGCCGAAAGCACGACCCAGCCGGAAAAGCCGGCCGGTGAAGAAACTTCGATGCTGAAATCGACGGGAGACGGGGAGAAGTCATGTTCGCAATACAATCTAAAATAGAACAAGAATCGCTACCGTTCCTTCTGCGGGCCAGCCGCACGCAGCAGCCGCTGATGGAGGCCGTCAGCGAGGTCCGCGACATGATCGAGCGCCAGCTCTATGCGTGCGGCGGAATTCTCTTCCGTGGCTTCCATCTCGACGGCGCCGAGGCGTTCAGGAGCTTCGCCGCGAGCTTCGGCCATCCGCTGCTGTCCTATGAATTCGGCTCGACGCCCCGATCGCAGGTCAGCGCCGGCGTCTACACCTCGACCGAATATCCGCCGCACCAGAGCATCCCGCTGCACAACGAGCAGGCCTATACGCGCGACTGGCCGATGAAGATCTGGTTCTATTGCGAGCAGGCGGCACAGCAGGGCGGTGAGACGCCGGTCGCCGACAGCCGGTCGATCCATCGCGACATGCCGGCCGCGATCCGTAACCGCTTCGCCGAGCGGGGCGTCATGTATGTCCGCAACTACGGCAGTGGACTCGATGTCGACTGGCGACAGGTGTTCGGCACGGAGTCGAAGGCCGAGGTCGAGGCCTATTGCGCCTCCCATGCAATCGCCTGCGAATGGAAGGATGGCGACGAGCTACGGACGCGGCAGGTCTGCCAGGGGACGGCGGTGCATCCCGTGACCGGGGACATGGTGTGGTTCAATCAGGCGCATCTGTTCCACGTCTCCAGTCTCGCGCCCGAGGTTCGGGAAAGTCTTCTCGACATCGTCGGCGATCCGCTCGAGCTGCCGCGCAATGCGTTCTACGGCGACGGCGCGCCGATCGAGGACGAGACGCTGGCCACGGTCAGAGCCGTGCTCGACCGGCACAAGATCGTCTTTCCCTGGCAGACCGGCGACGTCGTCATGCTCGACAACATGCTGACGGCGCACGCGCGCGAGCCATTCAAGGGGCCGCGCAGGGTGATCGTCGCGATGGCGCAAGCCCATCGCGTCAATTGAGCCTGCGGCATCGATCCTCACGTTGTCATCGGACCTTTGGAAAATGCCGACACAGACCCTCGTCGAACGACTCCGCGAGCATGCCGCCTCGCGCGCCGGCCATCCGGCACTGCGCTTCATCGAAGGCGACGATGTCGTCGACGAATTGACATTCGCTGCGTTGGACCGGCGCATCCGCGCGCTTGCGGCGCATCTGCAGGAGCGCGCGCGTGCCGGCGAGCGCGCCGTGATTCTGCTGCCGAACGGTCCGGACTATGCCGTCGCATTCTACGCGTGCCTCTATGCCGGGGTCATTGCCGTGCCGGCCTATCCGCCGGAGACCGGCAAGGAGCGCTACGCCAGCCGCCTCGATGGCATCCTGCGCGATGCGGCGCCACGACTCATTCTCACCCAGGCGCGGCTTCGCGACGCCGTCGTCGCTTCGGTCGGCGAGACCGATGCTCATGTTATTGCCGTCGACGAGGTGCCGGTCGATGCCGCCGCATCCTGGCGCGAGACGGACTTGCACGGCGATGCGATCGCCTTCCTCCAATATACGTCGGGTTCGACGTCGCAGCCGAAGGGAGTCTGCGTCACTCACCGGAACCTGGTCGCCAATGAGATCGCAATCGAAGCGGCGCTCGGCGGGACCAGGGACGACGTCTTCGTCAGCTGGCTGCCGCTCTATCACGACATGGGATTGATGGGCGGATTGCTGAATCCGCTGTTCACGGGCTTCACGGCGGTGCTGATGTCGCCGCGCAATTTCCTCGAGCAGCCGCGACGCTGGCTCGACGCCATCCATCGCCACGGCGGCACCTGCAGCGGCGGGCCGGACTTCGCGTTCGCGCTCTGTGCGGACCGGATCTCGGACGAAGCGATCGCGCGCCTGGACCTCAGCCGATGGCGGTTCGCGTTCTCCGGCTCGGAGTTCGTGCGCCGCGCGACGCTGGATCGATTTGCCGCGCGCTTCCGGCCGGCGGGCCTCGATCCTCGCGCGCTGACGCCGTGCTACGGCCTGGCCGAGGCGACCTTGCTGGTGACGGCGGGCGACCGCGCGAGCCGGGCGGTTTGTCACACGCTCGATCCCGCGGCGCTCGCGGGTGGCCGCGTTGCGGAGGCCGGCGAGGGCACGGACCTGATGGCGTGCGGCGCCGTGGCAGACGGCCATGCCGTGCGCATCATGAGGGTCGATGCGTCCGCCGACGCCGGGACGAACGAGGTCGGCGAAATCTGGGTCGCAGGTCCGAGCGTCGCGCAGGGCTATTGGAACAATCCCGAGGCGACGCAGCAGACATTCGTCCTTCGCGATGGCGCGCGCTGGCTGCGGACGGGCGATCTCGGCTTCGTCCGCGACGGCGATCTCGTCGTCACCGGCAGGCTCAAGGATCTGCTGATCGTCCGCGGCCAGAACATCTATCCGTTCGATCTGGAGCAGGCCGTCGAGACCGAGGTGGCCTCGGTGCGGAAGGGACGTGTCGCGGCCTTCCCGGTCGAGATCGATGGCGTCGAAGGCATCGGCGTCGCCGCCGAGTTCGGCAGGGCGGTACTGCGGCGAACGCCGGCCGACGTGCTGATCAAGGCGATCGGCGATTCGGTCATGCGGCAGACGCAGGAATATCCGGCGGTGGTCGTGCTGCTGAACCCGCAAGGCATGCCGCTGACCACCAGCGGCAAGCTGCAGCGGTCCGCCTGCCGCGCCAGGTGGGCGCAGGGCACGCTCGACAGCTTCATGGTGTTCGAACGGCGACGCGAGGCGACGGACCCCTCGCCGTCACCGGAGCTTGCGACGGCGACCGAACGCCGTCTTGCGCTGATCTGGCGGGATGTGCTGCGGCGCGCGACCGTCGACCGCAACGACGACTTTTTCATGCTCGGCGGCAATTCGGTCGCGGCCGCTCAGATCGCGGCGATGGTGCGCGAGCAGTTCGGGGTCGAGCTCGCGCTGCGCGGCTTCTTCGATGCGCCGACGCTCGTCGCGCTCGCAGCGCTCATCGATGCGGCCGGCGCGGACGCGAAAGTGCTCCCGCCGCTGCAGCCCGCACCAGCGGGGCTGCGCGAGCTGCTGTCACCCGCGCAGGAGCGGCTGTGGTTTCTCTGGAGCATGGATCCGGCCGGCACGGCCTACACCATCGCTTGCACGGTTCATTTCGACGGCCCGCTCGATCAAGCACGGCTGGTGCAGGCGCTGACCGAAATCGTCGCCCGCCACGAGACGCTGCGCACCACCTTCTCTGCCCCGGATGGCCGCGTCGTGCAGGTCATCCATGCGTCGCCGGACATTCCCGTCGCGGTCGAGGATCTGCGGCGCAGCCCGGCGGCGGAGCGCGCGTCGCGCGTCGCGGCGCGAACACGCGAGGAGCTGGCGCGGCCGTTCGATCTCGTCAATGGCCCGCTGCTGCGCGCCGTGCTGATGCAGCTCGCGGACGACCGCCACGAACTGCTGCTGTCGGCGCATCACATCGTCGCCGACGGGCTCTCGCTCGACGTGCTGCTGGCCGAGATCGCCGCGCTTTATGACGGGCTCCGGCGCGGGGCAGGGGCGCTGCCGCCGCCGTCCGCGATCCAATATGCCGACTACGCCGCATGGCAGCGGGATTGGCTCTCCGGCCCCGAGGCCGCGCAGCAGCTCTCCTACTGGCGCGAGCGGCTCGGTGATGCGGATACGCCGCTTGCATTGCCGTTCGACCGGCCGCGGCCGCCCGTACAGAGCTATCGCGGCGACACCATCCACGTGGAGATCGCGCCAGATCTGGTGCTGAGGCTCCGCGCGCTCGCCAGGGAGCATCGCGTCAGCATGTTCATGCTGCTGCTCGCCGCCTATCAGCTGCTGCTGTTCCGCTACTCCGGCCGCTCCGACCTGCGCGTCGGTGTGCCCGTCGCCGGGCGCCGCCAGGCCGAGCTGGCGTCGCTGATCGGCTGCTTCGTCAATACGCTGGTGCTGCGCGCCGACGTGACCGACGGCATGAGCTTCGCCGAGCTGCTGGCGCGGGCGAAGGAGGAGGTCATTTCCGGGCTGGCGCATCAGGATCTGCCGTTCGACCGTCTCGTCGACGCGCTGAAGCCGACTCGCTCCGGCGGCCACAATCCGCTGTTCCAGGTCAAGTTCAACTACATGGCCGCGCCTGCCGGACTTGCGCTCGGCGACGGCCTGCACGCCCAGCCGCGCATCGTCGATCTCGCCGGCTCGCATTTCGATCTCGCGCTCGACATCGTCGACGGCCCGACGGGCATGAATGCGAGCCTGAATTTCGCAACCGATCTGTTCGACGTGACGACGGTCGAGCGGATCGGGAACCAGCTCGTCGATTTCCTGCGGCAGATCGCGGCCGCCACCGACCGGCCGCTGCGCGACTTCGCGATCGCGCGCGGCGTCGAGCAGACCGTCGTGGCGGAGGCGACGAGCTTCCCCGCGACCGACATCCTCGATCTGATCGGTGTTGCGCTCGCGCGCCGCGATGATCGGATCGCGCTGCGCCAGGGACGGGACACCGTCAGCGCAGCCGAGCTCGTGCGCTGGTCGGACCACATCGCGGGTGTGCTCGTCGCGGCCGGCATCACGCGCGAGGCGCCGGTGGCGCTGTGGATCGAGCGGTCGCCGGCCTTCGTCGCGGCGCTGCTCGGCGTCCTCAAGGCGGGCGGCTCCGCAGTGCCGCTCGATCCGGCATGGCCGGTGGCGCGCGTCGATCGCATCCTTCGTGGCGGCGGCATCGGCACGCTGGTCGCAACCGGCGAGCACTTGGCTGCGGCGAGGGCGCTGGAGTGTCATACGCTCGACGGTGAACTGCGCGGCGATGCGTCCTCCGGCGCGTTCGATGCCCCGCGGCCGCATCCGGCGCAGACCGCCTACATCATCTACACGTCGGGCTCGACCGGTGCGCCCAAGGGCGTCGCCGTGTCGCACGGCGCGCTCGCCAACTACGTTCAGGCGCTGTTGTCCCGGCTGCAGCCGCGCGCCGGCGCCGGCATGGCGATGGTCTCGACGGTCGCCGCCGATCTCGGCCATACCGTGCTGTTCGGCGCGCTCGCGAGCGGCGTGACCTTGAATCTGCTGCCGGCCGATGCCGCCTTCGATGCGGATGCGTTTGCGCAAGCGATGCGCGACGGCGAGATCGGCGTCCTCAAGATCGTGCCGAGCCATCTGCGCGGCCTGTTGCGGGCGCGGCGCTCGGCCGACGTTCTGCCGCGCGACGTGCTGATCCTTGGCGGCGAGGCCTGCGATCCCGGCTTGATCGAAGAGGTCCGCCGGCTGCGGCCGCACTGCCGGATCGTCAATCACTACGGCCCGACCGAGACGACGGTCGGCGTGACGACCCATGAGTGGACGGACGCCGAAGCCAAAGGCGTGCTGCCGGTCGGATTGCCGCTTGCGAACCTGGGCGCCTACGTTCTCGACGATGCGTTGAATATCGTCCCGGCCGGGGTCGCCGGTGAACTCTATGTGGGCGGCGCCGGGCTGGCGCGCGGCTATCGCGGTGCGCCTGGACAGACGGCCGAGCGCTTCATTCCCGATCCGTTCGGACCTGCAGGCGAACGCCTCTACCGGACCGGCGATTTGGTGCGCTGTGATCGAGCGGGCCGGATCGTGTTCCTGGGCCGACGCGATGATCAGGTAAAGCTGCGCGGCTACCGCGTCGAACCGGCCGAGATCAGCCGCGTCGTCTCCTCGTTGAACGGCGTCGCCGATGCCGCCGTCGTGGCCCGCGCCGTCGACGCCGAGCAGGAACGCCAGGAGCTCGTGGCTTATTGCGTCGCCGCGGCCGGCGTCGTGTTGCAGCCGGAGGCGCTGCGGCAGCAACTCTCGGCGATGCTGCCGGACTACATGGTACCGTCGCGCATCGTCGTGCTCGAGCGGCTGCCGCTGACCGCCAATGGCAAGCTCGACCGCGCGGCGCTGCCGCAGCCGGACGATGACGCCGTGCTGTCGTATGTCGCCCCGGTCGGCGCGGTGGAGCAGGCCATCGCCGCCGTCTGGCAGGACGTGCTGGGCCGCGAGCGGATCGGCCGCAATGACAATTTCTTCGAGCTCGGCGGCGACTCCATCCTCAGCCTGCAGATCATCGCACGGCTGCGCAAGCGCGGCGTCATGCTGACGCCGAAGCAGATGTTCGCGCAGCAGACGATAGCGGCGCTGGCCGGCGTGGTTGCGACCACCTCCGCGCCGGCCATGACGCCGCCGGCAGCAGCACGCAACGCAATGAACGCCTGCGCTGCGGAGCTGCTGCCGATCCAATTGCGCTTCTTTGCCGAGGAAATCTCCAACCGCGATCACTTCAACCAGGCGGTGCTGCTGACCCCGCGGGACCGGATCGACTGGAGCGTGCTGCAGCAGGCGCTCGCTGCCGTCGTGAGGCATCACGATGCGCTTCGCATGACGTATCGGCGGATCGCGGGTGAATGGCAGGCGGTGCCGGCCGACCTGCCTGCTGCGCCCGAGCTGCTTTGGCTCCGCACGGCAGTCGAGCCGGCCGACGTCAGCGCGATCGCGTCGGGGGCGCAGGCGAGCCTGTCATTGGCATCGGGATCTCTGCTGCGCGCCGTCGGATTCGACATGCGCGACGGCAGCCAGCGGCTGCTGGTCGCCATCCATCATCTCGCCGTCGATGGCGTGTCATGGCGGATCCTGCTCGAGGACATCGCGTCGGCTTACGAACAGGCGGCGGGGCAGGCGGCCGCCGTCAGCCTGCCGCCCACGAGCTCCGCGCCGTCTTCCTGGGCGCAGCGACTGCGCGCGCATGCGGCCTCCGATCGGCTCGCAGGCGAACTGCCGTTCTGGCTCGCGTCCTCCCGCGGCAGCGAGTTGCCCTGTGACGACGATCATGGTGGCACCGACGCCGAGGCCGACGCCGAGGAGGTCGTGCTGAACCTCGAGGCGGAGCTGACTGAACGGCTGCTCGATGCCGCGCCTGCGGCCTATCGCACGCAGGTCAACGACCTGCTGCTGGCCGCGCTGGCACGCGCGCTCTGGAGCTGGAGCAGGATCGAAGGCGTCGTGATCGAGCTGGAGGGCCACGGCCGCGAGGATGTCTTCGCGGACATCGATCTCACGCGGACGGTGGGCTGGTTCACGAGCGCATTCCCGGTGCGTCTCGACGGCGGCAGCGAGCCCGATCGTGCGCTCATCACCCGCGTCAAGGAGACGCTGCGTGCCATACCCGATCGCGGGCTCGGCTATGGCGTCCTGCGTTATCTCGGCGCGAAGGAGCAGCGCGAGGCGCTATCACAAACGCCAAATCCGCGTATCGTCTTCAACTATCTCGGCCGCTTCGACGGCCAGCTCGGTGCGGCCGCGCCGTACCGGATCGCGGCGGAGAATCCGGGACCGATGCGGGCCGCCGACACGCCGTTGCGGGCCTGGCTCAGCATCAACGGCGAGGTGCGTGACGGGCGGTTGCGCCTCGGCTTCCGCTATGGCAGCCGGCGGTATCGGCGCGCGACCGTGGAACGGCTCGCCGAACTCTATCGCGCGGCGCTGCATGGTCTCGTCGATCATTGCCTCGGCGGCGCCGGCGGTCTCACGCCGTCCGACGTTCCGCTCGCGGGGCTCGATCAGGCGGCGCTCGACCGGCTCTGCGCGACCGTTGACTGTCGCTCCGTCGAGGACATCTACCCGCTGTCGCCGATGCAGCAGGGCTTGCTGTTCCATGCGCTGCGCGACGGCGCTGATGACGTCTATGTCAACCAGCTCTCGATCGAGCTTCGAGGTGTGACGCCGGCGCGGTTGCGTGCGGCATGGCAGACGGCGAGTGCGCGGCATGCGGTGCTGCGGACCGGGTTCGCCTGGCAACAATTGTCCGGAGCAGCCCAGCAGATCGTCTACCGGCAGCTCGACGTGCCCGTCGTCGACGAGGATTGGCGCAGCCGTATCACGGGCGGGGCTGCGGCGGCGGAGATCGATGCGGCGCTTGCGCAGGCGGCACGGCGCGAGCGCGAACTCGGCTTCGACATTACCCGGCCGCCGCTGCAGCGGCTGCGGCTGATCCGGCTCGGCGAAGACAGGCTGTGGCTGATCTGGACGCATCATCACATCGTGATCGATGGCTGGAGCTCGGCGCGGCTGCTCGCCGATGTGCTGCAGCAGATCGGCGGCGCCGCGCCGTCGGCGGCGCAAGGCGGCTACCGCGACTACATCGCCTGGCTGCAGACGCGCGACCAGGCGGCAGCCGCTGATTTCTGGCGCGAGACGCTGCGCGATTTCGAGCCCACGCCGCTCGCCGACGCCTTGCGTGCGAGCCGCGCGATCGACGCTGCGAGCGGCCATGGCCGGCTGACGCTGCGCGTGGACGGTGATCTCGCGGCTCGCCTGCGGCGGTTCGCGACGCAGCAGCGCATCACGATGAATACGCTGCTACAGGGGACCTGGGCCCAATTGCTGCGGCAATATACCGGGCAAAGCGCGGTCTGCTTTGGCGTCACGGTCTCGGGCCGTCCGGCCGAGCTTGCCGGCGCCGAGAACATGGTCGGCCTCTTCATCAACACGCTGCCGCTGATCGATCGCGCGCATCCGCAGACCGCGACCGGCGACTGGCTGCGCGCCCTTCAGGCGCAGAGCGTCGCGGCGCGCGACTATGAGTGGCTGCCGCTGCACGAGATCCAGCGCCTGGCCGGCAGGGCCGCGCAGCCGCTGTTCGACAGCCTGATGGTGTTCGAGAACTATCCGATCGATCAGTCGCTCACTGCGCGCGACGGTGCCGGGCCGCAGATCGGGCGGGTCGAACACGTGACGCCGACCAACTATCCGATCGCGGTCATCGTGTTCGATGGACCCGAGGGCCTGCGCCTCGACTTCAACTACGATCGCGCGCAACTGGACGACCATGCGGTTCGCCGGGTGAGCGCGTCGTTGCGAGACTGGCTGACGCGGATTTCGGCGGATGCCACCCGTCCGACCGGCAGCCTTCGCACGGTCGACGGAGAGGCGCTGGCGTGCGTCCTGCGCTGGAGCGGAGCTGCGATCGGCGAGACGTCACCCCGACCGTTGTCGATCGGCGCGGCGCCTGGCCTCGTGGCGCAGATCGAGGCGCGGGCGAAGGCCGTCCCGGACGCGGTTGCGATCGTCTGCGGCGACCGCCGGATCAGCTACGGCGAACTGAACGCGCGGGCAAACCGGCTGGCGCGGCGACTGCGCGCGCGCGGGATCGGCGCCGATGTCGTGGTTGGACTGGCGCTGGAGCGCGATGCCGAGATGATTGTGGCGCTGCTCGCCGTGCTGAAGGCCGGCGCCGCCTACCTGCCGCTCGATCCGGACTATCCGGCCGAGCGTCTTGCCCACATGCTCGGCGACAGCGGCGCAAGACTGCTGCTCACGCAAGCCGAGCTGCAAGATCGGTTCACGCCCGCGCTGGCCGACAGCGGAGCCGAAGCCTGGCTGCTCGATCGCATCGACGATGGAGGCGACGCCGGTAACCTCGACCTCGCCAGTCATCCGGAGAGCCTCGCCTACGTCATCTATACCTCGGGCTCAACCGGCCTGCCCAAGGGCGTGATGGTGCGTCACGGCGCAGTGACGAATTTTCTGGCGACGATGGCCGAGCAGCCGGGGATCGCATCGGACGACCGCGTGCTGGCATTGACCTCGCTGTCGTTCGACATCGCGGTGCTGGAGCTGTGGCTGCCGCTGACCCGGGGAGGCCGGATCGTGCTGGCCGACCGCGCCTCCGCGCAGGATCCGACGGCGCTGAAGGCGATCGTGGCCAGGCACGGCGTGACCTTGATCCAGGCGACACCGTCGAGCTGGCGCATGCTGCTCGATCATGACGGGGCCGCCGCGCTGCCTCGTCGCTGTCGCGTGCTCAGCGGCGGCGAGGCGCTGGCTCCCGATCTGGCACGGCGGCTCGTCGCGCTGAGCGGCGAGGCCTGGAACATGTATGGGCCGACAGAGACCACGGTGTGGTCTGCGCGCCACCGGCTCGATGCCAATGATCCCATGCCGGTGCTCGGCGGTCCGATCGGCAATACCACACTCTATGTGCTCGACGCCAATCTCAATCTGGCGCCGCCCGGCGTGGCCGGCGAACTGTTCATCGGCGGCGAGGGACTGGCGCGCGGCTATTGGAAGCGGCCCGGGCTCAGCGCGGAACGGTTCATTCCGGATCCGTTCGGCGGCCCCGGTGCACGGCTGTACCGGACCGGCGACCTGGCGCGTTGGCGTGCCGATGGCGCGCTCGACTATGTCGGCCGCGCCGATCACCAGGTCAAGATACGGGGGCATCGCATCGAGCTCGGCGAGATCGAGGCGCGGCTGCGCGCGCTGCCCGGCGTCCGCGACAGCGTCGTGGTCGCGCAGGATGTCGGTGGCGGTAGCAACCTGATCGGCTATGTCGGCAGTGAGTGCGCGCTCGATGGCGGCGAGCTGCGCGCGGCGCTCGCGACGGCGCTGCCGGACTACATGGTGCCGTTGCGCGTCGTCGTGCTGCCGCGGCTGCCGCTGACGCCGAACGGCAAGGTCGACCGCAAGGCGCTGCCGCTGGCCTCACAAGGCGACGCGGGGGCCCACTATCAAGCTCCGGTCGGCGAGATCGAGATCACGCTGGCCGGCATCTGGGCGGAGCTGCTCGGCCTCGACCGGGTCGGGCGGGGCGATCACTTCTTCAATCTCGGCGGCCACTCTCTGCTGGCAGTACGGCTGCTCAGCCGTGTCGCGCAGGAGTTCGGCACATCGATGCGATTGTCCGAGCTGTTCGTTCATCCGGAATTGGCGGAGTTCGCGCGCGTCCTCTCCATCAGACTGATCGAGCAGCAGTTCGCCGAAGGTGAACTCGAGGACCTGATGACAGCGGAGCTATCATGAGCGGACAATCAGGACAGCCTCTTCTGCACAACCTCGATCCGGAGGCGCTGCGCCGGTTGGCATCGCGCGCGCGACAGCGCGGCCGCAATGTCCCCAGACGCGATACAAACACGATCCCGATCGCCGATCGCGGGGGCTCGCTGCCGCTCTCCTTCGCGCAGCAGCAGCTCTGGCTGCTGGCCCAGCTCGAGAATGGAAGTACCAACTATCACATCGATGTGGCGCTGCGGCTGCGCGGCCGGCTCGACATCGGCGCATGGCGCCGCAGCCTCGACCGGCTGTTCTCCCGCCACGAGGCGCTGCGGACGGTCTTCGTCGCCGAGCAGGGCGAGCCGCGGGTCGCGCTGTTGCCGCCGGACACCAGCCTGCCGCTGGAGGTGCACGATCTTCGCGGGCGGCCGGACCGCGAAACGCGGCTGGCCGATCTGCTGAATGAGTGTACGCGCGCGCCGTTCGATCTTGCGCGGGGTCCATTGATCCGCAGCCATTTGATCGACCTGGGCGATGATGATCATGTCCTTCTGCTCAGCCAGCATCACATCATCTCCGACGGATGGTCGATGGGCGTCATCGTCCGCGAGCTCTCGGCGCTGTATGCCGCCTTCGTTGCAGGCGGCAATGATCCGTTGCCGCCGCTGGCGATTCAGTATCCGGACTATGCTGCATGGCAGCGCCATTCGCTGACGGCAGATCGGCTGCGGCGGCAGCTCGATCATTGGATCGCCGTGCTGCGCGACGCGCCGTCCTTGCTGGCACTGCCGACGGACCGGGCGCGATCTGCACCGCGATCCAACGCCGGCGCCGCGGTGCCTGTCGAGATCGACGACGGTCTTTCGGCCGATATCAGGCAATTGAGCATCGCGCTCGGCGCCACCCCGTTCGTCATCGTGCTGGCCGCCTGGGCCCTCGTGCTGTCGCGGTTGGCCGGCCAGCAGGATCTCGTCATCGGCACGCCGACCGCCAATCGGATGCGTTCGGAGCTCGAAGGCCTGGCCGGCTTCTTCGTCAACATGCTGGCGCTGCGGCTCGACCTCTCGGGCGGTCTAGCTGTGGCCGAGTTGATCGAGCGGGTGAAGACGGCCGTCCTTGCGGCGCAGGATCATCAGGACCTGCCGTTCGAGCATCTTGTCGAGGCGCTCCAGCCCCCGCGGCATCCGGAATACACGCCCGTGTTCCAGGTGGTGTTCGCATGGCAGAGCAATGATATCGGCTCATTGGCGCTGCCCGGCCTGGCGGTCGAGCGCCTTGCGACCGAGCAGCACAAGATCAAGTTCGATCTCGAGCTCGATCTCAGTGAGAGCGGTGGACGCATCTCCGGCAAGATCAACTACGCGACGGCGCTGTTCGACGCCGAGACCGTGCAGCGCTATCGCACCTATCTGCTGGCGGTGCTGCGCGCCATGGTCGCCGACACCAGCCAGCCGGTCGATCGCATCGAGCTGCTGCCAGCCGAGGAACGTGCGCTGCTGCTGGATGTCTGGAACCGCACGCGCTCGTTCACGCCGCCTGACTGCTGCATTCAGGATCTCGTTGCCGAGCAGGCGCGCCGCCGGCCGTCGGCGGTGGCGCTGGTCCATGACGAGCTCAACCTGACCTATCGCGAGCTCGAGCTGCGCGCCAATCGCCTCGCGCATCATCTCGTCGCGCTGGGCGCTGGTCCGGACCGGCTGATCGCGATCTGCCAGCAGCGCGGCATCGATGCGATCGTCAGCGTGCTCGCGGTCCTCAAAGCGGGAGCGGCCTATCTGCCGCTGGACCCAACCTATCCGCCGCAGCGGCTGCGCGAGACCGTGACCGATGCCCGGCCGACGCTGCTGCTCTGTGACGGCGCGAGCGCCGGCCCGCTCGGCAGCGTGGCATGTCCGGTCGTGGATGTGGAGAGCGATGCGTCGGCCTGGAGCGGGCTGCCAGAGGGCGCACCGGATGTTGTTGCCCGTGGCCTGACGCCGCGCAACCTCGCCTATGTCATCTACACGTCGGGCTCGACCGGACAGCCGAAGGGCGTGATGATCGAGCACCACGGCCTGGTCAATCTCGCGCAGGCCCAGATCGGGCTGTTCGACACCGGTCCGCACAGCCGGATCGCGCAATTCGCCTCCTTCAGCTTCGATGCGAGCGTGTGGGACATCGTCATGGCGCTTGGCGCCGGCGCCGAACTGCATCTGCTCGGAAGCCGCGAGCACCGCGATGCGGCGGAGCTGGTGAACTATCTCGCCGAACATCGCATCACCCATGCCACGTTGCCGCCGGCGATACTGCACGGCCGCTCGGACCTCGCGCGGCTCTCCGGGCTCGAGGTGCTCGTTCTCGCTGGCGAGTTGCCAAAGCCGGAGCTGTTCGAGGCCCTGCCGTCGGAGATCGCGGTCTTCAACGCCTACGGCCCGACGGAAACAACCGTCTGCGCAACCGCATGGCGCCGTCCGCCCGGCTTCGCCGGCGGTGTCGTCCCAATCGGTCGCCCGATCGCCAACGCGCGGATCTATCTGCTCGACGCCCAGGGCATGCCGGTGCCGCGCGGTGCCGTCGGCGAGATCTGGATCGGCGGGGCAGGGGTTGCCCGCGGCTATCTCAACCGTCCCGATTTGTCGGCGCAGCGCTTTGCCGTGGATCCGTTCGGGCTGTCGTCCGACGCGCGGATGTATCGAACCGGTGACCTCGGCCGCCATCTCGCCGACGGCAACATCGAATTCCTGGGCCGCAACGACCATCAGGTGAAGATCCGCGGCTTCCGCATCGAGCTCGGCGAGATCGAGCATCGGCTGAATGCGCAGGCCGGAGTGCGGGACTCGGCGGTGCTGGCGCGGCGCGATGCGCAGGGCGATCTCACGCTCGTCGCCTATGTGGTGCCGGCGGACGATGCAGGTGATCCCAGCGCATGGGCTGCGCGCCTGCGCACGCATTTGCAGGCGTGTCTTCCGGACTACATGGTTCCCTCGGCGATCGTTCGCCTCGATGCGTTTCCGCTGACACCCAACGGCAAGGTCGACCGGCAGGCGCTGCCGGCGCCGGACGACGAGGCGTTCGGCCGTGGCGCCTATGATCCGCCCCACGGCGAGATCGAGCAGGTCCTCGCTGCTATCTGGCGCGAGCTGCTGGGCATCGAGCGCGTCGGTCGCAACGATCATTTCTTCGAGCTCGGCGGCCATTCGCTGCTCGTCGTCCGCATGCTGGACCGGCTGAAGCGCCATGCGCTGACGATCGATGCGCAGATGGTGTTCGCCAAGCCGGTGTTGCGCGATCTCGCGGCCAGCCTGCGGCAAAGCGAGGAGACCGCAATTCCTGACAACCCGATCACGGCGCAGAGCCCGGTCATCACGCCGGACATGCTGCCGCTGGTCGCGCTGAGCCAGGGCGAGATCGACCGCCTGGTGGGCCGTGTGCCGGGCGGCGTCGCCAACGTCCAGGACATCTACGCGCTGTCGCCGTTGCAGGAGGGAATCCTGTTTCATCATCTGCTCGCGACCGATGGCGACCCCTACGTGCTGGTCGCGCAGATGGCATTTGCGGGCCGTGATCTGCTGGATCGCTATCTTGCGGCCGTTCAGGACGTGATCGACCGGCATGACGTCCTGCGGACGTCGTTCCTCTGGGATGGGCTGTCGGTGCCGGCGCAGGTGGTCTGGCGCCAGGCACCGCTAAGCGTCACCGAAGTTGAGCTCGAAGGCAACGAGCCGGCCCAGGTCGAACTGGCGCGTCGCTTCGATCCGAGATCCTGCCGGCTCGATCTGACCCAGGCGCCATTGCTGCGTCTCGTTGTCGCCCGCGACCCACGAAATGATCGCCTGCTGCTGCTGGTCCTGCTGCATCACATGGTCGGCGACCATACCACTCTGCAGGCGCTGCATGAGGAAGTGCAACTGATCCTGGCGGGCCGCCGCAGCGCTCTCCCTCCACCGAGTCCGTTCCGCAACCTCGTGGCCGAGACCCGCAAGGCCGGCGGGCGGGATGCGCAGCAGCGCTTCTTCCGGAGCATGCTCGCCGACATCGATGCGCCGACGGCACCATTCGGATTGATGGAGGTGCGCAGCAACGGCGACGGCGCGCGCGAGGCAAAGCTGCCCGTGCCGGCTACTCTCGACGCGCGGCTGCGCGCGCAGGCGCGGCGCCTTGGCGCGAGCCTCGCCAGCCTCTGTCATGTCGCCTGGGGCCAGGTGCTGGCGCGCAGCAGCGGACGTGATCAGGTCGTGTTCGGCACCGTGCTGCTCGGCCGCATGCAGGCCGGCCACGATACCGGCCGCAGCCTGGGCCTGTTCATCAACACGCTGCCGTTGCGGCTCGATCTCGACGGCACGTCGGTTGAGGACAGCGTTCGCGCAGCGCATGGGCGGCTGGCGGAGCTGATGGCGCATGAGCATGCCTCGCTGGCAATGGCCCAGCGCTGCAGCGGCGTCGCGCCGCCGACGCCGCTGTTCTCCGCGATCCTGAACTATCGGCACGGCCGGAGGCAGGATGCGCCGGCAGACGCAGAGTCCCTGCAAGGCGTCGAATGGCTCGGTGGCGAGGAGCGCACCAACTATCCGCTGATGCTGGCGGTAGACGACGACGGCCATGGGCTTCACCTGACGGTCCAGGCCGTGGCGCCAGTCGCGCCCGAGCGGGTCGGCGCGATGATGCAGCACGCGCTCGAGCAGCTGGCGCTTGCGCTGGAAGCGGCGCCGCACACGCCGGTGCGCCGGATCGACGTCGTTCCAGTGGATGATCGCGCGCGGCTGCTGCAGGCCTGGAACGCGACGGCGACCAACGATGCAAATGTGCTCTGCGTGCACCGGCAGTTCGAGGCCCATGCGGCGCGAGCTCCCGATGCGGTCGCACTGGTGCATGGGCAGGAGATGATCAGCTACGGCGCGCTCAATGCGCGGGCGAACCGGCTGGCGCGACGGCTCCGGGATCGCGGCGTCGGGCCGGACGTGGTGGTCGGGCTGGCGCTGGAGCGCGGCGTCACGATGATGGTGGCGCTGCTCGCGGTGCTCAAGGCGGGCGCGGCCTATCTGCCGCTCGATCCGGACTATCCGTCCGAGCGTCTCACGCACATGCTGAACGACAGCGGCGCCAAACTGCTGCTGACACAGGCTACGCTGCATGACCGGTTCGCGCCGGTGCTGGCCCGGAGCGATGCCGAGGCCTGGCTGCTCGACGTGGCGGCCGGCGATGGCCTCGGCCAGACCGATGATCTTTCCGTCGATGGGCATGCGGAGAGCCTCGCCTACGTCATCTACACTTCCGGCTCGACCGGGCTCCCCAAGGGCGTGATGGTGCGCCACGCCGCGGTGACGAACTTCCTGGCGACGATGGCCGGACAGCCTGGCATCGCGGCCGACGACCGCGTGCTGGCGCTGACCTCGTTGTCCTTCGACATCGCCGTGCTGGAGCTGTGGCTGCCGCTGGCCCATGGCGCCCGGATCGTGCTCGCCGACCGCGCCGCGGCCCATGATCCGGCGGCGCTCAAGGCGCTGGTCGCACGGCACGGCGTGACCATGATCCAGGCGACGCCGTCGAGCTGGCGCATGCTGCTCGATCACGATGCGGCCAATACCAGCGAAACCGCTCCATGGCTGCCGAAAGGCTGCCGCCTGCTGAGCGGCGGGGAGGCGCTGGCCTCGGATCTGGCGCGGCGGCTCAGCGCGCTGAGCAGCGAGGTCTGGAACCTGTATGGGCCGACCGAGACCACGGTATGGTCGGCGCGTCACCGCCTCGATGCGACGAATCCGGTGCCGTTGCTCGGCAGCCCGATCGGCAACACCCGGTTGTACGTGCTCGACGGCGATCTCAACCTTGCGCCGATGGGCGTCACCGGCGAGCTCTTCGTCGGCGGTGACGGACTCGCGCGCGGCTATTGGAAACGCGCGGCGCTGAGTGCCGAGCGCTTCATTCCGGATCCGTTCGGCAGCGACGGCGCGCGGCTGTACCGGACCGGCGACCTCGCGCGCTGGCGAGCCGACGGTGTGCTCGACTATGTCGGCCGCGCCGATCATCAGGTGAAGATCCGCGGACATCGGATCGAGCTCGGCGAGATCGAGGTGCGGCTGCGGGAGCTGCCGGGCGTGCGCGACAGCGTCGTCGTCGCGCAGGAGCTCGGCGGCGGCCGTCAGTTGGTCGGTTATGTCAGCGGCGAGGCCTCGCTCGATGGCAGTGACCTCCGCGCCGCGCTCGCAACGGCGCTGCCGGACTACATGGTGCCGTCGCGCGTGATCGTGCTGCCGGAACTGCCGCTGACCCCGAACGGCAAGATCGACCGCAAGGCGCTGCCGCGGCCGGACGCGAAGCCGCCGGGGGCGCACAGAGTCGGCCCGCGCAATCCGACCGAGGCGGCGCTCGCGACGATCTGGGCCGAGCTGCTGCACAGGCCGGAGGTCGGCGTCACCGACAACTTCTTCGAGCTCGGCGGCGACTCGCTGGTGGCCGTCCAGCTCGTCGGCCGCATCAAGCGCGATCTTGCGCGGGAGCTGCCGCTGAAGCGGTTGTTCGAGCTGACCACGGTCGAGGCCATGGCGTCCGCGCTCGCCGCGGACCCGCCGACGAGCAGGCGCAGCGACGACATCGCCGCCATGTTCGATCTGCTTGAGGAAGTCGAGTTCGCCAATGAATGATCAGTCCGGACTTCAGGCCCAGCAGCTCAGCGAGATCGCGCGCCGGTTGGCGCGTCTCGATGCGCCGAAGCAGCGCGCCTTCCTGACGCAGTTGGCGGCCAAGGGCATCGATCTGTCGATTTTGCCGATCGCGCGCCAGCATCTGCAGCGCGCGCCGTTGTCATTCGCGCAGGCCCGCCTCTGGTTCCTGTGGCGGATGGATCCGGGCGGCTCCGCCTACAACATGCCGGTCGCGATCCGCCTGCGGGGCCGTCTCGACGCCGCTGCGCTTCAGAAGGCGCTCGACGGACTCGTCATGCGCCATGCCGCGCTCCGCACCACGTTCCGGCAGGACGGCGGCGAGCCGGAGCAGATCGTAGGCAAGCCGGCGCCGGTCGCGCTTCGCCGTATCGAGATTGCGGGCGACGATCGCGACCAGCAGGCGCGCCGGCTGCTGCGTGAGGAAGCGGCGCTGCCGTTCGATCTCGAATCCGGACCGCTGCTGCGCGCGGCGCTGCTCGGGCTCGGCGAGCACGAGCATATCCTCTCGGTCACGCTGCACCACATCGTCGCCGATGGCTGGTCGATGCAGGTCCTCACCGAGGAGTTCTGGCAGCTCTATCGCGCTGCCGTCCGCGGCGAGACCGCCTCACTGCCGGCGCTCGAGGTCGACTACGCCGATTTCGCCGCCTGGCAGCGACTGTGGCTCGGCGCCGTGGAGGAAGAGCGGCAGCTCCGGTACTGGACCGACCGGCTGCACGACACGGCCATGCTGCAACTGCCGTTCGATCGCCCCCGATCGGCCCAGACCGACCAATCCGGCGATGCCATACGCCTGTCGCTCGGCGCCGAGCTTTCCGATCGTCTGCGCGGGCTCGCCCGACAGCATCACACGACGCTGTTCGTCGTGCTGCTCGCGGCGCTGAAGCTGGTGCTCTATCGCTACAGCGGGCAGGGCGACATCTGCGTCGGCGTTCCGCTCGCCAATCGCGACCGGTCGGAAACGCGGCGGCTGATCGGGCTGCTGGTCAACACCCAGGTGCTGCGCACGCGCATCGACAGCCGGAGCACGATCGCCGACGTCATTCACGCCCTGCGCGAGGCCTCGCTCGAGGCCCAGGATCACCAGGATCTTCCGTTCGAGCGGCTGCTGGACGTGCTGCAGCCGCAGCGAAGCCAGAGCCAGACGCCCCTGTTCCAGGTGCTCTACAACCATCAGCATCGGCGCGAGCCGGCACATGCGCCGGCTGCGTCCGAATTGCAGATCGAGACGATCGCGGCAGAGATCGAGACGGTGAAATTCGACCTCGCGCTCGACAGCGAGGAAGCGCCGTCGGGAGACGTCTCGGCGCTGTTCTCCTTTGCCACCGCGCTGTTCGACCGGTCGACCATCGCACGGCTCGCCGGGCATTGGCTGACGATCCTGCGGGCAACGGTCGCGGATCCCATGCAGCGGATCGTGGCGCTGGAGCTGTTGTCGGACCGGCAGCGCGACGACGTCAGGCAGTGGAATGCCTGCGCGCCCGCACTCGCGGGATTCCAGCCGGTGCACCGGATGCTCGCGCGGCACGCAAAGGAGAGGCCGGGCGCGACAGCCCTGGTGTTCGGGGCCGAGACGATCAGCTATCAGGCGCTCGATCGCCGCGCCAATGCCATCGCGCAGCATCTGTTGGCGCTCGGCGTGCGACCCGGCGAGCTCGTCGGGCTCTCGATGCAGCGCTCGCGCGATCTCGTCGCAAGTCTTGTTGCCGTCCTCAAGGCCGGCGCGGCCTATCTGCCGCTCGATCCCGATCATCCGCCGGCGCGGCTCGCCGCCACCGTTCGGGATGCCGGCGCGCGCGTCGTGCTGGTCGATGCGGCGGGACGATCGCAATGGCCGCCGATGCCGGGCATCGCGGTCGTCGATCCCGGCGCGATGCCGGCCGAGACGACGGAGATTGATCCGGCGGTCGATGTCCATCCCGCGAGCCTCGCCTACGTGATCTATACGTCCGGCTCCACCGGTGTACCGAAGGGCGTCGCGGTCGCGCATGGACCGTTCGCGATGCATTGCGACGCCACCGCAGGTCTCTACGAGATGGACCGGCAGTCGCGCGAGCTGCACTTCCTCTCCTTCACCTTCGACGGCGCGCATGAGCGGTTGTGGACCGCGCTGAGCTGCGGCGCGACCTTGGTGATGCGTGACGCCGATCTCTGGTCGGCGGAGAAGACGCTCGACGTGATGGGCGCGGAGCGCGTGACCAATGCCGGCTTTCCGCCGGCCTATCTGCAGCAACTCGCCGACTTCGCGGCGTGGCGCGGCGATCCGCCGCCCGTGTCGTTGTATTCGTTCGGCGGCGAGGCCATGCCCAAATCGGGCTTCGACAAGGTCAGGCAGGCGCTGCGGCCGCGCAAGCTGATCAACGGCTATGGTCCGACGGAGACAGTGGTCACGCCGCTGGTCTGGAAGGTCGACGTCGATGCCGAGATCGACTGCGCCTATGCGCCGATCGGCCGCCCGGTCGGCCGGCGCTCGGCCTATGTTCTCGACGGCGATCTCAACATCGTTCCGGTCGGCGTCACCGGCGAGCTTCATATCGGCGGCGAGGGGCTCGCGGCCGGCTATTGGAATCGGCCGGCGTTGACGGCGGAGCGCTTCATCCCCGATCCGTTCGGCGCACCGGGCACGCGGCTGTATCGCACCGGCGATCTGGCGCGCTGGCGCGCCGATGGCATCATCGACTATGTCGGCCGGTCCGACCACCAGCTCAAGATCCGCGGCTTCCGCATCGAGCCGGGCGAGGTCGAAGCACGGCTGACGCGGCAGGCGGGTGTTCAGTCGGCGGTGGTGGTGGCACGCGAGATCGGCGGACGCCAGCAGCTCATCGGCTATGCTTGCGGCGAGGATGGCCTCGACGAGACCGGGCTGCGCGCGGCGTTGTCCGAGGAACTGCCCGACTACATGGTTCCGGCCCGCATCGTACTGATGTCGCGGATGCCGCTCACGGCGCATGGCAAGGTCGATCGCGACGCCTTGCCGGCGCCCGAGCAGTTGTCTGCTGAGGCCGACTACGTCGCACCGCAATCCCCGGCTGAACTGGAGCTGGCGGCGATCTGGGCTGAATTGCTCGGCCATTCGCGGGTCGGGCTGACCGACAACTTCTTCGAGCTCGGCGGCGATTCCATCATTTCATTGCAGGTGGTCGGACGTGCGCGCCAGCGCGGGCTTGCCATCGAGCCGCGCGACCTGTTCCGGCATCAGACGCTGCAAGGGCTGGCGCAGGTCGCGCGCCGCGATCGGGCGGCGGTCGTCTTCGCCGAGCCGCTCGCGCGCGATGGCGATCCGGTGCCGCTGTTGCCGATCCAGCGCCGCTTCTTTGCCGAGGACGCCGGCGAACGGCATCACTGGAATCAGGCGTTGATGCTGGTGCCGTCGGCACGGCTCGACTGGCGGGTGTTGGCGCCGGCGGTCGAGGCCGTGGTGGCGCATCACGAGTCCCTGCGACTGCAATTCCTCCAGAGCGACGGCGCGTGGCAGGCGAGATATGGCGCGATGCCGGCGAGCGCCGATCTGCTCTGGACCCGCGCTGTTCAGGATGCGGCGGAGATCACCTCGGTTGCCGCCGCCGCGCAGGCAAGCCTGTCCCTGCAGGGGCCGTTGCTGCGCTTCGTCGGCATGGACGTCGCGGACGGCAGCCAGAGGCTTCTCATCGTCGTGCATCACCTCGTCGTCGACGGCGTATCCTGGCGTGTGCTGCTCGAAGACATCATGTCGGCGCATCGACAGGCGGCGCAGGGCGCGGTTGCGATTGCGTTGCCCCCCAAGAGCCAGTCCATGGCGTCGTGGAGCAGGAGGCTTGAAGACTACGCGGTGAGCGAGGAGCTGGCCGATCAGCTCGACTATTGGAGACAGCGCAGTGCCGCCGGCGGCCTGCCATGCGACGACGATCACGATGAGACCGACCGCGTCGCCGATGGCGAAGACGTCGCCGTGTCGTTCGATGCCGACATGACCGGGCAGCTGCTCAAGCAGGCACCCGCTGCCTACAGGACCCAGGTCAATGATCTGCTGTTGGCGGCGCTGGCCCGCGCCGTCAACCGCTGGTGCGGACTCGATGAATGCCTGGTCGAGCTCGAAGGCCATGGCCGTGAGGATCTGTTCGAAGGCATCGACCTGTCGCGCACGGTCGGCTGGTTCACGACCGCATTTCCGCTTCGCCTCTCCGGTGGCGCGGGCGACGATGCCACGCTCATCAAGTCGATCAAGGAGGAATTACGGGCCATCCCGGCGCGTGGGCTCGGCTATGGCGTGCTGCGCTACTGCGGCAGCCCTGAGCAGCGCGCCGCCCTGGCGGGCGGCGCCGAGCCGCGGATCGTGTTCAACTATCTCGGCCAGTTCGGCGCCGGCCCTGACCCTGCCTTCGCGCTCGCGCCGGAAGGCGCGGGTCCGTCACGCAGCGCCGGCGCACCGCTTGGCCGCTGGCTCAGCATCAACGGCCAGGTGCTCGACGGCCAGCTGAGGCTGACATTCAGCTTCGGCCGCCGACGCTATCGCCGCGCGACGATCGAGCGGCTGGCCGCGTGCTATTCCGCGGCGCTGCGCGAACTCGTCGCGCATTGCACGAGCGGCGTACATGGCCTCACGCCGTCGGACGTTCCGCTGTCGGGCCTCAGCCAGCCGGAGCTCGACCTGCTCGGAGCCTCGCGCGATTGGCGCGATATTGAGGACATTTATCCGCTGTCGCCGATGCAGCAGGGCATGCTGTTCCACGCGCTGCGCGACGGCGACAGCGGCAACTATGTCAGTCAGATCGCAGTCGACGTCAGCGGCGCCGATGCGGCGCGTTTACGCGCGGCGTGGCAGGCGGTGACGGCGAGACACGCGGTGCTGCGGACCGCGTTCGTGTGGAAAGAATTGTCGGGCGCACCGCAGCAGGTCGTCCATCGGCAGGCTCCCGTTCCCTTCGTCGAGGAGGATTGGCGCGACCGTGTGGACTCGATGGATCAGGCCGCGCGTGACGCGGCGCTGGCCGAGGTGGCGGCAGCCGAATGGCGCGCCGGTTTCGACCTGTCACGGCTGCCGCTGCAGCGGGTCCGTCTCATCGATCTCGACGGCGGCGTTTTCCGCCTGATCTGGACCCATCATCACATCCTGCTCGACGGCTGGAGCGCAGCAAGGCTCATCGGCGAGATCATGCAGCATGTCGGCGGCGCGTCGCTGGGCGCACCGCGCGGCCGCTATCGCGATTACATTGCCTGGCTGCAGCGGCAGGATCCCGAGGCGTCGAGCATGTTCTGGTCGCGCTCGCTCTCGACGCTCGGCGAGCCGAGCCTGCTGGCCGATGCGCTGGGCGGGCCGGCCGCACCTGCCGACGGCCATGCCTCGATCGATCTCGTGATCGATGCGGTGAAGACCGAGCGGCTGCAGGTCGCGGCACGGCGCGAGCGGGTGACGTTGAACACGCTTCTTCAGGGGGCGTGGGGCCAGTTGCTGCGGCGCTTGACCGGCCAGGATGTCGTCTGCTTCGGCGCCACGATCTCCGGCCGGCCGCCCGAGATCGCGGGCGTGGAAGAGGCGGTCGGCCTGTTCATCAATACCGTGCCCGCGCTCGAGGACGCGAGACCTCAAACGCCGGTCGGCGAGTGGCTGCGCAGCCTGCAGAATCGCAACGTCGACCTGCGCGAGCATGGCTGGATGCCGCTGCACGAGATCCAGCGCCTTGCCGGCCGCGCCGGCCGGCCGCTGTTCGACACCATCTTCGTGTTCGAGAACTATCCGGTCGACGCGGCGCTGCGCGATCAGGCCGGCGGGGGGCCGCGCGCCAGCCGCGCCGAGCAGATCTCGATCACCAACTATGCGCTGACGGTCGCGGTGTTCGTGACCGACGCCGGCATCCGGCTCGGCTTCCGTTACGATCGCAGCCGGTTCGACCAGGTGCAGATCGAGCGGATACAGGCGGCGTTCGCCTGCCTGCTCGGGCGCATCGCCGACGACAGCAGCCGCCTGGTCGCGGAGCTGCATGGTTTGGACGCCGCCGCTTTGCAACGGGTGCTCGGCTGGAGCTCGGGACCCGCCGCGCCGACGGTGAAAGACGGCTTCGTCGACGTCGTGACGCAGATCGAACAGCAGGTCGCACGGGCGCCTGCGGCCATGGCCTTGATCTCCGATCAGGAGGGGATCAGCTACGCGGAACTGAATGCGCAGGCGAACCGCCTGGCGCGACAGATCATGCAGGCCGGCATCGCTCTGGATGCTCCGGTCGGCTTGGCATTCGAGCGCAGCGCCGACCTGGTCGTGGCTGTGTTGGCCGTTCTGAAGGCCGGGGCCGGCTACCTGCCGCTCGATCCGGATTATCCCAGCCAGCGGCTCGCGGCGATGCTGGGCGACAGCGGCACGCGGCTGGTGCTGACGCAGCCGCAGTTGCGTGATCGGCTGATGGAGATCACGGCAGGGGCGGGCGCCGAGTTGATCGCCGTCGGCGACAGACGCGCCTCGCAGGACACGGACACCGGCAGCTTGGATCTCCAGAGTCCGACCCACGCCGAGAGCCTCGCCTATGTGATCTACACGTCCGGCTCGACCGGCGTGCCGAAGGGCGTGGCCTGCACGCGTGGTGCGCTGGCAGCGCGGCTCGCCTGGATGCAGCGGGAGTACGGGCTCGATCCCGGCGAAACGCTGTTGCAGAAGACGCCGTTCAGCTTCGACGTCGCGGTGTGGGAAATCCTGTGGCCGTTGACGGTCGGTGCGCGGCTTGCGATCGCGGCGCCGGGGGCCCATCGCGAGCCGAAGCGGCTGGTCGATGCGGTCACCGCGCATGGTGTGACCACGCTGCATTTCGTGCCGCAGATGCTCGCGCAATTCGTGGCTGAGCCGGAGGCTCGCCGATGCGTGAGCTTGAAGCGGCTGTTCTCCGGTGGCGAGGCCTTGCCGGTCCCGCTAAAGGACCAAGTCTACGCGGTATTCCCAGCAATCCGGTTCGACAACCGCTATGGGCCCACCGAAGCGCTGATCAATGCCAGCTTCTGGAACTGCCGCGCGGCGAGCGGGGCGCGCGTGCCGATCGGCTTTCCGATTCCAGGCACGATCCTGCGCATTCTCGACACCGACCTCAATCCGGTCGCCGAGGGCACGACGGGCGAGCTCCATATCGGCGGAGACGGGCTGGCGCGCGGCTATCTCGGGCGCGCGGCGCTGACGGCCGAGCGCTTCATTCCCGATCCTTTCGGACCTCCCGGCGCGCGGCTCTATCGAAGCGGCGATCTGGCGCGCTGGCGCAGCGACGGCGCCATCGACTATGTCGGCCGGGCCGATCACCAGGTAAAGGTTCGCGGCTTCCGCATCGAGCTCGGCGAGATCGAGGCGCGGCTGCTGCAGCAGCCATCGGTCACTGCGGCCGTCGTCATCGCGAGGGAGTTCGGGGCTGGCCGGCAACTGGTCGGCTATGTCTGCGGTGACGGCGCGCTCGATGGCGAGGTGCTGCGCGACGCATTGTCCGCGACGTTGCCGGACTACATGGTGCCGGCGCGGATCGTGGTCCTCGACCGCCTGCCGCTGATGGTGAATGGCAAGGTCGATCGCAACGCGCTGCCGGCGCCGGAGGCGCCCGCTGCAGCGATGCGGATTGCGCCGCGGACGCCGGCCGAGGCTGCGTTGGCAACCATCTGGGCCGAGCTGCTGCATCAGCCCGATGTCGGCATGACCGACAATTTCTTCGAGCTCGGCGGCGATTCGATCATCTCGCTGCAGATGGTCAGTCGTGCGCGGCGGGCCGGCCTTCTGATCGAGCCACGAGACGTCTTCAAGCATCAGACGCTGGAAGCCCTGGCGCGCGACGCGCGGCAGGTCGTCCGGTTGGAGACGACGGCGGAGCAGGGTCTCGTCTCCGGGCCACTCCCGTTGCTGCCGATTCAGCTCCGTTTCTTCGAGCAGGAGCTGGAGGCGCCCGATCACTGGAACCAGGCCTTGCTGCTGCGGCCGCAGCAGCGGCTCGACTGGGACGTGCTGCGGCGCGCGGCAGTGGCCGTCGTCACTCATCACGATGCGCTGAGACTGCGCTTCGAACGCATCGACGGCATCTGGCGCGCCGAGCACGGGCCGGCGCCGGCGGTCTCCGACCTGTTTCGGTCGTGCGAGCTGGCCGATGGCGAGGCGGTCACCGCGCTCGCCGCTGAGGTCCAGGCGAGCCTTTCGCTCGCGGAGGGACGTCTGGTGCGGCTGGTCGGCATCGATCTGCCGGAGGGCGGGCAGCGCCTCCTGATCGTGATTCATCACCTCGTGACCGACGGCGTGTCGTGGCGTGTGCTGCTGGAGGATCTCGCGGCTGCCTATGAGCAGCTCATGCGTAGACAAGAGGCGACGCTGCCGCCCAAGACGCACGCCTATGCCCAATGGGGCGCAGCGCTGCGCGCGCACGCGGCCTCGGATGTGCCGGCTGCAGAGTGGGATCATTGGTCCGGTCTCCGGCAGACGGAGGACGTGCCGAGCGATTTCGATCATGCGGATCGGGATACGATTGCAGACGCCGACGACGTGCCGCTCGCGATCGACGCTGAGCTGACCGCGCGTCTGCTGGGCACGGCGCACGGGGCGTACAGAACCCAGGTCAATGATCTGCTGCTGTCGGCGCTCGCGCGTGCGCTGTGGCTGTGGTCGGGCCGGGAGATCATGGCGATCGAACTCGAGGGTCACGGCCGCGAGGATCTCGGCGGCGGGCTCGACCTGTCGCGAACCATCGGCTGGTTCACGACCGCGTTCCCGGTACGACTGGCGGCTGGATCGCAGCCGCCCGCGGTGCTGATCAAGGCGACCAAGGAGATGCTGCGGTCCGTCCCCAGCCGGGGACTTGGCTACGGTGTCCTGCGCTACCTGGGTTCTGATGCCCAGCGCGCGGCGCTGACGACGGGCGTGCAGCCGCGCATCGGGTTCAATTATCTCGGACAGGTCGATGGCAGCGCGGACGAGACGGCGCTGTTCTCGATCGCGCCCGAGAGCGCCGGCCCGTCGCGCGCCGCATCGAGCCCGTTGCGCCACCATATCGCGATCAATGCGAGGGTGCTCGACGGTCGTCTGGAGCTGTCGTTCGGCTTCAGCGGGAAGCGTCAACGCCGCGAAACGATTGCGCGCCTGGCGGACTGTTTTGAGGCGGCGCTGCGTGAGCTGGTAGATCACTGCACGAGCGGCGTCCATGGCGTGACGCCGTCCGATGTGCCGTTGTCGAAGCTGAGCCAGGCCGAGCTCGATGCGCTGGCGCTGGATTGGCGCGAGGTCGAGGACATCTATCCGCTGTCGCCGATGCAGCAGGGCATGCTGTTCCACGCGTTGCACGACGACGGCACCGGGGTCTACGTCAACCAGGTTGCCGCCGAGACCCGCGGTCTCGACGCCGGCAAGCTGCAAGCCGCGTGGCAGGCGGTCAGCAATCGCCATACCGTGCTTCGCACCGGTTTCCTGTGGCGTGAATTGCCGGGACCACCGCAGCAGGTCGTCCATCGCAGTGCCGACGTTCCCTTCGTCGCGGAGGATTGGCGGGAACGTGCGGCGCAGCTCGCTCCGGCCGCTTTGGATGCTGCGCTCATGGCGGCTGCAGACCGCGAGCGCGCCGACGGCTTCGATCTCTCGCGGCCGCCGCTGCAGCGCGTAAGGCTGATCCGGATCGCCGACGACCGGCATTGGCTGATCTGGACTCATCATCACATTCTGATGGACGGCTGGAGCTCGGCCCGATTCATCGCCGAGGTGATGCAGTACGAGGGGCAGGGGGCGCTGCAAGGACAGCCGCCGCGCTACCGCGACTACATCGCATGGCTGCAGGCGCAGGACCACGGTGCTGCGGCCGAGTTCTGGCGAGCGGCGTTGGCCGGGCTCGACGAGCCGAGCCTGCTGTCGCGGCCTGCGGTCGACGCTCGCGTCGGCCATGGCTCGCTCACCATGGCGGTGGACGCCGATCTCAGCGAGCGGCTGCAACGCTTCGCGACCCGCGAACGGGTCACGCTGAATACGGTGGTGCAGGCGGCATGGGCGCAATTGCTCCGTCGGTTCACCGGGCAGGATACGGTCAGCTTCGGCGTGACGGTGTCGGACCGGCCCGCTGGGCTCGCTGGCGCCGAGGAGATGGTCGGCCTGTTCATCAACACCTTGCCCGTGGTCGATGCCGAGGATCCGCAGCGGCGGGTTGGTGCGTGGCTGCGCGACCTGCAGGATCGCAATCTCGCCTTGCGGGATCATGGCTGGATGCCGCTGGCCGACATTCAGCGGATCGCGGGCCAGGCAGGGCGTCCGCTGTTCGACAGCATCCTGGTGTTCGAGAACTATCCGGTGGACGAGGCCTTGAAGACCCGAGACGGCCGCGTGAGCGTCGGCCGGACGAGGATCCTCGAAACGAGCAACTACCCGCTGTTCGTGAGCGTCGGTCTCGAAGCAGAGCTGCGGCTGGTATTCAATTTCCAGCGGCAACATTTCGACGAGGCCCAGATTCGCCGGCTGCACAAGGCGTTCGTGCAACTGCTCGCGGCCATCACTGGCGATGCCGAGCAGGCGGTCGGCTGCCTTGCGGCTGATGATCCCACGGACATCGCGCTGCTGGCGCGGGTCAACGCAACGGCCGGGGCCGTGATAGCGCCGGGTGTCGTCGCTCAGTTCGAGGCCCAGGCAGGGCGCGCGCCCGATGCGATTGCGCTCGTGCACAATGAGGAGACGATCAGTTACGGAGCGCTGAATGCGCGCGCGAACCGGCTGGGCCATAGGCTCAGGGAGCACGGCGTCGGTCCCGATGTGGTGGTGGGACTGGCGCTGGAGCGCAGTGTGACGATGATGGTGGCGCTGCTCGCGGTGCTCAAGGCGGGCGGAGCCTATCTGCCGCTCGATCCGGACTATCCGGCCGAGCGTCTCGCGCACATGCTGTCCGACAGCGGCGCGAAGCTGCTGCTGACGCAGGCGACGCTCCACGACCAGCTCGCGCCTGTGCTGGCGGACGGCCACGCCCAGGCCTGGCTGCTGGACGAGGAGTTTAGAGAAGATTCGGTCGGCGTCGGCGATCTCGACGTCGCCATCCATCCAGACAACCTGGCTTACGTCATCTACACCTCCGGCTCGACCGGCCTGCCCAAGGGCGTGATGGTGCGCCATGGCGCCGTGACGAATTTCCTGGCGACGATGGCTGAGCAACCGGGCATCGCGCGCGATGACCGTGTGCTTGGCTTGACCTCGCTATCGTTCGACATCGCGGTGCTCGAGCTCTGGCTGCCGCTCATTCATGGCGCGCGGATCGTGCTGGCGGATCACGCCTCGGCCCATGATCCGGCGAGGCTGAAGGCGATCGTCGCCGATCATGGCGTGACCCTGATCCAGGCCACGCCGTCGAGCTGGCGCATGCTGCTCGATCATGACGATGGTGCGCGCGGTTGGCTGCCTCAAGGCTGCCGCTTGCTGAGCGGCGGCGAGGCGCTGGCGCCCGACCTGGCGCTTCGGCTGCTCGCGCTCGGAGGCGAGGCCTGGAACCTGTTCGGGCCGACCGAAACCACGGTGTGGTCGGCGCGCCATCGGCTCGACGCACGCGATCCCGCACCCGTCCTGGGCGGCCCGATCGGCAGCACCACGCTGCATGTGCTCGACGGCAATCTCAAACCCGCCCCCGTCGGCGTGACAGGCGAGCTCTTCATCGGCGGCGAGGGCCTGGCCCGCGGCTATTGGCGGCGAGCGGCGCTCAGCGCCGAGCGCTTCATTCCCGATCCATTCGGCGATCCCGGTGCGCGGCTGTACCGCACCGGCGATCTGGCGCGGTGGCGCGCCGACGGTTTGCTCGACTATGTCGGCCGTGCCGACCATCAGGTGAAGATCCGCGGCCACCGCATCGAGCTCGGCGAGATCGAGGCGCGGCTGCGCACGCAGACCGGCGTGCGCGACAGCGTCGTGGTGGCGCAAGAGCTCGGCGGCGGCCGGCAGCTCGTCGGCTATGTCAGCGGCGACGATGCGCTCGACGGAGCCGAGCTGCGCGCGACTCTCGCGTCAACGCTGCCGGACTACATGGTGCCGTCGCGCGTGATGGTGCTGCCGCGGCTGCCGCTGACACCGAACGGCAAGATCGATCGCAAGGCGTTGCCGTTGCCCGATACGCGGCTTGGGCAGGGACAGCGCGTCGCGCCACGCAATCCGACCGAGGCCGCACTTGCTGCGATCTGGGCCGAGCTGCTGCACCAGCCGGACGTCGGCGTCACCGACAATTTCTTCGAGCTCGGCGGCGACTCGATCATCTCGCTGCAGATGGTCAGTCGCGCACGCCGGGCTGGTCTCGAGCTGGAGCCGAGAGACGTGTTCCGGCTGCAGACGATCGAGCTGCTCGCGCCGGCCTGCGTGGCGGCGCGGAACGACCAGCCCGCAATCACTCGCGCGCGCGGCGCATTGTCCGGGCTGACGAGCGAGGAGCTCGCGCGGCTCGGTGTCGACTGGGACCGCATCGAGGACGTCTACCCGCTCTCGCCGATGCAGCAGGGCATGCTGTTCCATAGCCTGCGCGATGCCGGAAGTGGCGTCTATGTCAACCAAGTCAGCGTCGAGATCCGCGGGCTGGACGTCGAGCGGCTGCGCACCGCGTGGCAGGAGGTCTCTGCCTGTCATCCGATGCTGCGTACCGGATTTCTCTGGCGCGAGCTGTCCGGCGCACCGCTGCAGGCCGTCCATCGCGCGGCCAGTGTGCCGTTCGCAACGGAAGACTGGCGTGGGCAAGCTGTCGATGAGGCGCGGCTGTCGTCAGCGCTGGCCGCGGAGCGCGGCGCCGAGTTCGATCTCGCGGTGCCGCCACTGCAGCGTGTCCGCTTGTTGCAGCTCGACCACGATCGTCATCGCCTGATCTGGACCTACCATCATATCCTGATGGATGGCTGGAGCTCGGCCCGCTTCATCGGCGAAATCCTAGGGTGCTATGCCGGGCGGGCGCTCCCGGCTCTTTCGGCGCACTATCGCGATTATGTTGCCTGGCTGCTGGCCCAGGACGCGCAGGCCGCCGAGCGCTTCTGGCGAGGACAACTCACGGCCTTCGACCAGCCGACGCAACTGGCCGATGCCTTCGGCGCGCGGCGCTACGACGCGCACGGACACCGGCGCTGCTACACCCGGCTCGACAAGGATGCGACCGCGGCATTGAAGGCGTTCGCCCGGCACGAGCGCATCACCCTGAACACGCTCATCCAGGGCGTCTGGGCGCTGCTGCTGCAACGCTACACCGGCCAGCAGACCGTTACATTTGGAGTCACCGTCGCCGGCCGTCCGGCTGGTCTCGACGGGGCCGAGCAGATGATCGGCCTGTTCATCAATACGCTGCCCGTGATCGAGACGCCTTCGCCGGCCGCAACGGTCGGTGACTGGCTGCGCGCCATGCAGGACCGCAACGCGGCGATGCGCAACTTCGAGCAGACGCCGCTCTACGACATCCAGAGCTGGGCCGGACGTGCCGGCGAGACCATGTTCGACAGCATCATCGTGTTCGAGAACTATCCCGTCGACCGAGGCCTGCTGCAGGGGGACGGCTCGCTTCAATTCGGCGAGCTGCGCAACGTCGACGTCACGAACTATCCGATGGACCTGTCCGTCATGGTCGAGGATACGCTGCAGGTCGAATTCACCTATATGCCGAGCCACTTCACGCCGGAACAGGCGGAGCAGGTGAGGGCGCAATTCGAACATCTGCTCGCGGCCATGCTACGAGGTCCGGAAGCCAGGCTTGGCGCGATCGATGCGTCCACCGCTCAGGATGTGCAGCGCGCAGATGCCTGCAATGGCCGGGCGGCGTCTGCCGCGATGCGTCCATTCGTCCACGAGATGATCCGCGATCATGCACAGCGCGATCCGGAACGTGTCGCCCTGACGATCGGCGGCCGGAACCTGTCCTACGGTGAGCTCGATCGTCGCGCCAACCGGATCGCGCTCCACCTCGTCGAGGCCGGGCTCGGGCCCGACCAGCGCGTCGGCGTCGTCGTCGAGCGCAACGAAGCGACGATGGCCGCGCTGCTTGCCGTGCTGAAGGCCGGCGGAGCCTATGTCCCGCTCGATCCCGAGCTGCCGCCGGACCGCGTTGCTCATGTGATGCGCGACTCCGGGATGAGGATGCTGCTGTCCGGCGCGCGTGACATCTCCGTTATCGAAGGCGTCCAGGCGATCGATCTGGCCTCGTTCGATTCTGCCAGCGGTCCGAACCATGCGCCGGATCCACGCCTGCATCCGGAGAGTCTCGCTTACGTGATCTACACGTCCGGCTCGACCGGGCGGCCGAAAGGCGTCGCCGTCGCGCATGGACCGCTGGCGATGCATTGCCGAGCGACCGCTGCGCTCTACGAGCTCGACGAGCACGCAAGCGAGCTGCATTTCCTGTCGCTGGCCTTCGACGGCGCGCATGAACGGTGGCTCACGGTGCTGTCGCAGGGCGCTCGGCTGGTCATGCGCGATGCGGAGCTGTGGACGCCCGAACAGACCGTCGCTGAGCTTCATGCGCAGCGGATCACGCATATCGGCCTGCCGCCGGCCTATCTGCAGCAGGTCGCAGAGTGGGTGGAGCAGGCCGGCAATCCGCCGCCCGTTAGGCTGTATTCGTTCGGCGGCGAGGCGATGCCCAAGGCCGGCTTCGACAAGGTCAGGCGGACGCTGAAGCCGCAAATCCTGATCAACGGCTATGGACCGACCGAGACCGTCGTGACACCGCTCGTGTGGAAGGTCGACGGCAACACGGCGTGCGACAAGGCCTATGCGCCGATCGGGATTCCCGTCGGCCGCCGCACCGCCTACATCCTCGATGGCTCGCTGAATCTCGTTCCGGCAGGCGCAGCCGGCGAGCTCTACATCGGCGGGTTCGGGCTCGCGCGCGGGTACCACGCCAAGCCAGGCATGACGGCGGAACGCTTCGTGCCGGATCCATTTTCGGCGGACGAGGGCGCACGCCTCTACCGCACCGGCGACCTTGCGCGATGGGATGCGAGCGGCACGATCGAATATCTCGGACGCAGCGACGATCAGGTCAAGGTCAGCGGCTTCCGGATCGAGCTTGGCGAAATCCAATCGGCTCTGCTGAGCGACCCAGCGGTCGCGCAGGCTGCCGTGCTCGCCGTGGTGGGTGCGGGAGGAAATCAGCTCGTGGCCTATGTGGCGCCACGGGCGCCAGGCGACGCCGCCGCGGCTGCGGCCGAGCGGCTGTCTGCAACGCTGACTGCCGCGCTGCGCCGGACTTTGCCGGCCTACATGATTCCATCCCGCATCATCGTGCTCGAGCGTCTGCCGACGCTGTCGAGCGGCAAGGTCGATCGCAAGGCGTTGCCCGCGCCTGATATCGCAGCCGGGCGCGCGTTCATCGCCCCGGAAAGTCCCGCCGAGGTCGCGATGGCGAAGCTGTGGGCGGAGATCCTCGGTGTTGCGCAAGTCGGCGTCACCGACAACTTCTTCGAGCTCGGCGGCAACTCGATCCTGAGCCTCAATGTGATCGCGCGCCTTCGCCGTGCCCCGATCCTCGATGGCGAGATCAAGCTGCGGGATCTTCTCCAGAAGCCGACCATTCGCGCCTTGCTCGGCACGCCCGCAGCATCATCCATGCGGCCGTCGGCGCTGCTGCCCCTGAGTTCGCCGATCGATGGCACGCCGCCGGTGTTCTGTCTTCACGGCGGCTTCGGCACGGTGTTCGACTACGCGCCGCTGGCGCGGCGCCTGGAGGGACGGAGGCAACTGATCGGACTGCAGTGCCGGACGCTGATCGAACCGTCCTTCACCGACGAGTCGCTGACGGCAATGGCCGTGGACTATGTCGATGAGATCGCGCGGAAGCAGAGCAAGGGACCCTATCATCTGATCGGCTGGTCGCTTGGCGGACTGGTCGCGTGCCTGGTTGCTGCCGAACTCGAGCGGCGCGGCGAGCGAGTCGAGCGCCTGGCGCTGATCGACAGCTTCGTTCCGCATGGTGACGAGCAGCCGTCGCCCGGGCGGCATTGGACCGACGACTTGCTGACGCTGCTGTCGGTCGCGGCGCCGGGCGTGCAGCCTCCAGCCATTGCGTCGCAGGTGACGGCGATTCGTTCCGGCGATGCGCCGGTGACGGACGAGGTGATCCGGCGCCTGGCCGTCGATGCAATCGGCACGGCGCCGCTGCAGCCGCGCGACGGTCTTCTCGGCGCCGACGACATCGTCTCGGCCTTCAGGGTCGGGCGCCACCTCGCGCAACTGGCTCGGGCGGCCGAATGGCCGGCCGATCTCGTTGCAGCGCCCGGCTGCTGGTGGACCTCCGGCCGGCTTCGACAGCGCGATCGGCTCGCGGCGGGACTGCCGCAGGCGGCAGATTTGGGCGTGGTCGGCGACGACCACTTCTCGATCCTTGGCAACGAATCCTTCCTGGCGGCGCTCGGCGCGTGGCTGGAGCCGGACCAGGCGGCGCAGACATCACCGGCTCTGCAGCCGGAACCGGCTGAATGAGGTGACCATGGGCCTTCATCCTGATATCGCGGCACTGCTCGAGATGATCCAGCTCGGAACGGAATCGGGCGCGCGCATTCCGTTTCCGCAACTGACGCCAGCGCAGGCGCGTGCCGATTTCGACGCCTCCTCGCCGCTGCTGGATGTCGATCCGCCGCCGCTCGCCTTCGAGAGGCAGCTTGCGCTGCCGATGCGCGACGCGACGGAGATTGCCGGGCGCCTCTATGCAGCGCGGCCGTTGGACGTCGCCGATCCGATGCCCGTGCTGCTCTACATGCATGGCGGCGGCTTCGTCGTCGGCAGCCTCGACTCGCACCAGCCGTTGTGCCGGGGCCTTGCCGATGACAGCGGCGCGGCAGTGCTGTCGATCGCCTACCGGCTGGCGCCGGAGCACCGCTTTCCGACGGCATTCGAGGACTGCGTCGATGCCCTCGCCTGGATCGGGCGCGAGGGGCCTGCACTTGGCCTCGACCCGCGGCGGGTCGCGATCGGCGGCGACAGTGCGGGGGGCACGCTGGCCGCGGCGCTGGCGATCGCCGCGCGCGACGACCGGGCCTTACCGCAGCCTGTCCTTCAGGTCCTCGCCTATCCCGGGCTCAGCCCGCAGCAGGTCTCGGACTCCTACGAGAAATATGGTTCGGGTTATCTGCTTGAGCGCGAGACCGTGGACTGGTTCTTCGACCACTATCTCCGCCATGACGCCGATCGCCACGACTGGCGATTTGCGCCGCTGGCCGCGTCCGATCTCACGCGCGTCGCGCCCGCGCTGATCGTGCTCCCCGAGTTCGATCCGCTGGCGGACGAGGGAAGGGCCTATGCCGCACGCTTGCGCGCGGCCGGCGCCGCCGTGGATCTGAAGGTCTATCCCGGCATGATCCACGAGTTCCTGCGCATGGGCAACGTGGTTCCGGACGCTTTGCACGCCCGCGCCGACATCGGCGCCAAGCTCGCCGCTGTCTTCGCCACGCGAATGGGAGCCGGCAATCCATGATGACGCCATCCAATCCAGGCGTTGCCAGCGTCGGAAGCCTGCTGCGGCCCTATTGGCTGCTGCTCGCCGCAGCCATTCTGCTCGGTCTCCTCGGCGGCGCCAGCGTTGCGGGCCTGCTCGCCGTGGTGAACCGCGGCCTCTACGCAGGGGCAGGCGACGTCGGTGGCCTCGTCGCCTCGTTCGCGGGTCTCTGCATTCTGATCGTGATCGGGTCGGTCGGCTCTGACATCAGCGCGAATGTCGTCGGCCAGCGGATCGTGGCCTCGTTGCGCAAGTCGCTGGCCGCCAAGATACTGATGGCGCCGATCGACCAGCTCGAATCCTATCGGTCGCACCGCCTCATCCCGGTCTTGACCAAGGATGTCGACGCCATCAGCGATTTCGCGTTCTTCTTTCCGGCCTTCCTGGTGTCGGGCGTCATCGTCGCCGGCTGCCTGATCTACTTGGCGGTGCTATCGTGGCCGCTGTTCCTGGTCACGGCAGCCTTGATCGCGCTCGGGTCGTTCGTCCATTATCTCGCCCGCAAGCGCGGAATGATGGGCTTCACTCTCGCGCGCCAATACGAAGACGACCTGCAGAAGCATTACCGCGCGATCTCCGAAGGCGCCAAGGAGTTGCGCCTGCATCGCCCGCGCCGGCACCACGTCCATGTCGATCTGATCGGGCGGACGGTCGACCGGATCGGCAACGTGCAGATCAAGGCCATCAATCTGCTCGTGACGGCGCGTGCGCTCGGGACGGTTCTCCTGTTCCTGGTGATCGGGACCGCTCTGGTGCTGCGTCCACTGCTGTGGCCCGACAGCCCGGCCTCGGTGTCCAGCGGCTTCGTTCTGGTGCTGCTGTTCATGCGCGGACCGATCGACCAGTTGATCGGCATGCTGCCGTCGCTCGGCCGCGCGCAGGTCGCGATGCGCCGGATCGCCGAGCTGTCGGACCGTTTCACCGCCGCAGAGGCGGAACTGCTCGATGATCCGCAGGATGGAACCGCCGACCAGATCGAATCGATCGAACTGCGCGGCGTCTCCTACGCCTTCCCCGCGCTGTCGTCCGAGCGCCCCTTCACCATCGGACCGATCGACCTTCGCATTCGCCGCGGCGAGATCGTCTTCATCGTCGGTGAAAACGGCAGCGGCAAGACGACGCTGATCAAGCTGCTGCTCGGACTCTATGTGCCCGACCGCGGCGTGCTGCTGCGCGACGGCAGCCCGGTCGTCAACGAGACCCGCGACGATTATCGGCAGCTCTTCACCACAATATTCTCGGACTATTTCCTGTTCGACACCTTGGCGCAGCAGAGCAGTCAGCGGCCGGAGCTCGCGCAGCGCTATCTCGACCGTCTCGAGCTCGCCCACAAGGTCTCGATCGATGGCGGCGCATTCTCCACCACCGACCTGTCGACGGGCCAGCGCAAGCGGCTCGCCCTGATCAATGCCTGGATCGAGGGACGGCCGGTGCTGGTGTTCGACGAATGGGCGGCCGATCAGGACCCGGCGTTCCGTCAAATCTTCTACACCGAGCTGCTCGCCGACCTAAAACGTCTGGGCAAGACGATCATCGTGATCTCACACGACGATCGCTACTTCCAGTGCGCCGATCGGATCGTTCGCCTGCGCGACGGTCGGATTGACGCCAGCGACGCCGCTGAACGCCGCGAGCCGGCACAAAGGCAACGCACGCTCACGACCGTTATGCAGGAGCCCGCTCCGTCGCTTGGAGCATCGAATCCGTGAGCCGCATCTTTGTAGTTAATCTAAAGACAGCGCTACAGACTTTGTTGTCTTCTTCGTGCCGGCCGATCTACATCCCGAGCGGGAGTGGACTGAGATGGCGCCCGTGCAGATCAATGAGAGGGAGGGAGTTCGCATGAGCGCGACTGCGAGCGCTAGGGGTAGTGTCCGGACATTCCCCGTCGCAACCGATGCGACAATGTCGGTCGTTCGCGACGATGACGGGCTCCGGGTGATCGCGGACGGCGCGCCATTGCTGTCGCTTCGGCCGGATGGCGAACTGACGCGTCTGATCGTGCACGACGGGATCGATGATTGGCGCCGGGTGTCGCGCGGAGTGGCGGCAATGGCCGAAGCGGTCTTCGGCTGGGCGCCGTCGCTCGAGAGGCTCGTCATCACGCTTGACGACAAACCGGCGGCAGCATCGGCCTTGGCGAAAGACGGCGTTGCGGTCGTGACCGACGGCAGGCTGGCGTTGTATCCGGACATGGTGATGCAGCTTCGCGAGAACTGGCTGACGGACGCCGCACGCCCGGCGTTTCCACTGTCCTACGCGATGACCGACGGCAGGCGCCATCCGCGGCGGCCGCCCAAGCCGGTCGGCACCGTCTACGCCCGCTTCATTCCCTGGCTGTCCGACGTCGTCAGTTTTCGCGTCGTCGACATCGCTCACGATCTCCCGCTGGTCCACCGCTGGCTCAACGATCCGCGGGTGGACTCGTTCTGGAACGAAGCGGGGGATATCGACAAGCACCGACAGTATCTGTCGCGGATCATGTCGGACCCGCACATGGTGCCGCTGATCGGCTCCTTCGGTGATCAGCCGTTCGGCTATTTCGAGCTCTATTGGGCGAAGGAAAATCGCATCGCGCCGTTCTACGATGCGGCGGACTATGATCGCGGCTGGCACGTGATCGTTGGCGAGGACGGCTTCCGGGGCCGCCGCTTCATCACGGCCTGGCTTCCCTCGCTCATGCACTACATGTTCCTCGACGATTGCCGCACCGAGCGCATCGTCGGCGAGCCGGCGGCGGCGCATTCGCAGCAGCTGCGCAACCTGGATCTGGCTGGGTTTGCCCGGCTCAAGAACTTCGATTTCCCACACAAGCGGGCAACCCTGGTCATGTTGCTGCGCGAGCGCTTCTTCGGCGACCGGCTGTGGCAGCCGGCGATCAATGAAGCACCCACAGAAGCCTAGCGCGGACGGAGCATCACCATGTCGTATCATCCTGCCCCTGACTATGATGTCGTCGGCATTGGCTTCGGGCCATCGAACCTCGCACTGGCGATCGCGCTCGACGATTGCGCGAGACAGCAGCGCTTGAAATGCCGGTCCCTGTTCCTGGAGAAGCAACAGGACTTCAAGTGGCATGGCGGCATGCTGCTGCCCGGCAGCAACATGCAGATCTCCTTCCTCAAGGACCTCGTATCGCTTCGCGATCCGACCAGTCCGTTCACCTTCGTCAACTACCTGCACAAATCCGGGCGGCTGCTCGACTTCACCAACTGCAAGACGTTCTATCCGAGCCGGATCGAGTTCAACGACTACCTCCGTTGGGTCGCCGGTCAGTTCAGCGGCATGGTTGCGTATGGAGAGACGGTCGAGGCTGTCGAGCCCGTGCACGCCGGCCAGTCCGTCACCGCGCTTCGCGTGCTCACGCGCATGGCTGACGGGAAAGAACGGTCACGCGTCACGCGGCACCTCGTGGCCGCCGTCGGCGGCGTGCCGCACATCCCGTCGGTATTTCGAGCGATCGCGATGGATCCGCGCGTCGTGCACACCAGCGGCTATCTCGGCTCGTTGCTTGCGGCAGGATCGGACGGCCGGTCGCCGCGGGTGGCGGTCGTCGGCGGCGGGCAAAGTGCGGCTGAAGTCACGCTCGATCTCAGCGAACGGTTTCCCGACGCCCACATCGATCTGGTCTTCCGCGGGCACGCCCTCAAGCCGGCCGATAGCAGCCCGTTCGTGAACGAGATCTTCAACCCGGACTACACCGATTATTTCCATTCGCGGTCCGACAGCCAGCGCGATAAAATCGTCCGCAGCTTCCGCAATACCAATTATGCGGTGGTCGACCCCGACCTGCTCGATCAGCTCTACCGGATGACGTACCAACAGCGTGTCGCCGGGGCTCGGAAGCTGACGCTCCATCCGCGCAGCGAGATCGTCGCAGCTCATGCCGTCCCGGAGGGGATGGAGCTCGAGTTCGTCAACAAGGACGAGGAGGTCCGCCGCCGGGCAGTGTACGATGCCGTCGTGCTCGCCACCGGCTACGAGCGATCTCCGGTCCCGGCGTGTCTCGATCCGATCAGCCGCTACATCGAGTCGGCGTCGCTCGATCGCGACTATCGTCTGCAGACAAGCCCGGCGTTTTGTCCACAAGTCTATGTCCAAGGCTGCGCCGAAACCTCGCACGGCCTGAGCGACACGCTGCTCTCGGTGTTGCCGATGCGGGCTCAGGAGATCACGAAGTCGCTCGTGTCGACAACGGGGAGAGACCAGGATGCAGCGCCGTCTCACGACCGGGCGGAGCGCGTGTACTCGTGATGGAAAGTCGAGTGCAGAGCGACGATGAGCGCGCCGCGCGCGGCGTCGTGGAATGAGGCGAAAGGATATCGTCGCGGCGACCGGGCCGTCCCTGGCGTGTCACGGTCGAATTGTCATCGGGGGGCGCCGTGCCTGCATTTGCCGGATTGCCGACCTTTCGGGTCGGCCGGTGGGCACGGTGGAGTGCAGGATTGGAAATGGGTGAGCCGCATCTGCCTGAGCGGGTCGTAACCTTGCTGGTATCGAGTGAGTACGCGCGGCTCGTCGGCCGGACCATGTCGGAGCGGCTCGACTACATCGTCGACATCGCCTCGCTGCATACGCGTGAAGAGCTGGTGCGGCGGCTGGACCTCGGCCGCGTGGTCGTGCGGCAGGTCGAGAAATGGCTCGCGTTCCACGGGCGCCGCGTGCGGCACCCGAATGAAAGCATCGATATCGTCATGTGCGGATTGGAATTCCGGAAGCGGCGCATTCGTCGCTCCCGGGTGACGGTACGATCGCGGCGACTGAACGCCAAGACGATCCCGAGGGAGCCGGGCCGAGGCAGTTGAGTTGCTCGGGCTCTGCAGCGCGGCGAGGCCGCCGACCACGCTTGCCGGGGACTGACGGGACCGCGACGTACGCGGAATGCGTTACGCCCTTATCGCGTCGCATCATGGAAAATGAGACTCGTCGTCAAGGTCGAGGCCAGGCGGGTTGCACGCGCGCTCGGCTCATCCGGTAGCCTCCGCGGTCGATGGGGACTGACCGTCGCTCGTCAGAGATGACGCGAGGCGCCGGGAAGGTCCGCTGCCAACATGGCCAGAGAAACAGTGGCCGGCACACGCTCGTGTGCCCCAGCAATGGGCGACAAGGGAGGAGTTCGATGCACATGCGAAGTGTAGGTATCGCCGTGTTCACGGCGCTTTTGCTGTCCGGCACGGCATTCGCGCAGGAAAAGATCAAGGTCGGCGTCACGGCGACGCTGGAGGGCACCTATACCGTGCTCGGTGAGGACGGGATGCGCGGACATGTCACCGCGTTGAACGTGCTCGGCAAGAAGGTCGGCGACAAGGAGCTGGAATTCGTCGTCGCGTCGACCGACGCCACGCCGGACTCGGCCGTCCGTGCCGTGCGCAAGCTGATCGAGCAGGACAAGGTACAGATTCTGCTGTCGCCGCTGTCGGGCGACGAGGGCATCGCCGTCAAGAACTTCGCCAAGACGCACCCTGAGCTGACCTTCGTGAACGCCGCGTCCGGCGCACAGGAGACGACCTATGTCGATCCCGCGCCGAACTTCTTCCGCTTCAACATGGACGGCGCCCAATGGCAGGTCGGCCTCGGCAAATATGCCTACGAGACCAAGGGCTATCGCAAGATCGCGACCGTCGGCGAAGACTATTCCTTCATCTACACCCAGGTGTTCGGCCTGGCGCTGGAGTTCTGCGGCCTGGGCGGCAAGATCACCAGCCGGCAATGGGTCCCGCTCGGCACCAAGGATTTCGCGTCGGTGATTGCGGCGCTGCCCGATGACGTCGATGCGATCTATCTCGGTCTCGGCGGCGCCGATGCCGTCAACTTCCTCAACCAGTATCAGCAGGCCGGCGGCAAGGCGCACCTGATGGGCGGCTCGATCATGATCGACCAGACCATCCTGTCGTCCAAGGGAAATGCCAAGAACGCCCTGATCGGTACGATTGCGGCGTCGGGTCAGGCCGATACCTGGGAGGATCCGCGCTGGCAGAAGTTCGTGAAGGCCTATCAGGACTCGTTCCCGCCGGAGAAGCGCTTCCCGAGCCCGTCGCTGCTTGCCACCAACTACTATGGTTCGACCATGGCGTTGATCCTGGCGCTGCGCGAGGTCAATGGCGATCTGTCGAACAACCAGGCCAAGCTCAAGGCGGCGCTGGCGAAGATCGAGATCGATGCCCCCAACGGCAAGATCAAGCTCGACGCCAACCGCCAGGCCATCGGCACCAACTTCGTCACCGAGGTCGTCGACGACGGCAAGGGCGCGCTGTTCAGCAAGGTGGTGAAGGTGATTCCCGACGTCAACCAGACGCTGGGATATGATGCCGCCACCTTCGCCAAGATCGGCCTGCCGAGCCGCACCGTGCCTGAATGTAAGAAGTACTGACCTTTCTGCAGAGGGCGACGCGGCTCGAGCGGGCTCGGGCCGCGTCGTCGCGTCCCTTGCGTTCTGCCAAGCAATGATCGACGCTGACGAACAATAAGAACCATTTCGGTGAGGAAGTGATGAGTAGGGCGCTCGCCGTCTTTCATGCTCGCTTCGGCCGTGCGACGGTTTATCAGCTCAATCGGCCATTCAATGTGCATGCCCATCGAGAGGGACATCTGATCTTTCACGTTGGCGGCACGCCGGCCGATATTGACGTCTGCGATCAGCATTATCAGATCGGCGAGAACTGGATCGTCGCGGTCAATCCGTGGGAACCGCACAACTTCCTGCCGAACGATGTCGGCAACGGCGCCATCTTCTTCGTGCTCTACGTCAATGCGGAGTGGTTCATGCCGTCGGCCGCGCGCGAGCAGGGCCTGCGGTTTGGTCGTACCTGCTTCCGGCGGACCGCCGCGCTCGACCGCTGCATTCGCCGCGCCGCAGCGTTGGTATGTGGCGCGCCATCGCTCGGTTGCCTCGACGGCGAGCTGCGGCAGCTGATCGACAGTTGCTACGAGGAAAGCTGGCGCGTTTCGGAGCAGATGCCCGAGCGGCCATGCGCGGAAGTGACGGATTTTCGTGTTCGCAAGTGCATCAAGCTGATGTCGGACAGTCCGTGCGCCGAGATCGAGCTCGATCACATCGCCCGCGAATCCGGACTATCGCGGCCGCATTTCTATCGGCTGTTCCGCAGCCAGACCGGAGTGACGCCCAATCTCTATCTGAATACGCTGCTGATGGAGCGGGCGCTCGATGCCGTCGTGGCAACGGAAGCACCGATTGCCGACATCGGCTTCGATCTCGGATTCACCTCCCAGAGCGGCTTCACGCGCTTCTTCGCCGGCAATGTCGGCATGGCGCCGACCGACTATCGCCGCGCTGCAAAGGTGCTGCGCGCCTGACGTGCTGCTGCGCGTCGCGCGAAAAGAGACTGTCGATCAAGTGCGCACTCTCGTCTGCCGCTACACTCTGGGCAACGTGATCCGCAAAAGGATCCGACGAGGGAGGACGAGCGATGGCCGGCAGACCCGGCGATCTTCGGCTGAATGCACCTTTCCGCTGTGACGACGGATCCGTCCCTCTTGTCGTGAGGGCGGGCTGATGAGCCGCTTCATCGAGCGTCACCCGATCTGGTCCCTCATTGTTCTTCTCGCCTTGGCGCTGCTGGCGTGGCTGATCTTCGCCGTCTGGCCGCCGGGGCTCGAGGAGGCGATCGGCCGCAAGAAGGTGTTCCTGAGTGCGGTGTTCAATGGCATCACGCTGGGCGGACTGTATTTCCTGGTCGCGAGCGGGTTCACGTTGATCTTCGGCTTGATGCGAAACGTCAACCTTGCGCACGGCTCGCTCTATCTGCTCGGCGGCTATGTGGGCTACGGCGTGTCCGCCGCGACCGGGTCATGGATCCTCGCCTTCGTCGCCGCCTTCATCCTCGTCGCGGCCATCGGCGTTCTCCTGCAGCTGCTCGTCTTTCGTCGCATGGAGGGCCAGGACCTGCGCCAGACCATGGTGACGATCGGCCTCTCGATCGTGTTCGCCGATCTGATGCTGTGGGCGTTCGGCGGCGACTTCTATCAGATCCAGACGCCAGCCTGGCTGATCGGGCCGGTACAGCTGCCGCTGATGACGGCGATGAAATCGTCGGGCGAGGCTGTGTTCCTGCAGTATCCGCTGGTGCGGCTGGTGATCTTCTGCGGCTCCGTCGTGATCGGCGTCGCGATGTGGCTCGCGCTCAACCGCACCCGCGTCGGCATGATCGTGCGCGCCGGCGTGGATGATCGCGAGATCCTGGCGGCGACCGGTGTGCAGATTCAGCTCGTCTTCGTGCTGGTGTTCGCACTGGGCGCGGGGCTGGCCGGCATTGCCGGCGTGGTCGGCGGAACCTTCCAGTCGATCTCACCCGGCGAGGACACGCGCTTTTTGCTGGCCTCGCTGGTCGTCGTCATCGTCGGCGGCATGGGATCGATCCCGGGAGCCGCGCTCGGCGCGCTGATCATTGGGCTCGCCGAGCAGCTCGGCTCGGTCTACATCCCGACCTATGCGATCGTCGTGACCTTCCTGATCATGGTGCTGGTGCTCGCGCTGCGGCCCCAGGGCCTCCTGGCGAGGCGATGAGATGTCGCTGATCCAGGAGGCACGTGCGCGGGAGAGCATGCTGGCAGGCGGCGCCGCACGGCAGCCGGCCGCATGGTCGGCCACCGAGCAGCCCTGGGCCTGGGCGGTCTCCGCGCTGCTGCTGATCATGCCGCTGATCGCCAACGGCTTCTTCCTGATCGAGATCTTCGGCACGACCCTGATCCTCGGCACCATCGCGTTGAGCCTGATGTTCCTCGCCGGCTATGGCGGCATGGTCAGCCTGATGCAGCTGACGATCGCGGGCTTTGCCGGCTACATGGTCGCCGTGTTCGGCGTCAGCGGCAACGCCAATATCAGCCTCGGATGGCCGTGGTGGTTGGCGACGCCGATGGCCCTGGTGCTCGCGGTGCTGTTCGGCACGCTGGGCGGCGCGCTGGCGGTACGCACCGAGGGCATCTACACCATCATGATCACGCTCGCGATCGGCGCGGCGTTCTATTATTTCACCAATCAGAACTGGGCGATATTCAACGGCCACACCGGCATCAACACGATCGCCACGCCACATTTTCTCGGCGTCGATTGGCGCATGGACGTCGCGTTCTATTACCTGACGCTGGCGGTGGCCGCACTGTGCTATTTCGCTGTGCTCTATCTGTCGCGCGCGCCGTTCGGCCTGGCGCTGCAGGGCGTGCGCGACAATCCCAGGCGCATGGCCGCGCTCGGCTTCAACGTCAATGCACATCGCATCGCCGCCTATGCGTTCGCGGCCCTGATCGCCGGCATGGGCGGTGTGCTGCAGGTCTGGAACTATCGGCAGATCTCGCCCGGATCTGTCGCGGTCGAGCGCTGCATCGACATTCTCATCGTCGCCGTCGTCGGCGGCATCACCCGGCCGGTTGGGCCCTATATCGGCGCCTTCATCTTCGTCATCCTGCGCACTTTCGCGCTCGACTTCCTGGTGAAGGTCGGGCTCGACGGCAACCGGTTCCGGCTGCTGATCGGGCTCGGCTTTCTCGCTATCGTGTTCTGGTCCTCCGACGGAGTCATCGGCCTCTATGAGCGGTGGCGCCGTCGCAGCGAGGCTTCGGAGCCGCGGTCGCGCCCCGGAGGTCACGGCCATGGATAGGGTCGCTGACCGGCTCTCGGCGCTCGGCTCGACTGCAGCCCTCGAATTGCGCGGTGTCACGCGGATGTTCGGTGCGCTCGCCGCGCTGACCGACATCACGATCACGGTGCGGCCCGGCGAGCGGCGCGCGGTGCTCGGCTCGAACGGCGCCGGCAAGACCACCCTGTTCAACTGCGTGACCGGCGACTTCCTGCCGACCTCAGGCACGATCCGCTTCTTCGGCGAGGACATCACCGCCTTTCCGCCCTACGAGCGGATCCGCCGCGGGCTGCGCCGCACCTACCAGATCTCGGCGCTGTTCCTCGGCCTGTCGGTGCGCGACAATGTCTATCTGGCATGCCGTGGCGTCTCGCGAGCGCGCTTCTCGATGCTGCGTCCCAGCGCCAATGACGCCCTGATGCAGGCGGCCGAGCGCCTGATCGAGGCCGTGCATCTGACGTCCGTGCGTGATCAACTGGTTTCGGAGCTCGCCCATGGCCAGCAGCGGCAGCTCGAGATCGCGCTGGCGCTGGCCGGCGCGCCCCGATTCATCCTGTTCGACGAGCCGGCGGCGGGTCTGTCGCCGACCGAGCGGCGCGAGCTGGTCGAGATCCTGACGTCGCTGCCGCCGCACATCGGTTACATCATCATCGAGCACGACATGGACGTGGCGCTGCGCGTCGTCGAGAGCGTGACGATGATGCACAACGGCCGCATCTTCAAGGAAGGCGCACCGCAGGAGATCGAATCCGATCCGGAGGTGCAGGAGCTCTATCTCGGAGGCGGCCATGAATGACGTCCGCCGCTCCGCGCCTGCGCTCGAGGTCCGCGGCCTCGACGTGTACTACGGCCATTCGCATGCGCTGCAGGGCGTCGATCTCCGGCTCGACAGCGGCGTCTTCTCGCTGGTCGGCCGCAACGGCATGGGCAAGACGACGCTGTGCAAGGCCATCATGGGCCTGCTGCGGCCGTCCGCCGGCACGGTGCGTCTGCGCGGCAATGATATCACCGGGCTCAATCCGGCGCGCATCGCGCGGCTCGGCGTCGGCTATGTGCCGCAGGGGCGGCGTCTGTGGCGCTCGCTCAGCGTCGACGAGCATCTGCGACTCGCCGCCGGCCTGCGCCGCGGCGCCTGGACCGTCGAGCGCGTCTACGAAACATTTCCGCGGCTCGCCGAGCGCCGCAACAATGGCGGCGGCCAGTTGTCGGGCGGCGAGCAGCAGATGCTGGCGATCTCGCGCGCGCTGCTGACCAATCCGCAGCTCCTGATCATGGATGAGCCGACAGAGGGCTTGGCGCCGGTCATCGTCGCCCAGGTCGAGGAGATGCTGATCCGGCTCAGCCAGGACGGCGACATGGCGGTGCTCGTGATCGAGCAGAACATCGGCGTTGCGACCGCGATCTCGTCCCGCGTCGCGATCATGGTCAATGGCCGCATCAACCGTATCATCGACTCGGCCCGGCTCGCCGCCGACCGCGAACTGCAGCAGCGCCTGCTCGGTGTCGGCCAGCATGCCGGCGACGAGACCGATCTCGGGACGGGCGAAGTTCAGGAGAGGCCCGCCGCACGTGCGGCGGTGTCAACGACGCCGAAAGCTGCGCCCGTCAAGGTTTACGTCTCTAATCCCGTGCTGCCGACGCGCTGGTCGCAGCCGGTGCCGATCGCGCAGATCGAGGCCAAGGCGCGCACGCTCTCCACCGGCGTCAGCCGACTTGACGAGGCCGCGCGCCAGGGCCGCGAGCGCGCCGCGCCGATCACGTCAGGTCCGCCCGCGGTGATCGTCGCCGGGACGCTCGACACCAAGGGGGACGAGCTGCGCTTCATCCGCGACATCGTCGCGGGCCACGGCCTGCGCACCCGACTTGTCGATGTCTCCACCAGCGGACGCCATACGAGCTGCGACGTCTCGGCCCAGGAGATCGCACTCAATCATCCGCGCGGCGGTCCCGCCGTGTTCGGTGCCGATCGCGGCGCATCCGTCACCGCGATGGCGGATGCGTTCGGGCGCTGGCTGCGCCGGCAGGACAATGTCGCAGGTATCATCTCGGCGGGCGGCTCCGGCGGAACGTCGCTGGTCGCGCCGGGCATGCGCGAGCTCCCCGTCGGTGTGCCCAAGCTGATCATCTCCTCTGTCGCATCCGGTGACGTCGGCGCCTATGTCGGGCCGGCCGACATCGCGATGATGTACTCGGTCACCGACGTTCAGGGTCTCAATTCGATTTCGCGCGCGGTGCTGAGCAATGGCGCGCATGCGCTAGCCGGCATGGTGATGGCCCGCGAGCGGCAGTCCGCTGTCGCTGACAGCACCCGACCGCAACGTCCCGCGATCGGCATCACCATGTTCGGCGTGACCACGCCGGCGGTGCAGAAGCTCACGGCCGAGCTGCGCGATGACTACGAGTGCCTCGTCTTCCACGCCACCGGCGTCGGCGGCCGTTCGATGGAGAAGCTGGTCGATTCCGGCATGCTCGCCGGCGTGATCGATCTCACCACGACCGAGGTCTGCGACCTGCTGATGGGCGGTGTGTTTCCGGCAACCGAGGATCGCTTCGGCGCGATCATCCGCACCCGCGTGCCCTATGTCGGCTCGGTCGGCGCGCTCGACATGGTGAATTTCGGCGCGCCCGAGACCATTCCCGAGCGCTACCGCGGCCGCAAATTCCACGTGCACAATCCGCAGGTCACGCTGATGCGGACGACGGCCGCGGAGAACGCGCAGATGGGGCGCTGGATCGGCGAGCGGCTCAATCGCATGGATGGATCGGTCCGGTTTCTCCTGCCGGAAAAGGGCGTCTCCGCGCTCGATGCGCCGGGGCAGCCGTTCTTCGATCGCGAGGCGGATGAGGCGCTGTTCCGCAGTCTCGAGCAGACCGTGCGGCAGACCTCGAGCCGGCGCCTGATCCGCGTGCCGCATCACATCAACGACAATGAGTTCGCAGCAGTGGTCGTCGGCGCCATCCGGCCGATGCTCGGGCGGCTGCCGGCGCGGCGCAGACAGGCGAGGTGATGGTCATGCCGAGATATGAGCGCGCACCGCTGCTGAAGAAGTTTCGCGACATGGTGCGCCGTGGCGTGCCGATCATCGGCGGCGGCGCCGGCACCGGCCTGTCGGCCAAATGCGAGGAGGCCGGCGGCATCGACCTGATCGTGATCTACAATTCCGGCCGCTATCGCATGGCCGGCCGCGGCTCGCTCGCCGGACTGATGGCCTATGGCGACGCCAATGCCATCGTGGTCGAGATGGCCAGCGAGGTGCTGCCGGTGGTGAAGTCGACCCCGGTGCTCGCGGGCGTCAACGGCACCGACCCGTTCCGCGACATGGATGTGTTCCTCGATGAGCTGAAGGCGCTTGGCTTCTCCGGTGTGCAGAACTTCCCGACCGTCGGCCTGATCGACGGCACTTTCCGCGCCAATCTCGAGGAGACGGGCATTTCCTACGCGCTGGAGATCGACATGATCGGGCGCGCGCATGACAAGGACCTGCTGACGACGCCTTACGTCTTCAATGAAGCCCAGGCCGCGGGCATGGCGATCGCGGGCGCGGACATCATCGTCTGCCATCTCGGTCTGACAACCGGCGGCTCGATCGGCGCGCAGACCGCGCCCAAGCTCGAAGACTGCCCCGGCCTGATCGACAGCTGGGCCTCGGCCGCGCTCAGCGTCAATCCCGAGATTCTGGTTCTGGCGCATGGCGGCCCGATCGCGGAGCCGTCCGACGCCGACTTCATCATGAAGCACACCAAGAACTGCCATGGCTTCTACGGCGCCTCCTCGATGGAGCGGCTGCCGGTGGAGCGCGCACTGACGGAGCAGGTGCGACATTTCAAGGCGATCAGCTCGCGGCCGCGCCGCGTCTGAGGCGACAACATGAGATCCGGCAGCAGCGGCGCTGAGGCGCCGCATTCGCCGGACGAGAGACTGAGGGAGGAATGAGATGTCCGGGGCTTTGATCGGTGAGCTGATTCTTTGGCTGATCATTGCGATCATCGTCATCGTGGTCGCGGTCTACATCGTCAACTGGCTGTATCACCGCTCCTCGAAGGAGGTGTCCTTCGTCCGCACCGGCTTCCTCGGGGAGCGCGTCGTGATCAATGGCGGCGCGTTCGTGCTGCCCTTCATTCACGACTATACGCCGGTGAACATGAACGTGCTGCCGATGGGTATCACGCGCGCCCGGCAGGACGCCGTCATCACGCGGGACCGGATGCGGGTCGACGTCGAGGCCGATTTCTACGTTCGTGTCCAGCCGACGCGCGAGGCGGTGTCGATCGCGGCGGCGACGCTCGGCCGTCGCACGCTCGAGCCGGAGCGGCTGCATGCGCTGCTGTCCGGCAAGTTCATCTCGGCCATGCGCTCGGTGGCCGCTGAAATGACCATGGAGCAGATGCACGAGCAGCGCGGCGACTACGTGTCCCGCCTCAAGGCGGCCGCGGCCGAGGCGCTGGCCCAGAACGGCCTGGAGCTGGAATCGGTGGCGATCACCGATCTCGACCAGACAGATCTCGAATTCTTCAATCCGTCGAACCGGTTCGATGCCGAGGGCCTGACGCGGCTGATGGAGGACATCGAGAGCAAGCGCAAGCTGCGCAACGACATCGAGCAGGACTCGATGATCAAGATTCGCACCCGCAACCTCAAAGCCGAGCGCGAGGCGCTCGATATCGAGCGCGAGAGCGAGACGGCGCGGCTGGAGCAGGAGCGCGACATCGAGATGCGCCGCGCCCTGCAGCGGACGGAGGTGGCGCGCGAGCGGGCGCTGCGCGAGACCGAGGCCGAGCAGGCACAGATCATGGCGCGCGAGGCGATCGAGAAGGCGCGGATCGCGAACGAGCTGACGATTGCCGAGGCCCGAATCGCGGCCGAGCGCGACACGCGGCAGCGCGAGATCGAGCGGACGCGTGCCGTCGAAGAGAGGGAGCTGCTGGCGCGCGAGGACATCGAGAAGGCGCGGATCGCCAACCAGCGCGCGATCGACGCCGCGCGCATCGAATCTGAGCGCGAGGTGCGCCAACGCGATATCGAGCGGACCCGCACCATCGAGGAAGCCGAGATCGCCGCGCGCGAGGCGGTGGAGAAGGCCAGGATCCAGCAGGACCGCGTCGTCTCCGATGCGCGCATCGCCAATGACGAGGAGACACGCCGCCGCGAGATCGAACGCACCCGCGTGATCGAGCAGGCGGAGATCGCCGCGCGCGAGGCGACCGAGAAGGCGCGCATCGCGCAGACCATGATCGTCAATCTGGAGCGCATCAGCTCCGACGAGCGCACCCGCGCCACCGAGATTGCCCAAGTGCGCAACATCCAGGAGGCTGAGATAGGGGCGCAGAAAGCGGTCGAGGCCGCCCGGATCGCGCGCGAGCAGGCATTGTCGGCGGAACGGATCGCCGCCGAGCACGCCACGCGTAAGCTGGAGATCGAGCGCAACCAGGGCATCGAGATCGCCGGTATTGCCGCGCGCGAGGCCACCGAGGCAAGTCGCATCGCCCAGGAGGAACGCGTGCGTGCACTGGAGATCGCGCGCGTCAGGACCATCGAGGAGGCCGACATCGCCTCGCGCGAGGCGATCGAAGCGGCCCGCATCGCCCAGGAGCTGGCTGTAACAGCCAAGCGGATCCAGTCGGAGAAGGAGACGCGCAGCCTGGAGATCGAGCGCACTGAGGCCGTCGAGGCCGCCGATCTGAAGCGTCGGGAGGCGGTCGAGCGGCGCCGCATCGAAGTCGAGCTGGCGCTGGAGGCCGAGCGCATTGCCTCGTCGCGGACGCGCGAGGTGCTCAACATCGACCAGAAGAAGGCGATCGAGCTCGCCGACGAAACCCGCGTCATCGAGCTCGCCGCCAAGCGAGCCGAGCGCATCGATGCGGATCGTCAGGTCAAGGAAGCCGAGATCGTCGCGCGCAAGCAGGTCGAGACCGCCGATGTCTCGCGCGAGCAGGCGCTGGAGGCCGTCCGGTTGGAGCGTCGCCGGGCGATCGAGCAGCTCGAGGTCGCGCGCGTCCAGTCGCTGCAGGAGGCCGAGATCGCGGCCCGTGAGGAGGTCGAACGCGCCCGCATCGCCTCCGATCGTGGTCTCGACGAGGCCCGCATCGGCCGCGAGCGCGAGCTGCGTAAGCTCGAAGTGAACCGCGAGAAGGACGTCGAGACGGCGCTGATGGAGAAGGCCATCGCGCTGTATCAAAAATCGTTGGAGGAATCCGCGGCCAAGGTCGCGGCCGAAGAGGCGCGCTCGCGCGCAACGGAAGCGGCGGAGAAAGTCGTCACCGCGCGCGAGAGCGAGATTGCCCGCCGCCGTAAGACGGTCGAGGTGCTGCTGGCCGAGAAGCAGGCCGAGGAGACGCGGATCGCCGCAGAGGCCGAGCGGGTTCGTGCCGCGGTCGAAGCGGAGGCGCAGAAGCTGCTCAACGAGGCCGAGAACGTCCTGACCGACCAGGCACGCTACTCGCTGTTCCGGCGCAAGCTGCTCGACCGCATCGAGGGCATCGTGCGCGAGAGCGTCAAGCCGATGGAGAAGATCGAGGGCATCCGCATCCTGCAGGTCGACGGCTTGAACGGAAATGGCGGCAACGGCAATGGCGGCCGCAGTGCGACCGACGAGGTGATCGACTCCGCGCTGCGCTACCGCGTCCAGGCGCCGCTGATCGACTCCATCCTCTCCGACATCGGAGTCGAGGGCGGCAGCCTCGCCAAGATGCCGGGCCTGATCCGCGAGGCCAGGGACATGCAGGGAATCCGGAAAGAAACCTCGGCGCGCAAGGAGACAGGCGGCGGCGCCGGATCGGGCGAGGGCAGCCCGTCCGAGCCGCCGACCGATCGCGGCCCGCGGAAGAAGGGGTGAGGCGTCATGGCGAGGGTCTACGTCTCCACAGTGGTCAATGCCCGCAACGATCGGGTGTGGGCGCGGGTCCGCGACTTCAACGGCCTGCCGAACTGGCATCCGGCGACCGCCGAAAGCCGGATCGAGGGCGGCGAGCCCGCCGACAAGATCGGCTGCGTCAGGGATTTCCGGCTGCGCAACGGCGACCGCATCCGCGAGAAGCTGCTCGGCCTGTCGGACTACGACATGTTCTGCACCTACTCGATCCTGGAATCGCCGATGGGCGTATCGAACTACGTCGCGACCCTCAGGCTGACACCGATCACGGATGGCGACAAGACGTTTCTGGAGTGGACCGCCGAGTTCGACTGCGCGCCGGAGCGCGAGGCTGATCTGGTGGCTTCGATCGGCGGCGGCGTGTTCCAGGGCGGCTTCGATGCGCTCAAGCGGGCGTTCGGAGGCTGACGCCGTGCCGCACGTGGTCAAGAGCACCATCATCGATGCGCCGACCGAGGCCGTGTGGGAGGTGCTGCGCGACTTCAACGGCCATGATCGCTGGCACCCGGCGGTCGCGACGTCGACGATCGAGCGTTCGCAGACGTCCGACAAGATCGGCTGTGTCAGGCGCTTTCGTCTGAAGGACGGCTCCGAGCTGCGCGAGCAATTGCTGGCGCTGTCCGATCTCGAGCAGAGCTTCAGCTACTGCCTGCTCGATACGCCGATCCCGATGTTCAACTATGTCGCCCATGTCCGGCTGCTGCCGGTCACCGACGGCGATCGCACCTTCTGGCACTGGGAGAGCCGCTTCACGACGCGGCCCGAGCAGGCCGAGGCGCTGTCGCGCATGGTGGCAGAAGACATCTACCAGGCCGGCTTCGAGGCGATCCGATCGCATCTGAAGCAGGCGGCATGAGGACGAGGTGAATCGATGCCGGTCACGGTGAAGACGTTTCAGGCCGCGAGCGAAGCTGCGTCTGCGCTGTCGTCGGACCGCGCGGCGCGCTACCTGGGCGGCGGCACGCTGGTCATGCGCGATCTCAATGAGGGCGACGTCTCGATTGCGACGGTCATCCGCGCCACCGACCGGACCTTGCAGGGCATCGATGCGGCAGGCGCGCGCATCAGGATCGGCGCCGGCGTCACCTTCGCCCGCGTGCTGGCCGAACGCGATCTCGCCTTCCTGCATCCGGCGGCGCGCTCGATCGGCGGCCCGGCGGTGCGCAACATGGGGACGGTCGGCGGCAATCTGTTCGCGTTGGCGCCGTTCGGCGACTTCACGGTGGCGCTGCTGGCGCTCGACGGCATCGTCTCGCTGCAGGGCGGCTTTGGCGTCAGGGACATGGCGATCGAGGAGTTCCTGCAATCGCGCGACCGCCAGGCCGGTGCGCTGGTGGTCGGCGTGTCGTGCATCCGTCCTGCGTCGGCGGATGCGTTCCGCTATCGCAAGATCGCCCGCATCAAGCCGAAGGGCGGATCGGTGATCACGCTTGCGGCGCATCTTCCACAGAGTGGCGGCCGCGTGACCGGCGCGCGGATCGCGCTGGGATCGATGGCCCCGACCGCCATCCGCGCCAAGGCGGCCGAGCGCGCGCTCGAAGGGCGGCCGTTCGACGCCGGCGCGATCAGTGCCGCCGCTGCTGCGGCGGCCGAGGGAACGGCACCCACCGACAATTCGCTGGCCAGCGCGTGGTATCGCCGCGAAGTGGTCGGCGTGCATCTGCGGCGGCTGCTGTCGGGACAGGAGAGCTAGAGCATGGCCAAGACCCCACTTCAGTTCCGGCACAATGGTCGCGATGTCGCGCTGTTCGTCGACGGCGGCACCAATCTGCTGGTCGTGCTGCGCGAGATGATCGGCGACCTCACGCCGAAATTCGGTTGCGGCCAGGGCGGCTGCGGCGCCTGCACGGTCCTCATCGATGGCGACGCGCACCTGTCTTGTCTGACGCTCGCCGAAGCCGTCGAGGGCCGCGCGGTCGAGACGCTCGACGGCATCAAGAGCGGTCCGAATTTGCATCCGCTGCAGCGCGCCTTCGCCGAGGGTTTTGCCGCGCAATGCGGCTATTGCACGCCGGGCATGCTGATGGCGGCGAAGGCGCTGCTCGACAAGATCCCGCAGCCAAGCCGCGAGCAGGTGGTAGAGGCGATTTCGGGCAACATCTGCCGGTGTACCGGCTACGAGCCGATCATCAATGCGGTGCTGGCGGCGGCCGCGTCGCTGCGCGCGAGTGCGTGAGGAGAGATCGCCATGCTGGAACTGCGCAAGGACATCTTCGCCGACGAGCGCGACGACAATCTCAACGAGGTCGGCAAGGGCACCCAACGCCAGGACATGCTCGGCCATGTCACGGGGACCTCGACCTATTTCAACGATCACAAGCTGCAGGGCATGCTGCATCTGAAGGTCGTCAGATCCACGCAGCCGCATGCGCGGCTGCGCCGCATCGAGACCAGCGAGGCCGAACGGAGCGAGGGCGTGCGGCGGATCATCCGCGGCAGCGACGTGCCGCGCAATCTCAACACGCTGCTCAGCCTGATCAATTTTGGCAAGGACGATGAGCCGACGCTTGCCGTCGACAAGGTCCGCTACAAGGGGGAGCCGATCGTTGCCGTGGTCGCGGATACGCCGCGCGCGGCGTACGAGGCGGCCGCCAAGGTGCGCGTGGACTACGAGACGTTGCCGGCGGTGTTCGACGTCGAGGAGGCGCTGAAGCCGGGCGCGCCTGTTGTCAACGAGACCTATCCGAAGAATACGTTCACCTATCACGACCGCTACGACCACCAGAAGTTGCGCTTTGGCGACGTCGAGCGCGGCTTTGCCGGCGCCGATCATGTCTTGGAACAGCGCTACCAGATGTCGCCGATCGAGCACGCGCCGGTCGAAACCAACGGCTCGATCGCCGCGCCCGACACCAACGGCCGCTACGTGGTCTATACCTCGACCCAGGCGCTGTTCTTCTCGCTCGACACCTGCGCCAAGATCCTCGATCTGCCGTCGAACACATTCCACTTCATCGGCGGCACGGTCGGCGGCGGCTTCGGCGGCAAGGTCGACACGCTGACCGAGCCGCTCGCCATTCTCGCCGCGATGTTGACGGGGCGCCCGGTGCGCTACGTGCTCGGACGAGAGGAGGAGATGCAGTTCGGGCCGCCCCGCGGCGCCGAGCGCATCTACATCAAGGACGGAGTCATGCGCGACGGCCGCATCGTGGCGCGCCAGATCCGCGGCTATTTCGACTCTGGCGCTTATACGCGGCTGTCGAGCTACGCGGTGGTCAAATGCGCCGCGCACCTGCCGGGGCCCTACACGATCCCGAACGTCCATGGCGACATCTACTGCATCTTCACCAACCGCACGCCGGCCACCGCGATGCGCGGCTTCGGCATCACCGGCATGGACTTCGCGCTCGAATGCCAGATGGACAAGCTCGCGCATCTGATCGGCATGGACCCGATGGAGTTTCGTATCCTCAACGCCTATCGCGACGGCGACATGAAGGCGCATCGCCGCGAGGCCAAGAACACCGCGCTGATCGAATGCGTCCAGGTCGCGGCCGAGAAGGCCAAATGGCCGATCCGCGAGGAGTTCCGGCGCATGTCCTCGCGCAAGGATGGCGGCGGGGCGCGGGCGGCTGTTCCCTCCACGGCACGAGAGCCGGTGAGCGCGCGGCCTGCGCCGGCGCAGCAACGCACCAGCTACGATCGTGGTCTCTCGGCGCCGCCACAGCCCGAGCCGCCACCACCTCCGCCAACGAGCCCGGCGCCTTCGCCGGGGCACGGCGCGACGCGGTTCTCGTCGGTGTTCGGCACGAGGAGGCGCTGACATGACGAGGCACCGCGGCCGCGGCATGGCGGCGATCAACTATCCCATCGGCATGAATCTCGGCGGCGATCCGAGCCAGGCGCTGGTGCATTCCAACCCCAGCGGCAAGTTCACGGTGGCGCTGTCGTCGATCGATCTCGGGCAGGGCATGAAGTCGGTGACGCGGCAGATCTGTGCCGAGACGCTCGGCGTGCCGGTCGAGGACGTCTATGTCGACACCGCCGATTCCGACACCGGACCGCATTGCATGGGCTCGTTCGCTTCGCGCGGCACGCATCGCGTCGGCAATGCCGTGATGGCGGCGGCCAAGGAGGCGCGTGGCGTCATGATGGAGGCCGCGGCCGAGGAGCTCGAGGTCAACGCCAGCGATCTCGAAACGGATGGTCGCGGCAACATCCACGTCAAGGGCGCGCCGCATCGCTCGATCTCGGTGAAGGACGTCGCCATCGCCGCGCAGTTCCGCCAGGGCAAGACCATCTCCGGCCGTGGCATCTTCCTGGTGCCGCTGTCGGAGGTGGATCCCGAGACTGGCGAAATGTCCCCGGCGACCTGCTACGCGCATGCCTGTCTCGTCGCCGAGGTCGAGGTCGATGACGAGACCGGTGAGGTCGGCGTGGTCAGGATGGACAGCGCCTATGAGCTGGGACGCGCGCTCAATCCCCGCCTCGTCGAGCAGCAGCTGGTCGGCGGCGCCTGGATGGGCATGAGCCACGCGCTCTACGAGACGACGGAGCCGTACTACCCGAACCCGAAGCAAGGACCGCGCGACTTCGTGGAATACCTGATGCCGGGACCTGGCGACATCTGTCCGCACGACATCGCCGTGCTGGAGCGGCCGGCGCCCGACGGACCGTTCGGCGGTAAGGGCCCTGGCGAGATGTGCGCCAATCCGGTGCTTCCTGCCATCGCGAATGCGATCTTCAACGCCGTCGGCGTGCGCCTCGACGAGCTGCCGATCACGCCAGAGAAAGTGCTGCGCGCGATCAAAGCCCAGGGCGGCGCCCGGCCGCAGACGCGGCGGTGACGCAGCATGGTGGTCCGCAGCAACATCGTCGGCATCGACTCGCCGCAGGCGCTGGAAAAGGCACTGCGCGCGGCGTACTACCTCGCCGATGACGGGCTCTCCACCGCGGCCTATCTCGCGCTCGCGCTGGGCAAGCCATTGCTCTTGGAAGGCGCGCCCGGCGTCGGAAAAACCGAGGCGGCCAAGGCGATCGCCGCGGTGCTCGGCCGCAAGCTGATTCGCCTGCAATGCTACGAGGGTATCGACGCTGCTGCGGCGCTCTACGAGTGGAACTATCCGCGCCAGATGCTCGCGATCCGCCAAGCCGGCGAGGAGAGCATCGACATCTATGGCGAGAGCTTTCTGATCGAGCGGCCGATGCTGGCATGCCTGCGCGCGCCTGATGCGACCGTGCTGCTGATCGACGAGATCGATCGGGCCGACCAGGAGTTCGAGGCGTTCCTGCTCGAATTTCTCTCCGATTTCCAGATATCGATCCCCGAGCGCGGCACGGTGCGCGCCGCGGAGCGGCCGATCGTGGTGCTGACCTCGAATCGGACCCGTGACCTGCACGAAGCGCTGCGCCGACGCTGTGTCTATCATTGGATCGACTATCCCGATGCGGAGCGCGAGGCGCGCATCGTGATGATGCGGGCCTCCAGTGTTGCCGAAGCGACCGCGCGGGCCGTGGTGGCGGCAGTGGCGAAGCTGCGGCGCGAGCCGCTGAGCAAGGCGCCCGGGATTGCCGAGGCGGTCGATTGGGCGGAGGCGGCGACGCTGCTCAACCAGACCGGCGCGCGCTGGCCCGATGCGTTCAAGCGCGCGATTGGCGTCGCGCTGAAGGATGAGGAGGATCTGTCCTTCATCGCGCCTCGGCTCGACGCGCTGCTCGCGGAGGCGATGACATGAGCGAGCCCCGCCTGCCGCAGGCGACCGAGATCTTCGTGACATTCGCTGCGCTGTTGCGGCGAAACGGCTTCGCAATTGCGCCGGAGCAGACCACCGCCTTCCTCGCTGCGATCGAACTGCTGGGGCCTGTCAGCATCGAGGATATCCGTCGTGCCGGGACGGCGACCCTCGCGCCGCCTCCCGAGCGGCTCGCGACCTACAATCTGCTGTTCGACGTCCATTTTGGTGTCGCCGAGGCAACGGCCTTCAGCGAGAGCGACAGGCAGGACGATGTCGTGCGTCTCCAGGAGGAAGGGGACGGCGCTGTCCATCCCGATCTCGCCGAGGAGCAGAACGAGTCCGGTCTGGCTGCGACGCGCGTTGAAGCGCTGGTCGCCCGCCGCTTGGCTGCGACGACGGGCGGCCATGCCCTGCAGCGTCTCGCGCGTCAGGCGCGTGCAAAACTGCCGAAACGGCGTGGCCACCGGCGCATGCGCGCGCGGCGCGGCAGCTTCGTGGACCTGCGCCGGACCCTGCGCGAGAGCATAAGGCGCGACGGTGAGGTGCTGTCGCTGCGGCGGTTGAAGCGGCGACCTCGATTGCGACGATTGCTGCTGCTGATCGATGTCTCCGGCTCGATGAAGGCGCGGACCGAGGATAACATGCGGCTCGCCCACGTGCTGGTGCAGGCCGTACCCCAGGCCGAGGTGTTCACGCTTGGCACACGACTGACACGCGTGACGCGGCCCTTGCGGCTGAAGCGGCGCGAACAGGCGCTGCTCGCTGCCTCGCATCTCGTCAGCGACTGGGACGGTGGCACGCGTATCGGCGAGGCGCTGCAAGCCTTCCTCGCGGTGCCGCGGTTCTCGACCTACGCGCGGGGCGCCGTCGTGCTGGTCATCTCGGACGGGCTCGAGCGTGGTGACCATCACGTGCTCCGTGACGCCGTGTGGAGGCTGTCGCTGCGCGCCTGGCGCCTGAGCTGGCTGACGCCGCTCGCGACGGGGCCCGGCTTCAAGCCGCAGACCGAGGCGTTGCAGGCGATCGCGCCATTCGTCGACGACATCGCAGCCGGCGGGTCGGACGAGACCATCGTCGCGCATGTTCTGTCGCTGGCACAGAGGAGGGCGGCATGACCGGTTATGTCGATGCGCATCACCACATCTGGCGTCAGGCCGATCTGCCCTGGCTGGTCGGGCCGATGCAGCCGCGGATTTTCGGCCCCTATGAGTCGATCAGGCGCGACTACACGATCGAGGAGTATCTCGACGACATCGCCGGCAGCGGCGTCACGCAATCGGTCTACGTCCAGACCAACTGGGCCAAGGACGGCTTCGAGGACGAAGCCGCCTGGGTGCAGCGAACTTCTGAGCAGCACGGCTTTCCGCACGCGATCGTCGCCTATGCCGATCTGAGCCTCGAAGATGCGCGGCCGCAGTTCAACCGGCTGGCGCGCTATCCCCTGCTGCGCGGGGTCCGGATGCAGCTGCACTGGCATGAGAACCCGCTCTATCGTTTCGCTTCGTCCCCAGACCTTTGCAGCGATACCCATATCCGCGCCAACATCGCGCGGCTCGCCGACTACGGCTGGTCCTTCGACCTGCAGGTCTTCGCGCCGCAGATGGCGGGCGCCGCAGCGCTCGCCGAGAGCTGTCCGTCGGTGACCTTCATCCTCCAGCATGCCGGCATGCTGGAGGATCTGTCCACGCGCGGTCGCGATCGATGGCGAGCCGGCATGCAGCGGCTGGCGAGCTGCAGCAATGTCGTCAGCAAGCTCTCGGGCCTCGGCACCTTCATTCGCCGCAACGATCCGGCGCATGTCGCCGACGTGGTGCGGGAGACGGTCGGAATGTTCGGCCCCGAGCGCTGCCTGTTCGGCTCGAACTTTCCGATCGAGAAGCTCTGGACCGACTATCGCGTACTGGTGGGGGCCTATGAGGCTGCCATCCGGGACCTCGACGAGCATGCGCGCGCGCAGGTCATGGGAGGGACGGCGCAGCGCGTCTATCGGCTGGGATGATACCGCCTGCAACGACAACAAAAGCAACAGGGAACGCTCATGGCGCTGGAAATCAAGGTTCTCGACTATGGTGATATCGAATTGGAATCGAGCTTCCTTGTGCTCGGCCGTGATTGCGGCCGCACCCGCCGGGTGCTGACGCTCGGCTTCCTGATCCTCGGCGGGCCGTATCCGGTCGTGGTCGATACCGGCTACCGCTCCAACCAGATCATGGAGACGCTGGGCATGCGCGGGCTGCAGTACCATGAGAACATGATCGAGAACCAATTGGCGCGGCACGGCGTGCGCATGGGCGATGTCCGCTACGTCTGCCACACCCATCTGCACATCGATCACGCCGGGAAGGACGATCTGTTCCCGATGAACACGACGGTCGTGCTCAACCGCCGCGAGCTCGAATACTCGGTGTCCGGCCTGATGCATCCGCAATATCCGGCGCCCGACATCAAGCATCTGATCGACCGGCTGCACACCAAGAGCGCGCTGCGTTTCCTCGACCTCGAGCTCACCGGCCCGGTCGAGCTGATGCCGGGCGTCTATTGCGACGCTGCGAATGCCCATACCGAAGGCTCGATGAACATCCACGTCCACACTGCCGATGGCATCGCTACCATCTGCGGCGACGTCATCTACGACTTCAACGACCAGATCGTGACGCCGTTCAACGAGATCCAGGATGGGGAGCCGCGCACCACCGGCAATCACGGCACGACAAAACGCGCCGAGAAGGCAGCGATCAAGAAGCTGCTGTCGAGTTCGCGCTATCTGCTGCCGGTGCACGATCGTCCCGCCAAGATCGAAGGCGGTGTGGTGGTGGGACGGCTGCACGACCAGGTGCCGGGGCCGCTGGTGCAGTCGCTGCCGCAGCGGCACTGGTTTCCGGCGTGAGCAGCACAAGGTGCCCCCATGACCCACGTGACGTTGCGCAGTGAATTCGAAACTCTGATCGATCCGTATGCGCCGGTGGCGCAGGTCGCGACCGGCTTCGAGTTCACCGAGGGGCCGATCTGGCATCCCGTCGAGCAGTTCCTGCTGTTCTCCGACATGCCGGCTGATGTCCGCCGCCGCTGGGATGCGAAGCGCGGCGTGGTCGAGATGCGGCGGCCCTCGAACAAGTGCAACGGCATGACCTATGATGCCGAGCTCAACCTGATCGTCTGCGAACACGCGACGTCGTCGCTGGTGCGCGAGCGGCCCGACGGCCGCCGCGAGATCCTGGCATCGCATTTCGAGAACCAGGAGCTGAACAGCCCCAACGACGTGTGCGTCCACTCCAGCGGGGCGATCTACTTCTCCGACCCGTGGTATGGCCGCATGCCGGTCTACGGTGTGGAGCGGCCGCGCCAGCTCGGCTTCCAGGGCGTGTACCGGGTGCCGCCGGGCGGCGGTCCGCCGCGGCTTCTGGTTGACCGCCATCTGTTCGACCAGCCCAACGGGCTGTGCTTTTCCCCGGACGAGAAGCTGCTTTACGTCAACGATACGGTGCAGGCGGTGATCCGCGTGTTCGACGTCGGCGGCGATGGTGCGCTGGCGAACGGGCGCGTCTTTGCCAGCGGCATCCGCTCCGAGCTCGAGCCAGGCGTGCCCGACGGCATGAAATGCGACCAGCGCGGCAATGTCTGGGTCACCGCACCCGGCGGCGTCTGGGTCTATGCGCCTACGGGCGAACTGCTCGGCAAGGTGCGCGTGCCGGAGCTCGTCGCCAATCTCGCCTGGGGCGGTCCCGAGTTTCGCACGCTCTATCTCACCGCGACCCATTCGGTCTATGCGATCGCGACCAAGGTCGGTCCGCGCCACGAGCCGTATATGAGCGCGCGAAGTCGAGGGGCGTCAACGGCAGGTCTGGCGATGTCCAGCGCGACGTCCGCGCCATCGGCGCCGCAGCTGGCATCTGGCGACATGCAGCTCGATCCGCGCCGCTGCGCGATGATCATCCAGGATCTGCAGAACGACGTCATCATGGACGGTGGCGCCTTCGCGGATTCCGGCGCGCCCGGTCATGCCAAGCAGCAGCGCGTGGTCGACAACGTCCGGCGGCTTGCCGAGGTCGCCCGCGCGCGCGGCGTCGTCATCATTCACGTCTGGTTCGTGGTCGAGCCCGGCGCGCCCGGCGTGACCCTGAATGCGCCGCTGTTCGAGGGGGTGGTCGACAGCAAGGCGATGGTGCGCGGCAGCTGGGGGGCTGCGCCGGTCGCCGGGCTGGAGCCGAGGGGCGGGGACTTCGTCGTCGAGAAGATGCGCATGAGCGCGTGGGAAGGCACGCGGCTCGAGACGATTCTCAAGGCGACGGGGCGCGACGTCCTCATCAATACCGGCGCCTGGACCAACATGTCGGTCGAGCACACCGCGCGCACCGGGGCCGACAAGGGCTATTTCATCGTGGTGCCGGAGGATTGCTGCTCGACCATGAACGCGGACTGGCACAATGCGTCGATCAACTTCGCCATGCAGAATGTTGCTGTCGTGACCACGGCCGACGCGGTGATCAGGGCGCTGGGGTGAGGCATGCCAAAGCTGCTGCATCTCGTCGCCTCGCCGCGGGCAGATTCGGAATCCAGCACCGGCGCGCGCGCCTTCCTGGACCGCTTCAGGCAGGCGCGGCCGGGTTGGGACGTCGACGAGATGAATCTGTGGCGCGAGAGTCTGCCCGAGTTCGACGGCGAGATCCTGCAGGCGAAATATGCCCGCATGGGCGGCCGCGCCTTCACCGACGGCCAGCGCCGGGCGTTCGCTGTGGCCGAGCGCATGGCAGTGCGGCTCGATCTGGCCGAGCGCGTCGTGATCTCGACGCCGATGTGGAATTTCGGCATTCCCTACAAACTCAAGCACTGGCTCGACATCATCAATCAGCCGGGCCTCACCTTTCGCTTCGATCCGTCGCGTGGCTACCTGCCGCTTCTGAAGGATCGTCCGACGCTGGTGATCCTCGCCAGCGGCGGCGACTTCACCACCGGCATCAGCCGGGGGCGCACCGACCTCGCGACGCCCTATCTGCGCGAGGCGCTGCGCTTCATGGGGCTTCGCGACCTGCACTTCGTGGCGATCGGGCCGACCAGCGGGCCGGCGGCGCACACCGGCGTGGCGCGTGAGCGGGCGCACAGGCGGCTCGTCGAGATGGCCGCGCGATTTTGACGAGGCAGCCGCGCCAGCGCGCATCAGGTCCTAGCAGCAAGCGGTGCAGCCTTCGACCGGCGACCGTTATCCTCTAGCCGCGCTCTCGACTGATTCGGCCGCTAATTCAAGCGACAAGCTCGACTGTCGCTCCGGTCGCGTCGATCAGGTGGACACGTTCGACCTCGGTGCGGGGCAGCAGGGCACGAATCTCAGGCTCCGACATCAGGCTGAAGGCGGTCGAGAGCGCGTCTGCCGCCGTTGCATTGCCGGCGACCGTGGTCACGCTGCGATAGCGCTGCGCACAGCCGCCGTCGTGCGGATCGAACAGATGATTGAAGCGGCCTCGCGGATCGAAGCGGAAGCCATAGGCGCCCGATGTCGATACGGCGCGATCGATGATCGGAAGCAGTGCAGCGGTCCGGTCGGGAATGTCCGGATCGGCGATTGCGATCTCCCAGGGCTGAGCGTCCGGCCGCGCGCCGATGGCGCGGGCTTCGCCCATGTCGACCAGGCTGTGCTGCACGCCCTCGCTGCGCAGGAGCTCGACGATCCGGTCCGTGACATAGCCCTGCGCGATGCCATTGAGGGTGAGCGCCATGCCGCGCGGCATGACGATGCGATCGCGGCTGACGCTCAGCCGCTGATGGCCGACCCGCGCCAGCGCCTCTTGCACGGCCGCTTGCGGCGGCCCGTCGGGATTGGCATTCGGGCGCGAAAAATGATCAGCATAGAGCGTCCACAGCGGTTGCACCGTCGGGTCGAAGCGGCCGTCGGTCATCGCGGCGTAGCGCTGCGAGCGTGTGAGGATGTCGACCAGCTCGGGCGCGGGGTCCACCAGCACGCCGGTGCGGTTCAGCGTCACCAGCGCCGATTGCTCCAGATACAGGCTGAACAGGCGCTCGAGCCGCCGGGCTTCGCCGATCGACACCGTGATCAGCCGTTCGGCTTCCTGCCGGTCGCGGTGATGAAGCTTGATCGTGGCGACGGCGCCGAGCAGCGTGCCGCGCCATTCGACCGATCCGCTTGTGCTGTCGGCCGCCTGCGCCCAGGAAGGAGCAACCGCGAGGCCCGCCGATGCGGCGCTGATGCGGATGAAGCGCCGGCGCGAGAGGTGAAGTGTCATCGCTGGACTCCCGTGGTTTGCTTCGAACCCGGCTCGGCCAGACCGGCGTTGTCGTCGGCGGAGCTCAGCACGTAGTCGCGGGGCACCTCGGTGAAGCCGACGATGCGGCCGCCGTGCTCGGCAGCGAACCGCTCGGCCGCGGTCCGATCCGAGAACGGCACCGCCTCGTCGCTGCCCATGCCGCTCCTGACCCGGCTGCCGATCACGAACACCGCCTTGCGCGCCTCGACCCAATTGTCGGCGCCCGGATTGTCCCAGCTCGCGGCTTTGCCCATGTCGGAGACGTAGATCGCCTGGATGTCCTTGGGCTCGTCGGGCAGCATCGTGAAGGCGATGGCGTCACGCGCGGAGGAGAACCACACCGGCTCGATCAGGCTGGCGGCGAAGATCTGTCCCTTGGGGCCAGAATGCTCGAGCAGATTCATGCCGCAATAATGCCCGATCGCCTCCGCCGTCAGCTTGATCGGCGGCGGCGGCGCGGCCGCCTGCCTGTCGTTGCAGGCGGCAAGCGCAAAGGCGGCGATGAGCAAGCCGGCGAAAGCGAGGCGTTTCATAGCTCCCTCCGGGAGAAGGCCAGCGCGGCGCCGGCGAGCGGCACCAACGTCCAAAGCACCAGCGCTGTGAGCAACACCTGCACCGACAGCGTGCTGCTGCCGGCGAGCCCGGCCATGCCGGAGAACAGGCTGACATTGGCGAAGCCGGTCAGGTTGAACAGCCGGTAGGCGTCGGTCGGGTTGAGCAGCAGCAGCGCGCTGAGCACGCCGCTGGAAACGTTGCGGCCCTGATCGATCACGAGAAGGCCGAGCAGCGCCATGTCGTAGATCAGGACGAGCACGAGCCACAGACCGATGCTGACCCCCGCTGCGGTGCCGCGGTCGCGCACCACTGCGCTGACGAGATAGCCGATCGCGACGAACACCGCGCCAAGCAGAACGGAGGAGCCGATCATCGCGGCGAAGGCCGCGAGCCCGTCACTGTCGAAGTGACTGCCGGCGATCAGCAGCGCTACGGCAGCGGCGCCATAGCCGAGGCAGGTCGCGAAGGCGAGCACCGCGAGATGACCGAGGAACTTGCCGAGCAGCACCTGCCAGCGCGCCACGGGATAGCTGAGCAGCAGCAGCATGGTGCCGCGCTCCATGTCGCCGACGATGGCGTCGTGCGAGATCAGAAGCGCGATCAGCGGGATCAGGAAGATGGTCAGGCTCGACAGGCTGACGATGACGACGTCGAGCGCGCGCGCGCCCACGGTGCCGGTCGGTGCGCTGCCGAGAAAGGTCAGCGACAGCGCGAGCCCTGCCAGCAGCAGGGTCGACGCCAGCACCCAGCGGTTGCGGATCGCCTGCTGGATTTCCTTCGCGGCGATGGTGATCACGGCATTCATTGCGAACGCTCCGCGTGGCGCAGGAAATGCGCGTAGAGCTCGTCGAGATTGGGCGGGATGAGCTCGAGATCCTGCACGGCGGTGCCGTCGGCCGTCGCACGGCGCAGCAGAGCGATCTTCTCGTCCGGCGCCGCGTCGATCTCGACGATGTGGCCATTGACCCGACGATAGGAGGTCGTCTCTGGCAGCCACGAGGGCCGGCCGGATGGCGGCAGCTCAGCGACCTTGACCCGGATCCGGGTCGGCAGTCGCGCGAGGCGGCGCAGTTCGTCGAGCGTGCCGTCGGCGACCTTGAGTCCCTTGTTCATGATGATGACACGGCCGGCCCGCTCCTCCAGCTCGGTCAGCGCATGCGATGACAGCAGCACCGTCGTGCCCTCGGCGGCGAGCTTCTGGATCACCTCGTAGAACGTCTGGCGCAGCTCGGGATCGAGACCGGTGGTCGGCTCGTCCAGCAGCAGCACGCGTGGCCGGCCGATCAGCGCCTGTGCCAAGCCGAGGCGCTGGCGCATGCCCTTCGAGTAGGTATTGACGCGGCGTCCGGCAGCGTCGCCCAGCCCGACGACATCGAGCAGCGCCAGCGCGCCCTTCACAGGCTCGCGCTTGAGGCGGGCGTAGAAGCTCTGCGTCTCGCGGCCGGTGAGCGCGGCATCGAAGGCGACGTTCTCCGGCAGATAGCCGAGCCGACGCCGCGAGGAGAACTCGCCCGCGGCCGGGTTTTCGCCGAGCAGCGCGATCGCGCCCTTGGTCGGTCGGATCAGGCCGAGCATCATCTTCATCAGCGTGGTCTTGCCGGCGCCGTTGTGGCCGATCAGGGCCACCATCTCCCCGGCCGCGAGATCGAACGACACGCCCTTGACGGCTTCGACCTTGCCGTAGTGCTTGATCACGTCGGCGATATGGACGGTCGCGCTCATCGGGCGCTGCTCCTAGCGGCAGTGCGGCGCGCCGGCGGTGGCGACATCAGCGGATGGCTGTCGACCACGCCGCCGGGCAGGATCGCCGGGAACTGCGCCTGTGCCCAGCGGATCACCTGCACGGCCGGACTGTTGATCAGGACCTTGGCGGCCGGCGCGGTCCACAGCACGCGGTCGATCAGATCATTCGGCCGGTAGGCGGTGTCGGCAACGCCGTCGCCGTTGAGGTCGAAGCCCGGGTTGTCGCTCCAATAATTGCCGCGGCCGTCTTTCGACCAGTCGAGATGGCGGGTGCCGACATACTTGATCTGGCTGGCATTGTTGACGAAGGCATTGCCCCTGATGTCGTTGCCCTCGGAGCCGGCGGTGAAGTGAACGCCGATCTCGCAGCCCTCGAACCAGTTGTCGGTGATATGGTTGTTGTTGGTGTTGTAGATGAACACGCATTTCTCGGGACCGGGACGGGCGCCGGCGGTCGGCGTGGCCGTGCTCGCATCGGCCTGCGGCACGCCTTCGTCGGTGCCGCGGTTCTCCGCGGTGGCCCAGCGCTCTGCCGGCTGCAGCCCACCGATCACGCTGTTGCCGGCGATCTGCGAGCCGTTGGCCGCGTTGAACAGCAAGCCGCGGTCGCGGTCGTGATCCGAGACGTTATCCCTCACGACGAGCGCCTTGGAGAACATCATCGCATAGCCGATGATGTTGCGGGTCGAGACGTTGCCGGAGATTTCGCTGTCGTTGGTGTACATGAAGTGGACCGCGAAGCGCAGGTCGCTGAAGCGATTGCCGCTGAAGACGTTGTTGCGGCTGGTGATGGCGAACACGCCATCGCGGCCGTACCGGAATTGGTTGTCGATCACCTTGGCGCCCGGCGCGTTCCAGACGGAGACGCCGTTGCCGGTGACGCCGCCGCGCGTCGCGCGCAGGCCGATGATGCTGTTGTGGCGGACCATGGCATTGGCTGATCCGTGCAGATAGACGCCGAACAGATTGCCTTCAATGCGGTTGTTCTCGATCACTGCGTCGTGCGCGGCCTGCTCGACGAAGATGCCGGAATCCATCTTCTCCAGCGCGCGGCCGGATCCGTCGATCGCGAGGCCGCGAATGACGGTGCCCGGCGCCGCCACGGTGATGACGCTGCCCTCGCCACCACCGCTGATCACGGCGCCCGGAGCCCCAGCCAGCGTCAAGCGGTGGCTGATCCGTAGCGGTCCGCGATAGGTGCCGGTGGCGAGCGCGATCTCGTCGCCGTCGGCGGCGCGGTCGAGCAGGGCCTGCAGGTCGGTGTTGTCAGCTCCGACCTGCAGAGTCGCCGCCCGGGCGTAGAAGGGCAGGCCGGCGACGACGAGCGCCGCCAGCCCCAGAGTCTTGATATGGCGCATGCGCCGCATCGCTCACGCGTTCCGCGGCGAGACCAGCATGCGTCCGCGCATTTCCATGTGCATGGCGTGGCAGAACCATGTGCAGAAATACCAGTACACGCCGGGCTTGTCGGCGATGAACGTCACCGACGAGGTCTGCTGCGGATCGATCTCCATGTTGACGCCGTAGTTGACGATGCAGAAGCCGTGCACCAGATCCTCGACGTCGTCGATGTTGGTGACATAGACCGTCACCTCGTCGCCCTGCTTGACCTCGAACTTCTCGAGCGCGTAGGCGGGCGCGCTGGACCACATGTAGACGCGCACCTTGTTGCCGTCGCGGATCACCTTGGCGTCGCTCTCCAGCGTGACGCCGTCGGCTGCGGCCTGCTTGCGGGCGTCGGCGAAGAACGGGTCGTCGCGTTTCCAGATCGAGGTCACGCGGCCCTCGAGCTTGGAGCGGTGCACGATCACGGCGTCATGCGGCTCAGCGAAGCTCGGGCCGTCATGCACCAGCTCCATCTTGTCGCCGGAGATGTCGATCAGCTGGTCGTTCTCCGGCTTGAGCGGGCCGACATTCAGGAAGCGATCCTTGGAGAACTTGTTCAGCGACAGCAGCCATTTGCCGTCGGCTTCCTTGGTCTCGCCCATCGAGGCGTGGTTGTGGCCCGGCTGATAGTGGACGTCGAGCTTCTGGATGATGGGGTTGACCTTCTCGCCCTTGAAGGCGCGCTTGGCGAGATCGAGGCTCCATTTGCAGACCTGGCTGTCAAGGAACAGCGTAGTGTAGGCGTTGCCCCGGCCGTCGAAGGCGGTGTGCAGCGGCCCGAGGCCGAGCTCCGGCTCGGCCACGACGACGTCGCGCGGCTTGATCTTGTCGTCGAACAGGTTGTCGATCAGGCGGACGTCGATCACCGTGACCGTCGGCGCCAGCTTGCCATTGGCGACGACGTGGATGCCATCGGGGGCCGTGTTGAGGCCATGCGGACTGTTGGAGACCGGCACGTAGCGCGTGTAAGGCGATCCTTTGCGGCCGTCGATCACGGGAACGCCGTTCATCTCCTTGAAGTCGCCCTTCTTGACGGCCTCCTCGATGCGCTTGATGTTGAAGATCGTGACCCAGTCCTGTTCGCTTGCCGTCATCTCGGCCAGGGTGACGCCCTTCTCAGAGTTGTAGCAGGTCGAGAACGCATATTTGCCCTGGTAGTCGCAGTCGGTGTTGTCGAGATTGCCGTCGACGATCACCTGCCAGGCGACCTTCATGGTGTCGCCGTCGACGGCCGAGAACATCGACCAGTATTTCGACTTGTCGTCGAGCACCTTGCCGTCGTTCGGCAGCGGCACCTCATATTCGCCGTTGCAGAAAACGTAACCGGTGCGCGGGAACTTCTGCGGACGCATGCCGTGGATGGTGTACTGGTTCGGCAGCTCGATGATCTTGTCGCATTTCATCACGTCGGTGCGAATGCGGGCGAGGCGGGTGTTGGCCTTGTCGTTGATGAAGACGTAGCGGCCGTCATAGGTGCCGTTGGTGAACGACATGTGTGGATGGTGGCAGTCGCCGTTCATCCAGATGCCGAGCCTGTCCTTGAGCCGCTCGCGCGTCTCGGGCAGCAGCCCCTCGGTCATGATCTTGCGGCTCTCGTTGGTCTGGCCCCAGCCGGTGGCGCTGCACCGGTTGAAGACCGGGATGCGCATCAGCTCGCGCATCGACGGCATGCCGACGATGCGAAGCTCGCCGGTCTGGCCGCTGGAGAAGAAGACGTAGTATTCGTCGAGCTGACCCGGCGCGACCTCGGCCTTGCCCCCGCTCTGTCCAGCTCGCGCCTGCGCCGCGGCCGGTGTGGTCTCGATGCTCTTGCCGAGGCCGATGCTGCCGGCCACGCCGGCCGCGCCGAGCGCGGCGGTGCCGACGATCTGTCGGCGGCTGAGTTTCGTCTGGTCGTCGTCGTGCGCCATCGTCGTCTCCTTATGATGGATGAGTGAGATCGTTGGATTGGGCCGGCGCCGTCGTCGGCCGACCGGCATGGGTGATCACGGTCTTCGGACCGGATTTGGCGGCGCGCATCGACGGCGATGACATCGCCTCGAACTTCTCGCGCTTGAGCCGGACCTGGATCATGTGCGGACAGCGCTGATCGTCGTAGTAAAGCTCCTGGCAATGCATGCAGTAGATGCATTCATTGACATTGATGTGTCCCTCGGGATGGATCGACTGCACCGGACATTCCTTGGCGCAGCGCTGGCAGGGCGAGCCGCACTCCTTCCAGCGACGCAGCCATTCGAAGGTGCGGATGCGTCCGGGAATCGCCAGCGCGGCGCCCAGCGGGCAGAGATAGCGGCAGAAGAAGCGTTCGATGAACAGGCCGATGCCGAGCAGCGCCGCGGCATACAGCACGAACGGCCAGCTGCGCGAGAATTTCAGGATGATCGCGGTCTTGAACGGCTCGACCTCCGCGACCTGCTCGGCGAGCGCGACCGAATAGAGCGACAGGCCGAACAGGCCGAGGAAGATGATGTATTTGATTGGCCACAGCCGCTCATGCAGCCCCCAGGGCACCGTGATCTGCGGCACCTTGAGCCATTTTGCCACTGTGTTGGTCAGCTCCTGCAGCGCGCCGAACGGACAGAGCCAGCCGCAGAACGGCCCGCGGCCCCAGAACAGCAGTCCAGCCGCCGTTGCCGCCCACAGGATGAAGATCAAGGGCGCCGCGAGGAAGAACTCCCAATGGAAGCCGGTCAGCAGCGCGTTGACAAAGGTGACGACGTTGACGACCGAGAGCTGGGCGTTGGCGTACCAGCCGAGCCAGACCAGCACGAACAGCAGATAGGCGCGGCGCACCGAGGTGTAGAGCCGGGGACGGCGCACCAAAATGTTCTGGAAGAAGAAGATCCCTGTGAGCGCGGCCAGCGCCAGCGCGGTGATGCCGATGGAGACCGTCTGCGAGCGCCAGATGCGCATCCATAACGGCTCCTCGGTGTCGTCGGCGACCGGTTGCGCCGTGGTCGGGGCGGGACGCGCGGACGTCGCCTTCGCTGCCGACACAGCGGGGCGCGTCTGCTGCTTCAAGTAGGCGTCGGGCACCGTGTAGTCGACATCGAATGTCAGGAACGCCTTGTCGTGGCTGCCTGTGCTTCGTTGCACCAGGAGCTGGAGCTGCCATGGCTCGGTCGGGTCGAGCGTGAATTCGGGCGGCGTGACGAACAGTCCGATCTCGCGCAGGGCAGGGGCGCCGGCGGCGGCCAGCGCACCGAGTCGCATGTGGTTCTTGTCGCGGAACCGTGTGCTTCCGCCCTCCTGCAGCACCTCGATACGGTCGAAGATGCCGCCTCGGACATAAGCGGAGCCCTTGAACGAGTAGACGCCGTCGCCGGCGACGACGATCGCCTGCTGTCCGGGCTGCAATCGCTGCTTGAGTCGCTGATAGCCCTCGTCGCCGAGCAGGCTGCGGCCGATGGTGGGCACGCTGGCCATCGCCACATAGAGATCGATGAAGGTGTCGCCGGCATCGCCGGGCTCCGGATTTTGCGCCGCCGCCGCATTGCCCGACTTGGCGAACGCGTCGTTGACGTCGCCGATGCTGAGATGCAGGCGCCGCACCGAGCCGTCGCCGAGCAGGCTGCTCCAGTCGCGGATCTCGCTCTTGTCGGGATCGACCGTCTTGGTCACGCCGGGCTGCGCTCCGGCGGCGCTCGCCGCTGAGCCGGCGCCGATGCGGCCGCTGCGGATCAGGCGCGTGGCGGCGCGCACGATGCTGTCGTGCATCACCAGCACGGTGACCGTGGCACCTGAGACGATGTCGGCCTGCGGCGCATGTTCCGCGCCTTGCGCAATCGGCATCATGTCCTTGCCGAGCAGGCCGTTGAGTGCGGCAACGATGCGTGGCTGGGGAATGCCGATCAGCACGATCGGCTCTTTGTGATCGACCAGCTTCAGCCCGGTGATGACGCCCTTGGGATCGATGCCGACGAGGATGTGGATCGGCTTGCCCGAATAGCCGACGGAATTGGCGAAATCGGAGTTGAGATAGACGTAACCCTTGAGCTGATCGCCGCGATACACCGGCATGATCGGCGGCTCGCCTTGCGGCACGCCGAAACGATCCGCATCCGGGAACAGCTCACCCGGCGTGATCTTCGAGAGGTAGGTTGCGAGATCGCCGGCCGCATGTGCTGCGCGCGGGGCCGCGATCGCGCAGAGCCCGATGAGGATTGCTACCAGGATAGCAGGCATGCGCCACCGATTGGTGGCGACATCACTCGCAACCATGATCACCTCAAGCGGAACGGACGGCCCGCGAAGGGGCCGTATTCCAGTCAGGACTGTTTCGGGGAAGGAAGGATCGTCGCCATTGACAATCCCTGAGCAAATAGAGTCGGGCTAAATTGACTCCTTATCGTGCCGGTTGTCTAGTGGGTCGCAATCCGACGGACGTTGCGCTGGATCAAACAAGCCAGGACAATCAGGCGGACCATCATATGTTGTTGACACGCACGCTCTCGCTCAAGTCGGAACCGGCCGGGAACCTGCATTCGATCGACGAGCTGTTCGCGCTCGCCAATGCGATGGAGCAGGAGGCGGCCGATCGCTACGACGAGCTGTCCGGAGAGATGCAGCGTCAAGGCCGGCTCGATCTGGCCGCTGTCTTCGCGAGGCTGGCCGCGGCCGAGCGCGAGCATGTCGACAGTGTCGCGCAATGGTCGCAAGCACGAACGGGGCGTGCCCCCGATGCGTCGCTGGTGCGCTGGCAGCCGCCGGAGACCTTTGAGCCCGAGGCGACGCGCGAAATCCAGGCCTCGCGGCTGATGACGCCGTACCGCGCGCTGTCGATGGCGGTGCGCAACGAGGAGCGGGCCTTCGCGTTCTGGTCCTATCTCGCGGCATTTGCCGATGATCCCGAGGTCAAGAGGGCGTCCGAGGCGATGGCGCGAGAGGAACTCGGTCATGTCGCGACGCTGCGCAAGGAGCGGCGCCGTGCCTATCATCTTGAGACCGACGCCAGGCGCGCGGCGTCGGTGGCGTCGGACGCCGGCACGATCGACGCCGGCCGGCTGGAGCGTCGACTCGCCGAGTTGCTCGACGCGATGGCTGCGCGCGCCGCTGGCCGCCCGGCGGATCGCGTGCGCGAGCTTGCGCAGGAAGCCGCGGCAATGGCATCGGAGGTTGCGGACCTGTTGCGCCTGCCGGCTGGGCTCGCGCAAGCCGATGCAGCCGTGCTGGCGGAGGCGCTCGCGGACGCGTATCTGGAGCATGCGGAGCGAGCGACCGAACCGGACCGGCTCGATCTGATGCAGCGGCTGGCGTCGCAGGCGATCGCCCGGCTGGCCTGGCTGCGGTCGCTCGGTTGAGTCCGACTTCAGAACTCGGCGAAAGAGGCGAAAGACAAGGGTCGCCCAGCCAAGCTGGACGACCCGATCATCATGAGGCTCAGTTGCGGGTCGGCACCGGCACGGCGGTGCGGTTCGCCGGCACCGTGACGGGCTGGAAGGAGAATACGTCGCGGCTGCGCGGATCGACGGTCACCTTGAGCCAGCGCACGTCGTTGTTGCCGTTGCCCTGATTGTCGCCGAACGTTTCGACGCGAACGAAGTTCTCAAGCCTCTGGCCGGCACTGTTGAGGAAGGGCTGGTCGATCCGGAAGTAATGGGAATCGCCGTGGACGTAGGCGACCGGCTTGCGGAACGCCTCGACTTCGGTGCGCAAGGCGGTCAGAAAGCTGACGAAGCCATCGGGCTGCCCGTCGGTTTCGGCGAGCGTCCTGGGATCGCGCAGCGGCGCGCGCGTCGGATCGGCCTGGTCCCAGCCCGGGTTGCCCTGGGTGATGAACATCACGGCGGCGGAGTTGCGCCTCTTGGCTTCCGCGAAGGTCTGTTGCATCCACAGAATCACGGCCGCGTTGCGCGCGTTGTATTCGTCCGGATCGGGATTTGTGTCGCAGAGATTGTTGCAGGATCCCTGGATGTTGAGGGTCGCGTAGGTGACCCGGCCAACGGTCCAGCGGCGATTCTCGACGCAGCCGACCTTGGTGCCGTTGGCGCTCAGACACAGCGGATCGGTCTGCACCTCCTGGCGCAGCTTGCGCTGGCCGAGCGAGAACGGCGTCGAGAAGAACACCTTGCGCTCGTAATCGAGCCGGTCGCGCGAGTTGAAGCCGCCATTCGAGGGGCGATCGCAATCGACCCAGTCATTGTCGCCCGGGGTGAACATCGCGGGCGCCTCGAGGCTGTTGAAGAAGGCGAGCGCCTGGGCGTAGAGGCCGGCGTCGCAGGCGGAATTGGAGCCCTGCTTCAGGTCGCCATCGTGCGCCGTAAATTTCAGCCGATGGGCGTTCATGTCGGCGATCAGGTTGGGGACGCCGACGGTGGCCTGCAGCGTGGAGTAGGGCAGGTCGCCCCACAGGCCGATGGCGTAGCTGTCGTCATCGTCGTCGAAGCCATGGTCGTGCGCAAGGCTCGGCGCGGCAGCGGAAAACGCCAGCAAAGACACCGTGACGGACAATGCGAGCAATTCATGAAAGGCAGATTTGAAAGATGATCGAAGTGACATTCTGCAAGATCCCCCAAGACCTCGGTTGCACCGCGCAGCTTCATTCAAGCGGCGGCGGGACGATGCGGAGGCTCGATAACGGGGGCGTGACGATCGGCTGACAATCCGCTGACGGCGTCACGATGTTGCAATTCGGTGCACCATCAATGTCGTCGCCGCGCGCAATGCGCAGATGGCCCGCCGCAATGTGTGCGGCGGGCTGTTCTTGACAGCGGCAGACTCCCGGTCGATCAGCGGTCGTCGCCGTATCCGTGCTCACCGTGGTCGTGATGATGCCAGCCGCCGTCGTGATCGTGATCGCCATCGTTATCGCCGAAGGCGAACAGATTCATCAGGTCGCCGATCGCAGGACGGTTCTTCGGGACATAGCGGTTGTCGTCCCGGTCATGGATCGGATTGGGGAGCCGGTCGCGGCTGACGGCGGAGATCGTGGGAAGCCGCCAGTTGCGCTCGATGAATTTCAGCAGCGAGACGTGATCGTAATAGGTGTGGTCGACATGACCCTTCTTGGCCAGCGGCGAGACCAGGATGAAGGGAATGCGGGTGCCGTCGCCGAGGAAGTCCACCGGCTGGACATAGCCGGAGTCATAGTAGCCACCGCCCTCGTCCGTCGTGATGAAGATCGCGGTCTTGGCCCAGAGCTGCGGGTTGGCCTTGACACGATTGATCAGGGCCTCGAGGAATTTTTCGTAGAGGTCGGTGGTCGAATCGGCGGGATGCCCGGCGAGCGCCTCGAACGGACGCACGAATGACACTGCGGGCAGCGTGTTGTTCTGCACGTCCTTCACGAAGGCGCCGTAGTTCTGCAGCTTGGCTTCCTCGGCGGGGTTCTTCATGATGTTGTTGAAGCCGGTGAGCGGGTCGCAGATGCCGCAATAGGAGTGGAACAGCAGCGGCACGCCGTCGACGCTCTTGGCGAAGGTGGTGGCATCGTCACCGCGGTCGGCGCTGTAGTATTTCCAGGACACGCCTTTTGCGGTCATCACGTCGGCGATGGTCGGCGCGCTCTGCGGCGGCAGCACGAACTTGTCCGAGCCGAGGGCATTCGGCTTGGCGCTGGTCTGGTTCCAGAACATGCTGTAGTTGTTGACGAGATAATAGTGGTTCGGCGCGCAGTTGTTGCTATAGACGCCGTTCTTGAAAAGCTGCTCGTTGACGGCGGCGACGCCGGGCGCGCTGGGGTCCGAGCAATTGACGTAGGAGCCGCCGCTGTAACCGTCCTGCTTGTAGTAGTTGTTGGTGCCGGGAACCGGATCCGGGTTCTCGATCTGGTTGGCGTAGGGCACGGCGGGGGCGCCGTTCAGCGTCTCGGGATTGGTGAAGAACGCGGCGTGGCCGGTCACGAGCGCCTGGAAGTTGGCTCCGGTGCCGCCCATGATCGCCTGATGATAGTTGTCGCTGATCGCATACTCGTCGGCGAGCTGCTTGAAGAACGCTGCGTCACCGGGCTGGGCCTTGCCGGCGGCGTCGGTGAACGGGTTCATATTGTAGAAGCCCATCGAGATGGCGCCTTCCATCGGGTTGAACCCGCCGGCCGGATAGGGCTGACCGTTCGAGCCGGTGCCGATGGTCTGCTCGACCCACACGAATTTGTCGTGCTTGCCGCCGTCGATGTCCTGCCACATCTGGAAGAAGCGGTGCACCGGATCTCCGGTGTAGGCGGCATAGGAGACGTATTTCGAAATCTGGTACGGGCCGTTGGGAAGATTGGCCGGGAAGCGGGTGTCGAGGACGTTCTGCGGCAGGCCGATCCCGTAGGTGGTGTAGGGCTGCGGAAGTGTCGCATAGGCGCCGGTGGACGCGGTCTCGGCAGTGTAGCGAACCTCGTCGCGGCCGATCCGTTGCTCCGCTTTCTTGAAATGCCGGCCCGGCGTGCCGTCTTCGTTGACGATTCCCTTGCTGAGCAGATTGTCGATCGTCTGACCCGCCTTCGGCTTGTAGGTGCCGAACAGATTGTCGAAGGTGTGGTTCTCGCCGACGATGATGATGACGTGCTCGATCGGGGTGCTGGTCGCCGCCCCGGCGAAGGCTGGTGCGACGCTGGTCGCGGTGAAAACGGCGGTGGTCGCAAGGGCGAGCGCCTTGGACCGAGTGACTGTTCTGGTCATGAGATCTCCGGACGGAGGAGGGTGGTGGCGCGCATGCTGATGGCCGCTTGCCTGCGACGATCTATCGCGGCAACAAATTGCAACGTGGTGTCGGTCTTGCTTCGGTTTTGTGAAATGCGCCGAGCAGCGCGGATACTGGACACGCACGTCACAGCACCAGCTTGGCAGCGCGTGTGCCGCCAGGAGCTTGACTCCATTGCTGTCGGGAGCCAGCGCTCGCCGGGCTATGGACCGGTGATACTGGTCAGAGCTGGCCGGGCACCCAGCTCAGCGCGAGGGCTTGGCCTTGCGCGATCTGGCTGGCCGACATTTTGGATGCGACGGCGTTGCGAAGCCGCAGGAAGTAGCTGCGCTGGGTCGACTTGGCATGTCCGGCAGCAAGGTTCAGCCATTTGTAGGCGAGCACGACGTCCTGTGGAACGCCATGACCCTTGTCGTACATCAGGCCGAGCATCGCTTGGCCGAACGGATTGCCGGCTGCGGCGGCCTGGCAATAGAGATCGCTCGCGACCTCGTAGGCCTGCGGGGTTCCAAAGCCGTTTTCATACATGAAGCCGAGCATCGCCTGAGCGCGTGGATCGCCGCGCAGGGCAGGCGGGGTCAGCACGCGCACGGCGCGGACGAAGTCGCCGCGCGCATAGGCGATGCGTGCGGTGCTGACCGAATCGGCGCGAACGGGCGAGGCGAGTGCTCCCAGCAGCAGGGTGGCTGCGGTGCACGCGATGGTGAGGCGCCCCATCGTCGGCAGGATCACTTGGCTGGGGTCAACGGGTGGTGCGGACACGCAAATCATCCGTGATGCTCGCTCCGACTGATCCGCGGAGCTTGGAACGGAGTTCTTCTGCCACCTGATGCGCATCGCTGCCGTCGCGAATGATCTGCGGCCGGATGAAGATGATGAGCTCGGTGCGTGTGCCCTTCTTCCCCTGATGCGAGAACGCATCGCCAAGAACCGGAATCTCGTCGAAGCCCGGAATGCCGTTGCGATTGCCGGTCTGCTGCTCGCTGATCAGGCCCGCCAGCAGCACGGTCTGGCCGTTGGCGACCGAGATGGCGCTCTTGACCTTGCGCTGCGACACCGTCGGCGTGAGACTCGTGGCGGTCTGGGCCGCGACGTTGCTGATCTCCTGCTCGACCTCGAGCCGCACATTGCCGTTGGCGGCGATGCGCGGCACGACGCGCAGGATGATGCCGGTGTTGCGATAGTCGATGGTGTTGACGACAGTGTTGCTCGACGACAGTACGGTCGCGCTGCCGGTCGATACCGGCACCACGTCGCCGACCTGCAGGGTGGCGGTCTGGTTGTTGATCACGACCAGCGAGGGATTGGAGAGCACCTTGACGCTGGTGACGGTATGGAGCGCGTCGAGGATCATGTTGGGCGAGGCTTCGTGTCCGATCAGGAAGTTGAAGCCGGGCAGAGCGCGGTTGATCAAGGCCGTCGTCGCCGCGGATGTCGTGGCCGTGGCCACCGACGTGGCTTGCGTATTGGTGATCGACCCTTTGTCGGTCCCGAGGCCGAGCACTTTGCTCGAAAGATAGGCCTGCACGCCGTAGGACAGCTCGTTGGTGAGCGTCACTTCGGCAATCGTGGCGTCGATCCCGACCTGCAGCACTGGCTGGTCGAGCTGCTGCAGCGTGCTGGAGATGATGCGGTAGTTCTCGCGGTCGGCATAGATGAGCAACGAGTTGTTCACCGTGTCCGGGGTGATCCGGACATTCGGCATGATGGCCTGGCCTCCGCCAGCACCACTGCTGCGTGGCTCCAGCCCGGTCGAGGACGGCGTACTGCTGGAGGACGACGTGCTCGAAGATGACATGCTCGGGAGACCACCGCCCTGGGACCTGCTCGTCGGATTGGCGCTCGAACTCGATGAGCCGGCTGCATTGGTGTTGAAGGACAGCCGGTCCGCGACGGACGTCGTGGTGCCGTCGGACCCCGGCGCGGTCTGGCCGTCGGTGCCGTCGGTGGAGGACGAGCCGGCGCCGCCGAACATGTCGGTGAGCACCTTGGCGAGCTGGCGCGCGTCGCCGTAGCGGACCCGGTAGACGTGGACGCTGGTGCGCCCGGAGTCGGCCTGATCGAGCCGGCGGATCCAGGTGGCCGCGCTCTGCAGCAGCGCCGGCTTGCGCGTCACGACCATGATCGCGTTCAGGCGATTGACGACCTGCAGCTTGACGAGATTCTGGCTCAATCCGTTCTCGCCGGAGTCCATGATCTTCTCCAGCTCCGCCATCAACGGCTCTGGCGCCGAATTGCTGACCGGGAAGATGCCGACGGACTGGCCGCGCATCCAGTCGACGTCGAAGCTCATCACGGTTTCGATCGCGGAGCGTCGCTCGGCTCCTGTGCCCTGGATCAGAAGCAAGTTCCGGGTGGTGTCGGCGCGCACGCTGCCGGCGCGGGTCGCGAAGCTGTCCATCAGCTTGAGGATCGTCTGCGCACCGACATATTGCAGCGGCACGACGGAGACGCCGTAGCCGGGCTCGGCGCGGCCGGCCTCGCCGTCGACGCGTCCGGCGCCGATGGCGTCGCCGAGCGGGGTCAGCTTGTAGCCGCCGCCTTCACGGACCAGCACGACGCCGGACAGGCGCAGCGCGCTCTCCAGCACGAACAGGATGTCGGATTTCGGCACCGGCCGCGCCGACACCAGGCTGACGCTGCCCTGCACGCGGGGATCGATCGAGTAGCCCGCGCCGAGGATGTCGCCGATCACGACCTTCGCGACCACTGCGATCGGTGTGTTCTCGAAATTGAGGTCATAGCCCTTGCCATCGGCCGCCGGAAGCGGCCTGACCTCGGCGACCTCCTGAACCGTGGTCCCCTGATATGTCCGCGCGCTCGCGCGCTCGACCTCGGGGCGTCCCTGGATCGACGCGACCGGTCCATTGTCGCGCGGCAGGATATCGAGCGAGCGCACCTTGTCGATGACGTCGACATCGGCCGGCGCGCTGGCCTGGGAATTGAGCGTTGCCATGTTGCAGGAGGCGAGCAGCACCGCAATCGCCAGCAGCGAGGCAGGTCTGACAACCGCAGCGGACTGGCTTCGATTGCCGATACGAAACATGGACTTACCGATCTACTCGTGTTGACCGGCCGAAACGCAGCAGCGCCTCGTTTTGACCGCGCAGCCTGCATAGCGGTCCAATATGACACTTATGTATAATTGGCGGCTGCCGCCCGACCTTTGCGCCGCATGTGTGTCGGAAATGTCGGCGCCTCCGGCATTCGTACAGCCGTCATGTTCGCGATCAATAACGTGGGTCACCAGTAGCGGCGTGCCGAGACGTTGGACCCGGCACGGGACCATCCGGATCACGCCATGAGCGGTACACTGTCGACCCAATTTCATGCCTATCTTCGCGAGCGCCATCCCCAGGCGGCGGGCGAAGGCGGAGCTGCGGGCGAAACGCAGATCGCGCTCTGGGACAGGTTCGGCCTGACCGCTGACGTTTTCGCGGAGGAGGTCGCCGGCTTCACCGGACTGGAGCGCGTCGCGCTGCGCGAACTGATGGCGGCACTGCCCGCGGTGAGCGAGTTCTCCGACCGCTTCCTCCGCGAGGTGCTCGGCTATCCATACAAAGATTCTGACGGCGCCGCCGTGTTCGCGATGGTCGATCCGACCGATCAGGCGGTGCGGCGGGCCGCCGAACTGGTGCTCGGCCCGCAGACTCTCTTCAAGGTCGCCTCGCATGAGGATATCGCCGTCGTCCTCGACCAGCGGCTTGGCGATTCCGACGACGCCGAGATCTCGCCGGCACAGGAGATCCGTGACGACGACATCGAAAGTCTGCGCGATCTCGCCAGCGGCGCGCCGGTCGTCCGCGCGGTGAACGATCTGATCGAGAAGGCGGTGGAGATGCGCGCCAGCGACATCCACATCGAGCCGTTCTCGACCGGCCTCGTGGTCAGGCTGCGTGTCGACGGCCTGTTGCGTCCGATCGCGGCGCCGGCCGGCGTGCTGCCGCAGGCAGTGATCTCGCGCATCAAGATCGTCGCCGGTCTGAACATCGCCGAGCGGCGCCTGCCGCAGGACGGCGCGGCGCGCATTCGCGCCGGCCGGGCCGAAATCGACGTCCGCGTCGCGGTCATGCCGACCCAGCACGGGGAATCGGCGGTGCTGCGCATCCTGCCGAAGGATCGCTCCCAGCTGGTTGCGAGCCGCCTCGGCCTCGCGACCCGCGACGACGCTGCACTCCGGCGCCTGATCACGCTGCCGCACGGCATGATCGTGATCACGGGGCCCACCGGCAGCGGCAAGACCACGACCTTGGCGACGATCCTGTCCATGCTCAACACGCCGGAGCGCAAGATCCTCACTGTCGAGGATCCGGTGGAATATGAGATCCCCGGCATCAATCAGTCTCAGATCAAGCCGGCGATCGGGCTGACATTTGCGAGCGCGCTGCGCTCCTTCGTGCGTCAGGATCCCGACGTCATCATGGTCGGCGAAATCAGAGACAGCGAGACGGCGCATGTCGCCGTCCATGCTGCGCTGACCGGCCATCTGGTGCTGACGACGCTGCACACGGAAACCGCCGCGGCGGCGGTGCCGCGCCTGCTCGACCTCGGCGTCGAAGGCTTCTTGTTGCGGTCGACCCTGCGCGCGGTGATCGCGCAGCGGTTGGTGCGCCAGCTCTGCGATCACTGCAAGACGCCGAAGCCGCTCGATGAGGACACCTGTCGCCAGGACCCACGCCTCGGTCATCTTGGCCTCGTCCCCGGCGACATCACCTGGCACCCTAGGGGATGCGAGCGATGCGGCCAGAGCGGCTATCGAGGCCGGGTTGGTGTGTTCGAACTGCTCGAGCTGAGCAGCGGTCTGCGCGAGCTGATCGCGGATCGTGCCGACGGCCTCGCGATCGATCGGCTGGCGATCCGGGAAGGCATGACGACTATGCTCGATGACGGTGTCGCCAAGTGCCGTGCGGGTGTCACGTCGGCCTCCGAGCTGCTTCGTGTCCTCGTGGCGCGGTGAGGTGGATCGTGCCGAGCTATCGCTATCGCGCGTTGACGCAGTCCGGTGAAATCGTCGTGGGATCTCTCGTCGCGCCGTCGCGCAGCGAGGTCGAACGGCGCATCTCGTATCTGCAACTGCTGCCGATCGAAACCGTGGAGGAGAAGAAGGAGCGGACGGGGGCTGCGTCCGGGCTCTCGTTCGGCGCCCTGTCCGCGGCTGAAGTGACCACGTTCACGCGTGACCTGGCCCTGCTGCTCAAGGCCGGCGCGCGGCTCGACGACGCGCTCGATCTGTTGTCCGGCGATTCCGACATCGGCCGCCTCCGTCCCGTGGTGGCGCGGCTGCGCGCGGCGATCATGGCCGGCGAAAGCTTCGCCGACGCGGCGGCTGCCCAGCCGCGGCTGTTCTCGCCGATGTATGTCGCGCTGATGCGCGTCGGCGAAGCGTCGGGAACGCTCGACCACGTGCTGACTGCGCTGGCCGGCGAACGCGAGCGTTCCGAGGCGACGCGACGCAAACTGACCGACGCGATGCAATATCCCGCCTTCGTCTTCCTCGCGGCGATCGGCGTGATGCTGTTCTTTCTCGTGGCCGTGCTGCCGAACTTCTCCGCCGTGCTGCGCGACTTCGGCGGCCGTGCCGATACCGCGCTCGGCTTCTTCATGACGATGTCGGATCTGCTGCGCGCCAATGCAGTTGCGATCACGTTCGGCTGTGCGGCGCTGCTTGCGGCAGGCTGGTGGCTGTTGCGTCAGCCCGCGGTTCGCGCCGGCCTGACCAGTGTGCTGGCGGTGACGCCCGGCATCGGCGGCCTCCTGCTGTTCTATCGGACCAGCCTGTTCTGTCGCAATCTCGGCCTGCTGCTCGGCTGCGGCGTCAATCTGAGCGCTGCCCTGCGCATCCTTGTCGACGTGATGGCGGTGACGTCGTCGCGCGCGCCATGGTCGGCGGCGGCGGATCGCGTCCGTCACGGTGGCAAGCTGTCCCAGGCGCTGTCGGCCGACAACATGCTGCCGCCGATGGCGCTGCGCATGCTGCGGCTCGGCGAGGAGACCGGCCAGTTGCCGACGCTGTCGACTCGGATCGCCGAATTCTACGAAGCCAAGCTGCAGCGGGGACTCGACCGTGTCGTCGGCATCGTCGGTCCCGCCGCCATTCTGCTGATCAGCGTGGTCGTCGGGGGCCTGATCGTCTCGATCATGACGGCCCTGCTTTCGGTGACGCAACTGGTCGGCTGACCGACATCAAGGAGAACGACATGAGATCAGATACGCAGATCGAGCCGGCCACGAGGGCCGGGCGCGAACAGGAGCGCGGCTTCACGCTGGTCGAGATGCTGGTCGTGATCACGATCATCGGACTGATCATGGGGCTGATCGGTCCGCGCGTTCTGAACTATCTCAGCGAATCCAAGACCAAGGCGGCGCGGATCCAACTGCAGAGCTTCTCGGCGGCGCTCGATCTGTTCTATCTCGATGCCGGCCGCTACCCCTCGACCTCGGAAGGTCTCGCGGCGCTGGCGCAACGGCCGGCCGGATTGAGCGCCTGGAACGGCCCCTATCTCAAGGGCGGTGCCGTGCCGAAGGATCCGTGGAATACGGCCTATGTCTACCGCGCGCCGGGCGACCACGGCCCGTATGACATCCTGTCCTACGGTGCCGATGGCCAGGAGGGCGGCAGCGGAACGGCGGCGGACATCGTCCTGGGAACGCCGACGCAGACGAGCGCGCGCAGTGAGTGACGACGGCCAGCGCGGTTTCACGCTGCTCGAGATGGTCTGCGTGCTCGCGATCGTCGCGCTGCTGGCGTCGGTCGCGCTGCCTTATCTGCCGCGGCAGACGTCGCGACCGCGGCTGCAGGCCTATGCGCTGCAGGCGGCGACGCTGTTGAAGTCGGATCGTGCCTCATCGATGCGGACGGGTACGCGCGTCGACACTGAGATCGACACGTCGCGCCGCTTGATCCGCTCCGGCAGCGGCGCGGCTGCGTTGAAGCTGCCCGACGACGTCGCGTTCCTGGCGACGTTGCCGCGCAGCTGCCAGCATCGGCCGGTGCTGGCGACGATCAGCTTCTTTCCTGACGGCCTGTCCTGCGGCGGCGCGATCACCCTGTCGCGCGCCGATCTGAGCCTGGAGATCAGGGTGAACTGGCTGACGGGGAGGATCGACATTGTCTCGCGCGCGCTTGCCAATGGTTGATATAGGCGACCGGAGTGACGCAGGCTTCACGCTGATCGAGGTGCTCGTCGCGCTTGCCATCGTCAGCGTGTCGATCATCGCCATCGGCGCCGTGGTGTCGCGCAACGCGGCCAGTGTTCGCAAGCTCGAACAGCATGTCACCCTGGTCACCGACATGAGGCTGGCATTGGCAACGATGCTGGCCGATCGCGGCCGGCTGCAGCCGGGCAGGATCGATCAGCGCTCCGGCTCCGGGGCGGTGGTGCTGCAGGTCAGGCCGCTCGGTGGTGATTGGAATGAGCCGGCCGGGCAGACCGAGTGGATTCCGGAGGCAGTGACCTTGCGTGTGAAGACCGGCTCGGGCGCCGTCGCCGATGTGCAGACGGTTCGCCTCGCGCGAGGAGCGCGCTGATGCGCGTCCCACCCGATCGACCGAAACAGCAGGGCTTTGCGCTGATCGAGGCGCTGGGCGCGCTCGCGATTGCCGGAATCGTGTTGTCGGCGCTGGCTGCGGTGACGTCGCAATGGCTGCCGGCATGGAAGCGCGGATTGGATCGCGTGCAGCGCGCCGAGATGGTGGCCGCCGCGCTGCGGCGGGTCGGCGATGATTTCGCTGCCGCGCAGTTTGTTTCGGCCAATCGCGAGCAGAAGGGACCGTTGTTCGTGGGCGACGAGGTCTCGGCGGTGTTCGTGCGCGCCGAGTTTGGTCCGAATGCGGGACATGGCCTCGATATCGTGCGCATCGGCGAGGAAGGGGGCAGGGGCGAGCGCGCTCTGCGGCGCTCGCGTGCCGCGTTCGAGCCCGTGTCGGTCGGCCAGCCCGTGGCCGAGCATTTCAAATTCGTCGATCCCGTGGTGCTGCTGTCGGCGCCGTTCCGGATGTCGTTCGCCTATGCCGACAGGACGATGGCCTGGACGACGGAATGGCGCGATGCGACCAAGCTGCCGTCCGCCGTCCGCATGACGATCTACGACGACAGCCGTGGCGGCGCGGCCGTACTCGTCAGCGCAGTCCGTATTCAGGTCGATGCGCCGGGGGGCGGTTTTGCCGATACGGGAGCGGGCGGCACCGCGAACCAGCCAGCCGTGGCCGAGCCGGCCCAACCGAACAAGAGCGAGCCGGTCGACTGATGCCCGTTCGCTTCTTCAGCAATGGCTCTGCCGACCGGCGCGGCGCGCAGGATGGCTTCATCCTGATCGCGGCGCTGTGGATGCTCGCGGCGCTGGCGGCCCTCGTCGTGGTCGTCTCGCAGCAGCTGGGCAGCTCGGCGCGGTTGCTGCGACTCGAAGACGAGGCGGTCGAGGCCGATGCGCTGATCTCGGCGGCCATCGAACTGTCGGCCTATCGTCTGCTGCTGTCCAAGGATGAGGAGCGGCCGCGGCAGGGCGGTTTCCGCCTGGCCCTTGCAGGCAACGACATTGCTGTCTCGTTCGTCAACGAAGCGGCGCGGATCGATCTCAACACGGCGTCGAAGGACATGCTCGAAAACCTCTTCGTCACGCTGGGCGTCGACCGGGATGCCGCCAAGGATCATGCTGAGCGGGTGGTCGCGTGGCGCTCCAAGCCATCCGATGCAGCCAAGGCCCAGGCGGAGGAGGCGCGCTATGCGGCGGCCGGTCTCAAGCGTGTCCCGCGCATGGCGCCGTTCGCGCATGTCGGCGAGCTGTCGCTCGTCCTCGGCATTCCCGCATCGCTCGTCGATCGGGCCCTTCCGTTGGTGACCGTCTTCAACGGCTCTCCCGGAATCGATCCGACGATCGCTGCACCGGAGGTCGTTACAGCATTGCCGGGAATGACGCCGCTGATCTTGAAGGATTTCCTCAACGCAAGGGCGTCGCTGTCACAGGATGCCGATACGCTGGCCAAGACGCTCGGTCCTGTTGCGAAGGATGCTGCCAAGGGCAAGAGCAAGGCCTATCGGCTGCGCATCCTCGTCGGTCCGGCGGGCGGGCTTCGTCATGCGGCGACGGCGGTGATCGTTCCCGGCGAAGGCGAGGAGCCGTATCGGTTGCTGGCGCGCCAAGACGAGGGGCCGCAACCGAGGGGAGCGCTTCAGGCGCGGAGGATGCCATGAAGCTGACCGAAGCGATCGAGCGCGGACTGACGGCATGGACGGCCAGCGTCGCGACAGCGATCGAAGCCGTGGCCGATCGGCAGCTCAGACGTCCGCAGGTCCTGGTCCGCCATGACCGAACAGAAAGCGTCGTCTTGACGATTCAGGCGCAACCGAAGGCGAAGGTGAAGCCGATGCCGGCCCCGGCAAGGGTGAATCCGGCGGCCGGCGCTGCGCAGGCCGGGCTCTCGCCGGAGTGGCTGCGAACGTTGCGCGGCGCCGCGCTGGAAATCCATCTGGCCGCCGAGAGCGTCCTGGTCCGCCCGCTCGACTTTCCGAGGCAGGCCGAGCCGTTTCTCGATGGCATGATCCGGACTCAGATCGGCAGGTTGACGCCGTGGAATCTCGATCAGGTCCTCTACGGTTGCAGCGCCCCGCGCGCAGCCGGGGATCGGATCGCGCTGACGCTCGCGGCGACGCCGCGTGCTCTGGTCCAGCCCTTGCTTGCCTTGGCCGATCAGGTCGGCGCCGCCAGGCTCGTCATCACCGCCGATGTCGACTCAGCCGATGGCGGCCAGATCCAGATCTTCAAGACGTCGCTGCGCTCGTCGCTTGCCGGCGGGCGCGATCTCGGGCGCGTGCTCAAGCTCGGCTGGCTGTCGGTTGCTGCGACCACGGCCGTGCTGCTGATCGCGACAACATTGATCGGCGGATATCTCGATGGCGAGCTCGAAGATGCGCAGGCGCAGGTCACGCGGCTGCGCGCGGCGCTGCGGCCCGCGATGGGCGCCACCGCCGCCGACGGGCTGCTCGCCAAGCGCAAGCAGACCAGTCCCGCCAGCGTCATCGTGCTCGACACGCTGTCGAAGATTCTGCCCGACGGGACGTATGTCGTCGAGATGCATGTCGAGAACGATCGGCTGCAGATCTCCGGCCTGACCCAGGACGCCCCCGCGCTGATCCGGCTGATCGAGCAGTCGCCGCAGTTCAGCCGCGCCACCTTCTATGCGCCGACGACGCGCACCGCCGGGGAAGCGGGCGAGCGTTTCCATATCGAGGCGCGCATCAACGCCTATTTCGGGGACCGGGCATGAACTGGTCGACATCGCTGCGCCGGATCTTCGTGAACTCGCCGGCCGCTTCTGCGATCCTCTATGCGGCGACCATCGTCGCACTGCTCTGGCTTGGTGCTGCAGCGGTCGCCGATCTCGTCGCCAAGCGCGACCAGCTCAATGACACCAACGCGCAACTGGCGCAGTTTTCGGGACGCAAACGGCCGGCCAGCAGTTCCTCCTCGGACAGCGCGACGGCTCCGGGCGGATCGGTGTTCGTCGAGGGACGAACGGTCACCATCGCGGGCGCGGCGCTGGTGCAGCGCCTCACGGAGGCGATCAGCAAGGCCGGCGGCAGCGTGCTGTCGACCCAGGTCGAGCTACCGGCGGCGCGCGGCAACGAGAACCTGATCAGCGTCGTCGCCAGCTGCGAGCTCGAACAGCCGGCGCTGCAGCAGTTGCTCTATGATCTCGAAGCGGGATTGCCGTTTCTCTTCGTCGATCAGCTGCACGTGCAGCAACCGCTGGCGGCCGCGGCCGGCGGTGTGGGGCGGCTGACGGTGCTGGTCACCGTGTCGGGCCAATGGCAGGGAAAGATGTGATGCGATCGTTCGTCGGTTCAGGTCTCGTCACCGTTGCGACCGTATGCGTGCTTGCAGCTTCGCTCGGCCGTGCCTGGGGTGAGACGGCGGATGGTCTCGAGCCCGCTGCGCCCGTGCAGGCCGCGCCCGGCGCCTCCGACCCGCCGGCCGTTTCCGAGGCGCCCAGCGCGCAAGTCCCGGGGCGCAGGAGTGCCAACCCGCTGTGGGATGTTCCGATCAGCGCTCTCTCGGCGACGCGCGACCGTCCGATCTTCTCGGCCTCGCGCCGGCCGCCACCAGTTGCCGCACCCGTCATGGTCATGCGAGCGCCGCCGCCTCCGCCGCAAGAGCCGGAACGACCAAACCTGCAGCTCGTCGGCACGGTCATCGGCGACGAGGAGAGCTTCGGCATCTTCGTCGATGCGTCGTCGCAGGCATCGCTGCGCTTGCGGGTCGGCGCCTCGCATGAGGGATGGGTGCTGCAGTCGCTGCGACCGCGTGAGGCCTCGCTGCTGAAGGCGCCGGAGACCGTCACTCTGCAAATGCCGCAGCTCGGCACAGCCGGCAGCGGCGACGTGCAGGCGGGACCGATGACCCCGCCTGCGCCGCCGGGCGGACGCGAGCGGATGGCGCGGCGGGCGCGTTGAGGTCACGGCTTACCGCATTCAGAAGGTCACGAGCAATTCGCTCCCGGTGGCCTGCAGAGCGAGTACGGCAAGCAGGCCGAGGACGAGGAACGGGCCGAACGGCAGCGCCGTTTGGCCTGTCAGCCGGCGGCCCATGATGAAGAGGACGAGCGCTGCGGCGAGTGCCGTCGTCGCGGCGATGAGCAGCAGGATCGGCATATTTGGCAGGCCGGCCCAAAGCGTCGCAGCCATCAGAAACTTGACGTCGCCGAGGCCCAATCCTTGGCGGCCGCGGGCCATTGCGTAGAGCAGCCGCAGCAGCAGCAGCGCCGAGCCGAGGGCGAGGGCTGCGGCGCAATTCCACAGTGCCTCGGGGAGATCGACAAGCGTCGCCAGTCTTGCGAAGCCGCTGGCGGCGACCAGTGCATTCATCCAGTCCGGCAGCAGCCCGCTGCGCAGATCTGTCCAGATCAGTCCGGCGCAGGTCAGGAGCAGCACGACGATCGTAACGATGTTGATGGCGTCGGTCACGCAGCCCTGGAATTCGCGGGGTCGGATCGCCCGAGCATAGGCCAGCTCAGGCTGCGAGCGATAGTCCCGCCATCATCAGGCCGATTGCGGCGACCCAGCCACCGACTGCGCGCACCGCGATCCCGCGCCAGCTCGATACCGGCTCGGTCTCGGGACGCCTGAAGGTGACCGCCAGCGCCATCACGAGGGTGATGGTGACGTAGCCCACACTGGCGAGACCGGCGGCGTAGAGGAGGCGGTCGGTCTGCGGCACGAGCTCGCCGGCATTGGCGGCGCCGCGCATCACGCCGAGCACGAATGCAATCACGCTCAGCAGGACCACGGGAATGCGCAAGGCCGCCGCCAGCAGCAGCCCGAGAATCAGAATGGTCGCGGCATCGCCGAGTGGAGACACCGCCGTTGCGCCAGAGCCGGCGGCGAGTGCAAGCCCCGTGCACAAGCCGAGCGGGAACACCACGACGAGCCAGCGTCCGCTCGCCGTACCGAGCGAGCCGGCCAGCAACCCGAGGGCGACCCAGACCACGACGTCCTGCAGCGCGAGCAGCGGGTGCAGGGCGCCGGCGTAGAAGTCGCCGAGCCGGGCCGACACGATATGGGCATCGGCGAGCTGCGCTTGCGTCAGCAGCAGCGCCGATGCGAGCAGGGCGGTCCGGCGGTACGTGCTCATGCCGCGACTCCGAGGCTCGCGACCAGGAAGTAGCCGCCGAGCGCGGCGATGGCTGCTCCGACGCCTTGGATGATGCGCTCGCCGCCGGGCCAGCGCGCGAGCGCGCCGATGGTGATGCCGCAGGCGTGGAGAAGACCGGTCGCGACCACGAAGCCGCAGCCATAGGCCAGGGGATTTGCCGCCGTCGGAAGCTCGACGCCGTGCGCGTGGCCGTGAAAGATGGCGAAGATCGCAACGATGATGGCCGCAACTGCAAACGGGACACGGATGCGGATCGCGACCGCGAGCCCGAGCACCAGCGCCGACAGCGCGATGATGAGCTCCGGGACGGGCAATCCGACCTTGAGGATTCCCAGGACGGCCCCGAACGCCATCACCAGCGGGAAGACGACCGGCAGGATCCAGATCGCCGCGCCGCCGAGCTGCGCGCCCCAGATGCCGACTGCAACCATCGCGACCAGATGATCCAGCCCCGTCAAGGGATGCAGCAGGCCGCTGGCCAGCCCGCCGCCGACGCCCGTCTGCTCGTGGGCAAGGCTCGGATTCGCTGTCAGCAGCGAGAGCAGCGCCGCACCCAACACGGCGTGCAGGAGTTTGCGCGCGATCATGTTCGTCCCATTCGTCATCATGCGGCCGCCAGAACCCGCACCAGGCGGCCCAGGAACCAGAACATCGATACCGAGCCGATTGCATAGGCCGGCAGCTCGGCGCCCCAGCGCGGCAGCGCCGCGCCGAGGCGGCGATGTGCCCAGATCAGCGCCAGCACCAGCAGCACGAACAGGACCTGTCCGATCTCGACGCCGACATTGAAGAAGAGCAATGCCGCAGGCAGGATCCGTCGTTCGAGCCCGATGCCTGCGAGCGCACTGGCGAAGCCGATGCCGTGCACCAGACCGAAGCTGAAAGCGACAGCCCATGGGTAGCGGGCGGTCAGCCCGGTCTCGCCGCGCTGCTGTTTGACGATCTCGACGCCGACAAACACGATGCTGAGCGCGATGCAGGCGTTGAGCGGCCCTTCGGCGACGCCGATCCATCCGAACGCCGTTGCGGCCAGCGAGGCGCTATGGCCGATCGTGAAAGCCGTGATCGTCTTGAGCAGGCGCCAGCCGCCCTGGACGATCCAGATCAGCCCGAGCACGAACAGCAGATGATCGGCGCCGAGCAGGATGTGGTCAATGCCGAGATTGACGTATGTCTTGGCGAGCTCGAGCCAGGTGTCGAGCGTCGGCGCATCGGTGCCCAGCACGGTCACGACCGGATTGGCCGCAGAGATCGTGTAGCTGCGCGTCTCTCCAGCGAGCGACGTCACGCGGATGATGGCGGCCGACATGTCCTCGCCGAGATTGGCGATCGTCATCTGCCCGACGAGGCCCTTGTCGCCGCAATTGAGCTCCGGCAGGCGCAGGTAGCAATGCGGGGGCATCTTGAGATCGATGCGGTTGACGCCATCCTTCGGCAAGGTCGTCCATCGCCCGATATACGCGCCGGGGCGCATCTCGCGAAACTCGAGCACGGCGATCGTCGCCTGATGCGCAGCCGCCGGCCGCCCGGGCAGCAGCGCTGCGAGCGCGAGCACGATGGCGATCAGGGCGCGCGCGCCGGTCACGGCTCGTACCTGATCGTGTAGTTGGCCTTGAGCCGGCTCACCGCCTCCCAGGCCCGTTTCCGTGTCTCTTCGGTGTGCCAGATCTTGGCCGCCTCGGCGCGGATGTCCTCGAGCTTCGCCGGAGCGCCCGGCTTCCGGGCGTCGAGACGAACCACGTGCCACCCGTCCTTCGACTGCAGCAGGGTCCATTCCTGGAGGGGCGCCTTGAGCAGGCCGTCGCTGAAGCCGTCGCCGAAGCCGGCGGCCAGGCTCGGCACCGGTCGGTCGAGAATCGCGCGCGTCTGATCGCGCAGCTCCTCGGATTCGCGCTGCTCGCGAATGTCGTCCAGATAGCGCCGCGCCGTCGCCTCGTCGCTGGGTGGCGTCATGAAGAAGCTGACACGCTCGGGCTCGTCGAACCGGGCATGATTGTCGGCGAACCAGGCGCGCAACTGCTCCTCGCTCGGCTGTGGCACGCGCACCTGATCGAAGATCAGATATTGCAGCTTGAACGCGACACGGTCGCGGATCATCTCGTCGCCGCGGTCGACGCCGAGCGTCTTGCCTTCCCGATAGAGGATTTCGCTGGCGACCCAGGCCTCGACCATCTTCTGCAGCTCGGCCTCGCTCGGGGTCCGCTGCTTGTCCTCGTCGAACGTGTCGATGAAGGACTGGCGCAGGGCCTTGGTCACGGTGATGACCTTCTCGTCCTTCGCCGGCGGGTGGATGATGGCATCGGCCGCGAAGATCAGGCCACCGAGAACGAGGAAGTGCAGGAGTGGCTCCCTGCTGAGCCCGCGCAGGGCGGTCACGGATGATGATCGCGCAGGGGAAGAGCTGTTGCCATCTTGCTGATTGGAGCGTGCAGAGGCGCTCTCGAAGGTCTGCGCCGCATTCGACATGGCAGGGGCTGACATACGTTCTTTACAACTCGGACCGCGCTCGTTGCGCGGCGCGTATATGCAACGGCACACTTGCCGTTGTCACCGGGCAAACGTCAGTGTCACAAAAATTTCGCAACGACGGCCGACCGCGATGTTCGTGGGGAAGACGCCAGCAAAAATAAATCCTTCAACAAACTGTCTCCGAGTTTTGGTTTGGTCGCGCCGCGAATGACGACGGCGCATCGGTCGCGTTGTCATCTCGGTTTGGAGATCGATCGAATTCTTTAGGGGCGACGATAATGGTTCCATCTACCAAGACAATCCTGCTGACAGCGGCCTCGGTCTCGCTGGCCCTGTCACAGAGCGCCGACGCTGGGGAGCGTTGGGGGGAAACGACCAAGAACAATCCGTATGTCGCGGGCGACATGCACAACCACAACACCTGCACCGACGGTTCGGTTGCTGCCGGCTATGCGATCGACCGCTCGGTCGGCAAGGGCACCGCGGCGGCTGGCGGCAACAATTTCGATCTCGACTGGTTCACGCTCGGCAACCACGGCGGTTCGGGCAACCGCGATTGCCGCTTCAGCGATGCGAGCGCCAACATCCCCGGCGACAACACGACGACGTATTGGAGCCAGACGCTCGGGAAGACCATCGACGGCATTACGATCACCAGTCTGAAGGGCACGCCGAACGGCACCGATACCGGCGCCAAGATGTGGCGCTGGCAGTCGATCAAAGAGATCGAGTACCCAACCATCGTCAATCGCACCGCGACCTACAACAAGGTGCTGGTCGAGGGCCTGGAGTGGATCCTGCCCGGTCACGAGCATGGCGACGTCGCCGTGATCGCCGGCCAGAACCCGCGCGGTTACGGCAATGCCGACAAGATGGCCGAGTTCGAATATCGCTTCGACCGCGCCGACACCGACGCCATCGGTCCGGTCGATGCCAGCAACAACCCGGTCTGGGCCGGCAAGGACAATGTCAACAATTCCGGCACGGCCGGTCACCAGAAGGCCGTCGCCGGCATCGCCTGGCTGCAGGCGAACCACCCGCTGCAATCCTATGCTGTGCCGACCCATACCGAGCGGCAGGGACCGTTCAATCCGAACGGCTCGGCCGGCTACAACATCGAGCACTTCCGTGACTTCAACAACGCCGGCCCGACGGTCGCGTTCGGCATCGAAGCCCCGGGTCACATGGCCGAGGGCGGCGTGAACGGCGGCTCGGGCTCCTATGGCTCGGGCGCAGTCGGCGGCGGCACCTACGGCATGCAGGGCGTCTACACCGCCAAGGTTGGCGGGCTGTGGGACGGTCTGCTCGGCGAAGGCCGCAACTTCTTCCTGTTCCAGAGTTCGGACTGGCACAGCCGCGGCGTCTATGGCGCGCGCGATCCCGGCACGACGGCGGACTTCATCCCCGGCGAGTACACCAGGCTGTACGTGCCGAACGAGCGGCGCTTCTCCCAGCAGTCGATCATCGACGGCATGCGCTCGGGTAATTCCTACTCGGTCAACGCCGACATCATCGGCTCCGACATGGAGTTCCGTGCGAAGGGTGAGTGGGACGACGACTGGAAGACGATGGGCGAGACGCTCGTCGTGCGCCCGGGCGAGAAGGTCACGCTCGAGATGGAGATGACCGTTCCGGCCTCCAACAACAGCCCGTACGGCTTCAACAACCCGCTGCTGCTGCCGGTCGGCATCAAGCAGCCGTTGAACAAGCCCTATCTCGACCACGTCGATCTGATTACCGGCGACATCACCGGTCCGATCGCGCCGGGCGCCCCTGGCTATGCGGTGGCCAATGCCAAGGGTGTCGATGGTGCGGCCATCGTCTACAACACGTCGGCCAAGATCGCGAAGCAGATCCCGGCGACCAAGATGCGGAGCCACAAGCTGCGCGACGGTTCGACCCGCCTCAGCTTCACGACCACCTTCATCGCCGGCCAGACACCGTTCTACATCCGCGCCCGCGGCACCAACATCCCGCCGGCGACTCCGAACGTGTCCGACAGCGCCGGCAATCCGCTGCTCGATGCCAACAACGCCACCGTCAGTTGCACAGATCCGGCATGTCCCTCGCACCTCGGCACGGTCGGCGGCGTCAAGAAGGTGACCAACGACGTGCAGGCCTGGTCGAACGTCTGGTTCTACGCGAACCCGATCTTCGTCCGAACCTACAGCACGCCCAAGCTGCTGGTCGAAAAGAATCAGGAGCTGGCCCGCAAGCTGGCTCACGAGCATCACCACTGGCACGATTGGGACCACTGGGGTCACTGGGGCCACTGGGGTCGCTGGGCGTTCAACCGCGACTGATTGATCGGCACCAATCCGGCGGGACATATCGTCCCGTCGGATCCTGCTCACTCCGAGCGCCAGTTTGCGAACCGGCGCTTCGTCTTTGAAACCTGCTTTTCCCTGGGGTTCGTCGAGGTGATGTCGCGTTTGTCCGCCGTGAGTCTCGCCGTTCTAGTCCTCACGATCGCAGTCGCATCGGCGCATGACGAGGAGCCGACGCAGGAGGTCTGCGACGCCGCAGTGGCGGAGGCCCGCGCACAGGCGGCGACCCTGCCGGCGGACGACGTGTCGCGTTATTTCGCCGAGCGGGACATTCAGCAGGCGCTGGTCGAGGCCGGCAATGGCGAGTTCGATGATTGTGTCGAGAAGGCCGAGAGGGCCGTGCTGGAAGTGCGCGACCGGCCCCACAGCCTGAGGCCCGGCGAGCGGCTCAACATTCTCAGTGCCGACGAAATGCCGACGCGCTGACGGGCGCGCACCGCGTCTCCACTCTCGTCATCCGGCTGTCATGCAAGTCGGCAAATTGTCGGTCCCGTTGCGGCGCGTGCAAGGCCTTGAGACATGGACCAGATCGAAGCTCTTTTTCCGATACCGTTGTTGCGTTCGCCTGGGCTCTTGAGCGCCGAGCTCAAGGACGCGGCGGTGGCAGCCATCCGCCATTCGAAGATCGAGAACAACCTGCGGTCCGGACAACTGTTCCACACCGAGGTCGCCGATCCCCGCGCCAATAATCTGTTTCAGACCATCGCCGAGCTCGCCGTGCCCAAGCTGATCGATTTCGGCGAGCTGCTGTTCGGCGAGAAGCTGCGCTGGACGGTCAAGGAGATGTGGACGAACATGCTGGAGACCGGCGGCAACCAGACCCTGCACGCCCACGCCAACAGCTTCATCTCCGGCATCTTCTATCTGACGCCGTCTCACCCCGGCAGCCGCACCGTGTTCGTGCGGCCGCCCGGCGGCAGCGACTTCTCGTTCCGCCATCACACGCGCAGCGCCGCGGTCGGCCCGTTCAATGCCGGCAAATACGTGCTGCCGGAGGCGGAGCCCGGCGATCTCGTGCTGTTCCCGAGCTATCTCTACCACGAGGTGCCGCGCAATCAGGGCGACCAACGTATCACGATCGCTTTCAACGCGATTCCTGATCATCTGGATTGCTGGGGCTACCGCGTCAGCTTCTCGTCCTGACGCTCTATCGTTCGAACTCGCGCGACAGCAGGTCGCGCGCTTCGCGTCGCGACGGCGCGGCGGAGTCGATTGCCCGAAGCAGGCGTTCAGCAGCCGCGCGATCCGATGCAAGCAGCGCTTTTGCCATGCTCATCAGCGGCGCATAGGCCGGCTCGAACTCGGCGCTGGCGCGAATGGAATCGAGGAGACCGGGCGCGGCGGCTGCGATGAGCGCCGGCCCGCGCGGTTCGCCGGTCAGCGCCGCGCCGACCTGGATGAATTGGTTGCGGGCCCGCCAATAGGCGCCGAGTCGTTGCTCCCACATTCCGCGTTTCGAGTCTTCCAGCAAATCGGCCGCGTCGGTCTTTGTCTGGCTCAGGACCGTCAGCAGCAATTGCCATGGGGCCGCCGAGAGAGCGTGGACGTTGCTGCGCGCGTCGAACGTGACGAATGGGAAATCGTCGGTGTTGCGCGGTCCCGGACCGGCGAAGCTCGCGAGTGCTTTCGCGCCAGCGACATACTGGCCCAGAAGGTCGACCGGCTGATCGAAGCCGAGAGGTTGAATGATCGGGTCAAGCTTCCGGTCGGAGAACCGTGCGGCGACGAGTTCGGGGGCGATCGGGCTCGGGGCGCCTGATCCGATCAGAGCCAGCATCGGCGTGCGCACGCTGTAATGGTTCAGCCAGGCGGACCCTTGTGGAAAGACTGCGAGAAAGCTCCTGATGATCGCGCGCAGCGACGGCGCATCGAGCTGATAGAGCGGCAGCCACTGGCAGAACACGCCCTCGGCCGCCAGTCGCCGCTTGACGGCCGCGAAATGTTCGACCGTGTACAGCGCGCCGCTGCCATCGAGCGCCGGGTGGAACAGGTCGGCCACGATCACGTCGTAGCGTCCGTCATCGGCGATGACGAAGCGCCGGGCATCGGCAACGGAGATCGGCGGCCTTTCCTTCTCGGCCGCGGGGTTGTCGAACCAGGGCAGCAGCGCGACGACTTCGGAAGAGAGTTCGACCGCGCGCACGTCGAGATCCGGCATCTGCGCTGCGCCGAGCACGGTCGCGCCGGTGCCGACACCGAGGAAGAGGGCCTTGCGCGGCGCTGGATGCAAGAGCAGCGGCAGCATGGCCTGGCGGAAATCGGATCGGACCGAACTGGTGCCGCCCATGCGGAAGTGGCCGTTCACCTCGAGATAGCGTGCTCCTGAGGCGTCGTCGACGACGCTCGCGGTCGCCATCGGTCCCTCGCGCACGGCCAGAAGCTTGCCGCCCGGCGGGACCCTGATGAGCAGCGGGGCGGGAAGCCACAACAGCGCGAGTGCAAGCAGAGCGGGCGCCGCCGCCCAGCGCAGCGCAGCGCGTCGGGGCTGCAGCAGCAGAAGATATCCGACGGCAACGAGGACCAATGCTCTCCAAGTGCCGAAAGCGGGAATCAGCAGCTGTGCCGCGACCAGCGGCGCAATGGCTGCGCCGAGGCTGTTGATGCCGACGGCCCAGCCGACCGATCCTCTGACGTCGCGGACATCCTGCATGAGCTGGCCGAACAAGGCGCCCATCGCCATCGCAGGCAACAGGAACAGCGCCAGCGCAATGCCGAGCTCGCCGACGACGCCGAGGCTCGCAGCGCTGTCAGCGAGGCCGCCCAGCAAGGGCGTCACGAGCGCCGTGCCGAGGCAGACGAGCGCGGTGCCGCTGATCAACGCGGTTCTGCCGCGCGCAACCGTGTGCCCCACGCGCTGCCAGATCATGCCGCCCATCGCAGTGCCCAGCAGGTAGGCGGCCAACAGACAGGCGAAGCTATAGACCGTGTCCTGCATCATCTGCGCGGCCAGGCGCACGACCAGCACTTCGAACACGATGCCGAGCAGGCCGGTGACGAACAGGGTTCCTGTCAGGCGGAGGCCGGCGACAGCACGCCTGCGATCGTCGCGCGCGCGAGCGTCGACCTTTGGGGCTCGGTCGAGGCGAAGCGCTGCGAGCGCGCAGGCTGCGTTGACGGCTGCCAGGCAAAGCAGCGTCGCCGACAATCCGAGCGCGGGGATCAGCACGAAGGTGGACAGCAGCGTGCCGGCGACGGCGCCGGCGGTGTTCGCGCCATAGACGCCGGCGCTGACCGGCCGCGTGCCATGCGCCGCGGACATCATGCGTTCCAGCGCGGTCAGCGTGCCGCCCATCGCCACCGTCGCCGGCAACAGCATCAGCGTCGGCAGCAGGAAGCTCGCGCTCCACAACAAGATGGGGGAAGGCGCCGTGCCGAGAAGCGGCGCGAGGGCGCGCGCGCACGCGGGAAGCAGCCAGACCGCACATAGCCCCCACAGGCCGATGACCGTTTCGAGGACGGCATACACCCGGTGCGGATTGGCGGCGCGGCGGATCCGGCCATCGAGGATGAAGGCGCCCACCGCCAGCCCGGCAAAAAATCCTGCGATGGCGCCGAGCACGGCCATCATCTCCGTGCCCAGGGCGAGGGCGAGCTGGCGCGTCCAGACGATCTCATAGCCCAGCCCGGCGAGGCCGGATGCTGCAATCAGCAGCTTCAGCGTTCTCAGCCGAGCCATGCTCTGGCGGGCGACGAGATCGACGCCGGAAGACCGGACGCCTTGCTTCTCCGCGACCAGATCATTGTCGCGCGGGTCTGCGTGGCGTGCCTCGGTCAAGATCTGGTACCTGCAATTCCCGTGATCGGTCTTCGGATGCAGCGCGCCGTGCGGGATACTGCTCCGAGCGCTGGATCAAGCTCGGCTGCATGGGCCGCCAAGGTCGAGATCGTTTCCTTGTGTTCGTGTTTCGTGACGGTGGTTTGACAGAAGCTGTGGGAGCACGCGGCTCGGCGCAGATGGTTGTATCGCATGAGACCCGTCAGGGAGCGATGACCAGACGCAGCCGCGATCTGCGGAACGTTGTGGTTGAATTCGGTAAACCATCGATCCTCTCCGATCCGACATTGTTGTGCTGCGCACGAAAAACGGGTCGAAATCGGTGGAAACCGGTGTAAATGCGCGGTGATCGGGTGGCTCTGGTACACTTCCAATGGCTGATGTCTCGAATAAAACAGTGGAATCAACGTCTTGGCGCTTCTCCGTCGCGCCGATGATGGATTGGACCGACCGGCATTGCCGGGTGTTCCATCGGCTGCTGTCGCGCCGGGCGCTGCTCTATACCGAGATGGTCACGACCGGTGCCGTGATACATGGCGACCGCCAGCGGCTGCTCGGCTTCGATCGAAGCGAGCATCCGGTGGCGCTGCAGCTCGGCGGCTCCGATCCCGGCGATCTCGCGACGTCAGCCAAGATCGGCGAGGAGTTCGGCTACGATGAGATCAATCTCAATGTCGGCTGCCCGTCGGACCGGGTGAAGGACGGCCGCTTCGGGGCCTGTTTGATGGCCGAGCCTGCGCTCGTCGGCGCCTGCGTCGCCGCGATGAAGCACGCCGTTCGCATTCCCGTCACGGTGAAGTGCCGCATCGGCATCGACGATCAGGATCCGGAAATCGCACTCGATATGCTGGCGGACGCGGTCGTCGACAGCGGCGCAGACGCGCTGATCGTGCACGCGCGCAAGGCGTGGCTGGACGGCTTGTCGCCGAAGGAGAACCGTGACGTCCCGCCGCTCGACTACGACAGGGTGTACCGGCTGAAGGCGAGGCTGCCGCACGTGCCCGTCATCATCAATGGTGGCATCGGCAGCATCGAAGCTGCGCAAGGTCATCTCGCGCATGTCGATGGCGTGATGCTCGGGCGAGCGGCCTATCAGGAGCCGTGGCGGCTGCTCGATGTCGATCCCGTCCTGTTCGGCGACGTCGCGCCGCATCGAACCATGAAGGGCGCATTGGCGGCGTTCGAGCCGTACATCGCGCGCCAGCTCGGGCAGGGCACGCGGCTGCACGCGATCACGCGGCATCTCGTCGGCGCCTATCACGCGGTGCCCGGCGCACGCGCGTTCCGCCGCCATCTCGCCGAGCGCGGCGTCAAGCCGGGCGCCGGCATCGAGGTGCTGCGCGAGGCGGTCGCGATGGTCGAGGAGCGCCCTGCGGTTGCTGCGCTGGCCTGAGCGGCTCAGGCCAGCGGCGGCAGTTCGACAACGGCCTGTCGCGCGACCGGATTGCAGGCTGCCACGAGGCTCAGCCCCTCAGCTGCGATCGGGAAAGCCGTGCAGCATCAGCCGGTCGGAGCGCACTTCCCAGCGCTCCAGCCGGTCGAGGAAGCTCATGCCGAGCAAGTTGGTCTTCATCTGGCCGTGCGGCACCACCAGCGCCGGAACCGAGCGTTCCACCAGTTTGCCGATCGCGAGCCGGTCCAAGGTCAATCGCGCCGCCTTGGTGTGGCCGCCAGCGGTCTCGACGTCGACGTCGTAGGCGAGCAGTTCGAGCGGCAGGCCTGCGGCCTTGGCGGTCTCGTAGGTCAGAACCACCGATGTGGCGCCGGTGTCGACCACCATCGGCGCGGTGACGCCGTTGATCTTGGCGCGCAACGCGAACTCGCCGCCTCTGGTGCGCTCGATCTCGACCGCGTTGGTCGGAGGACTCGCCTTGGCCCTGAGCGCGCGGCTGCGCAGAACCTCCGACACTGTGTCGCTCGCGAGCGCCGCCTGCTCGGGATCCTTGTAGACGATCACGGCGCCCGCGGTGAGCACCATGGTGACGAAAACGAGCACGACCTTGTTCATGCCGCGCCTCCCGTCGGCACGGAGGCGCTCAGTCGCGCCGACGCGCCAGCGCGGGCAGACCGGCGTCGTGCATGCGGGACGGCAGCCCGTCCATCAGCGCGAGCCGCTCGTCGGTCGACATGCGGCCCCAGCGGGCGATCTCCGGCAGCGTGCGTCCGCAGCCGAAGCAGAGTTTCGTCTTGGGGTCGATCATGCAGACGGCGATGCAGGGCGTATCCTGGCTCATGGCGCGAGTTTGAAAGGTTCTGACACTGTCGTGCAAGTGCAATCATCTCACAGTCCCGTTCCGGCATTCATGATCGGCTTGCGCACCCGGCGCTTCTCCTGAGCGGGGGCGATCGCATGCTCCGGCTGCAATGGCGGTGCCTCGTCCGACAGCGGAGCGAGCGCCGACATCACCCGCTCCGGCGGGAAGGTGACGATCACCTCGGTGCCGATGCGGACCTTCGATTTCAGCGTGAACGTGCCACCATGCATCTCGATCAGATTCTTGGCGATGGGCAAGCCTAATCCCGCGCCCTGTTCGGCCGACTTGATCGAGTTGGAGCCCTGGCCGAACGACGCGAGCACGATCGGAATCTCGTTCTCGGGGATGCCCGAGCCGGTGTCCTTGACGCTGAGATATTGTCCGCCCGAGGCCGTCCAGCCAGCCTTCAGCCAGATGTCGCCACCCTGCGGCGTGAACTTGATGGCGTTGGAGAGCAGGTTGAGCACGACCTGGCGGATCGCGCGCTCGTCGGCCCACAGCCGCGGCATCTTCTGCTCGAACACCTCGTGAATGGTGATGCCGCGGCTCGTTGCGCGCAGCTTCAGCAAATGGTGGCAGTCGGCGATCACGTGCACCAGCGCCACGGCTTCCTCGTTCAGCTCGTAGCGGCCGGCCTCGATGCGCGAGAGATCGAGGATCTCGTTGATGAGGTTGAGCAGGTGAACGCCCGAATTGTGGATGTCGGCCGAATATTCCTTGTAGACCGGCACCGCATGGACGCCGAAGATCTCGCTCTTCATCACCTCGGAAAAGCCGAGGATGGCGTTCAGCGGCGTCCGCAGCTCATGGCTCATCTGCGCAAGGAAGCGCGACTTGGCGACGTTGGCGGCCTCCGCGCGGTAGCGTGCCTCGTCGGAGATCGCCTTGGCCTGCTCGAGTTCGCCGATCAAGGCGTCCTTCTCGGCGCGCGCTTCGAGCGTGGCCAGCGTCGTCGCATGCAGCTGATGGGCGAGCAGCACGAAGTAGCCTTCGGCGGCGACGGCGAACCCGGCGAGCAGGTAGTTGTCGAACGTGCCCGACAGCGCGAGGCTGAGGGTGATGGCGACCGTCATCGGTGCGGTGACGGCGACGGCGGCGACGGGCAGGTTGGCGGCGAGCATGCTCGAGACCGCGATCACCAGCAGCATCAGGAACATCATCAGCGTGCCCGACACCGCCGCGAGCGCCGGATGGATCAGGATCGCCATCCAGCAAACGCCGTAGAGCAAGTCGAGCAGCACGAAGCGCGTGCGCCAGCGCCGCGTCGCCGCCAGCGACGGCTGGTCGGCGAGGAAGTTCGAGCAGTTGCGCACGATCGCGGCATGAATGCAGAGCACGCCGAGCGTCCATGCGCCAGCCGCGATCGTATGCAGCCAGACGCTGAGCATCAGGCCGGTTGCGACCACCAGCAGCACGACGATGTAGGAGGCGGAGATGCGGGTCTGTGCGTATTGGCGCAGCAGCTCGCGATCGAAGGCCGGACGTGTTCCCGACGTCGACGTTAACCGGTCGCGCGCCTCGCGCACCCGCTGCTGCGCGGCCCGGCGCTGGCTTGCTGGTGCAAGCGCCGGCGGATCTGCCGGAAGCTCGACGACCTCAGGCTTTTCAGCGGGTTTACTCATCAAACAACACAAATCCTGCCCGCGAGGTACGGGCTGCTTTCTGCATTGTCTATAACTGGGCCCAAATCCTTAAGACGGATTATAGACAACGAAAAATTTGCGTTAACCGCGCGTTAAATTAACGATTGTGGCGAGGCTCAGCGGAGCTGCATTCGCAGGCGGCGCCAGCCGATCACCACGCCCGTGACGCTGAAGACGAGGCCGATCGCGCAGAGGCCGACGATGAAAACCGTGCGCAGCGCCGCATGGGCGAGCAGGGCCGGAAAGTCGAGCGTGTGCAGCGCCTGATAGAGCCACCGATAGGCGCGTCGGGACGGATCGAGCTTCTCGAGCACCGCGCCGGACGCGGCGTCGACATGATACCAGGTGTCGCCGCAGATCACGCGATGGACCGGCGCGCCCGGCACATCGGAGACGAACGGATAGTCGTCGCCCGGCTCGACTTCGGTCGAGCGCGCGCAATCGCCGCGCAGGCGCGACACCGCGGTATTGACGTCGGCCGGCTGCAGGAAACGGCCGACGATGCGTGCTGATGCGCCGTCCAGCACCGAAATCTGCTGCTGGCTCGGCGCGCGCCGGATGCGCTGATAGAGGCGGCCGCCGAAGGCGAACCACTCGATCTCGCGGACCTCGCCATGCGCCGCCGCGAGCGCCGCCGTCGCCAGGCCGGTCCAATCCGGTGCGCCGACGAGAATGGCTTGTTCGGACGGCGTCAGATGGCCGGTCGCAAACAGCCTGCCATGGTCCATCGACAGCCAGCCGCTGACCATCCAGGTCAGCACGAACTGCATGCAGATCAGGCCGGCCCAATGATGCCAGAGGTGCCAGCCGTGGTAGCGCGAGCACAGCCGCGCCTTCCGATATCTCAGCCGCATCGGGCCGAGCAGCGCGCCGCTCACGGCGGCGATGACCGCCGCGAGCGACAGCCACCACACGACGGCGTTCCAGGCCGCCCAGTCCTTGCGCAGGACGGTCGGATAGATCCAATGGACGACGCTGCCGACGTAGTTCCAGGCGCGTTCGGACCGTGTCGTGTCGAGCACGACCTCGCCGGTGATCGAGGACACGTAGAGTTCGGTGCCATTGGGATCGTTGAGCGCGATCCGGTGCAGCGGACGATGCACGTCGAAACGGTTCGGCACCGTCCATTGGTCGTAGTGCTCCAGTGAGGCGATGGTGGCGCCATCGGCGTCGAGCCCGCGCCGCCGGGCTGCCGTGCGCGCGATCGACAGCACGAGGTCGGGGGCGCTCACATCGGCCGCGGCCAGCGTGTCTGCACGAATGGCCGCGCTGCGGCCGGCGGCCGAGATGACATAGACCGGACCATCCACGCGCTGCATCAGCCGGATGCGGTCGGGATGATCGATGCCACCTGCGACGAGGGCCTCCGCGGGACCGTGCAGCGACAGGGCGGTGTCGAGCACGGGCAGCGCGGCGAAGCGCTCGCTCTCGGTCTGCGCCGGGAACGGCACGTAGTGCATCACGATCCCGGTCGCGAACCACAGCACGAACAGCGGACCCAGCGGGATGCTCAGCCAGCGGTGCGTGAGGATCAGCGCCCGGATCATGCGGCCATCAGAACTTGAACGAGGCTTCGACCTCGTAGGTGCGGGGCGCGCCGAGGAAGATCTGGTCGGGATAGAACGGATCGCTCCAAGCCGCATAACGTTTGTCGGCAACGTTGCGGACGCGGAAGGCGAGCCGCGTGCTGGTCGCGGTGGCGAACAGCGGCACCCTCGGCAGGTCGACGAACGCGAACAGATCGGCGGTGGTGTAGGCGAGCAGTTTCACCGTGTTGGCATCGGTGCTCCAGCGATCGCCCACGTGGCGCACGGAGAAACCAAGCTCGACCGGCCACCAGCCGGGATTGAGGAAGCGGTAGGAGCCGCCGCCATTGACGATGACGGCGGGAATGTTGGGCGGCGTGTTGCCCGAGAACGAGCCGCCGCCGGCGAGATCATAATCGGCATAGCGGGCGCGGACATAGGCGACGTTGCCCCAGAGCCTGCTCTCGGGTGTCGGCCGCACGGCGGCTGCGACCTCGATGCCCTGAGATTTCACCTTGCCGGCCAGGTTGAGCTGCTGGCCGGCCTGGGCGCTGTAGACGTTTTTGCGTTCGATGTCGAAGGCGGAGAAGGTCCACTCCGCACGGCCGTTCCACGCGAGCTGCTTGACGCCGGTCTCATAGCTGCGGGAGTCCGAGAGCGTGAGGTTCTGGGTCGGACTCAGCAGGAAGATGCTGTCGGCGGAGATGTCGGTGGCGGTCGCATATTGGCTGTAGAAGGTGGTGCCCGGGAACACTTCCCAGGTGTAGCCGATGCGGCCCGTGACCGGCTGCCAGCTCTTCGAGTAGGGGAAGCTGCTCTTCACGACGCCGTTCTTGTCGATCGAGTTGCGGTCGAGCGAGAACGGGTTGTAGCGCAGGCCGCCGACCAGCGCGAAATTGTTGGTGAGCTTCAGCCGGTCTTCGAGATTGAGTGCCACGCTGTCGATGGTGGCGGTCTGCAACTGCGTTCCGAGCGGGCCGTAGACGCCTCGGTCGAAGCCGGTCAGCGGAATGCTGTCACCCGGGAAGATCGCCGCGCCAGGCCGCGTGAAGTCGGTATGCGAGCTTTCCACCGCTGTCACGAGCCGGTTGGCCAGACCGAACAGGTTGGCGTTCCAGGTGAGGTCGGTGGTGTTGCCGACCATGTTGTGGTTGTGGTGGACGAAGAACCGCTCGCGATCGACGGTGTTGGTGGTCGCGTTGAACGCCGAGACCTCGTTGTTGTACCAGTCGCGGCTGGCGTTGTAGTTGTAGACTTGGCTCCGCAGCCTGACGTCGTTGCTCAGGTCCCATTCGAACCCGCTGCGGACCCACGATTCCTTGATCGTCTTGTGGCCGTCGACCACGTTGTAGTTGGTCGACAGCGTGCGGCCGTCGATCGTGACGGCGCCGAGATCGGTGCCGTTGTAGGCCGACACCTTGGTGCCTGAGACGATGCCGCTGGTCGCGTTGGCGCCGCTGAAGGTGACCGGCACCAGCGGCGTGCCCTCATAGGGCTTGGCCTTGTAGTCCTTGAACTCGGCGGCAAAGAAGGTCTTGAAGCTGTCGGACAGCCGGTAGTCGAGCTGGCCTGAGACATGGATATTCTTGAACTCGGTGTCGTCGATGAAGCCGACCTCCCTGGTCCGGCTGATGTCGAAGCGATAGTCCAGGCCCTTGACGGTCGTGCTGCCGCCCGAGCCGAAGCCGCTGCGGAACGTGCCGCGCTGGTCGAAGCCGACGAAGGCTTCGCTCTCGATCGGGCCGGTGTGCGGGGTCTTGGTCACGAAATTGACGGTGCCGCCGACCGCGCCCTGGCCCGAGATCAGCGAGGAGGGGCCCTTGAGAAACTCGACCCGGTCGAGGTTGAACGTCTCCATCGTCAGCGCGGTGAAGCCGGTCGGGCCGATGTTGATGCCGTTGTAGAGCACGTTGACCTGATTGCCCTGGAAGCCGCGCATCGCGAAGCCGACATCGTTCGGGGCATCACCCGCGCTGACGCCGGCGGCGCCTTTCACCGCGTCGACGGTCGTGTGGTAGCCCTGCTCACGCAGCGTCTCGGCGCCGACCACCTCGATCGAGGCCGGCAGCTCGCGTACGGTGAGGCCGAGCCGGCTGCCGCTCGCGGGCGTCGCATTGCCGTTGAGCGGCGTGGTGGCCGCCGTGTTGGACGAAGGCCGCGTCGGCGCTGCTGCGGGCGTGGGCGCGGCCATGCGCCGGGACGCCGGAGGTGTGGTCCGACGGGCGGCTTGGGTCGAGGAGGGCGCGCGGCCGGCCGCCGGGCGCTGCCGCGGCGCATCGACCGTCACGTCCGGCAGCAGGGTGTCTGCGGCGGCCTGCCTCCCGTCCGGAGGGGAGGTCTGTTGGGCATAAGCCGCCGGCACCGCCGACCAGCCTGCCACCAGCAGCCCCGCAAGCGATATCGAACCCCAGACGTCGCGCACGCTCATTCCGCTCCCCATCGCAGCAGCCGGCTTTCCGGCCATCTGCGCCCCCAGCCAACGTTCATGATCACCACGACGAGAGTTAGCCCAGCCCAACGGATATGTAATGTTATAACATTACATATCCATTTTTCTCTGAGTGGGTGTCTCGACGATCGGGCAACACATGCGAACGATTAGCGATTGCAAGGGGTATCAGCGAGTCGCAGATGGCGCAATGGCGCCCGTCCGCGGCGGACGTATCCCGCCGCGTGTCTGCGGCAATACATGGGGGAAGGCAGATGAGCCGGGGCCTGCCAAGGTCCCGGATCGGAAATCTGCCGCCGCAGCACACGCGCAGCGGCAGATCGATCAGTCGGAGAGCGGCGGAATCACTTCTCCAGCCGGGCCAGCAGGCTCGACGTGTCCCAGCGCTTGCCGCCGAGCTTCTCGACCTCGGAATAGAACTGGTCGACCAGCGCGGTCACCGGCAGATGGGCGCCGTTGCGGCGCGCTTCGCTGAGGCAGATCGACAGGTCCTTGCGCATCCATTCCACCGCAAAACCAAAGTCGTATTTGCCGTCGTTCATGGTCTTGTAGCGGTTCTCCATCTGCCAGGACTGGGCGGCGCCCTTGGAGATGGTCTCGATGACAGCGGGAACGTCGAGGCCGGACTTCTTCGCGAAATGGATACCCTCGGACAGGCCCTGCACGAGGCCGGCGATGCAGATCTGGTTGACCATCTTGGTCAGCTGGCCGCTGCCGGCCGGTCCCAGCAGCTTGCACATCCGGGCATAGGCCGCGATCACCGGCTCGGCGCCGGCATAGGCGTCGGCGGTGCCGCCGCACATCACCGTCAGCACGCCGTTCTCGGCGCCGGCCTGGCCGCCGGACACTGGCGCGTCGATGAATTTGAAGCCGGCCTTGGTGGCTGCGGCGTCGAGCTCACGTGCCACTTCAGCCGAGGCGGTGGTGTGGTCGACGAAGGTCGCGCCCTTCGCCATGCCGGCAAATGCGCCGTCCGGGCCGATCGTGACCGCGCGCAGGTCGTTGTCGTTGCCGACGCAGCACATCACGAAGTCCTGGCCTTCCGCGGCCTGCTTCGGCGTGGGGGCTGCCTTGCCGCCGAACTTGTCGGCCCATTCCTTCGCCTTGGCCGCGGTACGGTTGTAGACCGTGACCTCGTGACCGCCCTTCTTCACGAGATGTCCTGCCATGGGGAAACCCATGACGCCGAGACCGATGAAAGCGACTTTAGCCATATGAGCTACCTTGACCTTGGGGTTCTGCCGACAGCCTTGAGAGGGCCGGGCTGTTCTTGAAAGGAACACATCAGCATCCGGCGCGGGTCGCGGCGGTGCTGGACGCCGCACCATAACGGCTTGAGAGGCGGGGGCAACGGCTTCGTGACGGATGCGAAAGCGGCGCCGCGTGCTAAAGAGGCATCATCATGACGGCTTGCAAAGCCGTCATTGCGCAACGAAATCCAGTCAACCAACGAACCAGCCAGGGGAGTGTCTCGCATGGGCGTCAGCGTCGGCGTGCTCGATCATTTCAACATCCGGACCCGCAACCTCGCCGAGACGGTCCGCTTCTATGAAGACGTGCTCGGGCTGGAGAACGGCGCCCGGCCGAACTTCGCCTTTCCTGGCGCCTGGATGTACAGCGAGGGGCGCCCGGTGGTGCACCTCGTCGACATCTCGCCGACCTCAGAGGCACAGAAGCCGGACTCCGGCGTCGTCCACCACGTCGCCTTCGTCAGCCGCGGCTTCGCCGGCATGAAGGCGCGGCTCGCCGCCAAGGGCATGCCGTTCGAGGCGCGGCAGGTGCCGGGCGGGGAGCTGTGGCAGATCTTCGTGCGCGACCCCAACGGCGTGATGATCGAGCTCAATTACGAGGCAGCGAAGGAGCGGGCCGAGGATGCGCCGGTCGAGACCGCCTCCGACATCGGAACCATGGTGGCGTTTTGAGCCGGTCGGCCTTATGAAGCAGCGCAACGCAGGGCCGGAGCGGTGCCGTCGCAGACGACGGAAGATCATGTCCGGCCAACGGGATAGGGCGCGACGATGTGGCGCGTTCTGAACTTCTTCAGGAGACGCGCCGTGAGCGTGACGCAGCAGCAGGTTATCGAGGCACTCAAGCGGGTCCGCTCGCCACGTGGCGTGGCGCTGCCGGACGCCGGCGTGCTGTCGCCGATCACGGCCAATGACGGCAAGGTGTTCTTCTCGATCAATGTCGAGGCCAGCGAGGCCCGCGCCTGGGAAGACACCCGCGCGAAAGCCGAAGCCGCCGTGCGCGCCATACCCGGCGTGACCATGGCGATGATCGCGCTGACCGCGGAGCGCAAGGCGGGCGCTGCCGCCCCGCCGCCGCGACAGGGCGGCGTGCAGCCGGTCGCGGCGCATCGTCCGCATCAGCACCAGCATCCGGCGGACTCGCCGATGTCCCGGCAGGCCGCGATCCCGGGTATCGCGGCCGTCATCGCGGTGGCCTCGGGCAAGGGCGGTGTCGGCAAGTCGACCACCGCGATCAATCTCGCGCTGGGCTTGCGCGATCTCGGCCTCAAGGTCGGGCTGCTCGACGCCGACATCTACGGCCCGTCGGTGCCGCGGCTGACCGGGCTGCAGGAAAAGCCCAAGCTCACCGACGACAAGAAGATGATTCCGCTGTCGCGGTTCGGCCTATCGATCATGTCCATCGGCTTTCTCGTCGACGAGGACAGCCCGATGATCTGGCGCGGCCCGATGGTGATGTCGGCGATCAACCAGATGCTGCGCGACGTCGCGTGGGGCACGCTCGACGTGCTCGTCGTCGACATGCCGCCGGGCACCGGCGACGCCCAGCTGACCTTGGCGCAGAACGTGCCGCTGAAGGGCGCCGTGATCGTGTCGACGCCGCAGGACCTGTCGCTGATCGACGCCCGCCGCGGGCTTGCGATGTTCCGCAAGGTCAACGTGCCCGTGCTCGGCATCATCGAGAACATGAGCTACTTCCAGTGCCCGCAATGCGGCACCCGCTCCGACATCTTCGGTCATGGCGGCGCGCGCCACGAGGCCGAGCGGCTCGGCGTGCCGTTCCTCGGCGAAATCCCGCTGCACATGGACATCCGCTCGACGTCGGACGCCGGCAACCCGGTGGTCGAGAGCGAGCCGAAGGGTCCACATGCCGCGATCTACCGGGCCATCGCCGCGTCGGTGCGGGATCAGCTCAAGGATGCGATCGCCGCTGCTTGATGCACTGCAGCGAAGCGTGTGCGACTATTGGACCGTTTGTCATTCCAACGTCGCGTTTTCGCTTAACCGGTTCCGTGCTAAAGCCCGGCCCGGATCGCCTTCGACCGTGTGCGGCCAATCGCATCGGCGGATAAATGCTTTTTCAACGGGAAAACGCCCCCAACAAGGAGATGCCTTAATATGAAGCGTCGTGATTTTCTGAAGGTCTCGGCCGCCGGTGCCGCCGCGTCGGCAGCGGTGGCCTCGCCTGCGATCGCGCAGTCGATGCCCGAGATCAAATGGCGGTTGACCTCCAGCTTCCCGAAGTCGCTCGACACGATCTATGGCGGCGCCGAATATATGGCGAAGCAGGTTGCCGAGATGACGGACAACAAGTTCCAGATCCAGGTCTTCCAGGCTGGTGAGCTGGTGCCGGGCCTGCAGGCGCTCGACGCGACCTCCAAGAACACCGTCGAGATGTCCCATACGGTGTCGTATTATTACGTCGGCAAGGACCCGACCTTCGCGATCTTCGCCTCGGTGCCGTTCGGCCTGAACGCCCGGCAGCAGAACTCCTGGCTATATCAGGGCGGCGGCAACGAGCTCGCCAACGAGTTCTTCAAGAAGGCCGCCAATGTCATCGGCTTCCCCTGCGGCAACACCGGCACCCAGATGGGCGGCTGGTTCCGCAAGGAGATCAAGACCGTCGCCGACCTTTCGGGCTTGAAGTTCCGCATCGGCGGCATCGCCGGCCAGGTGCTGCAGAAGCTCGGCGTCGTGCCGCAGCAGCTCGCGGGCGGCGACATCTACCCGTCGCTCGAGAAGGGCACCATCGACGCCGCCGAGTGGGTCGGTCCGTATGACGACGAGAAGCTCGGCTTCCAGAAGGTGGCGAAGTACTACTACTACCCGGGCTTCTGGGAGGGCGGTCCGACCGTCCACGCCTTCGCCAATCTCGACAAGTGGAACGAGCTGCCGAAGCACTATCAGTCGATCCTCGCCAACGCGACGGTCAATGCCAACACCTGGATGGCCGCGCGCTACGACCAGGTGAACCCGGCGGCGCTGAAGCGCCTGGTCGCCGGCGGCACGCAGCTGCGGCCGTTCACCAACGAGGTGCTCGAGGCCTGCCTCAAGGCGACCAACGAGCTGTGGGGCGAGATCTCGGCCAAGAACGCCGACTTCAAGAAGGTCATCGACGCGATGCAGGCCTACCGCTCGGATGAATATCTGTGGTGGCAGGTTGCCGAGTATACCTACGACAGCTTCATGATCCGCTCGCGTACCCGCGGCTGATCGCAAACTTCAGATCGGCGGATCGACGTCAGCCCGGCCTCGCGAGAGGCCGGGCTTTTGCGTTGCGACAACGTTTCGCAATGGCACTCCGACGCACTTTGATCCACACTGGAACTGAAGCCTCACAAAGAAGGCTGCTCAGGAAACGAACACAATGACCCCCAGGGAGGGAAGAACTATGAAGCGGAGAGACTTCATCAAGGTGACCGGGCTTGGCGCCGCTGGCGCGGCCGCGATCGCAGCGCCGGCCATCGCACAATCGATGCCGGAGCTGAAATGGCGCATGCCGACGAGCTGGCCGAAATCGCTCGACACCTTGTATGGCGGCGCCGAGATCATGGCCAAGGTGGTCGGTGAGGCCACCGACAACAAATTCCAGATCCAGCCCTTCGCCGCCGGCGAAATCGTGCCCGGCCTGCAGGTCCTCGACGCCGTGCAGAACGGCACCGTCGAAATCGGCCACACTGCGTCGTACTACTATTTCGGCAAGGACCCGACGTTCACCTTCGGCTCGTCGGTCCCGTTCGGGCCGAACATGCGCATCAACCAGGCCTGGTACATGCTCGGCGGAGGACGTGAGATCCTCAACGAGTTCTACGCGAAGTACAATGTCGTCTCGCTGCTTGCCGGCAACACCGGTTGCCAGATGGGCGGCTGGTTCCGCAAGGAGCTCACCGGCGTCAACGATCTCAAGGGGCTGAAATTCCGCGTCGGTGGCTTTGCCGGCCGCGTGCTGCAGAAGCTCGGCGCGGTGCCGCAGCAGATCGCCGGCGGCGACATCTATCCGGCGTTGGAGAAGGGCACGATCGATGCGGCCGAGTGGGTCGGACCCTACGACGACGAGAAGCTCGGCTTCGTCAAGGTCGCGCCCCACTACTACTATCCGGGCTGGTGGGAGGGCGGACCGATACTGCTTTCCTTCGTCAACCAGGATCGTTGGAATGCGCTGCCCAAGAACTATCAGAAGATCCTCGAGCATGCCGGCCATTATGCCAACAACTGGATGATGGCGAAGTACGACCAGAGCAATCCGGCGGCGCTGCGCCGGCTGCTCGCCGCCGGTGCCAAGCTGCATGCGTTCTCGCCGGAGATCATGCAGGCCTGCCTGAAGGCTGCCCGCGAGCTGCACAACGAGGTCGCGGCCACCAACCCCGACTTCAAGAAGACCTATGAGTCGCTGTCGGCCTTCGCCGGCAATGGCTACTCCTGGTTCCAGGTCGCCGAGATCGGCTACGACGCCTTCATGGCGCGCAATCCGCTGAGCTGAGACCGGCGCCGTATCGCGTCAGGAGCCAGCGACAAAACAAAACCCCGGCGCGTTGCGCCGGGGTTTTTCGTGGGCGGAGCGATTGCGCGTCGCGGCCATCACTGCTTCGGCGGTCCGACATCGATCTGAGGCGGGCCGAAATCGAGCGGCGGCGCGTCGATCTGCGGGATATCGATCTTGATCGAGTTCGGATCGACCGTCGACGCCGCGCCCTTGTAGTGCATGACCATCGATGGGAACAGGATCACCAGCATCACCATGATCATCTGGATCACCACGAACGGCACCGCGCCCCAATAGATCTGCCCCGTCGTGACCGGCTCCATCCTCTTGCCGGTGACGCGGTCGAGATAGGAATCCTTCGGCGCCACCGAACGCAGATAGAACAGCGCGAAGCCGAACGGCGGGTGCATGAACGAGGTCTGCATGTTGACGCCGAGGATGACGCCGAACCAGATCAGGTCGATGCCGAGCTTTTCGGCTGCGGGTCCCAGCAGCGGGATGATGATGAAGGCGAGCTCGAAGAAGTCGAGGAAGAAGGCCAGCACGAACACGAAGGCGTTGACGAAGATCAGGAAGCCGATCTGGCCGCCGGGCAGGGAGATGAGCAGGTGCTCGACCCAGACATGGCCGTTGACGCCGTAGAAGGTCAGCGAGAACACGCGCGCGCCGACCAGGATGAAGACCACGAAGGCCGACAGCTTGGCGGTGGATTCCACCGCCTGGCGGACCAGGTCGAAGCTGAGCCGCCGCTTGATCGCACCAAGGATGATCGCGCCGGCGGCGCCCATCGCGCCGCCTTCCGTCGGCGTCGCGAGCCCGATGAAGATCGTGCCGAGCACCAGGAAGATCAGGAACAGCGGCGGCACCATCACGAAGGTGGTCTGCTGCGCCATGCGGGACAGGAAGCGGTATCCGGTGGTGCGCTCCAGCACCCAGTTCACGACGGCGACGGCGAAGGCGAACACGATGCCGTAGAACATGCTCAGCACGACGAAGTCGGCGCCGTGATATTCCGAGCCGCGCATCATGAACCAGCCGAACACACAGCTCGCCAGAAACAGCACGCCCAGCGATTTCAGGCCGCGGTCGCCTGAGTCCTCCCGAAAGCCGATCGCATCGGCCGGCAGGCCGGGGGCCGATTTCGGGAAGATCATGCTGGTGAGGAAGGCATAGGCTGCATAGATCGCCGACAGCACGAGGCCAGGGATGAAGGCGCCTTCGTACATGTCGCCGACGGACTTGCCGAGCTGGTCGGCCATGACGATCAGGACCAGCGACGGCGGGATGATCTGCGCAAGCGTGCCGGAGGCGGCGATGATGCCCGAGGCAAGCCGGCGGTCGTAGCCGTAGCGCAGCATGATCGGCAGCGAGATCAGGCCCATCGAGATCACCGAGGCGGCGACCACGCCGGTGGTGGCCGCGAGCAGCGCGCCGACGAACACGACCGCATAAGCGAGGCCGCCGCGGATGGTGCCGAACAGCTGTCCGATGGTGTCGAGCAGATCCTCGGCCATGCCGGATCGTTCCAGCACCAGGCCCATGAAGGTGAAGAACGGAATCGCCAGCAGCGTGTCGTTGTTCATCACGCCGTAGACACGTTCCGGTAGCGCCTGCAGGAAGTCCGGCCGGAATTCGCCGAGCCCGATGCCGACGAGGGCGTAGAACAGGCCGACGGCGCCGAGCGAGAACGCTGCCGGATAGCCGAGCAGCAGCATCACGACCAGCGACCCGAACATGATCGGCGCCATATTGGCGATCAGAAACGCTTCCATTGGATGATCCCCCAGCCCGCCGCTTACTTCTTCTCGATCGCTTCGACGAGGTGCTCGACCTCGGCCTCGATGCCGTGGGGCTTCGAAGCGTGGGGATCCGGGATCAGCCCGCGCATGACCGCGATGCGCTTGATCAGCTCGGACACGCCCTGCGCCAGCAGGAAGGCGAAGCCAAGCATGATGAGGGACTTCGCCGGCCATTGCGGCAGGCCGCCAGCGTTGCTCGATTGCTCGTTGATCTCGATGGAGCGCAGGAAGAAGGGCACGCTGGTGATGATCATCACGATGCAGAGCGGGATGAGGAAGAGCACGTGACCGACGACGTCGATGGTGTCACGCAGCCATTTGGGCATCATGGCGTTGACGATGTCGATGCGGATGTGCTCGTTGTCGAGCAGGGTCCAGGGGGAGCACAGCAGGAAGACGGCTGAGAACAGCACCCATTGCAGCTCAAGCCAGGAATTCGACGAGGTGTCGAGCGTCTTGCGGACGATGGCGTTGATCGTCGAGATGATGACAGCGAGCAGGATCAGCCACGCCAGCCGCTTGCCGGTCCAGGTCGTGAACGCATCGATCCCACGGCTCAATTTCAGCAACGCTTGCAACGCAATCCTCCCCCAAATGTCTTGCGACGTCCCATGGCCCGTTCTGGCTGCGCAGCACATGGCGCAACGGCCTATCCGGCCCGGCAGGCTCAAAAACGGGGGCACCATTTCAGCGCCTCGTGTTGCCGTCAATCGGAAAAATGGGCAAAAATGAGCGTTGCCGCAACATGTTGCAGCAGTGGCGACGCCGCGCCACAGCTGTCGCAGGTCGCCGGGGCCTGGCGATCGCCGGCCGGCGAATGAAGGTCAACGGGCCGAGCGTGAGGGCGGGGGACTCTCGGGTGCGGCCGACGGACCACGTCCGGTGCGCAGCGGTCTTACAGCACCACCACGCCGGAATGCTTGGCCTTGTTTTCGGGTTCGACGTGGATGGTGATCCAGCTGTGCTCGTCGTCCTCGCGCAAGGCTGCCTCGATCCGGTCGCAGATTTCGTGCGCCTGGTTGACCGACATCTCGCCAGGCACCACGAGGTGGAACTCGATGAAGGTCAGCTTGCCGGCATGGCGGGTCCGGACATCATGCGCCTCCAGCGCGCCGCCGGCATGCTGACTGATGATCAGGCGAATGCGCGCCAGCGTGGCGTCCGGGACCGCTTCATCCATCAGCCCGCTGGTGGATTCCTTCAGCACCTGCCATCCCGACCACAGGATGTTCACGGCGACCAGCACGGCCAGTGCCGGATCGAGGATCGGCAGCTGCAACATCACCGCGAGGCCGAGGCCGACCACGACGCCGCCCGAGGACACGACGTCCGTCAGCAGGTGCCGGCCGTCTGCCACCAGCGCCGGCGACCGCAACCGCTTGCCCCGCGTGATCAACAGCCAGCACCAGACCGCATTGATCGCGCTCGCCAGCGCATTCACCGCGAGCCCCTCGACGGGTGCGGAAAACGCCCGCGGATCGAAGAAATTCCCGTAGGCCTCATGGATGATGAGCAGCGCCGCCACGACGATCATGACGCCCTCGATCACCGCGCTGAAATACTCGACCTTGTGGTGACCGAACGGATGGTTGGCATCCGCGGGCTTGGCGGCGATGCGCACCGCGACGAGCGCGACCACGGCGGTGACGACGTTGACGATGCTCTCGACGGCATCGGAGTAGAGCGCGACCGAGCCGGTGATCCAATAGGCGAGATACTTCAGGCCGAGCACGATCGTTCCGACCACGAGGCTGCCGATGGCGAGCTTGAGCGATTGCGAGGCCATGATGTCCTGATCCGATCCCGCGCTGGGGTACCCAACGCTGCGGCGGAACGCAACCAGGGTGGACGCGGTTCGGTGTCGGGAAGGGACTGATAACCCCGGTTTTCTGTGGCCGCCGCGACTGCGTCTATCGGCGGCGTGGCCCCGATCGAAAACTGATCTGTGGACAACAGAAAGTCGCGCCCACGGACATGGGCGCGACCGTGTCGCGGCAAACGCCGATCGCAATGACGCCGCCGACTACTTCTCTTTGATGACCGTGGTGGTGCTGGTCGAGCTGCCGACCGTGCCTTCGTCCTCACAGACCTTGGTCTGGCGGATGCGGTCCTCGGCTTCCACGCGGCTGGTGAACGCCATCGGTCCGATTTGCGTGACGACCTCGCGGTCGGCGGGGCGCGTGGTGGTGATGGTGCAGCGATGGCTCGGTCCCTGCACGATGTAGTATTCGTCAGCGAGCACTGGCGCGACCGATCCGATGATCACTGCGCCGGCAAGAAGAAGGGGTGCTTTCATCGTCGCCTCTCTTTTCAAGAACAGCCAAAAGGGGAGCGGGATTGATGAGGAGTTTTCTGCCTCGTCGTTCGATGCTCCGTGTTTGCAACTCGGCCGGCTGGTCGCAGTTCCGGCGGTTCAAGCGGAGCCTGTATTGACGCGGTGCAGTGTCGGCAGCGATGGACGCGAGATCTCGTCAGGGCGCAGCGACACGCGCGCGGTGGCGCGCTTGCCACGGCCCCAAGCGGTCGCGCCGCGGTTGGCAGGCGAACCGTCGATCATGACCTCGTCTCCGCCTGGTGGCGTCGGCGGTTCAGAGCAGCCTGACGGTCACCTTCGCCTTGCCGGTGTTGTTCGGATAGAATGCATCGTACACCCAGGGCAGCCCGATCACCGCGTCATTGACATAGAGGAACAGCTCACCGCCGCGCTCGGCCTTGAAGCGGGCTTTGTAGGCTTGAGGTGTCGTGTTGGGGGCGGGAACGGGGTCGAGGAAATATTCGTCGACGCCGGTCTCGCCGACCCTGGCGATCAGCCGATACCAGGGACGGAAGAGAACGCGGCGCAGCAGGATGCCTGCGCGGAACGTCCAGCGGGCGTAGCCCCGGACCGTCGAGGTGCGATAGCCCGCGGGGGTGACCGGTCGCCCGGCATCCTCCCACGGGTCGGTCATGGTGACGACGATCTCGTAGGAGAAGCCGGGACGGACTCTCAACCCGGTGGGAGCGCAAACCGCATCGGTCGAGAAATCCCTGGCATCCTGCGGAATGCCTTTGTCGACTGCGACGAGCTCGCGGGCAGGGGTGCCATGGCAAAAGGCGCCCATCGAATCCGCGGCGTTGAACAGGAAATGGCTGATCAGCGTGGCTGCGAGCCAGACGGTGCCGATAGCGAGCAAGAACGGGCCGACATGCCGCTTGCCGTTCCTGATGGCAAACTGATAGGCGCGATTGGTCCGGAGCGCGTAGATGGCCCGATGCAGCGGGCCGGACGGCATCGGGGGCGATGCCCGTTCGCGCCAGATCACGCGCATCCGGTCGCCGATGCGGTCGCTGAGGAATGTCCCGAGCGCGGTCAGCATGACAAGGATGATGATCCCGCCGGCGAACCATTCGGGGTTGGCGGCGTACCAGTCCGTCCACCAGTGCAGCGATGTCGGCAGGAACGATTCGATCAGCCTGACTGCTTCGGAGACCATCCTGATGCGCGAGTCGTATTCGTGCGTGCGATCGAGGTCGTGGAACAGCCAGAAGGCCGCGAGGTGCAGCGAGGCCGCCAGGGTTGCGAAATAGGCGAGGCGCCTGAACCACACCAGATTCCACAGCTTCTCCTGGGCCGCGAACCGGGCGGCCGCGCCGGCCGGCGTTTCGAACGTGGTCGGCCCGAGCGGCGTCAGCGTGCCGTCGTAGCGGACGATCATGTAGTTGTCGGGCAGCCCGATGGGCGCATAGGCATTGCAGCCGCTGTCGATGCGGTCGAAGACGCTTTCGTGGATCTTCGGCATCGATACCTGGACGCCCGCCGCCTGGTCGTTGCAGAGCTCCGACACCTTGCGCGGACCGTATCGATAGTAGGACCCGAGCCCGGAGCGCGAGTTGTAGAGGCGTCCGTCCTTGTCCTGCGACGTGACGATCGACTTGATCGCATCCGGATCGGCCTCGGGCGCGGTCTTGAAGATCAAGCCGCGCTTGACGGCCTCGCCCACGAGCCAGGTCAGGGGAACATAGGAGACGGAATCGTCCGGATAGCCGCCGCCGACATTGGCGTGCATGCCGACGAACCAGACCTGCACCAGTCTTTCGTCATCGATCGTCTTGGCATCCTGTGGCTTGGTCTCGCCCGCCTCGGTCCAGAGCACCGGATGGAAGGTCGTCCTCTCGTCGTCGAGCGCGAGCGCGTGGCGCGCGCATGTCACCCGCGGACTGAGCACGCGATTGGGAAGCTCGAGCGGCCACACCCAGTTGGAGATGCCCCGCGTCATCTCGTCGATCGGTAGCCCATAGGCTGCGACGGTGTCCCACAGCCCGATGAACTCGATCGCCGGGAGGCTTTTTCGCTCGATGAGGTCGAGAGATTTACGGCCCATGATGCGGTCGATCACCGGCACCAGCACATGATCGCGAATCCAGCGGAGCGGCACTTCGATCCGCCAGATCGAATGGTACCCCTTGGCGCGATAGGCGCGATAGGCCTTCACGGCGCCGTCGTGCAGCTCAACCTCGGTGTCGGCAACGATCAGCCCCTGATCGAGCATCAGCGCGGCGAGCACCCGCACGGTGAACGCGCCGCGGCTGAAGCCGAACAGATAGATCTTCGAGCCGTTCGCGTGGTCGTAGTTGCGGCAGACGAACTTATAGGCATCCAGGATGTTGCGCTTGAGGCCGAAGCCGAACGCGCCGCCGAGCAGGGCGAGCGGAACGAACGACGATGCGCCGACGCCGTCGTCATACTTGGCCGCCTGGGCGTTGCCCTGCAGGTCGAGCGCCTGGAACATGCGCCAGACGTTGGTTCGCCACACGCTCGAGGCGGCGTTGCCGGTCCCGTCGGACAGGATGATGATCTTGGGACTCGCCATGCAAAGGACCCCGCTCGACATTGAGAGCCGAGGAGCGGAAGGGTAAACTGAAGGAGAGAGAAATCAACCTGAGATGGTGTGAGGCTTTCGGCGGCGTGGCCGGATGATGCGGAGGGCGCCGCTGCAGCGACGCGGCGACCCGAGGACGAGAAATGCACTGCCCTGCTACCGAAATGCCGCCGTCACCGAAATGCGGTTGCCGTGGCCGTTCGTCGCCCTTCAGGCCGAGTTGATGCGCTCGACGAGATGCGCGCGCGAGGGCGCCGGGTCGAAGCGATCGCCGAAATATTGGGTCTCGTGCGCTACTCCGCCGTCCCGGAATTCCATGACGCTCACCACGTAAGACGGCACGCCATCATAGGTCAGGACCAGTTCGGTCACCCACAGATCGCCGCTCCCGATGATTCGGCGCACTGCGAAGCGCTTCCTGCTGGGCTGCACGAAGCGGCTCTCCTGAATGTTGCGCCGGCCGTGGATACGTTCGCCCGATTGCGGATAATCCAGCACGGCATCGTCGCGATAGATGTCGTGCTCGGCTTCGAAATCATTCACGTCCGATGCATCCCAATGGTGCTGCAAGGCAGCGCGCTTCGCTCTGTCATCCATGGCAATTCTCCCATTCAGGGGCGCGCCCTCATTGCATAGCGTGCCCCTGGCCACTGCGGTCTACAAGCCGGAGAATGGAGCATCCCTCGTCGCCGCCGACGTATCATAGGACGATGTCCGACGCGTCACTACGCTGATCCAAACGGGCGTGGAGAATATCAGCGCTGGTAGTACAGCCGGTGGAGAAAGTTCTCAGGACAGAGAACTCCGCGCGCGACGAGGCGCAATCACGCCGGCCGCGTCGCGATCCAGATCACGTGACGGGCGCCGCCGCCGCGGCCGGTGGCGCGGATGTTGATCTCCTCGGCGGCGAAGCCTGCCTTGCGCAGGCGCGGGGCAAAGCGATCGTCGGGGTGGGACGACCATACCGCCAGCACGCCGCCGGGGCGCAGGGCGGTGAAGGCGGTGCGCAGGCCCGAGGGGTCATACAGCGCGTCGTTGGATTGCCGCGTCAGTCCCTGCGGGCCGTTGTCGACGTCGAGCAGGATCGCATCATAGGTGCCGCGCGCCGCGGCGATCAGCTTCACCACGTCGCCCTCGCGGACGTCGACGCGCGGATCGGCAAGGCTGGCGCCGGACAATTCGGCCATCGGCCCGCGCGCCCAGGCGATCACCGCCGGCACCAGCTCGGCGACGGTGATGCGGGCCTGCGAACCCAGCACCTTCAGCGCCGCCCGCAAGGTGAAGCCCATGCCGAGGCCGCCGATCAGCAGCCGCGGAGCCGGCTCGGCCTTGATGCGGGCGCAGCTCAGGGTCGCCAGCGCCTCCTCGGATCCGTGCAGCCGGCTGTTCATCAGCTCGTTCGAACCGAGCTTGATCGAGAACTCCTTGCCGCGCTGCATCAGCCGCAGCGGCTCACCGCCGCCGGGCACGTCTGCGGTGTCGATCAGCTTCCAGGGAATCACGGGCGTCTCGCGTCAGTTCGGTTGCGGCATTCCAGGCGACAGAGTCGCCACGCTGGAGCCTGCTTACCATGTTGCCCGCATCCCATGCCAAGGGGCAGTCGCCACTCTCGCGACGACCTGCATCGCGTCGTTGCGCGTCATTGCGGTGGGGACACCAGCATCCAGGCGCCCGCGGCACTGCAAGCAATGCCGGCCGCGCGCGCGATCCATCGTCCGACCGGAGTCAGTTTCTCAAACAGCACGAGCAGGGTCAGAATGGCAATCCACATCACGCTCATCACCCCGCCGACGAACAGCAGCGCCATCAGAGCCCAGCAGCAGCCCATGCAATAGCCGCCGTGTCGAAGCCCCAGCAGCACGCAGCCCTGCAGGTCGCCGCGAAAGCCGCCGTGACGCATCAGGAACAGAAGCGGCGACTGGCATTGGGCAAGGCAGGCGCTCTTCAGCGGCGTCCACTGATAGATGCCTGCCGCGATCAGCACGATGGCGCCGAGCAGATGGTTGTCGATCGCCATCCGCGAATCCAGCAGCGCGGTCCGCTCCACACCCCATTGCAGGCCGGTCGCCACGAGCGAAAAGCCGCTCCAGGCGAGCAGATAGCCGGCCGCAAACCAGCCGGTCGCCGCGAACGGCTGGCCCTGCGCGCGGCCGTGTCGACCCACACGGGCGTACATCAGGATCATGGGCGCCGCCGAAGGCGCCATCATCCCGACCATCATCGCCGCCCACATCAGGAACACATAGGCGAACTCGATCGCGCGCCACGGCTCGCTGGCCGGCAACATGATTCCGATGCCGGCCGGGATCATGCGGAAGCCGGTCATGTCCATGCCGCCCATGTCCATGTCGTTGGCAAGCCAGAGAACATAAGCCCACGACAGGGCGACCATGACCGCGATCGCGCCGCCGACGATCCAGCGATCGCGCCGCAGCACGGCTTCCAGGGCGCTGCCGGTCATCTGCAAGGCGGGTTGCCGGCCTTGCGCCACGTCGAATTAGGCCTGGTTGGACCAACTGATCGACGCGTACAGGCCGTTCTTGCCGGAATTGTCCCAACGCATGCCGTGATCGTTGTAGGTGTTGCCCGCCGCGCCGACGGCGAGCGCCATCCTGTCCGGGCTGACGGGATGGCCGATGTTCACCCACATCTCTCCGCTCGGGTGCATGGTCGGCAGCGGCTCGACGGACATGTGCAGAATGTCGGTGATGTCGGCGGATCGCGTCTTGCCATCGATCCGGAAGTTGATGGCGACTTTGCGCACGCCGAGATTGGTGCTGATCAGCGGCGTGAACGCAGCCATCGGGCCGCCGGCAACCCCGGTGAAGATCGCGGCCATCGCCTCCGTCTGCGGATCGTCGGCGCGCTGATCGACATAGGCGGCGATCGACCAGTCTCCATCCCCCATCACGCCGGGCGCATGCAGCATCACCGCCGCGTTGAGGCCATCGAGCGCGACATCGCCATAGCGGCCGGTTTCGATGTGGAACAGCAATGGTACGTTGCAGAACCCCTCGGTCGGTTGCGCGGTCAGGGGAGGGGCGGCCGACATGAGGCACGGACACAGCAGGCTGCAGCTGCAATTCTCGAAATAGTCACCGGACAGGTGCCATGCGACTGGGTCTGCCATCGCTGTCTCCCGCTAGGCCGAACCGACAAATTGCTTTCGAATGCGCGATCTGCAGCTGAAAGCTACGCCGCATGGGGACGTGCCGCAAGCCGATAAATGATCAGTCTCCGCGTCGTGACTGCGCCTCGGGCCGATCCGCTCATACGGTATGCGTGATCGTCGGCTGAATGGCCGGCCAACAGGCCGGCTCCGATTGCGATTGATCGCAGGGCCCGATGGTTATGGACTCCGACTACCCGCCCGTCACGCTCATGTGCCGGCTGACGCTCGGACGGTTGTGGCGGCGGTCGATGATGAAGTCGTGGCCCTTCGGCTTGAGGCCGATGGCGCGGTCGATCGCGGCGCTGAGCTCCTCGTCGCTGGCCGAGGCACGCAGCGGCTTGCGCAGGTCGGAGGCGTCCTCGTGGCCGAGGCAGGTGTGCAGGGTGCCGGTGCAGGTGACGCGGACGCGATTGCAGCTCTCGCAGAAATTATGCGTCATCGGCGTGATGAAGCCGATCGTGCCGCCGGTCTCGGCGACGCGGACGTAGCGGGCCGGGCCGCCGGTGGTCTCGTCGAGGTCGGTCATGGTGTAGGTCTGCGCCAGACGCGCGCGCAGCAGCGACAACGGCAGATACTGGTCGATGCGGCCCTCGCCGATCTCGCCCATCGGCATCACCTCGATCAAGGTCAACGCCATGCCCTTGCCGTGCGCCCAGTCGATCAGCGAGGGTATCTCGTCCTCGTTCATGTTCTTCAGCGCGACGGCGTTGATCTTCACGGCGAGACCTGCGGCGCGCGCCGCCTCGATGCCGGCCAGCACGCGCTCGAGATCGCCCCAGCGGGTGATGGCGCGGAACTTGTCCGGGTCGAGCGTGTCGAGCGAGACGTTGATGCGACGGACGCCGCAATCGGCGAGCTCGGCGGCATATTTGGCGAGCTGCGTCGCGTTGGTCGTCATCGTCAGCTCGTTGAGCGCGCCGCTCTTCAGATGTCGCGACAGCGAGCGGACCAGGCCCATCACGTTGCGCCGGACCAGCGGCTCACCGCCGGTGAGCCTGAGCTTCTTGACGCCCTTGTGGATGAACGCCGAGCACAGCCGGTCGAGCTCTTCGAGCGTCAGCAGGTCGGCCTTCGGCAGGAAGGTCATGTCCTCGGACATGCAGTAGAAGCAGCGCAAGTCGCAGCGGTCGGTCACCGAGACGCGCAGATAGCTGATGCGGCGACCGAAGGGGTCGGTCATCGGGCGCGTCAGGGCGGTGTCACTCAACGTCTCTGCGGTCATGGAAAGCCTTGGCTGGTGGCGGCCCAGGTGGCGGCGATGCCACGCGGCGGCCGCGCAAGCGCGGCCGGATGTCGGTCTCACGACAATCTAATCATGATCGCCGCGCCCCACAATCATCGACGTGGATCCGTCGATGCTGCAATGCAGCTTCGCCTTGGCAAGCGGACGCGCGGGACGACGGTCCGCTATTGGCGTCCCGGCGCGGGGGCGGGGAAGGCGGACCCGGTGGCCGCCGGTGCAGCGGCGGACTTCTGCGGCTTCGGCTTCTTCGGCCGCATGCGCTTGACGGCCTTCGGCGGCGCGCCGGGCATCGGCTGCAGCTCGGCGACGACCGGGCTCGGGTCCATCACCACCGGCGGCGAGGTGTTGAAATCGCCGGAGTTGCGGATCACCTGCACCGGGATGGTCGCGGGCTGGTACTTGTCCATCGTGAAGGTGACGCTGAAGCCCGCATCGGGCGCCGGCACCGAGACGGTGCACGGCGTCTTGCAGCCCGGTCCGAGCGAGGTCTTGGCGTCGGCGCCCGGCGGCACGGAGTCGAGCTGCACCGGAACCTCGGGCGCTGCCATCTTGAAGCTGTCCATGGAGAAGGACGAGCAACCGGCCAAGCCGGCTCCCGCAACCGCAATTGCGATGACACGCCGCATCATGATGTCCGCCCCACAACCCTGCGGCCATCGGCCGCAATCCCAGGGCGACCATAGGAGCGTCAGAACAGCGGCGCAACTGCGGTCAACCCTATTCTCAACAGAACGTTAACGCACCGCAAGGTGCGGATTCAGGTCGACAGGGCAGTGGGTTAGGGTGCGATGCGGCAGTGGAATCGCAAGTTGACTCACGCGATCCTGAGCGATGGGCTGAGGGCCGCGACGGCGGCCGGCAGCTCGCGCATGTGGTCGATCAGGTGGTCCGGATTGAGCTCCGCGATCGGTACGTCGGTATAGCCAAAGGTGCAGCCGATCACCGGCACGCCGGCGCGGCGGGCGGCGCCGACGTCGGTGCCGGCATCGCCGACCATGATCGCGGCTCCGACCTCGCCGCCGGCCTGCGCGATGGTCTGGCGCAGGATCGCCGGATCCGGCTTGGCGACCCCGAACGTGTCGGCACCGCAGATCGCGGCGAAGCGGGAGGACAGGCCGAGCTGGTCGAGCAGCCGCTTCGACAGCCATTCCAGCTTGTTGGTGCACACCGCGAACTGGCAGCCGCGGCCGGCAAGCTCGTCGAGCGCCGCCTCCAGCCCCTCGAAGGGGCGCGATTCGATGGCGATGTTCTCAGCGTAGAAATCGATGAAATGGGTGGTGAGGCGGCCGATGTCATCGGTGCTGGCGAAGCGACCCTCCGCCTCCAGACCGCGCTCGATCAGCTTGCGGGCGCCGTGGCCGATCATCTTGCGGGCCGAGGCCAGCGGCACCGGCCGCAGACCCTCGCGCTGCAGGACGTGGTTGAGCGCGCTGATGAGATCCGGCGCCGTGTCGACCAGGGTGCCGTCGAGATCGAAGACGATGGTGCTGGAGATGGGCATCGGTATCCGCTAGCGGCCGGCTTACGTCCTTGCAAGAGGCCCGCAATGGCTTTTTGTCCGATTTCGTGGCCGGCGAGAGCTAGGCCCCGCGTCAAAACATCGCTAGATATGCGCCGGCTTTCGGCCCCCGTCCGTGGGGGTCTCGGGGTGTGAAGGGCGGGTTCCTTGGTCGACATGGATGCATTGAAGCGGCAGGCGGCGGCGCGTGCGCTGGAGGAGGTCGAGAGCGGCATGAAGCTCGGTCTCGGCACCGGATCGACTGCCAAGCATTTCGTCGATCTGCTCGGAGAAAAGGTGCGCGCCGGCCTCAAGATCGTGGGCGTGCCGACCTCGGAGGCGACAAGGGCGCAGGCGCAAGCGTGCGGCGTGCCGCTGACCACGCTCGATGAGATCGACCGGCTCGACATCACCATCGACGGCGCCGACGAGATCAATCCGGCGCTCGACCTGATCAAGGGCGGCGGCGGCGCGCTGCTGCGCGAGAAGATCGTCGCCAGCGCCTCGGATCGCATGATCGTGATCGCCGACGACAGCAAATGGGTGGCGCAGCTCGGCCGCTATCCGCTGCCGGTCGAGGTGGTTCCGTTCGGCCTCGCCGCGACCCAGCGCGAGATGAGTGACGCCTTCGCCACGGCCGGCGTGTCCGGGCCGATGAGCCTGCGCAAGTCCGCAGACGGCCACGTTTTCGTCACCGATGGCGGCCACTGGATTATCGACGTCCGCCTTGGGGAGATCATGGATCCCCCGCGCCTGGCGGGTCTTTTGAGCGCAATTCCGGGCGTGGTCGAGCATGGGCTGTTCATCGGCCTCGGCAGCACGGCGATCCTGGCAGGCGCACAGGGAATTCGCGTTATCCAGCGGCCCTGAGCGCGGCACGAGGCTGCGCTCATGGCGGCAACTCACAGGAGACTTGGAATGAAGAGCGTGTTCAGAATCTTGCCGGCCGCCGGAATCGTGCTGGCCTTGGCCTCGGCAAGCCCGGTTGCGGCGCAGGGCCAGGCACCTGCGCTGAAGCCGGCCTCGCCCGCCTGCATGGCCGGCGCGCGCGAGATTCTGGGGATGAAGAACGCGGCTGCGATGTACGCCAATGCCGTCCCCGGCATCGTGCAGCAGACCAAGCAGGCGCTGCTGCAGTCCAATCTCAACTACCAGAAGGACCTCGACGAGGTCGCCGTGGTGGTCGCGCAGACCTACGCCGGCAAGGAGAAGGAGATCGGCGAGAAGATGGCGCAGATCTACTGCAACGAGTTCTCCGACCAGGAGATCGCCAACCTCGTCGCCTTCTACAAGTCTGCCATCGGCCAGAAGCTGCTTGCGGCGGAGCCGAAGGCGATCCAGATGAGCATGCAGGCAATGAACCTGTGGGCGGCGGAGTTTTCCGACACCGTCACCGCGCAGTTCCGCGCCGAGATGCGCAAACGCAACAAGCCGATCTGAGGCTTGCGGCCGAAAGGCCAGGTCGGGGGAGAGATGGCTGAATTCGACGTCGACCTGTTCGTGATCGGTGGCGGCTCGGGCGGCGTGCGCGCCGCCCGCATCGCCAGCGGCTATGGCGCCCGCGTGATGGTCGCCGAGGAATACCGCATGGGCGGCACCTGCGTGATCCGCGGCTGTGTCCCTAAGAAGCTGTTCGTGATCGGCTCGCATGTCCGCCAGGAGATCGCCGATGCCGCCGGCTTCGGCTGGACCATCCCGACCGCGACCTTCGACTGGCCGACGCTGATCAGGAACAAGGACAAGGAGATCGCCCGGCTCGAGGCGGCCTACACCAGCAACGTCGAGAAGTCTGGCGCCAGGATCGTCAAGACCCGCGCGGTGCTCGAGGACGCCCACACCGTGCGGCTGATGACCGGCGAGACCGTCCGCGCCAAATACATTCTCATCGCGACCGGCGGCGCGCCCAACCACGGCACGCCGATTCCCGGCATCGAGCACGTCATCTCCTCCAACGAGGCGTTTCATCTCGACGAGTTGCCGCGCCGCATCGTGATCCAGGGCGGCGGCTACATCGCGCTCGAATTCGCCTGCATCTTCGCCAATTTCGGCTCCGACGTGACCGTCGTCTATCGCGGCGACAACATCCTGCGCGGCTTCGACGAGGACGTCCGCCGCCACGTCCGCTCCGAGATGGAGAAGGAAGGCATCACCATCCTGACCGGCTGCACGGTCACCAGCGTCGACAGGCACGGCCAGGACTACACCACGCATCTGTCGAACGGCTCCAGCATCGCCTCCGACAAGGTGATGTTCGCGATCGGCCGCCATCCGGCGGTGGCCAATCTCGGCCTCGAGAAGGCCGGGGTCGCAATCAATCCAAGGAACGGCGGCATCGCGGTGGACGCGTTCTCGCAGAGCTCGGTGCCGAGCATCTACGCGATCGGCGACGTCACCCATCGCTTCAACCTGACGCCGGTCGCGATCCGCGAGGGCCACGCTTTTGCCGACACCGTGTTCGGCGGCAAGACCGTGCGCGTCGACCACGCGGACATTCCGACGGCCGTGTTCTGCCAGCCTGAAGTGGGCACCGTCGGTCTCACCGAGACGCAGGCGCGCGAGCTCTACGACCGCGTCGACATCTACAAGACGAATTTCCGCCCGATCAAGGCGACGATGTCCGGCCGCGACACCCGGGTGCTGATGAAGCTCGTCGTCGATGGCGCCAGCGATCGCGTGCTCGGCTGCCACATCGTTGGCGACATGGCCGCCGAAATCACCCAGGCCGTGGCGATCGCCATCAAGATGAAGGCGACCAAGGCCGATTTCGACGCCACCATCGCGCTGCATCCCTCCGCCGCCGAGGAGCTGGTGACGATGCGCACGGTGACCGAGCGCCACGTGCGGCAGGCGGCGGAGTAGGGCACCAACTGCTTTTGGGGCTCGTGCGCGGCCGGCGTCCGTAGCGACTGCGTGGGCCGGTGCTCATGGTCTGACGACGGTCCACACCGTGGCCGATCGGGCATGCTGCCGTTGGAACCGTTCAGCGGTTGGAGAGCGACCAGCATGTCCCAAGATGATTGCCTTGCGACCTATCCGCCGCTCAACACCCTGAAGCCCGTTGCCGAGAACATCTGGATCGTCGACGGGCCCTTGATCCGCTTCGGCATTCCCGGGCTGAAATTTCCGTTTCCCACCCGCATGACCGTGGTGCGCTGCGCCTCCGGCGATCTGTTCATCCACTCGCCCACGCCGTTGACGCCGGCGCTGCGGGCCGAGATCGACCGGGAAGGCCGGGTGCGCGACATCATCGGTCCGAATCGCATCCACTATTGGTGGATCCCCGACTGGCAGGCGGCCTTTCCCCACGCGGCAATCTATCTGGCGCCGGGCATTCGCGCGCAGGCGAAGGGCCGCATCGAATTCCAGGGCAGGCCACTGGATCATAGCGGTGGCTATCCCTGGGATGATGAGATCGCGACCTTGCCCGTCCTCGGCAGCTATATGACGGAGGTCGTGTTCTTCCATCGCCCTTCGCGCACGCTGATCCTGACCGATCTGATGGAGAATTTCGAGCCGGCCAAGATCGGTGCCGGCTTGGCGCGCTACCTGAGTTGGATCGGGGGCGTCGGTCCGCCGCATGGCGGCCTGCCGCGCGATCTCCGGCTGACATTTACCTGGCGGCACCGACCCGAGTTGCGGGCCGCGGTCGAGACCATGCTGGCGTGGCATCCCGAGCGGATCGTGATCGCCCATGGCGCCTGGCACCGGACGAACGGCACCGAGATCCTGCGCGAGGCATTCTGCTGGTTGCTGCGGCCTTGAACCGCCGGCTGGGCTTCACGAGACCGGCCTTCGTGATGCCGTGCTTTTCTCGTCCCGCGACGGACGTATAAGCTCGTGCGATTGAGGTTGGCGCCAGGCATCCCTCGGCCGCGGAGGAGCTGGTGACGATGCGCACGGTGACCGAGCGCCACATGCGGCGGTCGGCGGAGTAGGTGGACGACCGCGACGCGCGGCCGGGTCAGGGGCCGGCTCGCCGGTAAAGCGCAAGGGCGCCGGCAAGGCTCAGCAGCGCGCCGCCGCAGATGCGATCGAGCCAGAGGGCACCGGAGCGCTTGAGGAAACGCATCGCTTGCGAGCCCGCGCTCGCGTAGGCGAGCATGATCAGGACATCGAGCATCGCGAAGGTGAGGGCCAGCGTGAGATATTGCGGCAGCTGCGGCGCGGACGGCACCACGAACTGCGGCAGGAATGCCGAGAAGAACAGATAGCCCTTTGGATTGGTGATCGCGACGAGGAAGCTTTTCAGAAACAGCGCGTGCGGCTGTCGTGACCCGTCCTTGCCGTCTGCGGACGCCGCAAGGTCGATCGACCCGCTGGACCGCAGCAGAATGAGCCCGAGATAGGCGAGGTAGGCCACGCCGGTCCACTTCACGACCGAGAACCAGAATTCGGAAGCGGCCAGCAGCGCGCCCAGGCCGACCGCGACGGCGCCGATGAGGATGAAGTCCGAAGCCACCGCGCCGGCGATGCCGGCCCAGGCGCGGCGTACACCGACACGCGAGCCGTTGGTGAGGGCCAGCAGCACCGTCGGACCGGGGGTCGCGATCCCGATGAAGGCGACGATGGCGAAGCTGAAGAGCGTAAGAGCGTTCACGTCAGAATAGCCTCGTTGGAAGACGCGCCAATAGGGCGCGGTTCGGCCGCGAACGCAAGACGTTCCTTGGAGGCGGCCAGCGATCGTCTTCGCTGACGCACGCTCGACCTGCCGGATCGCCAAGAGGCTTGACTCCCTCCCGGAAAACGCCGCTGGGCGCGATTGCCCGTTCAGCGCTCCACCCGCGAGGCGGTCAACTTCGTCGCGACGTAGGGCAGCGCGAACAGATACAGCCCCGTGCCGAGCAGCACGATGAGCGGAATCAGCGCCAGCAGGCCGACCCACAGCGGGGCTTGCGTCTGCGTCATCGCGGCGATGTTGATGATGACGGCGACCGTGAAGGCGATCGATACCCAGCGATGGACCTGCCGGACGGTGTTGTTCCAGTTCAAGTGCTTCTCCCCTGATGACGTCGTGATGCGCACGCCTCAGCCGAGGCGCGCGACGCTCTGTTCGAGCGCATCGAAGAATTTCGGCCAGCCGTAGCGTGCGCCCTGATAGGCGCGGGTCTGGTCGGCTGCGAAGCCGGTCTGCTCCATGCGCAGGTGCGTGCCCAAGGCGGTCGGCGTCAGCGTCCAGGTCACGACGCTGTCGAGGCCGGCCGCCGCCCAGGTGTAGGACAACGTCTTGTGCGGCTCGATGGTCACGACCTGGCAGTCGACGACGCCCCAGTCGGCCTTCAGCTTGAAGCGATGATCGACCGACGGCGCAAAGTCGTTGGTCATCAGCCACTCCGCGATCAGATGCGGCTGCGTCAGCGCGCGCCAGAGTTTTTCGGGCGGATGCGCGAATTCGCGCTCGACGACGACGGTGCGGGTTTCTGGCGCGGGTGAGCTCATTGATCCATCCTGTTGAGCAGAGTGTCGAGCTGGTCGAACCGGCTCTCCCAGAACGCAGCCATCCGGCTCGTCCAGTCGAGCAGCGGCGCCAGCGCCTTGGGTTGCGCGCGGTAATGCGTCTGGCGGCCTTCGTGACGCTCCCGCACCAGGCCCGCCTGCTTGAGCAGGCCGAGATGCTTCGACACCGCCGGCTGCGATACGCCGGCCTTGGCCGTCAGCGCCCCGACGGTCTGCTCGCCATGCCGGCACAGGCCTTCGAAGATGGCGCGCCGCGTCGGGTCGGCAAGCGTTCGGAACAGCATGTCGGGAGAGCGCGGCATTCGATCCATAACTCATTGGTTATGGATTGACGCATAACCGGTTGGTTATGGATTAGTCAAGCGGAATCCTTCGCCGGTCAGGCGCGATGGCGTAGCGCCTCGCACAGAACCGCGAAGGCGGGTGTGGTCTGCCCGACGAGCTCGCTTTCGATCTTCTCGGACCGCGGCCCGATCCGGTGCAGCAGACGCTCGCCGGCCTCGGTGGGAGCGACCGATCGCGTCGTGCGCGACAGCAGCCGCACGGCGAGCAAACAAGACTCCGCCGCCGAACACGCCTTCGTGACGAGCTCCGGGATCACGGCACAAGGGACGGCCAGGGGACGTCGCGGTGCTACCAGCCTGACAGCAGTAGCTGGAGGTGACGGAGATGCAGGCCAACGAGACCCCGCCGCGGCGCAAGCTGTCGATCACGCCGCAGGCGGCGCTGGCGGCGAGCGTCCTCGCCATCTTTCTGCTCCTGCACGTTGTCGCCGGTGCGATCCTGCGAGGTGCTGCCATGCGGGACGGCACGCAGGCGAAGCCGGTTTCGACGCTCCCATCCCACGATTGAAGCTCGCTCATTTCAACCCTCATCAGCCGGAGATATTCATGCCCGGGCTCGCCTCTTTCTTGTTGCTCAGCGCCGCCGTGTTCTCTGGCGCCTTCGTTTCCGGATTGGCCGGATTTGCCTTCTCGGCCGTGGCCGGCGCGATCCTGCTGCATGGTCTGCAACCGCTGGAGGCGGTGCCGCTGATGATGGCGTGCAGCGTCGGCGTGCAGGCGACGAATCTGTGGGCGTTGCGCAACAGCATCCGGTGGAAGGACAGCCTGGTCCTGATCCTGGGCGGGCTGCTCGGCGTGCCCTTGGCGCTCTGGCTGCTGCACAACGCGGACGCCCGGCTGTTTCAGCAGGTGTTCGGAGCGACGATTGCGATCTACGCCGCCACCATGCTGTTCAAGCCCGGCCTCGGCAGCGTTCGACGCATGAGCAGACATCGCACGGCGATCGTCGGATTCGGCGGCGGTCTGATCGGTGGCCTGACCGCGATGCCCGGAGCACTGCCGACCATCTGGTGCGAGATGCACGGCCTGCCGAAAACCGACCAGCGCGGCCTGGTGCAGCCCTTCATTGCCGTGATGCAGATCGCCTCGCTGGGGATGATGCTGGCCCGGCAGGACCTGTCGTCGAGGGTGATCGTCGATCTCGCGCTGAGCATTCCGGCTCTGCTCGCCGGCACGGCGCTCGGCATCTTCGCCTTCCGCAGGGTCAACGACACCTTGTTCAGGAGGCTCATCCTGAGCATTCTGCTGCTGTCCGGTGTGCTGCTTGTTGTCTGACCCCCGGCCGGCTCAATCGCGCCGGCGCCGACACGCCCTGCGATGAGGGCCGGCGACGGCCGTCACCCGACCCAGCCGGTCGCGATGGCATTCGCCCAGTCGTGCATGCCCTTGCGTCGTGCGAGTGCCGCCATCCGCGCGGGATCGTACGGCACATAGCGGATTGTCAGCGACCACCGTCCAAGCCGTTGCTCCGCGATCGCATAGCAGGCATCGGGCGTCCCGGTCTCGACGTGGTAGCCGTGCGGAGGGCGGCCGCGATAGCCGGGTAGCCCGACGCTGCCGGGATTGACGACGAGCCGGCCATCGCTGAGCCGGACAATGCGCGGAATGTGGCTGTGTCCGCACAGGATCAGCGAGGCATCGATGCCGGCGGCCCGTGCTTCGATACGCGCAAGGGGGCTCTGACGCAGCGTGCCATAGGCGGTGACCTCATCGAGCCAGAACACGGCGTCGTCGTCCGGCGCGGCATGGCACAGGAAGACGTCGTCGTGATAGATCAGCGTCGCCGGCTGCGCCGCCAACCAGCCGACATGCACCTGATCGAGGGCGCGGACGTCGCTGCGCCCCGTGTCTCCCGCACGATAGAGATCGATCATGTGCCGGTCCTGATCGCCCCGGATCGACGGAAAGTCGCGTGCCATCAGCATCTCCGCCGTTCGAACCGGTTCGAGCGGGCCGCTGAGATGATCACCGAGATTGACGACCTCATCGATGCCGAGCGCCGCAATGTCCTTCAGGACCGCGGCCAGCGCGTCGGAATTTCCGTGAATGTCGGCAATGGCCGCAAACCGCATGGGAGCCTCCGTTCAGAGAACGGCCGGCAGGGATTTTCCATGCGGGACCCGTTCGCTTTAGCTGCATTTTGAGACGCGCCCGCAAGCTGATGGTCAAATCGGCGCTTGACGGTGTTGATAGCATGGGCCGTCGGGGGCGAACAACCTGTAGGCAGCAGGCGTGCAGCTCGAGCCGTGTTGCCGCTGATCTCTGAAACGCTATTCTCCGGCGCCGCCCTTGTTGTCGTGCGGTAGCGACCGCAGAGCGGTTTGGAATATCTCGGCTGCTTCGTTGGAGCGGTTCAGCAAGCACCATTCCAGCCCAAAGATTTCTCTTTACGAATATCAGAAATCATGCTCTATTGTGCGTATCCCGTCTCGGTACGGAGGGGCGTAGCGCGCGATCGTCACGACACGCGGGGCGGGGAGCGATGGCCGTGGTTTTGCCGCAGCGTGTCCCTGGATGCGCGGACGAACGGCGAGGCCGCGGACGCGAAGTCGCAGCGTGCTGGCACCCCGACGCTGGTGCTACGTTCGCGACGGCGCTTGCGCGCCGCGCGGGCAATGGTGGCCAACAAGCCCGGCGCACCAGGCAGACTGCGTATAAGCGTGAAGACCATCGCGCAGGGAAGGCCGGGCGTTCTCGGCTGCACCTGTGGTACCTGCCGCCTGCATTTTTTTCGCAGGCGGGCCGCAGGCGTCAGCCGACGCCTGGCCTTCCCTGCGCCCTCCGACTTGATGAGGGCAAACGAGATGAGCATGACTCGGGCAGGATCTGTCGCGGGAACGAGAAAGCGCGGCTTTTGCAAGAGGCCGACCACGCACTCCGCTGTCAACGCCCGGCTTGAACGGGCGATCGAGTACGCCGCGGCGTCTCGATTCAATCGTTGCGATCCCTGGACGACTGGACGTCCGGTCAGCCGGACGATGACAGCGTGGGCGCTGTCGCGTGCAACATCGAAATATGTCGCTCGGGTGTGACCATCTCCACCCTGCGGAATATTTTCCACGCTTGCCAAGCTCTATCCAACGGTCCAAAAAATCTCCAACCACCCGGGACGAAACGACAGGAAGCGGAGACGGAGTTGACCATCAAGGGCAAGGCCTACATTGCCGGGATCTATGAGCATCCGACCCGGCATGCACCCGACAAATCCACCGCGCAGCTGCATGCCGAGGTCGCCAAGGGCGCGCTCGAGGATGCGGGTCTCAGCGCGAAGGATGTCGACGGCTATTTCTGCGCCGGCGACGCGCCGGGCGGCGCGTGGCCGATGGTCGACTATCTCGGGCTGAAGGTCCGGCACATAGACTCCACCGAGACCGGCGGCTGCTCCTATCTCATCCATGTTGGCCATGCCGCCGAGGCCATCGCCGCCGGTAAATGCTCGATCGCGCTGATCACCCTGGCCGGCAAGCCGCGCACCGGGCCGATGCCGCCGCGTGCCGCTGGCGCCGAGGCCGATTTCGAGATGGCCTATGGCGCCACCACCCACAACGCCTATGGCATGTGCGCGATGCGCCACATGCACGATTACGGCACCACGTCGGAGCAGCTCGCCTGGATCAAGGTCGCGGCCTCGCATCACGCGCAGTACAATCCGCATGCGATGCTGAAGGAGGTCGTCACGGTCGAGGACGTGATCAACTCGCCGATGATCTCCGATCCGCTGCACCGCATGGACTGCTGCGTCGTCACCGACGGCGGCGGCGCGCTGATCGTGACCACGCCGGAGATCGCCAGGAGTCTGAAGAAGCCGCTGGTGCGTCTCATCGGCCATGGCGAGGCGATGAAGGGGCCGCGCGGCGGCAAGAACCTCGATCTCACTTATTCCGCCGGTGTGTGGTCCGGCCCGCGCGCCTTCGAGGAAGCGGGTGTGACCCCCAAGGACATCAAATACGCCTCGATCTATGACAGCTTCACCATCACCGTGCTGATGCAGCTCGAGGATCTCGGCTTCTGCAAGAAGGGTGAGGGCGGCAAGTTCGTCGCCGACGGCAATCTCATCTCCGGTGTCGGCAAGCTGCCGTTCAACACCGATGGCGGTGGCCTCTGCAGCAACCATCCCGTCAACCGCGGCGGCATGACCAAGGTGATCGAGGCCGTGCGCCAGCTGCGCGGCGAAGCCCATCCCAAGGTGCAGGTGCAAAACTGCGATCTCGCCATCGCCCATGGCACCGGTGGCCTGCTCGGCGTGCGCCACGCCGCCTCGACCTGCATTCTGGAGCGCGTCTGATGTCCGAAGCGAAGAAACTGCCGGCCCCCATCACCAATCCCGAGACCAAGGCGTTCTGGGATGCCGCGGCCGAGGGCAAGTTCATGATCAAGCGCTGCACGGCCTGTGGCGAGGCGCATTATTTTCCGCGCTCGATCTGTCCGTTCTGCTTCTCGGACCAGACGGTGTGGGAGCAGAGCGCGGGCGAGGGGGAAATCTACACGTTCTCGATCATGCGGAAGTCGCCGACCGGCCCTTACGCGATCGGCTACGTCACCTTGAAGGAGGGCCCGTCGCTGCAGACCAATTTCGTCGATTGCGATTTCGACGCGTTGAAGATCGGCCAGAAGGTGAAGGTGGTGTTCAAGCCGACCGACGGCGCCCCGCTGCCGTTCTTCACGCCGGTTTAGGAGAGGGAGCAAAGATGCATCCACGCGTCATTGCGAGGAGCGAAGCGACGAAGCAATCCAGAGTCCTTGCGCAGCCCTGGATTGCTTCGCTCCGCTCGCAATGACGGATGCGGAACGAGCGGTGTGCTCCACGACGAGTGCGTAGGGTGGGCAAAGGTGCAGAGCGCCGTGCCCACCGTTCTACCAAGAAAGGCGGTGGGCACGCTTCGCTTTTCCCACCCTACAAAGAACGAGGTTTGGGGAGGCAACATGCCGATCAACTACGATGAGCTGATGGCGATGAAGGCGATCGGGCAGAACTACGCCTACACCGATCGCGAGGTGATGCTCTACGCCTACGGCATCGGCATGGGGGCCGATCCGATGGACGAGAAGGAGCTTGCCTTCGTCAACGAGGCCACGGCCGGGCCGCGTCCACTGAAGGTGGTGCCGACCTTTGCCTCCGTCGCCGCCTGGGGCGCAGGCCCCGGCGACATGAAGCTGAACCGCGTGCTGGTCGTCGACGGCGAGCGCGACATCACCTTTCACAAGCCGCTGGCGGTGGCGGCGAAGATCACCGCGGATTCCTCCGTGCTCGCGGTGTCCGACAAGGGCAAGGACAAGGGTGCCGTGATCCGCCACCAGACCATCCTGCGCGACGAGAGCGGCGCGCCGCTGGCGACCCTGGTGGCCTCGCGCTTCGCCCGCGGCGACGGCGGCTTCGGCGGTCCCTCCGGCGGCATCCCCGACCCGCATCCGGTGCCGTCGCGTGCACCCGACCGCAGCGTCGAGATTTCGACGCGGCCCGACCAGGCGCTGATCTACCGCCTCTGCGGCGACCGCAACCCGCTACACTCGGATCCCGAATTCGCGCGCCGCGCCGGCTTCCCGCGGCCGATTCTGCACGGCATGTGCACCTACGGCCTGACCTGCCGCGCCGTGCTGCAGACCTACGCCGACTACGATGCGTCAGCCTTCCGCCAGCACGCCGCGCGATTCTCCTCGCCGGTGTTTCCCGGCGAGACCGTGACGGTCGATCTGTGGAAGGACGGCGACGTGATCTCGTTCGAGGCGCGGGTGAAGGAGCGGAACGTCACCGTGATCAAGAACGGCAAGACCGTGCTGGGTTGATTATTGCCATGTGAGGCACGTCTGTTAGTTGCCGTCATGGCCGGCCATGACGGGCAACAAAAGACACGGCGCAGGAGGAGACATCCATGGGACTGCTCGACGGCAAGGTGGCGCTGATCACCGGCGCAGGTGGCGGTCTCGGCGAGGCCTACGCCAAACTGTTTGCACGCGAGGGCGCGGCGGTGGTCGTGAACGATCTCGGTGGCCCGCGCGACGGCTCCGGCTCGGACCTGTCGATGGCCGAGCAGGTGGTGGCGGCCATCACCGCTGAAGGCGGCCGCGCCGTCGCCAACGGCGCCGACATCTCGACCATGGCCGGCGGCCAGTCGGTGTTCGACGATGCCATCCGCCATTTCGGCCGCGCCGACATCCTGGTCAACAATGCCGGCATCCTGCGCGACCAGACCTTCGCCAAGTCGAGCGAGGCCGACTGGGACAAGGTGGTCCAGGTGCACCTCAAGGGCACCTTCTGCTGCACGCTTCCCGTGTTTCGCTGGATGCGCGACAATGGCGGCGGTGTCATCGTCAACACCTCCTCGACATCGGGCCTCATCGGCAATTTCGGCCAGTCCAATTACGGCGCCGCGAAGGGCGGTATCTGGGGCCTGTCGAACGTGCTGGCGATCGAGGGACGCAAGTACAACATCCGGGTGTGGACCTTGGCGCCGGGCGCACTGACCCGCATGACCGCGGACCTGCCGCGCTACAAGGAAAACCCGGGCGCGGCGCTGACGCCCGAGGGCATCGCGCCAGCCGTGCTCTACATGGTCAGCAGACTCTCGGGGGATCAGACCGGCAAGGTGCTCGGCGTGTCCGGTCCGCGCGGCGTGCGCGAGTTGCGTATGATGGAAATGGACGGCTGGAAACCGCCGTCGTCGGCGTGGAAAGCGGAGGACATCGCCGCCCATGCAGAGGAGATATTCTTTTCGGAGGCCGATATAGCCAAGTCCGCACGGCGGTTTTGATGTATTCAGGTCGTCATTCCGGGCCTGCGCCTGGCGCGTCCGGAATGACGCCAGAGAGATTGGAGACCAGACGAGATGAAGCTCACCGCCGCCGCCAAAGGCACCTTCGCGATCGCGCCGACGCCGTTCCATGATGACGGTCGCATCGACGAGGCCTCGATCGACCGGCTGGTCGATTTCTATGCCGAGGCCGGCTGCGACGGCATCACCGTGCTGGGCATCATGGGCGAGGCGCCGAAGCTGGACGCCGCTGAATCCGAGCAGGTTGCAGTGCGCTTTGCCAAGCGGGCCAAGAACCTGCAGATCATCGTCGGTGTCTCCGCGCCGGGTTTTGCCACCATGCGCGCGCTGGCGCGCGCCTCGATGGATGCGGGCGCTGCCGGCGTGATGATCGCGCCGCCGCCGAGCCTGCGCACCGATGATCAGATCACGGGCTATTTCAAGCAGGCCCAGGAGGCCATCGGCGAGGACATTCCGTGGGTGCTGCAGGACTACCCGCTGACGCTGAGCGTCCAGTTCACGCCGGCCGTCATCCGCAAGATCGTCATGGACAGCCCCTCCTGCGTGATGCTCAAGCATGAGGACTGGCCGGGCCTGGAGAAGATCTCGACGCTGCGCGCGTTCCAGAAGGACGGCTCGCTGCGGCCGCTGTCGATCCTGTGCGGCAATGGCGGCCTGTTCCTCGACTTCGAGATGGAGCGCGGCGCCGACGGTGCCATGACCGGCTATGCCTTCCCTGAAATGCTGGTCGACGTGGTCAAGCTGTCGCAGGCGGGCAAGCGCGACGCCGCGCATGACCTGTTCGACGCGCATCTGCCGCTGGTGCGCTACGAGCAGCAGCCGGGGGCAGGGCTCGCCGTGCGCAAATACGTGCTGCAGAAGCGCGGCGCGATCGCCTCCAGCGCGCAGCGCAAGCCGGCCTCCGCGATCACGGCCGCGGCCAGGGCCGAGGTCGACTATCTCTTGTCGCGCGTGGCGCGTTACGACGCGCGTGCCAATCTGCAACCTCGTGCCACCGCCGCGGAGTGACCATGGCTGACGCTGCCGCCGTCCGTCCCGCCTCGACCGTGCTGCTGCTGCGCGACAGCGCAGTCGCGCGCGAGATCGAGGTGTTCATGATGGTGCGTCACCATCAGATCGAGTTCAACTCGGGCGCCCTGGTGTTTCCCGGCGGTAGCGTCGACAGAGGCGATCAGGAGATCGCCGGCAGGCCGGAGCTCTATGCCGGCGACGAGGGTCTTGAAGCCGAGGCGCTCGGCTTCCGCATCGCCGGGGTGCGCGAGACCTTCGAGGAGAGCGGCATCCTGCTGGCGCGGCTGCGCCGATCGGACGCGCTGATCGATGCCGCTGCCGCTCGCGACATCGAGGCGGCGCATCGTCTGGCACTGTGCGAGGGCAAGATCAGCTTTCTCCAGGTTCTGGAAGCTCACGGTCTGGTGCTGGCGCTCGATGCGCTCGTTCCCTACGCCCATTGGATCACGCCCGAGGGCATGCCGAAACGCTTCGACACCTGGTTCTTTCTGGCGGCGGCGCCGCCGGACCAACTCGGCGCCCATGACGGCCGGGAATCGACCGACTCCGTCTGGGTCTCGCCGCGCGAGGCGCTGGCTGGCGGCGAGGACGGCCGGTTCAAGCTGCCGTTCCCGACCACGCGCAACCTGATCCGGCTCGGCAAGCAGCCCGCGGTGGCCGACGCCCTGGCGGCGGCGCGGGACATGGACATCGTCACCGTGATGCCGGTCATGACCAAGACCGCCGAGGGCGGTCGCCAGCTGCGCATTCCGCGCGAGGCGGGCTATGATGGGGAGGTGTTCGAGTTCGGTGCGGCCGGTTAACCGCACAGGCTATTTTTCGTCCGGCGGATGATGCGCGGACGAAAATTGTTCTCTATATGTTCATTTGGCCGCCCAGCGGCTCGTATATAGTGCGGTTCCGACCATCGGATCCCATGAGTAGATTACCGGACCTCGACACGGCCTGCAGCAGCCTCCGATCGATGACGATCGGGCGGATGATCTTTGGCAGCTTTTTGCTGCTGCTTGCCGTTATCACCGCGACCAGCATGGCGAGCGTGATCGCCATTCGGCATATCGATTCGACCTTTGCCGAGTTGCAGCGGCTGCAGGGCGTCGGCGATCTCGCCGAGGAGATCGACCAGCGCATGAACGAGCTGCGGCTCGCGGCGCGCGATTTCGTCACCGATCCCGGCTCGCGCTCCGACCGTGCCATGGAGGCGGCGACGGAGCTCAGCGCGCTCCTGAAGAAGACGCGCCTGCAGCTCGCACCGGAGCAGCAGGCGACCATCGACGGCGTTGCCCAGCGGCTCGCCAATTACCGCGAAGGCATCGACCGCATCAGCGCGCTGATCGCGCGGCGTGCCGAGCTGCTGTCGGGTTTGCCGGCGGCGCGCGAGAGCTTCGAGGACGCCATCGCCGGCCTGACTGATCGCGCCACGGCGCGGGCCTTGTTCCAGGTGCAGAATCAGGTCGGCGCGGCGCTGCTGGCGCGCGACCCGGCTGGCGCCGAGCAGGCCGCCCGCAGCATGCGCGCAATGCCGATCGAGGACAGCGCGCTTCGTGCGGCCGCCGACCGGTATGCCGAGGCGATCATCGCCATTGCCGGCACCGAGGACGAGATCGCGCGCCTCGACAAGGAGGTGCTGGGCATCGAGGGGCGACTGATCGGCCGGGTCACCGAGTTGCTGCGCGCCCTGAGCGCAAGCCAGGGCAAGGTGCTGTCGCGCGACTTCGCCCGCACCTTGGCGGAGACGAAATGGCAAAGCATCATCTTCGGCACGGCGGGCGTTCTGATCGGCATCTTCGCTGCGTCCTTCGTGGTCCGGCGCACCGTGCGGCCGCTGGCCTCGATCGCGCGCTCGATCAGGGCGCTGGCGGCGGGCGAAAAGGCGGCGTCGATCCCGCAGACCGACGTTCAGAACGAGATCGGCGACATCGCGCGGGCGGCGGAAGTCTTCCGGCAGACTTTGCAGGATGCCGACGCGGCGCGTGAGGCGGCGGTCCGCGCGCTGGCCGAGCAGCGGCTGGCCGAGGAGAGCTATCGCAAGCTGTTCGAAGCTTCGATCGACGGCATCTATGTGACCACACCGAGTGGTCTCGTGCTCAATGCCAATCCGGCGCTCGCGCGCATCATGGGCTACGAATCCGCGAGCGAGCTGATCCAGAGCGTCAACGACATCGCGGATACGATCTATGTCCATCCCCTGGCGCGCGAACGCTATCAGCGGCTGATGCGGCGCGACGGCATGGTGCGCGAGTTCGAATACCAGGTGCGGCGGCGCACCGGCGAGATCCGCTGGCTTTCCGACAGCGGCACGGTGGTGCGGGATGAGAACGGCGAGGTGGTTCGCTACGAAGGCGTGGTCCGCGACATCACGGATCAGAAGCGCGCCGAGGACGCGATCGCTGAAGGCCGGCGATTGCTGCAGCAGGTCATCGACACGGTGCCGGCGGTGATCAACGTCAAGGATCGCGAGCTGCGCTATGTCCTGATGAACCGCTACATGGCCGGCATCTTCAACGTCGAGCCCGAGGATGCGCTCGGCCGCACCACGGGCGAGCTGATGTCGCGCTACGGCGCGAACAAGACGGACTCGAACGACAAGCGCGTGCTGGCGACGAAGGCCGGCCTCGGGTTCTACGAGGAGGAATACCTCGATTCATGCAACGTCATGCGGCAATGGCTGGTCAACAAGCTGCCGCTTCTCGACGCCGACGGCGAGGTCGACAAGATCGTCACGGTGGCGCTCGACATCGGCGAGCGCAAGAAGAGCGAACTGGAGATGCGCAAGGCCAAGGAGGCCGCCGAGACGGCGCTCCGGAACCTGCGCGACACCCAGGCCTCGCTGATCGAAGCCGAGAAGCTCGCGGCGCTCGGGCGTATGGTCGCCGGCGTTGCCCACGAGGTCAACAACCCCGTCGGCATCAGCCTGACGGTCGCCTCCGCGCTCGAGCGCAAGACCGAGCGCTTCGGCGAGGCGGTCACCCGGGGTGAGCTGCGGCGGTCGAGCCTCAACGAGTTCATCGAGATGAGCCGCAGCGCCGCGGGGCAGCTCGTCGCCAACCTCAATCGCGCGGCCGAACTGATCCAGTCGTTCAAGCAGGTTGCAGCGGACCGCAACTACTCCGATCAGCGCACCTTCGATCTCGCCGATCTCACCGAGCAGGTGGTGATGAGCCTGCGCCCGGGTGTGCGCAGACAGAACCTGACGGTGAACGTGGATTGCCAGCCCGATCTGGTGATGAACAGCTACCCCGGGCCTTACGGGCAGGTCCTGACCAATCTGTTCCTCAATGCGGTCGCGCACGCGTTTCCGGACGGCAGGAGCGGTGTGATCGAAATCAGGGCGCGGGAGTCCGGCCGCGACAATGTCGAGATCGTCTTTTCCGACAATGGCTGCGGCATGTCGCTCGACGTCCGCCGCCGCGCCTTCGATCCTTTCTTCACGACGCGCCGCGACCAGGGCGGCACCGGCCTGGGCCTTCACATCGTCTACAGCATCGTGACCAGCCGGCTCGGCGGCCGGCTCGATCTGGACTCCGAGCCTGGCGCGGGCACGCGCATCCAGATCATTCTGCCGCGGGTCGCACCTCTCGAGCAGGCGGCCGAGTAGGGAGATCTGCGTAACCCCCCGGATTGACTCTCACGAAGCCGAGATCGAATCGAAATCTGGCCCGGTTGATGCATTTCCATCCCGCGCACCCTGGGGTGGTGCAGGAGCCAGATGGACCAGATGGAAATGAGCAAATGGATCGTGTCCCGCGGCCATGGGCCGCATCGCGCTGATCGTGCCGACATCAGCAACACGGGTTCGAGGCGGCAGGCGGTCGCGCGATGGAAGCCGCCTGTCCAAGTCAGCAGTGCGGCGCTGTTGATCGCACTCGCCGCGCCACCGTCACTGGCGCGTGATCGCGGCCAGTATGCGAACTCGTCGCCGGAGATCAAGGCATGGTTCGACGGTCTGCGCAGCGGCAAGGGCCCATGCTGCTCTGACGCCGACGGCAGCGCCGTCAGCGATGTCGACTGGGAGAGCAGGGGCGGTCACTACCGCGTCCGTATCGAGGGGGAATGGCTCGATGTTCCCGACGACGCTGTGATCACCGAGCCCAACCGTGTCGGCCGCACCATGGTATGGCCGATGCGCGGCTATCAGGGCCTCCAGATTCGCTGCTTCATGCCGGGCAGCATGACGTAGCCGTGCGGGGCGGCGGTCAGACGTATTTCTTGTCGCGCTCCAGGAGCTCGATGGAAATGCCCTGCGGCCCGCGGATGAAGCAGATGCGAACACCGGGGCGGATCGTGGTCGGCTCGGTCGTGAAGGTGACGCCTTTGGCCTTGAGCTCGGCGGCCGCGGCGTCGATGTCCTTCACGGTGAGGCCGAAATGATCGAGGCCCTGGTGCGGCGTCATAGGCGGCGCGTTGACGCCGTCGCCCGGCTCGACCTTGGCGATGAACACGCTGGCACCGCCGAGCCTGACGTCGATGCGGCCGGGATTGCGGATGATCTCGCCGCCGAGAATGTCGTGAAGCCAGCTGGCGGTGGCTTCCGGGTCCGGACTGCGGAGATGGATGTGGTCCCACGTGACATTCAACATCGTCGAGATCTTTCGAAAGAGTGAACCGCCCGCGGCGGGGCGGCGTTTCTTGAGGTGTCGGCAACTGTGCGGATGTCTACCGGTCTGTCAGCGGCCGCGCCAGCCCGCCCGACCGACCGGTATCCGGGCCTGCCCTCCAATTGTCGGCTTTGCATGCAACCCTATCGATGTTTGCCGATTGAAGCTTCCAGATGCCCCCGCCGGGCAGCCGATGGTGCAGACATGAGCGCGGGTCTCTTTCGTTTGCTGGGACGCAAGCCCGATGCCGCGGCGTCGCTGGCCATGCGCCGAAGCGACGGAGCGTCCATCCCTTTGGGAGCCGCCGTGTCGGGGTTGGCCATCTTCGCGCTGGTCATGTTCAGCACAGTCGGGTGGCTGATCATGTCGGTCGAAGAGGAGGAGGTGGCCGACCCCAGCCTCACGCGGGTCGGATCGGCCCCCCCGAGCAGCGGCTACGAAGGAGACGAGGACGGGACTGAGACGTCGCGTCGGCTCTCGCCCGTGGTGCCCAGTCTGGCGGATGCATCCAATCCGCACCCCGATTCGTCCCCCGTGGTCGGCTCCGGCCGGAACGTCATGGACGCGAATGCCAGCCTGTCGCCGACGATGCCGCCTGCGTCATCCCCTGCGCTCGACCCGGCGGCTCTGTCCGGCCTGCGGATCAGTTCCCAGTCCTGGCGGCGCGGCGGTCTTGGATCGAAGGCGCTGGTGACCTTCACGCTACGGAATGCCAACAGTTTCGCAATCAAGGACGTCGAAATCACCTGCGCCTTCAGCCGGCGGGACGGTGGTCACGTCACCGACCGCCGACGGATCGTGCCCGGCCAAGTCGGGTCGCGCAGCCGGAAGACCTTCGTGGCGGTCCATGTCGGATTCGTCAACGTTAACGTCAGCGCGGCCAAATGCGCGCTGGTTGCAGCGACGAAAATCTAATTATGTCGCGCTAGTCTCCCGCGGTCTTTGAACCCGAGCGTTCGACGCGGGAACATACTGTCATGATCCTCCGTTAGGTGGATGTCGGCGCAGGTGCCGACGGAGCGGTAAATTATGCCCATTCTGCGTTACTTTATGTTCGTCGGTGGAACTCTGCTGGCGCTGCTCGTCCTGGCGGATGCCGTGCTTCCCAGCGTGCCATTGCCTGCAAGCCTGTCGTCTGCGTCGGATCTTCCCCCGGTGCGCATTCAGTCCACGAGAAAGTGGCCGGAGCGGATCGTGATGGACACCTCGATCGCCACGCCAGCTCCGGTGAAGCTCGCGAAGGCGGAGCAGCCTGCAGCAGAAGTCGCCAAGAGCAGTCCCCGAGACGCCTTCGCGCAGATGAGCGCCGTCGAGGCCAACCCGCAGGTTGCGGCAGTGAAGGCCGCCGAGAAGCCTCGCGCGACCCGGATTGCCGACACAGGCAAGCCGGCTGCAGAGGTGAAGAAGCGAAGGACCGCAAGAGCTCATCCGGGCAGACCGATGATCCTGGTCGCGCAGCAGCCGCGTGTCGGCTCTTTCGATTGGACCTGGTAGTATCGATCGCCCGCAGTCCCTGGTCGATCCAAGCAGTCCCGATGCAATCGCGCCGCGGGGCGGTTGAACTCGCGCGGGCTGTTGCGCCGTTTTTCACGCCGCCACGCTGCCTTGATCTTGCGCAAAGTGCGCTCCTTCCGGAACGCCTAGCGTCTCTGCATGGGACCTGGGAGCGTTTGCCCGGGGACCCAGGAGACGCTGAATGACGACTACCACGCCCACCCTCTCAATCTCGCCGGAGAAGGTCGCCTTCGTCGTGACCAAAATCCACAAGCACGAAATGGAAGCGACCGAACCCGAATTGCTGGCAGATTTGGCAGATGACGACGCGGCGCCCGGTACCGCTGGGCGAGGCCTGAACACTGACAGGTCGGAGCTCGTCAGCTTCATCAGGGGCCTCAATGTCGACGAACAGATCGATCTGGTCACGCTGATGTGGCTGGGCCGGGGCGACGGCTCGCTGGACAATTGGGATGAGCTTCGTGCGCAGGCCGCTCAGGCACACAACAATCGCACCGCGACGTACCTGATCGAAACTCCGATGCTCGGCGACTATCTGGAGGAGGCTCTCTCGGAGTTCGGCCTTTCCTTGGAAGATTTCGAAGAAGGCATATAGCTGGGGGCAGTTTCTCCCGATGGGCTCGCCAGCACATTCTTCGCTGCAATTCGGATGATGGAGTAATCTCATGGACAAGATGAAGGTCGGAACCGGTGATTGGATCGTCGTGTGCGACGGGCGCAAGGCGCTGATCCTCGAGAACGTCGGTGACAGCATGTTTCCGAACCTGCACACCAAAGAGGTCCGTGAGCAGGAGAACGACCGCACGAGCGCTCAGGGCACCGACGCTCCCGGCTCGGTGCAGCAGTCATTCGGCAATGCTCGGAGTTCAGTGGATCAGACGGATTGGCATGATCAGGCTGAGCGCGCCTTTCTCAAGCAGCTTGCTGATCGCCTGCATCATGCTGTCATTTCAGGCGAAACCAAAGCCGTCACGATGGTGGCGTCGCCGCGCGCGCTCGGGATCATCCGCGCCGACTATTCCGACGCGGTACGAAAGGTGCTGCATGGCGAGGTCCACAAGGATCTGGTCAAGCTTCCGGTCTACGAAATCGAAAAACAACTGCTCGCCTGAGTCGGGCTTTCTCATGCCAATGACTGTCCGGAGACCCTGTTCGCGGTCCCGGTGACCGCGACGGGATCAATGTGTGCTTTCATGCGACGGTGTCGATTCCGGCGCAGCAGGCACCAAGCTTGCGCCCAGGTGCGCAGCTCCTTTTTCGACGATCTCGTAGCCGCAATCATCCAGCCAAGCGATCAGGCGATCGGCCATGGCGTAATCCCAGGTCGGGTAGGAGCGTGCGATGACCTGGCGTGGTGTGAGCTTGCGAGACATTGGTGATCCTTCCCTGATCTCATGGTGCTCGATGAAACGTCGAGCGTTGGTCTTGTCATCTTGAACCCCAGAACGGGATGCGCAGTTCCTGCGCCGCCCGAGCGCTGCCACTTGAGGAGCGCCGATCGTTCACAGCGCCCCGGCGGAAGGGGCTCCATTCATCGAGCGCCGATCAGGTGTGGCCGCGCGTCATCGGTCACGAGAGCCGCGGTGCGCTCCGGCTTCTTCTCCACGATCTCGTAACCGCAATGATCGAGCCATGCGATCAACCGGTCCGCCATGGCATAGTCCCAACTGGGATAGGATCTGGCGATGACTTCGCGGACTGAAAGCTTTCGTGTCATGATGTCGATCTATCGCTCCCTGCATTCGCCACGGCCCGTCCGGCACGCATCCGGACGATCCAAGGCTGGCCGGCAGTTCGTGCCGCCGGCTCCTGATGTTGTTTGGCTCGTCACGTTTCTAAGCGCGCGCGCCCCAACGCCTTGATCAACTGGCGTGGAGAGGTGACTTTTTCGCTTCCGGCTCGCCCAGGCTGCGCAATCATCGCCCAACATGGTGAAAACCTTCTCGCTACATGGTTTCCCATTCCCGTGCACGGATATGGCGCAGTCGTGCGCGTAGTAGGGCTGGAGTGTGGTGGCGGCGCGGTGTTTCGTCACAGGCTGGCGGCGACGATCTCCGACGAAATCTCAGCCCGAGCAGGCGGGGACAGTCGGAGGAACGGTTTGGCACCTTCATGGTTTCCGCTGGGGCGCGGTCGCAGGGGCTCGTCGCCTCAGAGCCAATGGAGCGAAGCGATGAGGCTGATGTTTTGGGTTGTGCTGCTGACCGGCCTTGCGGCAGGGGCGGGCCGGTTGGTCGCCAATGAGTCGTGCGGCCCTGGGTGCCACGTCGCGCCGAATGGCGGCTGCGTCGTGAATGGCTGGGAGGTAGGAGCGCCGGTGTGGAACGAATGCCCTGCGGGCGCTCGGCCAAGGCCGCCGTGCGGAACCGCGTTCAAATGGAGCAAACAGGCGAAGGCCTGTGTCAGCAGGTGAACATACGATGGCTGATCATCGGCGCGGGAGCGTGGATCGGACTGCCGGCTGCCGCGAGCCTTGCCGTGCCTTGTATCAGGAGGCAGACGAAGCTGCTGCCGTTGGCGACACGGGCGAGACGTCCAAAGTGAACAGGCGCTGATCCCCAGCGGTCTCCGAATGCGCCAGCACCTGTTCGAGCAGGGCGATGACCGCGACCGCCCGCGCCCGTTCGTTGGTATCGTCGTAGCTCGTTGTCGCAAGGACGGTCCCGTTGGCTTCGCACATCGCCTTGATCTCAACAATCATCGTTGCATCCCTTGCCGTTCCGGAGGCCTGAGATTGGCGGCAATCATGTTAAATTGGTGCAAAATGGTCCGAATAAACCGCTGGTAGAAAGGCACCGCGAAGCACGGGCCGGCCGATGAGCCGGCGCGCTCAGACCGGGCTCGCATGGATCACGTCGCGCGGTGCGCTGGTGCCGAAGGCTCTCCGTAACCATGTTCGCGAGGGCGCCTCGATGAGCATGTAGGTGACCCAGGCCATCGCCGTCGCAATCGCAACGAACAGACCGAGCCGCAGCGCGAGCTCAAGAGCGCCAGGAGCATCTGACTTTCCGATCATCGCAAGCCGAATGAGAAAGGGATGCAGCAGATAGATCGAATAGCTGCATTCGCCACCAATGATCAGGGCTCTGGACGACAGCCAAGCGGCATGACCGTACCGACTGGCTGCGACGAAGACGATCGAAAATCCCGAGATCTCGATGAGACGTACGGCAAGTTCGATCGCGAACGACCAGCCGGGCAGACGAGGCTGCAGAAACAGCAGCACAGGCGCACAGACGAGGCTCGCCAGCGAAAGCCAGAACAGGAGCCTCACGCAGCGTCGCTCCCGGTCACCGACGCAGGCATCCGCGCGGTTCCTGTAGATCATGGCGGCAAGGCATCCGGCCAGGAACTGAGCGATGTGAAGATAGGGAGAGTAGTAGGTGAGCCACTGCATCCCGTTTTGCGTAAGGCTCGGCGCGGCGGCCCGTAGCAACGCATCGCCGAAGGTGAAGGCGGCCGCGATCGTCAGCGCGAACGTCACGATGTTCGCCAGCGCGATCCAGATGATCGTGGGCAGCCGGACGACGGCTGCAAACAGCAGGCAGACGAATGGAAACAGCAGGTAGAAGAACAGCTCCACGCTGATGGACCAGAGGTGCTGCAGCGACGGCACGACTGCGACCAGCACGGTGCCGTTCTGCACGGGAAACCAGGCTTGCGTCATCGTGAGGATGAAGCCGAGCGACGGGGCCGAGAGACCTCGCGCGATCACGACGTATGCGACGACTGCGAGCGTAATCACGGCGTACATGGGGTAGAGCCGGGCGAAGCGCGCGATGGCAAATTCGCGAAGAGCGCCTCCGAGCGGTTGCGACTGGAAGCGCGCGGCATAGTTGAGCCACAGGACGAATCCGCTCAGCACGAAGAACATTGTCATTCCGATGCTGCTGACTTGTGCGATGAGCTCGGGCAGCAGGCCTTGCGCCAACGACGGGGCGCCATGGCCGACGGCGACCGTTGCGGCCGCGACGAAGCGTAAGCCGGTCAGCGAGCCGATGAAGCGTTGCTCGTTCACTTTGAGGGATGGTCCTGATGCTTGGGAGGCGCTCCGGCTGTTGTAGAAACAGCAGGGCCTGGAGGCAACCCGACGCCGGCCGGAGACGGGATTGCCGCCCGCTCGAGCGACGATCTGGCGTTCAGGCCAGAGATGACTCTGCACCGTGATCGCTCCGACGTCCGCCGTGGCGGCGTTGCACGTTGCTGTCAACGAACTGAAAAATATAGAAAAATTAGCCTTGGCATCGGCGGCCAACGGTCGAGCGATTTCCCGGCGCGGCAGACGATCGGCGGGAAGGTCGGGCAACAGGCCGACAGAGTTTGAAGAAATCCGGGTAGAGCAGCTCCTGCAGCGGATCGTGCCCGTTGCGAAAAGCCGCCGGGACTCCTCGATCCGCGGGAGGTGACGGCCAGGGCCATGGTCGCACCTGCGTGGGGTGCGGAGCCCCCGTCCGGGCGGGGGCCGGGACCGGATTGCAAATGGACTCGCAAACCGGCGGAGGCTAGTTATTTGTCACCCTCCGGCTGGTCATTTTGCATGACGCTGAGCGCTTGAACGAGGACGGAAGCCGCCTTGCCCGCTGCGCCATCTCAGCTCACCGATCAAACCGTCAACACCCAGCTGACGACGAATTGCAATGCGCAGGTGGCTGCAACGTTCGACACGAATGACAGCACCTGGGTGACCTTCTTTTTCAACGGTACGATCCCGTGCTGGAGAGCGCTGGTGTCGATTGGCGAAGTAGAGGTCGAACTGACCGAGGACATTGCAATTGCAGGCATTGTCCTGCGCAAGGGGCTGACGGTGACCATGCACCCGATGGGTCGCTACTACACGGTCACGATGAGCGGGGAGATTGTCGATTCCGGAAAGGAGAGCAGCTTTACCGGATTCGTGCTCGGCTCGTTCATCCGGTCCGCAGCGATGAAGCGTGCGATGCAGATGCTTCGGAAACAAGTCAGCCGCTGAGCGGCGCCCGGCTTCGCCCGAAATGTAAACACCAGAATGTGACCGGGCGTTGGGGGAAGACTGTGATCTGGCCCGATTGACCACCGTCGCGAACCCTGTTACACGCCACAACCTCTGATAGATTTCAATCATTGGTAGCTTAGTCGATTTTCCATTCGTTTCAGCCGCGCCGGCAGTTGCGTACTGCGGGTTTTGATCTGTGTTTTATAAAAGGAGATAGCCATGGCTCATCATGAAGGCGTGCGTTTTTCGGCTCCTGCCGTCGTTACCACTCCCACAAGCCCCAACACCGAGGTCGTCGCGACGCCGACGGGCGATCAAAACAACACGACGCAGCTCGTGTTCGAGTATCAGGGGCGCATTCCGGTCTGGACGCCGGTGGTCTCGCAGGCACAACCTCAGGTCGTTTTGGCGGCTGACATCACGATCGGCGCAACGACTTGGCGCAAGGGCATTACGATCCAGTATGCGGCGCTGGGATCGACCCAGTACACCGTGACCATCATCTCGGGCGAGATCGTGGACGATCGTGGGCTCTACTTGCTCCAGGGCGTGACGCTCGGCATCTTCCCGATCGGTTTGGATGTCAAGGCAGCGCCATCCGCGACCGCGCGGACCGAGGAATATCCGCGCGCGGCCTTCACGGCGCTGCCGACGGTGAACACCCCGACCAGCCCGAACAGCAACGTGGTGACGACGCCGAGCGGCGACACCAACAACACGACCTACGTCTCATTCCAGTACCAGGGACGAATTCCGGTCTGGACGCCGATCGTCTCGCAGTCCCAGATCACTGCGGTCCTCGCCGCTGATATCACGATCGGCGCGACGACGTGGAAGGCGGGCATCACGGTGCAATATGCTGCGCTGGGCTCGGCCCAATATACGGTGACCATCATCAAGGGCGACATCATCGACGATCGTGCCCTCTATTCACTGGCGGGCACCTTGCTCGGCATCTTCCCGATCGGGTGATACGAGCATGGACGCGTCCGCGTCAGCGCAGTTCGAGCAGGTCGACTCCTCTGCGATTTACGAGACCAGGGTTGCCGGCTCGGTTGGCTGGGCCGGCTACCTTCTCGGCACGGGCTCGTCTCTGCCACCGTTCATCAATTACGACGACTCGCTGAAGAAGTACGGTGGCAGTTATTTGTTTGCGACACAGCGGCCCGCCGATCTCGATCGGGATCCCGGCGGGTTCGCCGAGCGTGTCCGGGCCTATATCAGCAAGGCGACGCGCAATCGTGCTGTCGTCTGGCTCGCGTCGGCCAACCCGGTCGCGTTCGGCGACTTCGAGCGCTATGGCGTCTCCTTCATCAATCTGCCGCCGGTCTACCAGGTCTCGGGCAACCTGAACCTGTGGTTTGCCAGCAACGCCAAGTTCTACATCCTCGATCAGAGCCGGATCGATATCGAGGGTGGGGCGCTGCGCCTGTCGGGCTCGGCGCTGAGCTCACCTCCGTTCATCGGCTTTTCGGGCAAGGGCGACAACCCGCTGGGCATTCGCCTTGCGCCGACCTCCAACAATCGCATCTACGCCTATGTGCCGTTCGGCGGCGCCAACACCGGTTGCGTAACCTTCGATGGGCTGCTCGATTCGAAGCAGGCGTTCGTCAGCCAGGGCTTGGAGCAGGGCATCCGCTACGTCATCAACAACAGCGCGACGACGTCGCTGCAAGCTGCGCAATATGCAGCCATGACGGTGGCGGCGTTGCCGTCGCAGCTTTCGATCGCAGGTGCCTTCGACCTCGGCGATCCGGCCAACCGCGTGATCGGCCGAGAGCAGCTCGAGCAGGGGTATCTGCGTTCGGGGTTCGCCATCAAGGGGGCGCCTGCGCTGACGAGCGAATTCCGCACGACCGGCGGGCGTGTCGTGCAACTGACGCCGCTCGGGGCTAGCAGCACGGACACGGCGCCGGCGCTCGGAGCAGGGGGCTTCGCCTTTGCGACCAGCGCCGCGAAGACGGCCGCGGTCGACACTGGCACGACCTATCTCAGCCTGGCCGGCCACTATGCGCTCGGCGCCGATGGCAGTTCGGCGGGGCAGCTTGCGAAACTGATGGGTGGACTATTCGGATCGGAGGCGCTCAGCTTCAAGGCGTACGACGCCAGCCAGCCCGCAGCGCAGAACGATCGTCTCAACGCCATTCCCTCGAAGCCCGGCTACGCGCCGGTGTTCCCATTCGAGACGGCGGATCTCAACCGTCCCGCGAGCGGTGCCGTTGCGCCGCGCCTGACCGACGACCACCAGACCTCCTGGGTGACCATCGTCGCCGGCAGCGGGACCGTCGACTATCTGGCCGAGCCCGAGGGCAGCGCGATCTACGGTGCGGCCGCGGCCGGCGCCGCGAATGCGGAGATACTCCAATCCGCGCCGCCGTTCATGCCGCTCGCCCAGGGCAACGACAAGACGTTCCCGCTGGCGCCTTATGGAGCTGCTGCGAGCAGCGGCCTCGATGGCGCGACGCTCGTCCAGTTCGAGAGCCAGATCGTGGCCGCAACCCGCAAGTCGCTGATCTCGAGCTATGGCAGCAAGACGTGGTCGGCGCGGGTGCAGGCGGCGCGGGCTCACGCGTTGCGCGGCACGCTGCCGGACGGCCCGAGCGCCGATGGGACGACGCCGCAGGGCTTCATCATCGAGCGAGATCCGACGACGGGGGCCTATCTGAAGGTCAGTATGGCGCAGTCGATCGACCGCGACGGCAACACCCTGCCATTCGCGCTATCCGCTCCCTCCCAGGCGATGCAGGACGCCTTGCAGACCAACCAGCTCTTTCTGGTCGCCGTCAATCCGGAGCCGTTCGGCACAGGCGCCCAGTTCGCCAACACCGTCAATATTGCGGGCTGGACCATGACCGCGGCGGTCGGCGCCGGCGCCTCGGCCACCGCCTACCGCAACGTGATGATCATGAAGTTCTGCTCTGGCTCGTTGCTGGAGCGGGTCACGAATGCCAATCGCTGGACGTCCGCGGAGCAGTTCTCTTTGTTGCCCGGCACACCGCCGGTGACCGCTGCGCTGTCCTACACCGGCCTGTCGCAATGGCTACAGGACTACATCGCGGACGCCATCGCACGCTCGAAGGGACCGTCCGGCCCATTCTACGAGAATTTCGCGCGCATCGCCCAGGACCCGAACTGGACCGGCGTCATCGTGCTCGCGGCCGACCTCGGCCAGCGCGACATGCCGCCGGAGATTGCGGGGCTTGCCGCCGGCATCGACTTCACCCGCTTCAACGCTCATCATTTCGGCTTCACCGTCAGCCGCGTCACGGTCGACGGCCGGAGCGGTCGGATCACGATGCCCCAGGGCAATTCGAGCCTGTTCGGGCTGATCGACTACGAAGATCCGCGCTATGCGATGAACATCTCCAACGGCGTTGCGCCTGACGTGCCGGTGGCGGTGCAGATGAGCGGCGAGTTCGATTTCACCGTGCTGCAGCTGCAGTCGTTGTTCGAGAACGCCAGGCTGACGCGGTTCGACAGCCACGTCCAGCTCTCGGTCGCGGCGCTGTTCGGCGCGCCGGTGTCGCGGCTGTACTCGCGCGGCAAGCCGCAGCCCTTCACGGGAATCGTGCTCAAGGGCAGCTATGTCGATCAGGGCGGCCGCGGCGCCTATGTCTTCGAGCAGAACACGACCAACGTGCTGACCAGCCCGTCGAACGTGCTGCCGGCCGTGGCCTTCGACCGGGTGCAGTTCAACACGATTGGCACCCAGGACCAGGGCGCCACGGTGGCGAGCAACTTCCTCGTCTGGGGGCAGCTCGATTTCACGGCGCTTCAGAGCACCATCGGAGAGACGCTCGACCTGCTGTCGTTCGGCAGTCCGCCGGATACGCCCGAGGAGGCGCTCGGTGTCGGGCTCGCCTTCTCCGGCCTCGTCATCGGCATGACCTATCCGCAGGCGACGCCCGGAGCCAAGAGGTTTGGGGTCGCGACCGGCAACCTGGCCTGGAATCTCAACGGCTCGACGATGCGCGACACCAGCCTGTTCCGCGGCTTCGCGCTGCAACTGAAGAGCTTCGTCAACGCGACCGGTGATCAGAAGCCGTCCGATCTCGGCTTCCTGCCGGTGACGTCGCAGCTCAACCTCACCGAACTCGAGGGGCCCTGGTTCGGGGTGGTCTACGACATCACGCTGGGCGGTCCGGGGGCGCTCGCCTCTGGCGTCGGCTTCCAGTCGCAGCTGCTCGCGGCATGGTCACCGGTCACCACCGGGTCGGATGCGCAGCACGCGGTCTTCATCGGCATGAGCCTGCCGGGCGCGGCGCCCGGCGCCAGCCTGTTCAGCATCCAGGGCGTCATCAAGGTTGCGGTCGGTGCGATCTCGATCCTGCGCCAGCCGGTTCCGACCGCAAAAGGGCGCATGCTGGCCGAGGACGGTCCGAAGTGGTTCTACTGCCTGCGGATCGACGATATCGCCATCAAGATATTCGGCATCGCCAAGCTGCCGCCGTCCGCCAACATCCAGTTCTTCCTGTTCGGCGATCCCGACAACACCGGCAGCCTCGGCTGGTACGCCGCCTATGTCGCCGACGACAATCCGGGCTGCGAGCAGTCGCTCGCATTCGCCGCACGCAAGCCCGAGCTTCAGGAGCCGTCATCATGACGCGGATCCTGTTCTGGAATATCGAAAACTTCTCGGTCAACAAGATCTTTTCGGCCTCGATCAAGCGGCAACGCGGGCATGGCGGTCTCAACGACATGCAGAGCGCGATCCAGCGCCGCGCGGTGATCAATGCCGTGCTGGCGGCCGTGCAGCCGGACATCATCGTCATCATCGAGGTGAGCTCGGGCGACAATGCGCCCAACGCTCTGGCGAGCCAGACCGGCGGCATCAATGCGCTCGCCATGGTGCAGTTCGGGCTCAACAACCCCGCCACGATGGTGGCGGGCGGATGGAACGCCGTGCCGCCGCTCTACACCGGGGTCGGTGGGCGCTCAGAGACGGTCGGCATTCTCTATCGCCGCACCAACACCGCTGGCACCCTCAACCGTTACTTCACCGGGCCCAACATCTGGACCGGCGGGCATGGCGGCGTGTCGGTGCCGCCGGGCGGCGGCGTCGCCATGCCGTACAATGGCATGGTGGTGCCCCTCGGTGCCGTCAACGTCAATGGAATGCTGGTGCCTCCGGGCCTGGGCGGAGTGCGCCAGATCCCTGCGGGTGCCCAGCACAATGGCGGCCTCAACGAGGACGTCGTCGCGGCGAGGATCGCCTTCACGACCACGCTCGGCGCTCCTGTTGCCTTTGCCGGGCTGCGCGAGCCGTTCATGGCGACGTTCACCGAGGCCAATAATCTCGGCGTCGTGCAGCGAGACCTTACCATCTTCGGCATCCATTCCCCGCCGAACAATCCGGCGGCGGCGAACTACATCACCACGCTGTCGACGATCAACGACGTCGTCGGCGCTCTGGGCGTGAACGAGACGCGGGTGATCGGCGGCGATTTCAACGTCAACCTGTTCGCCGTCAATGGTACCGCCTCGGGCCTCTATAATCCGCTCACCGGCGGTCCCGGTGCCTACACGCTGCTCGTCAGTCCGACGGCGGTGGGCGTTCCTGTCAATCTCGACCAGTACAAGGGTTATTTCTCCACCCATATTCGCGGCAAGGACAAGACGGCGGCGTCCAAGTTCCTCTGGTCCAACGGCGGCGGGCCGGGACAGAGCTTCTATCCCGGCTACGGCTATGTCGGCTCGAACTTCGTCGCCGCGCCGTTCTACTCGATCGACAACGTCCTGGTCTGGCCGCACAACGGCATGCACAACTATCAGACCACGATCATGAACACGGTGACCGGCACGCCGATGAACGGGGTCATGGCGCCGCCGGACAATCCTCCCCCCGGTGCGATCGCTTTGGCCAACCAGTTCACCGCGCCGCCGATGGGGTGGCCGGGCGCACCGACGGCGGCGAACTATCCGGGGATCGGCGGTGCCGGAAATCTGACCGGCTGGAGCAACTACGGACGCGTTCGCAACACCAGCGATCACTTCGGCATCTCTGCCGACATCTGAGGGAGCGCCGGCTGATGAGCGCTATCGACAATCTCCGCGCCGCTGTCGAAGCCGCCGCCGGCGACACCGCCTTCGCGCTCGATGCCGCCTTCCTGACGGCGGGCCTCGCCGATCCCGCCGTGAAGGTCCCCGCCGACTACGACGCCTGGCTGAGCCAGGCCTTCTTCCTCAAGGCCGCGGCCGACTTCAAGGTGACGGTGGCAAAATCCGATGTCGGGCCCGTCGAAGGGACGGCGTTCACGGTGCAGTCGGCGACGATCCCGTTCATCGGCGCCTCGGCTCCGCTGGCCGCGAAGGCCACGCTTGTCTTCACCGTGGACGGAGACCAACTGATCGTGCAGGCCGAGGCGACGCCATCGAACTGGACCTGGACCAGCAGCTTCGCCTTCATGGGCGGCTTCCCGTTCAATCAGTTCGGCACCCTGAAGAACGTCAGCTTCGTGTTCTCGACGGCGACCGGCACCTACCCGTATGGTGACTCCGCAGGGCGTGCCGTGAGCGGCGGCGCGGTGCAGAATTTCGTTGCCAAGGTCGCTCTGCCGGATGTCGCCAAGCCGTTCCTGCTGCTGTTTCCAGGCCTCACCGCGCCGACCGGCGATCTGCTGCTGAGCGGCGCGCTCAACATGGGCATCTTCAACGGCGAGACCGTGCTGTTCCCGCCGGGGCAGCTGCGGGCCGCGATCCAGGACGGCACGTTCAAGCTCGCGTCGCAGTTCACGGTCAGGGATCCGAGCCTCGCTCTGACCATTCCCGCGCCCGATGGCGCCGATGAGGTCGACGGCGTGCTGGTGCTGGCCGATCCCGCCGATCCGGATGCCGGAGATCAGGCGCCGACGCTCGCGATCTCCTCGCAGTTCGACGTCGGCAGCACCGGCTCCTATCAGCTCGACGTCGAGATCACACCCGGCGCCGATGCCAACTATTCGGTGGCACTTGCCGTCGTCGAAGGCGGCGCGCCGCTGACGCCGGCCACGGTGATCGAGGTGATGGGCGGCAATGGCGGCTATCTCGCCGCGACTCCCGATGTGCTGCAGCAGTTCCTCGCCTTTGTCGGTCTCAACGGCTTCTCGATCGCCGGCACGCTCGGCCGCTCGCCGACGATCACGGCGGTCTCGATCGAGATCGGCAGCTCGAAGGATACGAGCTGGCAAATCCTGCCGCCGACCGGGGTGCTCGACTTCAAGATCACGAGCTTCGCGCTGCAATGGTCGATGGCCTATCCGTTCGACGGCACCAAGCGGCAACAGACCTACGACTTCACGACCGAATTCGTACTGGCGCCGAGCGTCTTCAAGGGGCCCGACGGCGAGGGCGACGGCGTGTTCACCGTCCAGTTCACCTCCGCGAAGCAGTTCTTCGCATCCTTCGCCGGGACCGCGAAGCTGAGCGACTTCCTGACGGCACTGTCCGGCGGTGCCGTCGTGCTCGACGTCGAGAATGTCGGCGATTTCGAACTTGGCGACATCGCGGTCGCGGTCGACTACGGCGCGCAGAGCTTTCAGTTCGACGCCGGCTTCAGCCTCACGCTCAATCTGCTCAAGATCAACAACCAGCCGATCCTTGCCGTGCGAGAGGGGACGGTCTCGATCGCGGCGCAGACTCCGACGCAGACGCCAGACGGGGGCAATGCGACGACGCTGCTGCGGGCGGCGCCGCTGCCGATGCTCCGGACCTCGCGAGGGGGCGCGCTGCAAACCGCCTCGCAGACGCAATGGAAGTCGAGCGTCGGAGGCTTCCTCGATGTCGGCCCGTTGCACACCAAGGTCAGCGTGACCTATGACGGGTTCGAAACGCCGAAGCGGTGGGACCTCGCCGCCTCGCTGGAGGAACCGCTCGAGGTCTCGGACCTGATCAACCAGTTCTTTTCGCCCGGCAGCGCCTACGGTTTCCCGAGCTTCCTGCCCGGCGACCTCATCATCTCCGAATTCGCAATCACCGCGACCATTCCGGCCGAGCAGGGCGAGCTGAAGACGAGCTACGACATCACCGTCGGCTTCAGCTGGACGTTCGCCTTCGGCGATCAGACCGTCGGCATCGATCCGGCGCGGCTCGGCGTCAGCTATGACGGCCAGAAGCCGGCCCAGCAGCAGTTCTCCGGCTTCGCGCAAGGCACCTGGATCTACTCGGCGATCAACCTCAAGCTCACGATGGGCTATGAGTTCAAGACGACGGATGCGGGCTCCAACAACATTCTGTTCGTCGAGTGGGAGGGTTTTCGAGCGGATTGGGAGAGCGGCAAGGAGCTGGTCACGTTCAGCCTCAAGGGCTGGAGCATCGGCTCGCTGGTGCAGGCGCTGGTGCGTACGCTCGGCAATCCTTACTTCACGCTGGATTCGCCATGGGACCTGCTCAACCAGATCTCGCTCGATGCGCTGCGTGTCAACGTCTCGCTCAAGAGCGGCGAGAGCTTCTCGCAGCGCCTGTCGGCCAGCTACGAGCTGTCGAGCCCGATCAATCTCGGCTTCATCAGCATCACCGCGCTGACCTTCCGTCGCGGCACCGACGGCAAGGTGACGCTCGCCATCGAGGGCTCGAGCCCGCTCGTCGCCGACGATCCGGCATTCAAGAATCTGCTCGATCCCGCCAAGGGGCAGGACGTGCAGAACCTGCCGTCGGTGCCCGGCCGGGGCGAGGAATGGTTCAAGCTGTTCCTGCTGGTGCTCGGGCAGCGCATCGGCATCACCGGCCATTCCAGCTTCAACAGTACCAAGGAAGTGATCTGCGCACTGCAGTCTGTCCCCAGCACGACGGGCAAGATGAATCCGGTCGATCCCAATGCGGACGACGGCGGGACGCCCGGACTGCCCTATTACGACCAGTCCAACAACTGGCTCATTGCCGGGCATCTCGGCCTGATGAAGGTGGCCGGCGCCTGGTCGATCGATGCCATGCTGGTGTTCAATGACCCGAATCTCTACGGCCTGCGGCTGGCACTCGCCGGCGAGAAGATGGGCGGGCTCGCCAACCTCGTCGTCGACATCCTCTACAAGAAGATCACCGACGACATCGGCGTCTACCAGATCGACTTCACCTTCCCGGACATCATCCGCAACCTCAATTTCGGTGCGGTGTCGATCACGCTGCCGCAGCTCGGGATCAAGGTCTACACCAACGGCGATTTCTTCATCGACATCGGCTTCCCGTACAATCTCGATTTCCGCCGCTCCTTCTCGATCTCGGTGATCGTGTACGGCGTGCCGGTGCTGGGCGCGGGCGGCTTCTACATCGGCAAACTGTCTAACGCGACCTCGACCAAGATCCCGAAGACCAACCTCGGCACTTTCGATCCCGTCATCGAGTTCGGCATAGGGCTGCAGCTCGGCCTGGGCTACAATTTCGAGAAGGGGCCTCTGAAGGCGGGCTTTGCGCTCACCGTCTTCGGCATCGTCGAAGGCGTCGTGGCGCCGTGGCATCCCTATGACCCCGCGCGCACGCTGGCATCGCGCGCCAGCAGCGGCGCGCTGCAGAGCGACTATTATTTCAAGCTGTCGGGAACGGTCGGCATCATCGGCCTGCTGTATGGCAGCGTCGACTTCGCGATCATTTCAGCCTCGGTCAATGTCAAGATCGTGCTGTCGATCCAGCTCACCTATGAGAGCTATCGCGAGATTCCGGTGGTCGCCAACGCGAGCGTGACGATCAGCCTCAAGGTCAAGATCAATCTCGGCCTGTTCTCGATCTCCATCAGCCTGTCGTTCTCGGCCCAGGTCTCTGCGACCTTCGTGATCGGACAGACCAGCACGGCGCCATGGGAGGTTCAGGGGGCACGCGCCGACGCGCTGCTGATGCAGCGGGCTCACGCGCGCGGACCGGACGCGGCCATGCGGCTGGCGCGCAGCTTGAAGCCGCGACCGAAGCGGCTCGGGCCCGCTAGCGCCCGCCGGATGGGCCTTGCCGCCGCAGATGGCAACAAGCCGAAGCTGTCGCTGATGGCGGGCGCGCAGTACACCGTGCTTGCTCCGGAGGCAGCCACAGACGCAGCCTCGAACCAGGGGGCATTCGTGCTCCTGCTCGCAATGGACGCGCCGGATGCCGCGGCGAGCGCGCCGTCCGCCACCAAGACGTCCTTCGACGTGCTGGCCGAGGTCTACTTCCCCTGGATCATCGACGCACTGGGAAACGAGAGCGGGGATGCGGCCGAGCTCACCGAGACGCTGGCCATGTCGGTGACGCTCACCCAGCTCGAGGCCTATGTCGCGCGTCTCGCTGACACGGCCGATCCGTTCCTGTCGATCAAGGGCCTGCTGCAGTTCCTGGCCGACGGCTTCACGCTCGACATCTTCAATCCGGCGACGGCGCAATCGTCGGGGCTGAAGACCAAGCTCGATGCCGGTTCGGTGCTGTTTCCGGTGTTCGACGGATTGAAGCTGCAGGTCCCCGGCATGTCCGGTGGCCAGACCTCGCCGATCGCGTTCGAGACCTACACCACGGCCACGCCCGGCTACGCGACCGCGGTCAGCAAAATATTCGCGCAGGTCGCCGCGAACATCGAGGCCCAGAACAAGGAAACGCGCCGGCTTGCCGCGGAGACCGATGCGAGCTCGGCGGAGTCGATGGCGGCCCTGGTGTTCGTCGACACCTTCACGCTGATCGCGCGCCAACTGCTCCAGGCCGCGGCCGACGCGCTGCAGAGCTATGCCTATCCGCTGACCCCGACGAGCAGCATCGGTGCTATTCTCGATGAGCTCAACGGGATCGCCGGCAACGCCTTGACGATTGCGGATATCGTACAGCCCAATGTCGACCATGCCTTGGGGGCCGGGCTGTCCCTGCATATCGACGGCCTCGAATATGTGGTGCAGAGCGGGGACACCCTGCAAGGCATCGCCGGCCGCTATTCCGATGCGGCGTTGCCGCCGCGCTGGATCACGACTCCGGACCGCCTGATCGTGGCCAACCGGGCCCGTCACATGCTGCAGGGCGGCGTCGTCCTGCTGCTCACCAACAGCCACGGCCAGGAGCAGATCTGTGTGACGCGGCAGGGCGACAGCTTCGACGACATCGCGCTGCAGCTCGGCGCGATCTCGATCGACGCGCTCGCTGCACAGAGCGTGCTCTACGGCGTCGCCGGCCTGCTGCAGCCGACCTTGCCGCTCGCGATCTGGCCGATCGCCTACAGGACCGCAGGGACCTCCGGCCCGTCATCCGATACCTTGTCGACGGTCGCGAACCTGTTCCAGACCACTGCGGTTGCGGTGGCGGACGCCAATCGCGGCGTCGCCGGCCTGTTCTCGGTGCAGGCGGAGCGCGGCCTGCTCACGGTCGGCAGTCTTCAGGCCCTGTCGGTCGGCGCGTTGTGGTCGGCCATCGCGGCCACGGGCCAGGTCGGGCAGACCGCCGGCATGGTCTCGCGCTTCCTGGTCTATGGATTGCGGCTGCCGGTCCGGGACGGACTGACCCTGTCGCCTGCGTTCCTCTATCCGAGGACGCAATCGGGCTACGGCGTCTATCAGCTCACGGGCCAGCAATTCCCGACGCCCAGTTCTGCCACGAGCTACAAGGTCGGCTTCGCACGCGAGACTCAGAGCCACGACGTCCCGCTCGATTTCATCTTGCTGAACGACACCACCGACCTCAGCATGGACGTCGATCTGAGTCAGGCCTATGCCGCGCTGAACGTCGTCGTCAGCTGGGCCAGGGCGCCGGGCAATTTCGTCCCGAGCCCGACGTTTGCGGCGCTGCCGCTCGCCGAGCGTCAGCCGCGGCCGTTTACCGCCAGCGGCTACGCGCGCTGGTCGAGCGGATCCGTCGCGAGCCTGTTGGCTCTGACGAACCGCAGCGGCGTGGCCGCGGCGGCCGATGCCGGCGCGCAGGTGCAGCCGACGCTATGGAGCCTGCCGCCGGCGCAGACCAATCTGGTCGCCACGCGGGAGCAGTCGATCCGCGCTGTCATGCCGGATCTCCGCTCGACCTTTGCGCTGCTGCCGAAGTTCCAGCCGCAGACCGGGCGCAGCAATCCCGCGACCGGACGCACAGACTATGCGGACCTGGGGCGCTGGGCCTGGTGCACGCGGCTCGATATTGAGATCAAGCGTCTGCCGGACGCGGCGGCGCTGGCTGCTCAGGGCACCGGCGCAGGCGATCTGCCGAGCGGTCCGGCATCGGCGCCGTCGCTGCCGTTCGTCTATGAGCTCGTCGGACCCAGCTCGGAGGACGCGGTGCGGCTGCAGCGCATCCTGACCGCCATGGATGCGCTGGGCGAAGGCATCGCCTCCGCCGTCTTCCTGCTCTACAACCAGTCCGGACCCGGCGCGCCGATGCTGGTGACGCCTGCGGACGCCGACTTCCTCGCCTTTATCACCCAGACCAACCTGTCGACCGAGACCAATCCTGCGGCGGCGCTGCGCCTGATGCTGAGCGCCGAGGACGCTCCGCCGCGCGGCATTGCCAATTCGCCGGCGCAGTTCATCCGCCTGATGTGGGAGCTCAGCACGGTCCGCAGCGGCGGCTACTATCTCTACTACGAGAACGTCGAAAGCGAGGAAGGCCTGCCGGCGGCCGTCTTCGATTCCTCCGGCTCTGGCATTGTGACAATGGTCGTGACGTTCGCGGCGCAGGGCAGCGAGTCCTTCGGCACCACGCTTCCCGACTTCGTCAACGCCTTCGTGACGACCGACGCTGTCGATCCGCAGAGCGATCTGGTACAGACGGTGTCGCTCGCCTCGACCGCCCAGACGGCACCGGTTGCGGCGGGAGCATCGCTCGATGCGCTCGCGGCGATCTACGGCCCCGGGCCCGGGCGGATCGCCGAGGTCAACGCGACCAAGCCGCTCGCCGCGGGCGCGCTGGTGCCGATCGTGGGCGCGGTGCGCCAACTGACCGACGCGGATCTGGTTCGCGGCACCGGGGGGGCCATCGACGCGCAGGCCACGCTCGACAAGCTCGCCAAACTGTTCTCAGCCGGTGCAGTCCATCCTATCACCGGCCAGGACATCGCCGCCTTCAATCCACAAGTCGCTGTTGCGCTGGCCGCCGTGTTCTACATCCCGCCGCTGGCCTATCAGGTCAGTTCCTCGGCCGCGCCCGGGATGAGCTTTGCCAGCATGGCCTCCTATTACGGGTTGGATGTCGACCTGATCGCCCGTGGCGCCAGCGCAGCGCCCGGGCTGTTCCCGGTCAATGCCGTGCTCGATCTCGATCCGCAGCTGTTCTCCCTGCGCGACCAGTTGCCACCGCAGAACATCGGGTTCTCGTTGACGCGCGACAATCTCGGCCTGCCGCCGGACGATCCAGCGGCGCCGGACTTTGCCAAGAAGACGATGTATCAGCTCTACACCTCGCTGGCCGCGGGGCTCGCGGGCAACGTCTTCTACAAGGCTACTCCGCTGGGCATGCCGTTCGGTCCCCAGGACCATGACGACGATGAGTCCAGTGCGTTCGAGAGCCATGCGCGCTCGGCGCGGACGCGCGGCGACCGCCTGGCGCAGGTTGCGATCGCTGATCTCGACTATCGCCAGTCGATCGGCATTGGTGCGCAGTTCGCGCTGGTCAACGCCGCGCCGGACCCGTCTGATCCGGATCTGCCGCCGAAGGCGGCCAATCCCTATCTCGGCGTCGGCACCATGGCGCAGGTCGCGCTGCAATGGCGCGACATCTTCGGCAACACCACGGTGACACCGTTCGAGGCGCCGCCGCAAGGGTACCGCGGCGCGCTCAACGGGGCTGCGGTGTCGATGCTGTACCGCGATGAGCTGATCGGGCTGGGGTCCTGGATCAATACCAATGCCAGCTACAGCTATGACGCGGCGGGCGGTGCCGCGTTCAAGCTTGCATTGTCCCTCAACGCCGCCGCCTATGCCGGGCCGGACGGTGCGGCGCGGGCCGCCGACGATCTCTCGCTCTACACCCGGATCTACTATCAGCTGCATCAGGATTATTCCGCCGATGTCGCCGTTCCCGTGCCGGGCGTCTCCGGTAACGCGGTGGCGATGCGGCTGTCGAATTCGCTGATGGCAAAGCCCGATGTGGATCTTGGCGATGCGCAGGCGGACATCATTCGCGGCTATGTGCGCGCGTGCGTGCTGTATCTGAAGCTCGTGACGCGCGGCCAGGCGCCCGCAGCCCCGGCTGTGACCTTGTCGCTTCCGGTCGACGTCAATGCGATCGCCGCCGGCAACATCCTCGAGCTCGATGTCACGCTCACGTTCAGCCGCAATCCGCTGCTGGTCGACCCGGCGGTGGCGGCGTTGCAGGGCGGCACCGGCGTGGCCGCGGCGATCCTGCCGCGTGCCGACGGCGACGGCAATGTATCCTACACGGAGTTCAGCAAGATCGTCGAAACGGTCTTCGTCACCGCCGACTGGTATCTCAAGGTCGGGCAGGGCCTGTCCCGCGACGGTGAGGATGCGGCCGACGGCGCTCAGCAGCTCTGGGCCGTCCGCTTCGGCAAGGCGGCCGGGCAGGGCATCCATTTCAAGCTGGGCACGTCACCGAGCTATTTCGCGCCGAAGCCGATCGCCAAGGCGCTTGCCAGCGGCGATGCGACGATCACGCGCTATGACAGCGGCGACACCGACACGCTGCATCTCGACGGTGTCGATCTGAACCAGTGGTTCCAGAGCGCGCTGGATGCCATCGATCAGTTCCTGTCGGCCGACTACGCGCCGCACGCGTTCATCCTCGACCGGATCGACGGCGTGACCGATCCGCTCAAGGACGGTTCGCTGGGAAGCGTGCTGTCGACCAAGGAATCGCTGGCCGATACGATCAGCCTGAAGACGCTGCCGGTGCTGTCGACCAGCGCGGGCGATCCTTCAACCGGATTCGCGGCCAGCGAGAAGCTGCGCCAGCAGCTGCTCAATCAGCTTGGCGCAGCCTATCGGGCCGGTGCGGCCGTCGTGTTCGGATTGACCGAGGTGACCGGCGGAGGCGATAGCAACCCGGCCGGTCCGCCGAACCTCTACGGTCAGCCGGGCGGCAGCATCAAGGGCGCCGCGGACAATCAGAATTTCACGCTGACGTCGACGCGCATCCCGCTCGGCGAAGTCTACGATCCCGCCAGCAAGACCTGGTACGATCCGCGGCTGGCCTTCGTATTTGCCACCAAGAACGTCGTCGACCAGGCCTATGTGCCGCTCGAGCTCACGCTCTCGCTCACTCATCTCGAATTCGAGCGGCGCACCGTCCCCGGAATCGACGGCTATGTCGATTCGCGATGGCTCGCCTTCGTCAACGGGCCGTTCAGCTATCCGCTGGGGACGCAGGTCACCAACATTCCCGTGGTCAACCGCGATCTGCCGACGCCGCCGACGGTCTCCGCGCAGCAGGCGCGGCAGCTCACCGGCGAGGGCACGACCGATCCATCGAAGCTGAACGCCTGGGGTTATTTGTTCGACTACCTCTATCAGCAGGCGGCAGCCGACGCAGTGTCCTGCACGATGGAGTTCAACCGGCCGACCGAGCCGACGCTGCGCGGCTCGGCCAGGTTGAGCGGCGAGCCCGACCTGTTCACCGCGCTCGCGCAATTCGTCACCAACTATCCGGCGATCCTGCGCGACCTCAACCAGTATCTGGTCGGCATCGATGGCGCCGAGCCGGATCCGGCGACGCTGGCTGCCGCGCGCAAGGCGACCGCCGCCTTTGCGCTGGAGACCAGGCAGATCGCGGATGCCTATGCGCGGGAGACGGTCGGGCCTGCAAGGCTGGCGGTCGCACCGGCGCATGTGATCGTGAAGTTTCTGTCGACGCTCGACAGCACCAGCGACGGGCACGCGCGCATCAATCTCGTCAACATCACCATCGATGGAACGGCGGCGAGCTGGAATGCGGCGGCCAACACGATCTCGAACGGCACGACCACGCTTCCGGCGCCCGCGATCGCGATTGCACCCGAGCTCTATACGCCCCAGGCCGTGCCTCCGGCAGAGCTGCCCGTCGGCGTGCAGATCGCCTACGTCTATGCGCGTCAGGTCGACGGCAAGACGGTTTATCTCGGCGAAGAGGAGGCACGTGAGTTGCCGGCCCGAACCGTTTCGATCGCTCCGCTCGACGTGCTGCTATACCAGAGCGGCTGGGCGTCGGTGTTCGTGCAGCGCAATCTCGCGCTGTTCCCGCTGGCAGATCTCAAGACCACCAGCACCAACCCGGCGTTCCTGTTCCAGACGCCGGAGGTGCGGTTCGCGTCCACAGTGGTTCCGCAGCTGAACTACACGGCGTTCTCGCTCGACGCGATGTCGGGGGCGACCGGTGACCTCGACGCGCGCCTGACGACGTTCTTCGCGGGGCTCTATGCCGGCGGCAATGGCGGCACCAGCGACGAGGTCGCGATGCAGGGCATGTACAGCTACGAGATCGTGGCCGGCCAGCCGGCGATCCCGCGCGTACGGCTGCCGATCAACCTGCTGACGCCGACCCCGTCAGCGGTCGATCCGGGCGTGAAGCCGCCCTTCGTGGCCCCGTTCGCGCAGATGATCGATACGTGGCGGGCGACGACGAAGCCAACGACGTCGGGCCGTGCCCGCGTCGAGATCGAGCTGAAGGTCTTCGGTGGCGTCGGCGATGCGACGCAGCCGTTGATCCAGGTCGGCCGGCTCACTCACGAGGTCACAACCGCTTGAGGCCGTGTCGGTCCCGGCATCGCAACTGCGGCCGCCGTGGGAGGTCATCTGGACAGGCCCAGCCCGCAGAGTCGGATCGCACCGGCTCAGGGCGCCGGAGTTGGGCTGGTCAAAGGCTCTGGCGCGCTCGGAGAGATTCGAACTCCCGCCCCTCGGAATCGAAATCCGATGCTCTATCCAGCTGAGCTACGAGCGCGCGATGCGGGCCAAATCTCCCGCGTCACCGGGATACCAGACTTGGATGGCCAAGGCCAGCCTCCGCAGGACATGAACGGTCGTTCGCCGAAGCTGGCGGGGCGTCCATGGATGGCGTCAGAAGCAGGGATGCCGGCGTCGGTCCTGGCCGATGTAGGCCGCCGAGCTCTGGTAGCAGTGGTTGGTGGAAGGACCGTCATAGAACGCAAAGCTACCGGGCAGCGGGCCGGGGCCATAATTGTGCAGGAAGCTGATGGCGTAGGGCAGCCCGTAGTGGTGGCGATGATGCCGATGATGGCTGCGCGCCTCGGACGTGGCCGGCACCAGGGCGGCAATTGACACGATCAAGGCGGCGGCGAGGGATGCGAGCTTGCTCATGACTTTTCTTCTCCGGAAAACGACGTCAAGGCCGGCCGTCTGGCTGATAGCCTAACGCGGAAGTGGCGGAAAGGGTGCGCAAAAGGCGATAACCCGTCAAAATTTTGGCCTTTTCCGCGTGCTTAAGAAGATCATGACAAGGTCCGGCAAGTGCCGTCGTGCATTGGGCCCGAGGCGTTGTCGCGACAGCGCCAGAAAAGACCGGGTTTGCCGTCCGATCCATGAATCGCCTGATCCCAAGCGTCGTGCTCCTGCTGGTCGCCGCTAGCCCGGCGCGTGCGGATTTGCACATTACGCGTGACCATGGTGGCTACATCGAAGAGTACAAGGCCAAGTACAGGCATGTCAGGGAAACGCGTCAGCGCGTCATCATCGACGGCATTTGCAATTCCGCCTGCACGCTCGTCTTCGGCTTCGTGCCGCTCAACAGGATCTGCGTCACGCCCAGGGCCAGCCTCGGCTTCCACCAGGCCTATTACGACAAGGCGTTCACGTTCGGCATCAAGGTCACCAGCATGGAGGGGACGTCCGAGCTGATGTCCTATTACCCCGATTCGGTGAAGGACTGGATCCGGCGCAACGGCGGGCTCACCACCGAGATGAAGCGGATCAAGAACGGCATCGAGCTCTGGAAGATCGTCGACCCCTGTCCCGACGTCTGGTGAGGGCACCGCCCGCACGGAATCTCTGTCCCAGCAGACCTCTGCCGGCAATCCGATCGCAAGCCGGCCGGCGTCCGCGCGGCATCACCGGTCGCTGCGTCGCGCGGCGGATGCCAGGTCCCGGCTCCCAACCGCACGGCGACAAACGAAACAATCCAGCGCCAGATCGTCCCCACTACCGGGCACTGGATTGTTTCGCCAAGACCATCAGCGAAGGTGACGAGTCGCCTTCGGTCTCGAGCCAGGCAGAATCAGCGCTTGGCCTTCTTCGTCTTCTTCGCCGCTTTCTTGGTGGCCTTCTTGGCCGTCTTCTTCGCAGCTTTCTTGGCCGCCTTCTTCACGGTCTTCTTGGCGGACTTCTTGGTCGCGACCTTCTTGGCCTTGGCGGCGGCCCGCTTGGGTGCAGCCCTCTTGGAGGTCTTCTTCGCGGTCTTCTTGGCCGCTCGTCGGGCCTTAGGCGCCGTCGTGATCACCGGATCCTTCGGCACCTCGGCGGGCATGCTGGTCTCGGTCACGGTCGGATCAGAGAGTGGAGTGTCGTCCATATCGGGTCCCCCGATTTGTTGGAAACCCTGCGACGATAGCTGGATTCTCTGTACTGTCAAAGCGCGCCCCAACTAATCACTTGTGCGCAAGCTCGCGTAGGCTGCCAGCGCGCGCTCCCGCCCGGGCTTGTGATCCACGATCGGCGCCGGGTAGGTGCGGCCGAGTTCAACCCCGGCCTCGGCGAGCTCGAGCGGCTTCGCCGCCCAAGGCTGGTGGATCAGCGTGGCCGGCAGGCGCGCCAGCTCCGGCACCCAGCGGCGGACATAGGTCCCGCGAGAATCGAATTTTTCGCCCTGCAGCACGGGATTGAAGACGCGGAAGTAGGGCGCGGCGTCGGCGCCCGATCCCGCAACCCATTGCCAACTTGCCGGATTGCTGCCCGGGTCGGCGTCGACCAGCGTGTCCCAGAACCACTGTTCGCCGAGCCGCCAGTCGATCAGAAGGTGCTTCACGAGCAGCGAGGCGACCACCATGCGGACGCGGTTGTGCATGCTCCCGGTATGCCAGAGCTCGCGCATCCCGGCATCGACGATCGGATAACCGGTTCGCCCGCGCTGCCAGGCCTGCAGCGCTGAATGATCCTGCGCCCAGGGAAAGGCATCGAAGGCCGGCTGCAGATTGCGGGTTGCGAGGTCGGGATTGTTGTAGAGCAGGTGGCGGCTGAACTCGCGCCAGCCGAGCTCACTCAGGAACTTGTCGATGCCGGCGGCGGAAGCTGGCCGCTCGGCGGCGGCAAATCGCGCCGCATGCCAGACCTGGCGCGGGCTGATCTCGCCGAAACGCAGATGCGGCGACAGCCGGGAGGTCGCCTCGATGTCGGGCCGGTCGCGATCGGCGGCATAGGTCTGCACGGCCGTTTCGAGAAAGCTGGCGAGGCGCGCCTGTGCCGCGCGCTCGCCGGCTTGCCATGACGCTCGCAGGCCGCCGGCCCAGTCGGGCTTGCGCGGCTCGAGCGCGAGCTCACCGATCGGCAAGCTTGCGCCGCCGGGGGCGTGCGACAGCCGGGCCGGCCGCGGCAGTGGCTTCGGCGGATCACCCAGAGCGAGCACACGCTTCCAGAACGGTGTGAACACGCGCGGGCCGCGCCCATCCTTGCCGCGCAACTCGGCCGGATCGACCAGAAGGTCATCGGGAAACACGCGTGAAGAGACGCCGATCTCGGCGAGCGCTGCTTCGACGCGGGCAGCCACGGCGCGGGGGCCGGCCTGCGCGACATCGTTCCAATACACCGCGCTGGCCCTGGTTTGGCGCGCCAGCTCGCCGAGCACCTTGGCCGCGGAGCCGCGCCGGATCACGAGCTCGGCGCCGAGCGCATGTAGTTCGGCCTGGAGTGCACGCAACGATTGCGCGAGCCACCAGCGCGCCGCGCCGCCGAGCGGACGCAACCCAGGGCTTTCCTGATCGTGGACGTAACTACAAACGATCCGCGTGCCCGACTTCGCTGCTTCATGCAACGCGGGGTGGTCGGACAGCCGCAGGCTCTCGCGAAACCATACGATGATGGGGGAGGAGGACATGATCGGGGTATCTTATTGCCGTTTTTATCGAGAGTTCCGGTATTCTACGCTCCGGAAAATAACCGCTTTGAAACCAACTACGGGCAGTTTGAGATTCAGTTGCAGTTCCCCTGGAAGGTTTATCTCGTGTCCGTCAAATTGAAGCTCGGCACCAAGGCGCTGATTGGCGCCGTTGTCGTGATCGCCCTGAACACAGCTCTCGTGGTCGGCGCGGCGTACTGGTCGCTGTCCTCCGATTTCACGGATCGCGCCAAACGCGACATCGAAGGCAATCTGCGCACCTTCGCGCTGACGTTCACCGAAACGTTCGGCGACGCGAAAGTCAGCGTGCAGAACGGCGTCGTTACGCGCATCGAGATTCCGGCGATTCCCGAGATCAAGGATCACGCGATCGTCGATCGCGCGGTGTCCTATGTCGGCGGCAGCGCCACGCTGTTCGTGGTTGATGACAGCGGCCAGTTCGTCCGCCGCTCGACCAATGTGAAGAAGGAGAATGGCGACCGCGCCGTGGGCACCCAGCTTGCCGCGGATCATCCGGCGCAGGCGCTGCTGCGGCGCGGCGAGGCCTACAAGGGCCCCGCGACGCTGTTCGGCAAGTCGTTCATGACCGCTTATTTTCCTGTCACCAATCCGGCTGGAAAGGTGATCGGCATTCTCTATGTCGGCGTGCCCATGGCCGAGCTCGACGCCATGCTGTCGCAGGCGATGCGGACCATGGTCGTCGCCGCTGCGATCGCCGCGCTGCTGGTGCTTGGCTTGACCATGCTGGCGGTTCGCCGCGTCACCAAGCCTCTCGCCGCGGTGACCGACGCGCTCACCGCCATCGCCGAGGGCCGCGAGGACGTTGCGATCAAGTCCGATGACCGCAGCGACGAGATCGGTGAAATCGCCCGCAGCCTTGTCGTGTTCCGCAGTGCCGCGAGCGAGCGGCGCCGGATGCGCGAGGAGCAGACCGCTGCGGCCGCAGCGGCTGTCGAGCAGCGCAAGGCCGAGCTGCAGCGTTTCGTCGATTCGTTCCAGGCCAGCATCGGCGGCATCATCGAGAACGTCTTGACCTCGTCGGGCGAGTTCGAGCGCGAGGCGCGCCAGCTCACCCAGACGGCGCGGACCACCGCCGACCTGTCCGGCCACTCGGCCGGCGCGTCGGAGACCGCATCCGAGCACGTCCGCACTGCGGCTGCTGCCTCGGACGAGCTGTCCGGCTCGATCGCCGAGATCATCCGCCGCGTGCAGGAGTCCAACGCCATCGCCGCCGAGGCGGTCAACCAGGCGACCGCGACCGACCAGCGCATCAAGGAGCTGTCCGACGCCGGCAACCGCATCGGCGACGTCGTCAAGCTGATCACCTCGATCGCCGAGCAGACCAACCTGCTGGCGCTCAACGCCACCATCGAGGCCGCCCGTGCTGGCGATGCCGGCCGCGGCTTCGCGGTGGTCGCTCAGGAGGTCAAGACCCTGGCCGGCCAGACCGCCAAGGCGACGGAGGAGATCTCCAGCCAGATCGCCAACATGCAGACCGTGACCCAGGAATCGGTCGACGCCATCAAGGCAATCGGCTCGACCATCGAGCGCATCAACGGGATCGCCGCCTCGATCTCCGCCGCCGTCGAACAGCAGCGCGCCGCTACGCAGAACATCACCCAGAGCGTCCGCTCGGCCGCAACCGGCACCGCAGAGGTCGTCGAGAACATCCGCAGCGCGGCGCGCGGGGCAGGCGAGACCGGCGAAAGCTCCAACCGGATGTTCGCCTCGGCCCAGGCGCTGTCCGGCGAGAGCCTTCGGCTGAAGGCCGAGGTGCAGAAGTTCCTCGACGGCATGCGCGCGGCCTGACACGGCTGCTCACCCGTAGCGCAATCGTGGCAGGATGGTCACGATGCCCGGAAACAGCGTGAGCAGAAGCACGAAGCCGATCGTGATGACGAGGTAGGGGGCGGTCACGCGCGCGATGTAGCCGAGACCGTCCTCCGTCAGGCCCTGGATCACGGACGGTGCCCGGGACGACAACAGAGATCTGCGCAAGCGTCTCAAGACATGACCTCGCATTCCCGCGGCATGATCAGCCCGAGTTCTGCTGCATGCTCACCCTCTGCAAAACGAGAGGGCGCAGGGAATGCCGGGTGAAGGCCTCACCCATGGCCCGCCTGCGAAAAAAATGCAGGCGGCAGGTACCACAGGCAAAGCCGATCAACCGGCATTCCCTGCGCGATGTCTTCACGCTTATACGCAGTCTCCCTGGTGCGCCGGGCGTGTTGGCCACCATGATCCGCGCGGCGCGTTAGCGCCGTCGCGAACGTGACACCAGCTTCGGGGTGTCAGGACGCTGCGACTTCACGTCCGCGATCATGCCGGTCGTCTGCGCGAAACGCGCGTCCGGCATGGTTCGCGGCCACCGCATCCCGCACCGACGTTCGTGACGACGCGTACGTCCCTCTGCATGGGGCAGGACGACGCGGATCATACACGATTTACGAGAAAACGAAAGAGAAAAATTCGGCCTTTTCGAAATGGGGCGGCCGACCTCCCGGCGGCGGTCAGGCGTGATTGCTGTCTCCGCGGCCAGGCTCGATCTTCTGATCCGGTCTCTGCAGGGCCGCATACACGGCGCCCAGCACGACGCTATACGCCTCGACCATCGCCAGCGAAAACAGCGCCGGGCCGGCGCCCAGGCCGAGCGACGTTGCGAACGGTCCAAGGCCGATGGCGGGAAACAACCCGATTCCGAGCAGCAACCAGCCGGCAAGCCCGAGCAGGAAGCCTTTGGCGACACCGCTGCCGCCGGGCAGGCGGTGGAAGAAGCGCCCGAACAGCAGGCCGATCAGGAAGGCTCCGTTGAGCTGCGAGAGCAACCACAGCGGCGCCCCATCATGCATCGCTCGGGCGAACAGGGGCGAGAGCGTGTCGAGAAGCGCCGTGGCGGGATCGAACTGCGGCAACAGGTGAAGCCGGCTCTTGAGCTCCATCAGGCCGATATGCGCCAGCGTCCCGCAGCCCGATGCGACCGCCGATGTCCATATCCAGCGATAGCTGCGTATCGTTGTCATCTCCTCAATTCGCCATGGCTCTGCAGTGATCCGTTGATCTCGCTCAAGCATCAAAGCTCGCCGCGCGCTTAGTTTGCGCAAACTCATCGGTGCCACGTCAAGGAGTTCTGCCATGCGATTAGATCCACGCGCGCTGGTCTTCGCGGCCGCAATCGTGACCGTCACCGCCGCGCCGGCCTTTGCCCAGCCGGGCGCGGGCGGACCAGGGTGGGGCCCCGGCATGATGATGGGGCCGGGGATGATGGGCGGTCGGGGCTTCGGCTTCCTGTGCAATCCCCGCATGGCCGGATTTGCCGAATGGCGGATGTCGCAGATCGAGGCCGCCATCAAGCCGAACGACACGCAGCGGGCGCGGCTCGATGATCTCAAGGCGGCATCGGCAAAGGCCGCGGAGCTGATCACGAAGGACTGCCCGGCGACGCCGCCGGTCAAGGCGACCGACCGCCTCGCACTGGCGGAACAGCGCCTCGACACGATGCAGCAGGCGATCAAGATCGTCCGCCCGGCGTTTCAGGCGCTTTACGACTCGCTCGATGACAAGCAGAAGGCGGCCATGGACGCCAGCGGTCCGCGCAACTGGGGCTGGCATCACTGGCATTGGCCGTGGAGCGACGAGTAGCCGAGACCTGGCGCGGCAGTGGCCGCGCGTCTCGCCTTCCCGGCCGCGCGGCCGTCGACCATCGGTGTCGTCCGGGCGGGCTGGGCGCACTGAGCAGGACGGCATTTGACCGTTCACGGCCCTCGTGTTCCGGCGCGGCATGGCGTAAAGCAGCCGGATCGAAACGAGGTTTCCCGTCACTTGTCCTTTCCCACGACGAATCCGCCGCTCGCCCGCGCCCTGGCCGAGCGCAATTATGAGACTCCGACGCCCGTACAGCTCGCCGTGCTTGCACATGACGCCGTCGACCGTGACCTGCTGGTTTCGGCGCAGACCGGCTCGGGCAAGACCGTGGCCTATGGGCTGGCGCTTGCGAAGAACCTGCTCGGCGAGGCCGAGCGGTTTGCGCGGGCGACCGCGCCGCTGGCGCTGATCGTGGCGCCGACGCGCGAGCTTGCCTTGCAGGTGCAGCGCGAGCTCGCATGGCTCTATCAGCACGCCGGCGCGCGCGTCGTCTCCTGCGTCGGCGGCATGGATCCGCGCCGCGAGCAGCGCGAGCTCGAGGCGGGCGCCCATATCGTGGTCGGCACGCCCGGGCGGCTGTGCGACCATCTGCGGCGCGGGCGTCTCGACATCTCGGAATTGAAGGCCGTGGTGCTCGACGAGGCCGACGAGATGCTCAATCTCGGCTTTCGCGAGGACCTCGAGTTCATCCTCGAGACCACGCCGGAAACGCGCCGGACCCTGCTGTTCTCGGCGACCTTCCCGCGCGGCATCGTGGCGCTGGCGAAGCAGTATCAGGACGACGCGTTCCGGATCGAGGTCGAGGGCGACGAAGGCGGGCATGCCGACATCGAGTACCGCGCCATCCGCATCGCCGCCGACGATGTCGAACACGCGGTCGTCAACGTGCTGCGCTTCTACGAGTCGCCGAGCGCGATCGTATTCTGCAACACCCGCGAGAAGGTGCGCCATCTGCAGGCGGCGTTGCTGGAACGCGGCTTTTCCGTCGTCGCGCTGTCGGGTGAGCTGACCCAGAACGAGCGAACCACGGCGCTGCAGTCGCTGCGCGACGGGCGCGCGCGGGTGTGCGTGGCAACCGACGTCGCAGCACGCGGCATCGATCTCGCCAAGCTCGACCTCGTGGTCCACGCCGAGCTGCCGAACGATCCCGAGGTGATGCAGCATCGCTCGGGCCGCACCGGCCGCGCCGGCCGCAAGGGCGTGAGCGTGCTGCTGGTGCCGCCGGCGCGGCGGCGGCGGGCGGAAACGCTGCTGAACCTCGCCGGCATCGAGGCCGCGTGGGGCGCGGCGCCGCAAGCTGATGAGATCCGCAAGCTCGATCAGGAGCGCATGCTCCACGACCAGGTGTTCACCGAGGAGACGACGGCGGAGGATCTGGCGCTCGCGCAGGCGCTGCTGGCGGAGCGGTCGGCCGAGGACATCGCCGCCGCATTGGCGCGGCTCTATCGCGCGCGGCTGCCGTCACCCGAGGACATTCTGGATCCGGGCCAGGATCGCGGCCGTGCGCGGGAGGATCGCGGTCGCGACACCGCCAGGCCGGCGCGCGGCGAGGAGCGGCCGCCGGCGCCCCGAACGAAGACAGGAAAGCCGTCGGCGCGCCACGGCATGGGCGAGCCGAGCGTCTGGTTCCGGGCGGCGATCGGGCGCAGGAAGAATGCGGAAGCGCGCTGGCTGCTGCCGATGATCTGCCGCCGCGGCGGCATCGACAAGCACGACATCGGCGCCATCAAGATCCAGGACACGACGACCGAGTTCGAGATCGCCGCGCGGGTCGCCGACGCTTTCACTGCGAACATCCGCCGTCCCGACAAGGAGGACAATATCCGGATCGAGCCGCTGGCGGGTGCGCCCTCGGGGCAGGCGTCACCGGACAAGCCGCGCGCCGACAAGCGGCCGCCGCGGCGCGAGGCGGACGAGACGGCCTACCATCCGCTGCAGCGCGATGAGCCGCGCGGGGGCAGGGACGCCAAGCCGCGCGGCAAGCCGCATCGCGAGGGGCCGGCGAAACCCGGCCAACAGCCGGCGTTCGCGAACAAAAAGCAGCATCGCGACAAGTCCAGCCACGGCGGACAGACGTATTCAGACAGACCCTCGCGGGCCAAGGCGCCGGGTGGAAAGAAGGCCAAGGCCAAGCGCCGCGGCTGATCGGCCCGGCCCGGGCGGGGGCTGCCGTCGCTCCGCGTTATCGGCAGGTGAGCTACCAGGGAGGAGCCGCGCATGAGCCGGTACGCCGTTCTGTATTTCGCGACACTGGCCGTGCTGCTCGGCTTCGACATCCCGTTCCTGAGCGTCGTCGCCAGGGGCTTCTTCCAGTCGCAGGTCGGCGAGATGCTGGGCGAGATCCGCCCCGTGCCGGCGGTGCTGTTCTATCTGCTCTATGTCGTGGGCGTGCTGATCTTCGTCAGCGGGACGGCCGACGCGACATGGCGCTCGACCTTGCTCTACGGCGCGCTGTTCGGGCTGTTCTGCTACGCGACCTTCGAGCTGACGTCGCTGGCGATGCTCAAGCAATGGACCTGGGCGGTGGTGGCGGTCGACATCAGCTGGGGCGTGTTCGTCACTGCGGTGTCGGCGACACTCGGGCTGCTGATCGCGGACTGGGCGACGCCACGGGGCTGAAGTGGCGTCGGCCCGAAGCGCTCAGAGTTCGAGCCCAGTCTATCGAGATCCCGGGTCCGCCTCTGCGAGGCGTCCCGGGATGACGTCGTTAAACGTCGTTTGCCGCCGTCACTTCGGCTGCGGCACCACGCGCAGATACGGCTTCGGCGCCTTCCAGCCGTTCGGATAGATCGTCTTGGCCTCGTCGTCGGACACCGAGCCGGCGATGATGACGTCCTCACCCTGCTTCCAGTCGGCGGGGGTGGCGACGCGATGCTTGGAGGTGAGCTGCAGCGAGTCGATGACGCGGAGAATTTCCTGGAAGTTGCGCCCGGTGGTCATCGGGTAGACCAGGATCAGCTTGATCTTCTTGTCGGGCCCGATGATGAAGACGTTGCGGACGGTCTGGTTGTCGGCCGCGCTGCGCTTGGACGGGTCCCCGGAGATCGCCGCCGGCAGCATGTCGTAGAGCTTGGAGACGTTGTAGTCGGTGTCGCCGATCATCGGGTAGTTCGGCGCGGCACCCTGCGTCTCGCGAATGTCCTCGGACCACTTGGCGTGGTTCTCCACCGGGTCGACCGACAGGCCCATCAGCTTGACGCCGCGCTTGTCGAACTCCGGTTTCAGGCGCGCCAGCGCGCCGAGCTCGGTGGTGCACACCGGGGTGAAATCCTTCGGATGCGAGAACAAGAGGGCCCAGCTGTCGCCGATCCAGTCGTGGAATTTGATCTTGCCTTCGGTGGTTTGCGCCTCGAAGTCCGGGGCAGTGGAGCCGATCTGGAGAGCCATGGCAGTCCTCAATTCATTGCAGTGGCGGAAATAAATTCTTCTAAACACTATAGGAAATACTGCTCCTCAAGGGAACTGTCTCACGAGAAAGAGAAAAAGATTTCTCTGGAACTCACGCGGCTAACAACTTCTTTTGAGTTTCCGGGCTGCGACGAAACATCCGTGAGACGACCGGCTGCCCAGATTTCGCCATCTGGCGGTCGCAACACGCCGCCCCCTGACGCCCCTCGGCTTTGAACCGTGATCGAGGTCACTGCGGCAAATCGGCAACCGATACAAAAACCCACAGCACCGTTTCGAACCGTTAACCACTCGTTCAGACGCGCGCCGACAAGGTGGGTCAACACAGCAACTGAGAAGAGAACATGGCTACCTCTGCACCAAAAACCATCGGCATCGATGGTCTCGAACCGTCCTCCTGTGAGACCGCTGCTTTCGCGCTCGGCATCGTGCGCGACGGCGTGATCACCGGTGAGGGTCCGACCACCGCGGGACGCGTGCATTTCTCCCGGGTGCTCGATGCCGATGACGCGGCCTGGTGCGCGCGCATCCTGACCGCCGCTGCGGTGAACGATGCACCGGTGAGCCGTGCCGAAGCCGAGGCCCTGTTCGCGATCGACCAGGCCGCGACCGAGCGCAATGATGACGGCCGGTTCGAGGACCTGCTCGCCAAGGCGATTGCGCATCACACCGCCTCCGCATCCGGCCTGCCGGTGCCGCCGCGCAGCGTCGCGCTGGCCGCCGAGACCGACATCGCGAGCTGGGCGCCGGCCAATGCGCGCGGCGTCCGCACCGACGTGCTGGAATGGGTCGCCAAGCAGATGCGCGGCAAGCGCCAGGGCAACCGCGTCCTGAGAGCCATGGTCGCGACGCTCGTCGGCGTCACCGTGCTGCCGCTGGCGCAACTGCCGTCGATGATCGACATCGGGATGTAGGCGCAGCACGCCTCATCCACGAGACCGAGTTCGAGGAGCGCGATGACATCATCGCGCTCTTTTCGTTTTGACCGGCGGCGGTCGCATCACGGCTCTTGATGGCGCCGCCCGGCCGGTGAATCAATCGGCGGTGATGCGACCGAACACGGAGATGTCGAAGATGAGCCGATGGAGTTTCGCCGCGCGTCTGTTCGCGGTGGCGGCGACGGCGCTGCTGCTCATGATGGCCTGGCAGACCTTTCCGCTGATCCAGGCCGAGCTGCTCGGCCTCCGCGCCAAGCCGCGCGAGATCACGCCGCGCGGCGATCTCGCCGCCGACGAGAAGAGTACGATCGCACTGTTCGAGAGCCGCAGCGGCTCGGTCGTGTTCATCACGACCGTTCAACAATCGGTCAACCCGTGGACCGGCAACGCGCAGCAGGAGCGCTCCGGCACCGGCTCGGGTTTCGTGTGGGACGACCTCGGTCACGTCGTCACCAACTATCACGTCATCGAGGGCGCCACCGAGGCGCTGGTCAGCCTGACCGATGGACGCTCGTTCCGCGCAGCGCTGGTCGGCGCCAGTCCGGAGAACGATCTGGCGGTGCTGGTGATCGGCGTCGGCGTCGACCGGCCTAAGCCGCTGCCGATCGGCACCAGCGCCGACCTCAAGGTCGGGCAGAAGGTGTTCGCGATCGGCAATCCCTTCGGACTCAGCAGCACGCTGACCACAGGCATCGTCTCGGCGCTCAATCGCAACCTGCAGGTCACACAGGACCGGGTCTTGAATGGACTGATCCAGACCGATGCCGCGATCAATCCCGGCAATTCCGGCGGGCCGCTGCTCGACAGCGCGGGGCGGCTGATCGGCGTCAACACCGCGATCTACAGCCCCTCGGGCGCCTCCGCCGGCATCGGCTTCGCGGTGCCCGTCGACAAGGTCAACCGCATCGTGCCGCGCCTGATCGCCAGCGGCCGCTACGTCACGCCGAGCCTGGGCATCCGCACCGATCCGAAGGCCAACGAGGCGCTGTCTACGCGTCTCGGCCTGTCCGGCGTGTTCGTGCTCGACGTCGAACAGGATTCCGCGGCCGACAAGGCCGGGCTGGTCCCGGCGCGGCTGACCCGCGACGGCGGCTTTGCGCTCGGCGACGTCGTGCTGGCGATCGATGGGCAGGCGGTGGAGTCGCCCGAGGACATGACGCGCGCGCTGGAGAACAAGAACCCAGGCGATCGGGTGGTGCTGCGCGTGCTCCGCGGCGGCAAGACGATCGAGGTCAAGGTGACGCTCGATGTCGCGCGATGAGGTGGTCGTGAAGCAGCGGGATGTTTCCACGCGTCATTGCGAGCGCAGCGAAGCAATCCAGAGTGGTGGGCGGGACTCTGGATTGCTTCGCTGCGCTCGCAATGACGTGGAGAAAGTAGTGGCTCGCAAGGCGAAACAGTATGCGGGACGACGTCCCCGGGTTTGCTTCCGCTCGCCCGGGGAGGAATGTATTCGCGTTGTCTGACTACCTCATCGCCGCCTTCTGCTTCGGCGCTTCCTCGTCGAGCCCCACGGTACGGCCGAGGAAGCCGGCAGCGTCGAAATAGCGCTGGGTGCCGACGCGCTGCAGCTTCAGCACGGTCCGCAGGCCGCCGGCGGCCGGGTCCGACTTGATGACGTCCGACGTCGCCTTGGGCGTTGTGCCGTTCGGCATCGCCTCGGTCATGATGCGGCCGATCAGCTTGCCCTTCGGCGCGACCTTGAGGTCGAGCAGCTTCGCCGCGGTGATGCCGACATCGGCATTGCTGACGGGCAGGGGATCGACGAAGCCAGCCTTGAAGTCGGGTCCGATGGCCGCCATGAAGTTGTAGGTGTCGCCGCGGCCGAACGAGCCATGCATGCCCTGGCCCTGGCGCAGCACGGTGTCGGCGACCTCGACCTGGCAGTTGGACGGCTGGTCGCAGTCCGGCGCGACGTAGGAGCGGAAATTGACCACGATCGCCGGGTGCGGCGTCACCGCCTTGCCCTGCAGGTTGATCCGCGACAGCGGCAGCGTGCCGGGAATCTCGCCGAGCTTGTCGTCGACGAAGATGCCGGAGACGTAGTCCTGCGCCAGCAGCGCCTTGACGGTACGGCGGGCGAGCTTCCTGTCGTTGTTGGGCAGATAGATCAGGTCGGAGCCGCCATTGGTGGCGACGACGAGGTCGGGCTTGGCAGGATCCTTGCCGAGCACGCCGTTGCCGGCCTTCGGGTGCTTGCCCTCAGATACGGCCGCGTTCTTGTCGTTGGGATCGAACAGCGGCAGATCGAGCGCCTTGGCGAGGTCGATCGCCAGGAAGCCCATCGGCAGGAAATCCTTCGGCGTGTCGTCGTAGCCGACCTTGGCCGACGGGCTCGTCTTGCTCTCCTTGGAGATGGTCGAGAAGCCGTGGTCGGCCTGGACCATGATGTTGGTCGAGGCGGCAAGCCCGAGATCGTCGAGCGCCTTGCGCAGCGCCGCCAGATTGTCGTCGGCATTCCTGATGCCGGCCATCGAGGTCGGGCCGTTGATGCCCGGCGTGATGGTGTTGAGGCTGTCGCCGTGATTGTGCTGGCTGCCGTCCGGGTCGCGCGACCAGAACACCAGAACGAACGGCTTGTTGCGGGCCTTGAACATCGGCAGCACCGCCTTGGTGGCGACGTCGACCATGTAGGCCTGCTGCGCGACGTTGGCCGAGGTCGTGCCCGGCGTCTTGGCGTCGCCCGCCTTTCCGTTGTCGCCGCGCGACGGCGTCGCCAGCGGCAGGCCGGCCTTGGTCATGGCGTCCTTGACCTCGTCGGTCACCGGCACGCCATTCTTGTTGCCGGTGGAGTCGTCGATCACGATCGAGGAGGTCGCGCCGGGCTTGCAAGGGCAGCCGGTGTGGTCGAACAGATAGGTCGGGCCGAGCTTGCCGATCGCGGCGGTCGAATAACCGGCCTTGCGGGCAAGCTTCAGGATCGTGTCCTCGTTGAGGTAGTCGCCGTTGAAATGCTCGTCGATGTCGCCGAGCACGGCGTCGTTCTCGATGAAGGGCACGACGGTATCGCCGGCCGGCGCCGAGGTGTAGCCCGTGAAGATCGTGTTCGAGAATGTGCCGGTGTCGCCGAGATAGTGGCCGGTCGCCATGGCCGAGCCGTTGGCCATCGTGAAGGTCGGAAACAGCGAGTGCGAATTCTTGAAGTTGACGCCCTTGTCGCGGACGGCGGCCATGGCCGGGGCGGTCTCCGGCGTCACCTTGAGCGCACGCAGGCCGTCGGGAATGAACAGGATGAGATTATGGGGGGTGGCGTTCTGCGCAAATGCGGCTCCGGACGACAGCAAGGTCAGTCCGGCGCACAGCAGCACGAGCGGGCGGCGCATTGAAAACTCCTGAAGGCATTCGGCGGAATCGCGGCGTCTCGCCGCAGGGAAGAGCTTTAGTTTTGCCGGGTGACAGTTTTGTTACAAGAGGCTCGGAGGCCGCCGGCAGCGCTCAGGACAGGATTTTCTTGCGGCGGGCTCGTCGGTGGCAGGAACTAGGGTATGGCTTTCTGGTTGTCGGCTCACAATCAACAGGAGCACACCATGCCTGCCGACAAAGACCTCAACGAGCTCTTCCTCGATACCCTCAAGGACATCTACTACGCCGAGAAGCAGATCCTGAAGACGCTGCCGAAAATGGCCAAGGCGGCGCAGTCGGAGAAGCTGGCGGCGGCGTTCGAGAAGCACCACGACGAGACCGAAGGCCAGATCGAGCGGCTCGAGCAGATTTTCGAGCTGATCGGCAAGCCCGCCCGCGGCAAGAAGTGCGATGCGATCGAGGGAATCATCGACGAGGGCAAGGAGATCATGGACGAGTACAAGGGGACCCAGGCGCTCGACGCCGGCCTTCTTGCTGCAGCGCAGGCGGTCGAGCACTACGAGATGTCGCGCTATGGCACCCTGAAGGCCTGGGCCCTCAAGCTCAACCTGCCGAAAGCCGCCAAGCTGCTCGACCAGACGCTGAATGAAGAGCGGAAGACCGACGAGACGCTGACCAAGATCGCTGAGACCGCGGTCAACTACGAAGCTGCGGCCTGATCGTCAGGTCGATCGTCGTGACCACAACGCCGCCGCCAGCGTGCCACCAGCGCCGGCGGCGTCGTCACGAGTCGCACCTTTGGAGGCTGGTTGGAGCCTGCCAAGGTGCCGACCTCGATCTTCTCCCGCCGGTTGCGTCTTTCCCTGCGTTCTGACGAAGCAGGGGCTGCAGGTCGGTCGCTGCCTATCGGATGGTCCCGATCCCGGCCAGGATGAGGTCGATGCCGGCAAGAAACTGCTCGCGGTCGTCGTGCTCGCGCAGGTCCGTCGCCACGCGATGGGCGAACGGGTACTCCGCGGAATCGAGCTGCGCCCATTGCGCGGCGACCGATCCGAGGAACGCCGCGCGGTCTGTCTCGCGCGGCAGCAGGCGGGCGTTCGCGGCGTTCTGCCCGGCCACGCCGAGGATGTAGTTCACGAGCGCAGACGCGGCATCGAACAGGGCTCTTTCGGGGACACCGAGCGTCTGGAGCCGTCCGCCGACGCTTTCGACGATCTGCAGCATCGCGGACCGCCACGGTTCACGGAAAAGCTGGGCGCCGACCCACGGGTGGGCGTCGATCGCATCGAACACCCCGAGCGCAACGGCACGGATTGCCTGTCGCGGCTCGGCATCGCCGCCGACACCGGTCATGACGCGGGCAATGACGTCATCGGTGGCCGCTGCGAGCAAGTCGCTCTTGTTGGCGACGTGCCAGTAGATCGCCCCGCTCCCGGTTGCCAGCCGAGCCGCGAGCGCGCGGAAGGTCAGAGCGCTTTCGCCGCCGGCGTCCAGGATCTCGATCGCCGCCTCGACGATCTTCTCCTTCGAGAGCGCGTCCGCGCGCCGTTCCGTCCGTATTGATCTGGTCGCCATGACCATCATCTTGACATGATTGGAACGTTGTTCCAATCAACTTTCATGGAACGGTGTTCCAGGCCGGTTGAAAGGCAGATGATGACGACACCCGTCACGATCGTCGGTGCGGGCCTCGGTGGCCTCACGCTCGCACGCGTCCTCCATGTCCACGGCGTCCCGGCGACGATCTATGAGGCGGAGCCGTCCGCGGAAGCTCGGACGCAAGGCGGCCAGCTCGATATTCACGAGCACGACGGGCAACGTGCCCTCGCAGACGCCGGCCTCATCGACGCGTTCCGTGCGATCATCCATGAGGGCGGCGCGGCTTCGCGCGTGCTCGACCCGCATGGCACGGTGCTGCTCGCACAGCCCGATGACGGTCGACGCCCCGAGGTGTTGCGCGGCGATCTGCGGCGGCTTCTTCTCGATTCCCTTCCAGATGAGACGATCCGGTGGGGCAAGAAGCTGACCGGCGCCCTGCCTCTCGGCGACCACAGGCATGAACTGAGATTCGCGGACGGGTCGAGCGTGGTCACGAGCCTCCTGGTCGGCGCCGACGGCGCCTGGTCGAAGGTTCGGCCGCTGTTGTCGGCCGCCAAGCCGGAATATGTCGGCACGACGTTCATTGAGACCTACCTGCATGACGCCGACGAGCGGCACACCGCGGCGGCCGAGGCGGTCGGCGGCGGCGCATTGTTCGCGCTCGCTCCGGGACAGGGGATCTTCGCCCACCGTGAGACGGGAAGCGTTCTTCACGCCTACGTCGCGCTGAACCGCTCCGCCGCGTGGATCGCCGGCATCGACTTCACGGACGCTGCCGCCGCGACGGCCCAGATCGCTGCCGAGTTCGACGGATGGGCGCCTGCGCTCACCGCGCTGATCACCGACGGCGAAACCCCGCCGGTCCCGCGCATGATCCACACGCTTCCGAACGATCATCGATGGGACCGTGTGCCCGGAGTGACGCTTCTCGGTGATGCCGCGCACCTGGCGCCGCCGGCGGGCGAGGGCGCGAACCTGGCGATGTTCGACGGCGCCGAGCTCGGCAAGGCAATTGCCGCCCACCCCGGCGACATCGAAGCGGCACTCACCGTCTACGAAGAGGCGTTATTCCCGCGCAGCGAGTCGGCGGCCGCGGGCGCGCACATGATCCTCGAACTCTGCCTCGGCGACAGCGCGCCATTCGGGCTCGTCGACTTCTTCAACGGAGCCCTGGAGCGGTAGGGGCTCCCACACTCATCAACGTGCCCATCGCGAATCAATCGATGTCAGATCGCTGCCGCCAGCGCCGCGATCAGCGCCGGCGGCGTTGCGACGAGTCCGATCTTGAGAAACTGCCAGGCGGTCACCTCGATCTTCTCGCGCCGCAACGCCGTCAGCCAAAGGATGGTGGCAAGCGAGCCTGTGACCGAGATGTTCGGGCCGAGATCGACCCCGATCAGGATGGCCCGGATGACCTCATGCGGCAGGTGGTCGCTGGCGGCGACGGAGCCCGCAACCAGGCCGACCGGCAGGTTGTTGGCGATGTTGTCGGCCACCGCCGTGATCAGGCCCGCGGCCCACGCCGTGCCGTGCGGCGACGACGTCACGCCCTGGTGCAACCAGGCGCTGAGCTGTCCGATCGCGCCGGCGCGGCTTAGACCCTCCACCATCACGAACAGGCCGCCGACCAGGGGCAGCACACCCCATGAGATGCCGCGGATCACCGGCCAAGGCGATTGCCGGCTGACCAGCAGGATCGCGGTCGCCGTGACGACGCCACAGACGAAGGTCGGCAGGCCGAGTTGCACGTCGAGCGCCGAGGCAGTCAGAAGCACCGCTGCGATGGCGCCGATCCCGAACGCGGCGAGCCGGCCCTCGCGGCTCAGGTGCGGTTTCTCGACATCGGTGCGCAGCGTCTCCTCACGGAGCGCGCGGCGCTGGGTCAGCCATAGCGCGACAAAGGTCAGGGCGATCGCGGCCATCGAGGGCAGGGTGAACTGGCGCAGCCATTCGGTGAGATGCGGCATGCGTTCGCCGAACACGACCAGATTGGCCGGATTGGAGATCGGCAGCACGAAGCTCGCGGCATTGGCGATGAAGGCGCATACGTACAGATAGGGCAGCGGCGAGGCGCCGGCGGCGCGGGTGGCGGCATAGACGGCCGGCGTCAGCACGATCGCGGTCGCATCGTTGGAGAGCAGCACGGTGACCAGGGTGCCGACCGCATAGACCAGCAGGAACAGGAGCTGCGGCGAGCCGCGCGCATGCTCCACCGCATAGGCCGCCAGATAGTCGAACAGGCCCTCGCGGCGCGCCAGCTCGGCAATCAGCATCATGCCGATCAGGAACAGATAGACGTCGACGCCCTTGCGGATGCCGGTGAGCGCTTCAGCGACAGGCAGCAGGCCGAGCGCGACCAGCAGGATCGCGCCGGCGACGGCCCACACGGCCTCGGGCAGCCGGAAGGGGCGGATGATGACGCCAGCGGTGGCGGGAATGATGATGGCGTAGGCGAGCCAGGTATCGTGCAGGGACATGATCAGGGATCGATAGAGCAAATCATTCGGCGGGGATAGCGGGCGAGGGCGCCGCATTCGGGTGCGCGGCCTCTGCTCCACCGGTCTCGGGAAGCAGCAGCCAGCATACGATCACGGCGAGCGCGGCCGCCGCGCCGAGCACCAGGAATGCGGCGTTGTAGCCGCTATGGACGACGACCAGGCCCGCCAGCGCGGTCGACAGCGCCGCGCCAATGCTCTGCGCTGTGATCACAGCGCCCTGGGCGATGTTGAAGCGTCCGGTACCGCGCATCAGGTCCGCGACGATCACCGGCATGATCGCGCCGAAGATGCCGGCGCCGACGCCGTCCAGCAGCTGCACGCCGACCAGCCACGCCTTGTCGTCCGATAGCGTATAGAGCACCGCGCGCAGCGGCAGGATCAGCAGCGACGTCAGGAAGAAGCGCTTGTGGCCCCAGCGGTCGGCGCGGACGCCGACCAGCAGCGCCATCGGTACCATCACGAGCTGGGCCGCGGCGATGCAGGCCGACATCAGGCTGGTGCCGAGATTCTTGTCCTGCAGCGCCAGCTTCTGGCCGACCAGCGGCAGCATGGCGGCGTTGGCGAGGTGAAACAGCGCGACGCAGACCGCGAAGATCAGCAGCGGACGGCAGGTCAGGAGAATGCTGAGGCCCGAGGGCTGCTCGCCCCGCTTCGGGCGATTGCCCTCCGCCTGATGCGCCAGTCCGCGCGCGACGTCATGGTCGATGGCGCGCTCGGGGATGGCGAGCACGCTGATGAGGCTACCGGCCGACGTCACCGCCATCAGATAGAACACCGCCGACGGTCCGAGCGCGTAGGCGGCAGCGCCGGCGATGACGGCGCCGACCGTGTTGCCGGCATGGTTGAAGGTCTCGTTGCGGCCGACCCGCGCGGTGAAGGCTTTGGCGCCGACGATCCCGAGCGACACCGCCGCGATCGCCGGCGCGAAGATCACGCCGGCGGCATTGGCGATGCTCTGCGAGATCGCGACCGGCCAGAAGCTGGTCATGAGAGGTAACAGCAGCGAAGCGGCCGTGACGACGATCGCGGCTGATATCATGACCAGCCGTTTTGCCCTGGTGGCGTCGACCAGCGCGCCGGCGGGCGTCTGCGCGACGATGCCCGCGATCGTTGCGAGCGACATCACGACGCCGATCGAGGCCTCGTCCCATTTCTGCTCGGTCAGGAGATAGATCGCGAGATAAGGGCCGAGCCCGTCACGCACATCGGCCAGGAAGAAATTGGTGGTGTCGAGTGCATGGCCGGCGCGGGCCAGGTCCTTGCCGCTATCGAAGTCCGCCATGCCGCCTCGTTGCGCGTGATCCATCGCAACAGCGGTGTACGCCATTTGGTTCCGCAGGGCCCTCGGTGTGACCCACTCCGTCCACGTGGCATTCCGGGGCGCGCGAAGCGCGCACTACCTACTCAGCGCGGCAGCGGCGCCTTCTCGGCCATCGCCTTGCGCAGGATGCGCGACAGCGACTCCACCGAATAGGGCTTCTTGATCAGCTCGAAGCCGTGATGGGCGTTCTCCGCGAGCACGTGGCTGTAGCCGGATGTCAGCACCACCGGCAGGCCGGGATAGCGGTCGCGGATGATGCCGGCGAGCTCCAGGCCGTTGATGCCGGGCATGATGACGTCGGAGAACACGAGGTCGACCGCGAATTCGTCGTTCGCCAGGATTGCCAGCGCATCGGCGGCATTGGCGACGCGGCGCGTCACATAGCCGAGATCCTCGAGCAGCTCGGTCGAGAACTGCCCCACCTCGTCATTGTCCTCGACCACGAGCACGCGGTAGCCGCGCCCGATGGTCGCCGGCTCGATGCGCGCGGAGCCGGCTTCCGTGCCGGATTGCGGAGCCGTGGCCTGCGGCAGATAGATCGTGAAGGTCGCGCCGTCGCCGATGCGGCTGTCGACCGCGATGTCGCCTTCGGACTGCTTGGCGAAGCCGAACGCCTGGCTGAGGCCGAGACCCGTGCCCTTGCCGACCTCCTTGGTGGTGAAGAAGGGTTCGAAGATTGCGTTGAGATGTTGAGGCGCGATGCCGCCCCCGGTGTCGGCGACCGAAATCGCGATGAAGGCACCGGGCCGGGTGCTCTGGCCACGCAAGGCCGGGATGCTCTCGGTCCGCTGCACGCCGATCTTCAGATGTCCTTCACCGTTCATGGCGTCGCGCGCATTGACGGCGAGATTGATGAGCGCGGTCTGGAATTGCGCGACGTCGGCGAGGGTGAACAGCCCGCTGTCCGTGACCGCGAGCTCGATCTGGATGCGGCTGCCGACGAGAGGACGGATCAGTTGCACGACGCTCTCGACCTGCTCGCCAACATTGAACACCTGCGGCGTCAAGGGTTGTCGCCGCGCGAAGGCCAGGAGCTGCGCGGTCAGCTTCGAGGCGCGCTCCACCGTCTCCGAGATCGCATCGACATAGCGCCGGCGCCGCTCCTCGGGAAGATCGCGGCGGCGCAGGAAGTCGGTGGCCGAGCGGATGATGGTGAGCAGGTTGTTGAAGTCGTGTGCGACGCCGCCGGTGAGCTGGCCGATCGCCTCCATCTTCTGCGACTGCCGCAACAGCTCCTCACCCTGGATGCGCTCGGTCACGTCGATCGCCTCGGCGACCGCGCCGGTCACGACATCATGCTGGTCGAACAGCGGCCGCATCGAAAGCTCGAAATGCCGCTGGCCGCTGGCGAAGTCGAGCCGCATCTCGGTCCGAAAGCTCTCGCCGGCGAGAACGCGGGCGAACGCCTTGCGCAGCATCTCGGTCACGCCCGGCGTATGGGTGAACCAGGGCGCATCCCAGAGCGGCTGGCCGATGACGTTCACTTCACCGGCGCGCATGCCGGCGACCGCGATGCGGTTGGCATGCATCACGCGGCCCTCGACGTCGAGGATGGCCTGATACTGATTGCTGGTGTCGAAGATCGCGCGCATGCGCGCTTCATTGGCCTCGAGCTGGGCGGTGCGCTCCCTGATCCGCTCTTCGAGGGTCTCGTTGATGCGGCGCAGCTCGATCTCGGCCTGCTTGGCGGCCGTGACGTCGTGAGCTACGCCGATGAAACCGACATGTTTGCCGTTCGCATCCCAGCGCGGCTGCGATTCCGATCGCAGCCAGCGCCATTCCCCGTCGGCGCGCCGGTAGCGTGCCTCGAGGAAGAACGGCTTCAGCGAGCGCTCTCCCGACTGCTGCTGCTCGAGGATGCGCGGAAGGTCCTCGGGATGCAGCACCTTGCGCCAGTCGAAGGCCAGCGCCTCGTCAGGGGACATGCCGAGGAAATCGATATAGGCGCGATTCACGAAGGAGCGGGTGCGGTCGAGCTTCGTCACCCAGATCGGCACCGGCGCGCTGTCGGCGATCAGCCGGAAGCGTTCCTCGCTCTCGCGCAGCTTGGCTTGCGCCAGCATCTGGTCGGTGACATCGATATGCGCGCCGACCAGACGGATCGCGCGGCCGTTCCAGTCACGCTCGATGCGGGCGATGACGCGGACCCAGCGGATCTCGCCGTCGCTGGGACGGATGATGCGGTATTCGGTGGTGTAGTCCTCCTGCTTACTCTTGACTGCAGCAATGAAGTCCTGCTCGGCCTTGACGCGGTCGTCGGGATGCACGCGTCTGACCCAGTCTTCGTGAGTCTCGTGGACAGCCTCCGGCGGCAGGCCGTGAATGATCAGGTATTCGGGGGAGCGGCGGTTGCGGTAGCCTTCGCGCAGGTCGACCTCGACGCCGCCGACCCGGGCGATCCGCTGGATGCGCGCGAGCTCCGCCTCGCGTTCCTGCAGCGCGCGATAGGCCTCATCGCGATCGCGCGCTATCTCCTCGATATGCTGGCGCAGCGCATCGGCGGCAGCCTCCGGCCTCACTTCGTCTCTGGGCGCATCCGCGCTGTTCATGCTGACCTGCACTGATGTGGCGAGCAGTCGCCCGAGCATTCCATCGCGGGTGTTCGGAAGCGTGGCGACATTGGGACCAAGGAAAGCAAACTGACCAGAGATTATGGCGGGCAAACGCCGGCATGACGTGAACGTGAGGGCAGATAAAAAGTTCCGTGCTCCCGGAACGGACTGTTACTGTCGTGCGTCGTCAGGCCCTGAACACCGCAACACGAAGGTCCACGCTGTGAAGCTCTTCGTCTGTCAGGCCTGCAAGAACATCCTGTATTTCGAGAATCGCAGCTGCGGGCGCTGCGGCCATCAGCTCGCCTTCATGCCGGAGCGCCAGATCCTGTCGGCGATCGAGCCGGCGGAGGAGGGCTTTCGGACGCTCGCCGACCACGGGACGGGGCGCTTCTTCTGCGCCAATGCCGAGCACGACGCCTGCAACTGGCTGCTCGAGATCGGCGAGACTTCGGGCTTCTGCCGCGCCTGCCGGCACAACGGTACGATTCCCAATCTGTCTGATCCCGCGCAACTCGCCGGATGGCGAGAGCTGGAGGTGGCCAAGCACCGGCTGTTCTATTCGCTGATCCGCTGGAAACTCCCTGTGAAGACACGGATCGAGGATCCCGGGCACGGGTTGATCTTCAACTTCCTTGCCGATGACCCCGCCGGTCAGCAGAGGGTCCTGACCGGCCACGACAACGGCCTCATCACCATCGCTCTGGCCGAGGCCGACGATTTCGAGCGCGAGCGGCGCCGGCTCGAAATGGGCGAGCCGTACCGGACCTTGCTCGGTCATTTTCGCCACGAGGTCGGGCACTACTTCTGGGACGTGCTGGTGCGCGATGCCGGCAGGCTCGAGGAATGCCGGGCCATGTTCGGCGACGATACCCAGGACTACGGCGCGGCGCTGAGGCGGCATTACGATCAGGGGCCGCCGGTGGACTGGCAGGACAATTTCGTTTCGGCCTACGCCACCACACATCCGTGGGAGGATTTTGCCGAGACCTGGGCGCACTACCTCCACATCGTCGATACGCTGGAGATGGCCTCCGAGTTCGGTATCGAGATTGATCCGCCCGCCGACCAGATCGGCGGGCTGACGGCGCGCGTCACCTTCGATCCGTACGTCGCGGAGGACTTCGACACCATCGTCAACGCCTGGCTGCCGTTCACCTTTGCGATGAACAGCGTCGCGCGAGCGATGGGCGCGCGGGATCTCTATCCTTTCATCCTGACGCCGCCGGTCATCGGCAAGCTGGGCTTCATCCACCGCCTGGTGCGGCAGGGTGCACAGCAAGAGTCTGTCGCTCTGGCTCCCGAAAAGCCACAGGCCGAGCCGCAGCAGGAAGAGATCGGGGCGGCGTGATCCGCCTTGACTCTTGAGAACATAAAGTGAACATGAAGGCGTGACCGGAGCGAGGACCGTCATCGCGCATGCAGCCCAGATCGCAATCCAAGACCAATGCTCAAGCCGCGGACAGCGAAGACCTCGCGCTGGAGGCCGCCGTGGACGAGGCCATCGCTGCCTGCGAAGGCGATCCGCGGGCGGCCATTCGTGCCCTGATCGTTGCGAACGATTTCCTCGAGACCGAGGTCGGCGAGCTGATGAAGGCGGTGTCGCACGCCTATGCCCGCGGACGTTTCCACAGCTATTCCGGCTGACGGCAGGGGACACGGCTGGCATGCCTCGCCGGACGGCAGGGGCGGAACGAGAGGCGGGTTGCGCGCGGGCGATTTTGGTATAGACGAACCGGTCAAGCTCGCGGTGTTACGCCTGTGCCACGAGCGGGGAGCCCGCCCAAAGGTATCAAGCAAGAAATGTTCAAAACCATTCTGATCGCGAACCGCGGCGAGATCGCCTGCCGGGTCATCAAGACCGCCCGCCGCATGGGAATCCGAACCGTTGCGGTCTATTCGGAAGCCGACCGCGATGCGCTTCATGTCGAGATGGCCGATGACGCCGTGCTGATCGGCCCGCCCGCCGCCGCCGAGAGCTATCTCCTGATCGACCGCATCGTCGAGGCCTGCCGCAAGACCGGCGCCGAGGCGGTGCATCCGGGCTACGGCTTCCTGTCCGAGCGCGAGGCTTTCCCGCGGGCATTGGCCGAGGCCGGCACTGTCTTCATCGGCCCCAATCCCGGCGCCATCGCCGCCATGGGCGACAAGATCGAATCCAAGAAGGCGGCCGCCAAGGCCAAGGTCTCGACCGTGCCCGGCTTCCTCGGCGTCATCGAGGACGACAAGCACGCCGTGCGCATCGCCGACGAGATCGGCTACCCCGTGATGATCAAGGCCTCCGCCGGCGGCGGCGGCAAGGGCATGCGCATCGCGCGTTCGACCGCCGAGGTCGCCGAGGGTTTCAATCTCGCCAAGGCCGAGGCCAAGGCTTCGTTCGGCGACGATCGCGTCTTCATCGAGAAGTTCATCGTCGATCCCCGCCACATCGAGATCCAGGTGCTCGGCGACAAGCATGGCAACGTGATCTATCTCGGCGAGCGCGAATGCTCGATCCAGCGCCGCAACCAGAAGGTCATCGAGGAGGCGCCGTCGCCGCTGCTCGATGAGGAGACGCGGCGCAAGATGGGCGAGCAGGCGGTCGCGCTCGCCAAGGCCGTGAACTACGACTCCGCCGGCACCGTCGAGTTCGTCGCCGGCCAGGACAAGAGCTTCTACTTCCTCGAGATGAACACCCGCCTGCAGGTCGAGCATCCCGTGACCGAGCTCGTCACCGGTATCGATCTCGTCGAGCAGATGATCCGCGTCGCCGCCGGCGAGAAGCTTTCGCTTGCGCAGAAGGACGTGACGCTGACCGGCTGGGCGGTGGAATCGCGCGTCTATGCGGAAGATCCGTTCCGCAGCTTCCTGCCGTCGATCGGCCGCCTCGTGAAGTATCGCCCGCCGGCCGAGAGCAAGGCTGACGGCATCACCGTGCGCAACGACACCGGCGTGCAGGAGGGCGGCGAGATCTCGATCTATTACGATCCGATGATCGCCAAGCTCGTCACCCATGCGGAGTCGCGGGCTGCCGCGATCGAGGCGCAGTCGACCGCGCTCGATGCGTTCTATGTCGATGGCATCCGCCACAACATCCCGTTCCTGTCGGCGCTGATGAACCATCCGCGCTGGCGCGAGGGCCGGCTGTCGACCGGCTTCATCGCCGAGGAGTTTCCCAAGGGCTTTGCCGCGCGTGCGCCGGAAGGCGAGATCGCGCGCCGGCTGGCGGCGGTGGGTGCTGCGATCGACCACGTGCTCGGCGAGCGCAAGCGGCAGATCTCGCAGCAGATGATCGGCCGGCCTGTGAAGCGACAGGGCCGCCGCGCGGTGTGGCTCGGGCGTGACGAGATCCTGCTCGACATCACCAGGGAGAACGGCGCGATCACGGTCCGCTTCGTCGGGGCCGACGGCAAGGTCGGTCCGGCGCATCAGTTGGTGTCGGACTGGAAACCGGGCGATGCGGTCTGGCACGGCACCATCGATGGCGCGGCCATCGCCGTGCAGACGCGCCTCATTGCGAACGGTGTGCGGCTCGCGCATCAGGGCGTCGAAGCGCCGGTCTACGTCTACACGGAAGCCGAGGCGACCGCGGCGCGGCTGATGCCGGTCGTCACCGCAGGTGATAGCGGCAAGAAGCTCCTGTGCCCGATGCCCGGCCTCGTGGTCTCGATCGCCGTGACCGAAGGGCAGGAGGTCAAGGCCGGCGAGACGCTCGCCGTGGTCGAAGCCATGAAGATGCAAAACGTGCTGCGCGCCGAGCAGGACGGTACGGTGAAGAAGATCCACGCGACAGCCGGCGCTACGCTCGCGGTGGACGCGCTGATCCTGGAGTTTGCGTAAGCTCAGAAGTCGACGTCGTTGCGAACGAAGCGACTTTGTCCGCCGAAGCCTGTAGGCGAAGGCGGAAGCAATCCGGGGCTCGGGAGACGACTCCGGATTGCCTGGTCGCGGAGCCTGTCATCGGGCCGCGCTTTGTGCGGACCCGTTGGCTCCTCGCAATGACGGGAGAGAGGAGGCGAGGATGACTTTCCGTGCACGTCGAGAGGCGCTCCGTGCGATCCTCGCCGGCGATCGCTGCATCCATCCGGGATCGGTATACGACGCGATTTCGATCCGGATCGCCGAGGACCTCGGCTTCGAGCTCGGCATGTTCGGCGGCTCGGCTGCTTCGCTCGCCGTGCTCGGCGACCCCGACATCGCGCTGATCACGCTGACGGAGTTGGCCGAGCAGATGCGGCGAATGTCGCGCGCTGCCGCGCTGCCGGTGCTGGTCGATGCCGATCACGGCTACGGCAACGCGATGAACGTGCGCCGCACGGTGCAGGAACTGGAAGCGGCCGGTGCCGCGGGTCTCACCATCGAGGATACCCTGCTGCCGCAGGCTTTCGGCGAAGCGAAGCCGCAACTGATCTCGCTTGCCGAAGGGGTCGGCAAGGTGAAGGCCGCGCTCGATGGCCGCGACGATCCCGCGCTGGTCATCCTGGGACGGACGGGCGCCGTTTCCATAACCTCGCTCGACGACGCGATCGCGCGAGCCAGGGCGTATGAGGCCTGCGGCGTCGACGGCCTGTTCTTCACCGGCATTACCGCGCGCGACCAACTCGATGCGGTCGCGGCGGCGACGACGCTGCCGATCGTGCTCGGCGGCGCGCCGGAGGAGATGTCCGATCTCGGCTATCTCGCCTCGCGCCGTGTCCGCGTCGCGCTACAGGGCCATGCGCCGATCGCCGCGGCGACGCAGGCGGTGTATGAGACGCTGAAGGCGCTCCGCGACGGCGCCTCGCCGAAGCAGCTCAAGGGGCTGCCGTCGGCGGAGCTGACGGCACGCGTGATGCGCGAGGCGGATGTGAAGAAGCGCCTGCGCGATTTTCTGGGGCTCGGATCATGATCGATCGCGCCATCGTCCACGTCTTGGTGCGCGGCCGCGTCCAGGGAGTGGGTTATCGTGCCTGGGTCGAGGACCAGGCCATCCTGAACGGCCTCGAAGGCTGGGTCCGCAACCGCACCGATGGCAGTGTCGAGGCGTTGTTCGCGGGTCCCTCGGACGACGTTGCCGCCGTGTTGGCAGCCTGCCGCGAGGGACCGCCAGCAGCGCATGTCGATGCCGTGATGGAAAACCCGGCGACGGCCGATCAGCTCAAACCGCGCCGGCCGGGCGAGGCGTTCTCCGTGTTGCCGACGCTCTAACGACACGGCGCGCGAGCCCGCCGCTCACCCCGCCGAGATCACCAGCGCCTGGATGCGGCCCTCGATCGGTCCGTTGCCGAACCGGCGCGCCAGCGCGTCCGCGGTCGCCTGCGTCACGGCGGCGAGGCCGGGCGTGCCGCGTGCTTCGATCTCGCCGCGCATCGGTGTGCCCTGGCAAAATGCCGTGGCCGGGTCCTGAGGCGACGCCGCGCGGCTGCGATGCGTCACCGTCTCGATCGCGATGTCGGTGAAGCCCGCTGCGGTCAGATCGGCCTCGATCCGCCCGGCATCGAAATAGCCGTGCGGAGTCCGGGTGAAGAACTGCGGCGGGCTTTCGGGGAAGACCTGCTGCAACGTCTCGTGAACGACGTGAGGGATTTCATTCTCCTCGATCCGGTCCCAGACGTTGAAGACGAAACGTCCGCCGGGCCTGAGCACGCGGCGGGCCTCCGCATAGCCCTTGACGCGATCGGGGAAGAACATCGCGCCGAACTGACATGCGACGGCATCGAAGCTCGCGTCGGCAAAGGGCAGGGCCAGCGCATCGGCTTGATGAAATGCGATGCGGTCCGCAGCGGCGAGATGGGTCTTCGCCTGCGCGAGCATCGGCTCGTTGAGGTCGGTGGCGGTGATCCGGACCTCCGGCGGCAGTTGAGCATGCAGGGCCCGCGTAACCACGCCGGTGCCCGCCGCCGTCTCCAGCACGTCGCGCGGCAGGTACGCCGCGATGCGCCGCGCGAGGTCCAGCGCATAGGGCACGAAGATCAAGGGGACCATCAGTTGATCGTAGATCTGTGGGATCGATCCAGTGAACGCCTTGTCGGATGCCGTCATGGCTTGCTCCTGTTGCAGAGGGGGCAGGCGGGGAACCGGGCGGTCGGCAGGCGCAAAATGGGCGCCGTAACATCCGTCGGGCCAGCCCCCAGCCCGGTTCAAGAGCGGGTCTCTTGACATTCATCCTCGTACGTCAGATATTTCTGTCATGACAGAAATTACAGGTCATCGAAAACTTCCGCCCGCCGTCGAGCGTTTCATCCTCAACTGGGGCGACATGGGCGACCGGTGGGGCGTGAACCGCTCGGTGAGCCAGATCCACGGGCTGCTGTACCTCGCCGAGAAGCCGATGACGGCGGAGGACATCGCCGACACGCTCGGCATGGCCCGCTCCAATGTCTCGAACTCGCTGAAGGAGCTGCTCGCCTGGGGCTTGATCCGGCGCGTGCCGATCCTCGGCGACCGCCGCGATCATTTCGAGGCCGAGACCGACATCTGGGAGGTCGCACAGCGGATCGCGGCCGGCCGCAAGGAGCGCGAGATCGATCCCGCGATCGCTGCGCTGCGCGCCTGCGTCGCGGAAGCGACCGGCGATCCCGCGATCAGCACGGTCGCAGCCAGGCGGCTGAAAGACATGCTGGCGTTCACCGAGCTGGTCGACCGCTGGTACGTGCAGATGCTGAAGGTGCCGCGGCCGCGTCTCGTCGCGCTGATCAAGCTCGGCGAGAAGATCGCAAATCTGCTGCCGTCGGGAAGATCAAGGTCGTAGATGAGCGGAGGGCGTCATGGTGACCATGGGACATCTCGGACTTTCAACGCCCTCCAACGCCCGGCTTCATGACGATCACAGGTTTCGTGCGCTGTTGTCCGCCGAGGATTGGGGGCGGCTGCCGGTGTCGATCTGGCGCCGCTTCTCCAAGAAACTCGCCGACGGCGCGACCGTCGTCTATGTCGGCGAGGTCGATCAGGCCGAGATCAGTCGTGCCGGCTTCTGGTTCGCGCATCTGGCGCGGCTGATCGGCGGGCCGCTGCCGACGCACGCAGACATCGGTGTGCCGATGATCGTCGCGGTGACGGAGGACGCGGCGAGAGGCGGCCAGATCTGGACGCGCATCTGCGGACGCCCGCATGGCTTCCCGCAGGTGATCCATTCCGCCAAGCGCTTCGCCGGTCCGACGGGGCTCGAGGAATATCTCGGCTGGGGCCTTAGCATGAGCCTGCGCGTCGGCGTCGCCGATGGCGCGCTTCATTTCCATAGCGCCGGCTACACGTTCGACTTCGCGGGCCGGCGCTGGGCGCTGCCGGCATGGCTCACGCCCGGCGACCTCACCGTCACCCATTCAGATCTCGGCAGCGGCGTCTTTCGCTTCTCGCTCGAGATCATCCATCCGCGCTTCGGGCGCATCATCCGCCAGAGCGCAATGTTCCGGGAGTCCGCACCATGACGCCGCTGCTCTGGTCCCTGATTGCGCTTCAGATCGTGATGGGCGTGTTCGACACCGTCTATCACCATGAGTTCACCGAGCGCCTGGCCTAGCGCCCGTCACAGCAGGGCGAGCTCAAGCTGCACGGCGTCCGCAATATGCTCTATGCGCTGCTGTTCGCCGTCATCGGCTGGTGCGAGGTGCATGGATTGTTCGCAATCCTCGTGCTCGCGGTGCTCGTGGCCGAGATCGGCATCACCTTGACCGATTTCGTCGAGGAGGATCTGACGCGCAAGCTGCCGCCGAGCGAACGCGTGAACCACACGCTGCTCGCCATCAACTACGGCGCGATCCTCATGCTGCTGGTGCCGCTGCTGATCGGCTGGGCGATGCAGCCCTCGGCGATCGTGCCGGCCTTTGCCGGCTTGCTGAGCTGGATTGCGGCTGCCGCCGCGGTTGGCGCTGCCCTGTGCGGCCTGCGCGACTTCACCGCGGCACGGCGCCTTGCGCGGATGTCGCAGCCGGATGCGGCCGGGCTGGTCGCGGCGCTGCCGCCGGCGCAGACCATCCTCATCACCGGCGCGACCGGTTTCATCGGCGCGCGGCTGGTGGCCGGTCTCGCCGCGGCCGGTCATCACGTCGTCGCCCTGGTACGTGATCCGGCAAAGGCCGCAATGTTGCCGGCGCCGCTGACCTTGATCACCAATCTCGACCAGCTCGCGTCCGACACCCGTATCGACGCGATCGTCAATCTCGCCGGTGAACCGATCGGCAATGCGCCGTGGACCGCGGCCAGGCGCGCGACGATCCTGCAGTCCCGGCTGGCTACGACGGAAGCCGTCTTATCCCTGATTGCGCGGCTCGACCGTAAGCCGAAGGTCTTGGTCAACGGTTCGGCGATCGGCTGGTACGGCCTGTGGCAGGACCAGCCGCTGACCGAATCCGCCAAGTCGCATGCCTGCTTCAGCCATGACCTCTGCGACGCCTGGGAGCAAGCGGCTCGCGGTGCCGAAGCGCACGGCGTCCGCGTCGCACTGCTGAGGATCGGGCTCGTGGTCGGCCGCGACGGTGGCTTCCTGGCGCGGATGCTGACGCCGTTCGAATTCGGCCTCGGCGGGCCATTCGGCTCCGGTCTGCAATGGATGTCCTGGATCGAGCGCGACGATCTCGTTCGGCTGATCGCGCATGTGATCGCGACCGAGGCCATCACCGGGCCGGTCAATGCGACGGCGCCGCTGCCGGTGCGCAATCTCGCCTTCACCGCCGAACTCGCGCGCTGCCTGCGGCGTCCGGCGCTGCTGCGCGTCCCCGCCGGCCTGCTGCGCCGGATCGGCGGCGACTTCGCCGAGGAGCTTTTGCTCGGCGGCCAGCGCGTGGTGCCGAACAAGGCGCTGTCGAGCGGCTTCGTGTTCCGGCATCAGAGCCTGCGTAGCGCGCTCGAAGCCATCCTGTGAGCGGTCGAAAAAAGCGTCACGGTTGCTCGGCGCGTGCCATCGTCGCCGATGGCAGCTCGCCGAACGTGGCGCGGTAGTAGCGGGCGAAGTGTCCCGCATTGGCAAAGTTGCAGGCGGTGGCGGCCGCTGCCACCGTGACGTCGGGATCGCCGGAGCGCAGCATCTCGCGGGCGCGCCGCAGGCGCACCGATTTGGCAAAGGCCATCGGCGAATAGCCGCGCACGCGCTCGAACAGACGGAAGATCGAGCGGGCGCTGACGCCGGCTTCGCGCGCCAGGTGCTCGATCGTGATCGGCTCGCGCCAGTTCGCCTCGATGTAGTCCTCGAGCCGCTTGACCAGGCCGAAGTCCGGCATCGGGGAGGGATCCAGGAGCGTGTCGCGGAAACGATGACGGCTGGCGCAGAGGAAGGCGACATGCACCGCATCCTCCAGCTCGCGATAGACCGCGGCGGGGAACGCCGCATCCTGCTCGTTGAGCTGGGTCGTCAGGAAATCCAGCAGCCGCATCAGGTTGCGGGCCTGCGGATCGGCGGCCGGAATGGCAGGGTCGATCGTAAAGTCGGCGCGCGGCTGCACGCCGACCAGCGCCGTCAGGCGCCGTCGCAGCGCCTGCGGATCGAGCCGCAGAGTCAGTCGCCGATGGCCACCCTGGCACGCCATCTGCCATGGCACGCCGGCCGGCGCGACTGCGAACTGATGCTCATTGACGTCGGTCGCCTCGCCGCGGGCGCAACTGACCGCGCGTCCCTTCAGGGCGATCTGCACTCTCATGAAATCGGCGGCGCGATGGTCGCAGACCATGTCGCAGGTCGTGGTGCCGAACGCGAGGCCGATGGTCTCGAGCTCGATCAGGTTGACGATCGCCTCGAAGCGCTCGGCGTTCCTGAAGTCGACGCGCTCGGCGCCGAGCCGGCGCCCCGCGAGGTCGCGCAGCACGTCGGCGTTCGAGGTTCGGATCAGCGCGTGGCGATGCAATGGTTCGAGGCCGGTCGCGCCGGTCGAGGCCGGGCTCGGCTTTGCTGGGGCGCTGACGAGGTCAGCTGCGGTCAAGAGACGGTTCAAGCCGCTGCTCCTGAACTCCGATTATTAATCCATGCTACATCAGGCTCCGCGGGCGTCAATTACTTCGAGATCGCGGCGCTTCGGAATGCTGCGGCCAGCGTGCGCAAGGCCGCGCGCTTGGCCGCATCGCCCGCCTTCGCATGCAGCATCACCTTGGAGCGGCCGAGCTTGGGCAGGCCGAGATCCGTTCCGACATCGATCAGTCCGCTGGGTGCGATCCGGCGGGCCAGCGGCGCAATCGCAAGTCCGGCCCGCGCGGCGGCCGCAACGGCCGTCACCCCGCCGCCGACGAACGTCTCGCTGAAGCTGATTCGGGCGCGCTCGAGCGCGCGGACCGCGATGCTGCGCACGCCACAGGGCGGCGCGAGCGTGGCGAGCGGCAGCGTGCCGGCCGCCGGCAGACGAAATCTGGGAGCTGCGAACCAGCCGAACTCGTCCGTGATCAACGCCTCGCCACCGCGGCGGCTCGCCTCCTGGCGGACGATCACGGCGTCGAGCTTGCCGGCATCGTAGCGGTCGAGCAGGTCGCGCGAGAAGCCGATGCTGACCGACAGGACGAGGTCCGCCATGGCAGCATGCAACTGCTCGAGCATCGGCACCAGCTCGGGGCCGGCGACGTGATCGCTGATCCCCAGCGACAACAGCGGCCGGGCACGAGGAGCGCCGGTCAGCGCGAGGTCATGTGCGGCAACCAGCGCGCGGGCGTTCTCGGCGAAGGCCGCGCCGTCGGCGGTGAGCCGGACCGCGCGCGGCGAACGCTCGACCAGCCGCTTTCCGAGCAGCGCTTCCAGGCGCTGCAGCTTCAGGCTGACCGCGGCCTGCGTGGTGCCGAGCGTCTCGGCCGCCCGGGTGAAGCTGTGCAGCTCGCTCACCAGCAGAAAGGCGCGGACGGTCGCGATGTCGAGCGTGGCTGTCATATGCGATCGTTATCATTGATATCCATCCCGATAAGATACCAAAATGACAGGCGCGCGGCTAGCTTTGCTGTCGAGGCGCAGTCACGCGCTGGATACCGGGAGCCAACCATGCCGTTGATCAACATCGTCTATGCCAGCCAGCGCCGCTCGCCGTCGCTGAAAAAGGCCATCGCGGACGCCGTCACCGAATTGACGGCGCGGATCCTGCGCAAGGATCCCAAGGTCACCGCCGTCATCGTCTCGGAAGCGGATGCCGCGGACTGGTTCGCCGGCGGCGCCTCGCTGGCGGAGCAGGGGCTTGCCAGCTACTGGATCGACGTTCACGTCAGCGAGGGCACCAACACCAAGGACGAGAAGGCCGCCTATCTGGCCGCGGTGTTCGCGCGCATGGCCGAGCTGATCGGCCCGCTGCATCACGAGACCTACCTTCATGTCGACGAGGTCAAGGCGGATGCCTACGGCTTCGGTGGCTTGAGCCAGGAGCGCCGCTATGTCGCGGCGAAGCTCGACGTGCCGCCGCAGCAGGGCGGCGCGTGAGCTCATGCCGTCTCCGGCTGCGCGACGCTGACGGCGCCGAAGACGCTCTCGAACGCCTGCCGGAACGCGATGTCGACATCGGCGAGCGTCACCGGCAGGCCGAGATCAACCAGGCTGGTGACGCCGTAGCGCGGATCGGTCACGCCGCAGGGCACGATGGCCTGAAAGTGCGACAGGTCCGGCTCGACATTGATGGCGATGCCGTGAAAGGTGACCCAGCGCTTCAGCCGCACGCCGATCGCGGCGATCTTGTCCTCATGGCCCTCGCCCTTGTCGGGCCGTTTGACCCAGACGCCGACGCGATCCTCGCGCCGCTCGCCGCGCACGTTGAAGGCATCGAGGGTGCGGATGATGGTCTCCTCGAGCGCCGCGACATAGGCTCGCACATCCGGCCGGCGCCGCTTGAGGTCGAGCATGACATAGGCCACCCGCTGGCCGGGCCCATGATAGGTGACCTGGCCGCCGCGCCCGGTCGGCACCAGCGGAAAGCGCGGATCGCGCAGGTCTTCGGCCTTGCCCGACGTACCGGAGGTGTAGACCGGCGGGTGCTCAAGCAGCCAGACCATCTCCGCGGCCTCGTGAGCGGCGATCGCGGCCGCCCGCGCCTCCATGAACTCGGTGGCCTGGGCGTAGTCGATCAGCGAATCGGAGATGCGCCACGCCACGGCGTTGCCGGGGGGCCCAGCAAAGGTGGTCAGATCGAGTGTTTCGCGGCTGTTAACCATTGGCTAACCACAACATGGTGATGTCTGGGCAACGAAAATCCAGTCGTGACTTCGGTGGTCCTGCAGTGTCAACCCTCGATAAAGTGACAGTCGACCTGATGGTCGTTCTCGGCACCTGCTCCATGCCCATCCACCAGGTTCTGCGCCTGTCCCGCGGCGCCATCATCGAGCTGGACGCCACCGAGGCCGACGACGTCAAGGTGCTCGCCAACAATCTGCCGATCGCAAATGGGGTGGTGCTGGTCGACCGCAACCGCATCGCGGTCGAGGTCAAGCAGATGCTGCCGCGCTCGCCGACGCCGACGTCGCGATAGCGCGCCCCGGCCAAGCCAAAACCGTCCACAATCCGGTATTTTAGGGCAGGGCGGGCCTTGTCCCCCCGACATCGATTTGATACACGGGCGCCACTGATCCGGTGCCGCCCTTCCTCTGGCTCCGGCTTCTTCTTCGCGCTCGTGGCGGAATTGGTAGACGCGCTGCCTTGAGGTGGCAGTGGGTAACACCGTGGGGGTTCGAGTCCCTCCGAGCGCACCATCCCTCTCTCCCCAAAACTTCAAATCTGTTTGCGGTTTGTTCCGGCCTCGCGCCCTTTGTTCGGGCGATGGGCTGCGATCCCGCGGCGCGATGGCGTCCGAGTTGTGCCGGTCGTTCCGCCCTCGAGAATGAGAGGGCGCAGGGAATGCCGGGCGCTGGCCGCACCCATGGCCCGCCTGCGAAAAAAATGCAGGCGGCAGGAACCACAGGTTCAGCCGAGACATCCCGGCATTCCCCGCGCGATGGTTTTCACGCTTATGTCGCGATCTCCCCGGTGTCCGGCTCTTTAGCCACCGTCGCCCTCGGGATCATCGCCCGACGACTTGGCGCCAGCATCGGGGCGCCAGGACCACGCGTCTTCACGTCCGCAAACCTGCCGTTCGTCGGCGAGCCCGTGAGCCCGCTGCAGCACGCCTGCGGCCACCGCATCCCCAGACCCCACGTCTCGTGACGATCGCGAAGCGCCCCTCTCGGCGGGTCCAGGATGGCGATACACAAGCACATATTCGGAAAAATAGCAACAAGATTATTTTCTTCAGAAGGTCTGGGCGGGCCAAATCAGCTTGATGACGCTGATGGAGTCTGTCGCGCCGTGCACCCCGACTCCGCCGCACGTGACGCTGCCATGGGATGGCAAAGCGACGCCGAAGGCGACGCGTGCCCACCATTGGCGCCAGTGGGGGCGGTGGGCACGGCCCATGAGAGATCGTGCATGACGCCATCGCTGTTGGCGCGCCTTTGCCCACCCTGCGGCGCCTGCGTGGCGTCATCGCTCAACCATGATCGCCAGATGAGCGGGGGCGTGCCGCTATCACGTCTGATGGAGTTCGGCCGTCAAATCAGCAAGCCTGAGTTCGTGCAGCTCACGACTGGGCCGGCTTGGTTGCGGCCGCAGCTTCCCAGCCGGGCTCGACCGGGACCATGTACCAGGTCGTCAGTACGACTTTCGAGAACAGCCAACGGCCGCTTTCTCTGACATATTCATCATCGAACCGGCCGCCGACCATGAGGCTCTTGCCGTTGAGAACGGGACGGCCGTCGAGATGGCTGTAGCCTCTGCCGCGGTCGCCATCGATTTCGATGACGTGCGCGTGGATGAACTGGCGCGCCCATTTGATCGGGAAATTGAGGAAGAAGTCGCGGATCGCCTCGCGGCCGGTGACCGGTGGCCGTCCGCCATAGGACACCGTGGCGTTCTCCGCGAAAAGATCGGCCAGATCGGCGACGCGCTCCTGGTTGACGTATTCGTGGTACGTGCAGCGCAGTGTCCGGATCGCCTCGCGATCGTCATGTTCGGCGAGGCGCTTCTCGAGCGCCTCGATCCTGGCTCTGAGATCGACGTTGTCGTCTGAGTTGCTCATGGTTCATCCGTCTCGGCAGGGAGGCCGTCTGGCTGGAGGTGCTGGTGATCACCGATGATGGTGCGGAGCCGCTCCTCGACGCGGAGCCGTACCGCTGGATGCGGAAGGACGTAGAATTCGTCGTCGTGGATGGCCTGGATCGTCATCCGGGCCACATCGGCGGCGCTGACCTCGGATGCCGCCATTCCCGCTCTGACGCGCTGATCATACGCTGCAGTGTCGGGGTTTGTTGAAGCCAGATGTATGGGGCGATGTCGGCCTGAGTCGGCGATGGCAGTCTTGACGAGCGAGGGGCACAGCACGTTGACCTTGAGAGGAGAGCCGGCGAGCTGAAGGTCCTTCAAGAGGCACTCGGACAAGGCGACGACCGCGTGCTTGCTGGCGCAGTAGACGCCGGAGCCCGCAACGGCGGTCAACCCCGCGGCTGACGCCGTGTTGACGATGTGGCCCTCGTCGCCTGCAGCCATCATGCGCGGCACGAAGCTGCGAATGCCGTTGGCGACGCCCAGGAGGTTGACTCCGAGCACCCATTTCCAGTCCTCGGGAGTTGCGGACCAGAGCGGGCCAAGCGCCGCGACACCGGCGTTGTTGAAGAGCAGGTGAACGTTGCCGAACTCCTCAAATGCAAGGTCGGCGAGGCGCTGAACCGCCTCGACGCTGGACACGTCGCACTGTGCGGTGCGCACGGCGATCCCGCTCGGCATCAGGTCTTTCGTGGCTGATAGTCCGTCGCGATCGACGTCGGCGACAACGAGCTTCATTCCTTGCGCGGCGCAGGCCGCAGCCAGCTCGCGACCGATGCCGCTCGCAGCTCCCGTGATCACCGCGACCTTGCCCCCGAGCTGCTTCATGCCGCGCTGATTCCGCCGTCCACGGTGAACACCGATCCGGTGATATAGCTCGCGGCTGGCGATGCCAGCAGCAGGCTGACGCCGGCAATCTCGTCGGGCATCCCAAGCCGGTTCATCGGCACCATGGCCTGGAGCGGCGCTGTCGCGGCCTCGTCCAGCAGGCGGCCACCGCCGAGCCCTGTCCGGAAGAAGCCGGGCGCAATGGCATTGACCTTGACGTCGAATGTGGCGAGCTCGAGCGCGGCTTGCCTGACCAGGTTCACGACCGCGGCCTTGGCGGCCGCATACGCATAGGCGGTCGCTGCCGAGCCTCGCAATCCTCCGACCGATGCCGTGACCACGATCCGGCCGCTGCGCTGCACCTTCATGTGTCGCGCCGCAGCCTGGATGGTCGCGAATGCACCGGTCTGGTTGATGGCGAGAACCTCGCTCCCATGCAGCGAAATCGACGTTCTCGATGTGGCCCTGCGGCAATCGAATTCCGGCTCCCCCGCTGATTCCGGCGTTCGCGAACATCACGTCGAGCCGGCCCTTGCGCGTGACGACGTCATCGACCGTCCGCCGGATGGCGTCTGGATCTGCGACATCGACCGTCGCGATATCTGCCCCCGGGATGATCTCCTCGCCGATCCGCCTCAGTTCCTTCTCGTTCCTGTCAACCAGGATCAAATCGGCGCCGTTGGCCGCCATGGTCCGGGAAATGGCCAGGCCAAGTCCGCTCGCGGCCCCGGTCACAATGGTGACGAGGCCGTTGACTGCGAAGAGGCGTTCGGCCGTCAGCGACATGAGGGGCTCCTCGTTTCGACATGGCCGCCCGTTGCGCCTCCGGCCGAGCCGCGTCGTGACGCCGCCAAGAGACAAGCGCAGATCATGGCCGAGACTGTCGCAATCGCGACAATCGATGCACAAAATCACCCTAGCTTTGAGCCGGCGAGGGGGCCGGGACGCAGGTCGCCGCGCGCAAGAACATCAACAATTTCGAGGGGGACGGGCGGTCCATGACAACCGAGGCAACGAATGTTGTGGTGTCCATCCCAGGCGTCGAGGTCTCGACGTCCGGACGATCCCGCTCATGCCATTCGCCGAGGACAGCCATCCGGCGCCTGCTGAAGAAGACAATGTGAGAGGATGAGAGCCGATGATCATCGTTGTGGGATCTGTGGATGGGCTTGGCGAAAGCTTTGATCGTCTGATGAAGATCTGCCTGGCGCATGTGCATCGTTCGCGTGCGGAAGACGGCTGCGTGGAGCACACCGTGCAGGTTGATTGCGAAAACTCCCTCCGTCTGCGCTTCTTCGAGCGCTGGCGTGACGCCGTCGCGCTCAAGGCGCATTTCGCCCGACCCGAGTCACGGGCGTTCGTGCAGGAGGTCGCCAAGCTGTGCGCGAGACCGCCAGTCATGACCATCTATGAGGCCGAGGAAAAATCGTTCTAGCGCCAGCCGGCCCACAGGTCTGACGCGCATCATTTTACCCCACCCGGCGACTCGCGCTGGGGTGGGCCTGCACCGCAGCGAACCCGACCACCTCGATTGATCTCCGCTAGACTGATATGGGATCACAGATGTTGCGACAGCGACAAAGCCCGTCTTCATGTGTGGCGACGAATGAACAAAGCGGTGCTCAAGGCTGTTCTGCGCAGGAACAAGTGGTTTGCCGGCCTTCCTTCGTCATTGGCGGACAGCATTCTTCGTCTGGGTCGCATCCGAAACGTGGACAACTCCCTGATCTATTCCGCGAGCGACTCCCGGGACGGATTGATTGCCCTGGTGTCGGGGCAGGTGCGACTGACCAGCTTTTCGCTGTCCGGCAATCCCTCCTTCCTGCTGATCTCTTCGCCTGGATCTTGGATCGGCGTCACCTCGGCCCTCGACGGGCGCCCCTATGGCTACGATGCGTTCGCCGTTGGCAGGGCGGTGCTGTTTCACGTGAGCCAGGAGCGGTTCGAGGCGCTCATCAGCGAGAGCAATGAGTATTATTCTGCGTTCGTCCGAATGGTCTGCGATCATCTGCGCGTCTCGATGCAGAACCTGATCATTCTGCGCAATCGGCGTCCACTTCACCGGCTTGCGCAGGAATTGCAGAGGCTCGCAGAGAGTCACGGGCGCCAGACCGAGAAGGGGATGATCATCGATTTGCGATTGTCGCAGGAGGACCTCGCGGTGATGATCGGGGTCGGCCGGCAGACGATCAACCGACTGCTCAAGAGTCTCGAGCAGGATGGAATTGCGACGGCAAAGTACGCGTCGGTCACGATTCACGACCTGGAGGCGATCGAACGTCTCAGTTCGAGCGACCCCGCGGAGAGCTAGGCATCACCAGGCCAAAAGCGAGCTTTGCGCTCGGGTTTCCCTGTCTGGCGCCGAGCCCTGCGTATTCCAGCGGGCGGCGCGTCTGAACTAAAAGATGCCGCCGTTCGGTCCGGGTTGTTCAAGGCGTCATCTCGAGAGCGAGGGCTTCCCTCGGTGTGGCGATCGCGAGGACGCCGGGCTGCCACGAGACCGCACAGTAGACGCGCGCCTCGTTCATCATGGCGACAACGATCCTTCGGCCCGCAGGTCACGGAATTCAGGTAAGTCGCTGAAAAGGCGCGGTAATCGGCGTTCAACCCCGATCCCCTGCGCCTACTACCTTCCGCCTATGAGAGCCGGGCGGAGCTGATGCTGTAATCGCCCCGTTGCTTGCAGCGCGACTGCTCATCTTGGGGCTGGCGCACGCGCCATACGACCACAACAAAGACATAAGCGGAGGGAACTGATGAACTTCACGAGCAGGAGATTCTTGGCTGGCATCTCGACGGTTGCCTTCCTTGTCGCCGGCACGCTGGGCGTCCGCGCCAACGACTCGGCGCTGAAGGCCGCCAGCGAGCCCGGCGCCTGGGCGATGACCGGGCATGACTACGGCAACACCCGGTTCAGCCCGCTCAAGGAGATCAACACCGAGAACGCCAGCAAGCTGTCGCTGGTCTATTCGTTCTCGCTGGCCTCGCTACGCTCGAACGAGGCCTCGCCGATCGTGATCGGCAACACGCTCTACGTCTCGACGTCGTGGGGGCCGAAATACGTCTATGCGCTGGATGCCGCGACCGGCGCGCGCAAATGGACCTATGAGCCGGACATTCCGGACGATACGCTGCAATATGCCTGCTGCGACGTGAACAGCCGCGGCATCTCCTATGCCGACGGCAAGCTGTTCGTCGGCCGGCTCGACGGCAAGCTGACCGCGCTCGATGCCGCCACCGGCAAGGAGCTGTGGACGTCCAAGGTGGTGGACTACAAGCAGGGCTCGGTGATCACCTCGCCGCCGCTGGTCGTGCGCGACAAGGTCATCACCGGCTTCGGCGGCGGCGAGTACGGCGTGCGCGGCTCGCTGCAGGCCTACGACATCAACTCCGGCAAGATGGTCTGGCAGACCTACACGGTGCCTGCGCCCGGCGAGCCCGGCAGCGAGACCTGGAAGGGTGACACCGGCCTGCATGGTGGCGGCGCGGCCTGGCTGGTCGGCTCCTACGATCCGAAGAGCGACACGGTCTATTGGGGCACCAGCAATCCAGGTCCCTGGAACACCGCCGTGCGCTCGACCGGCAATGGCGATTTCGGCAAGCTGACCAATCTGTATACGGCATCCACGCTGGCGCTCGATCCGAACACCGGCAAGATCAAGTGGCACATCCAGACCACGCCTGCCGATGCCTGGGACTATGACGGCGTCAACGAGGCTATTCTCGCCGATCTCAAGGTTGGCGGTGCGGCTGTCCCGACGCTGATGAAGGCCGACCGCAATGGCTTCTTCTTCGTGGCCAACCGCGAGACCGGCAAGGTGATCTCGGCCGAGAAATACGTCTTCGCCAACTGGGCGCAGAAATGGGACACCTCGACGTTGCGCGCGGTCGAGGATCCGGACAAACGGCCGGGCCCCGGACATCCCGTCAAGGACGTCTGCCCGAACCTGATCGGCGGCAAGAACTGGCAGCCGATGTCGTACAATCCGGACACCGGCCTGGTCTACGTCCCGGCGAACAATGTCTGCATGGACTGGTCGGTCAGCGACGTCTCGTACAAGCGCGGCGTGTTCTATCTCGGTGCGGAATTCCCGACCAAGGAAGGCCCCGGCGGGTTCCTCGGTGAACTCATCGCCTGGGATCCCGTGAACAACAAGAAGGTCTGGTCGATCCAGGAAGACCTTCCGTTCAACGGCGGCACGCTGAGCACCGCCGGCGGCTTGGTGTTCTCCGGCAATCTTCACGGCGACTTCCGCGCCATCGACGCCAAGACCGGCAAGATCCTGTGGAAGAAGAATCTCGGCTCCGGCATCGGCGCCGGTCCGGTGACCTACTCGGTGGACGGCAAGCAGTACGTTGCCGTCGTCGTCGGCCGCACCGCCTCGATCCCGGCGTTCCTGGGCGAGATCGGCAAGAAGATGACGAACGCAGCTCCCGAGGGCGGCGCTCTGTTCGTGTTCGCGGTCCAATAACCGCAACGCTCGCGACGGCTGCGCGTGGCCCCGGCCGCGGGGACACGCGCGGCGTTCAGCCAATCCGCATCAAGCGGACGAAGACGGCCCGGCCGCGAGACCGAGCCGTACAAGCAGATAGACAAGACCTGAGGGATCGAGGATGCGCCTGAATCGCCGTCAGACTGGCTCGAATTGGCGGGCCACCGCCGAACTGGCAGCAAGCGCGACGGCTCTCGTCGCCTTGGTGGCCTCCACCGTGCTGGCCGCGTCGGCGGCGGGCCGGGCCAACGAGGCGGAGCCGCTGCGACTCTGCGCGGACCCGACCAATCTTCCGTTCTCGAGCGACAATCCAACGCAGCCGGGATTCTATCTCGAGGTTGGCCAGGCGCTGTCACGCGAGCTCGGCCGCCCCGTGACGTATGATTGGTACAAATCCTATTTCGGCAAGCGCACCGTGCGCGTGACGCTGCTGGGCAAGCAGTGCGACGCGATGATCGGCCTGCCGCTGTCAGCGGACTTCATGGGACCGGCAGTGATCTTCTCGCAGAAGATCGCAACCGAAACCTACGCGCTCGTCAGCCGCGGAACGTTGCTCGTCCATGGCATCGACGACCTCCGAGGCAAGCGGGTTGCGGTGCAATACCAGACCACGCCGCAAAATCTGCTGGCCCAGCGCGACGACATCGAGAAGGTGACGGTGCTGACACCGGACGAAGGCTTGGCGGCGCTGGCCCACGGCAAGGCCGACATCGCCTTCATCTGGGGGCCGGTTGCAGGCTGGCTGAACAAGACGATCTACCAGAGCAGTTTCCGGATCCAGCCGGTCGAGGGCGACGGTCTGTCCTGGGATGCCGCGATCGGCCTTGCCAAGAGCTCCACGCAATTGCGCGATCAGATCGACGCCGCGCTGCCGCAGCTCGCACCGCGGATCGCCGAGCTGGCGGTCAAATACGGGCTGCCGAGCGAGCCGTCGATCAGGCTCGGCGCCGTGCCGCGCCCGATCAAGCTGGCGTCGGCGACTGACCCTGCTCAGCTTCTCCGCCAGCCGGTCGCCGAGGCCGCCGTGATGAGGGTTTCGGACTCGACTGCGAGCGAGTCGAAGACCGAGGCGGTGACGCTGGGCAAAGAGATCTTCAACGGCACCTGCGCGCATTGTCACGGACCAGACGCCGTGCAGGCGGAACGGCGCATCGACCTGCGACGGCTGCGGACCCGCTACGGCGAGGACATGCGCGACAAATTTTGGACCACCGTGCATGAAGGCCGTCCCTCCAAGGGCATGCCCGCCTGGAAGGAGGTCTTTACCGACGACCAGTTCGAGAGCATCTATACGTTCCTGCTGACCGTGCAGTCGTCAGAAACGGCAAATTGAAGGAGGGACACCGGCCGACACGATCTGCCGGATCACCCGGCACGTGCTGGCGGCGAGTGAAGGTCGGACATGACGCGCTTTCTGATCATCGACGATCATCCGCTGTTTCGCGAAGCTCTCGGCAATGCGGTGCGTCTGGCGCATCCCGACGCCGAGATCTTCGAGGCGCTGTCGATTGCCGATGCGCTCACCACCCTCGCAATGAAACCCGACATCGACCTGGCGCTGCTCGACCTGACGCTGCCCGATGCCATGGGCTTCTCGGGATTCCAGCGGCTTCGCGCCGCGTATCCGCGGCTTCCGGTCGCGATCGTCTCGAGTGAAGAGGACCAGAACGTCGTGCGCGAGGCGCTTTCGCTCGGCGCGGCCGGCTATCTGCCGAAGTCGACCTCGAAGCGCGAGCTGACGTCCGCGATCGAGCGCGTGCTCAGCGGCTCGATCTCGGTCCCGAAAGACTTCGTGCCCGTCGTCGAGCGCCACGGGACGGGGTCATCTCGCGCGCTGCAGGCGCGTCTCGAGGAGCTGACGCCACAACAGCTTCGCGTCCTCGACCTGATCAGGCGTGGCTATCAGAACCGGGAAATCGCCGGCGAGCTTCAGCTTGCGGAGTCGACCGTCAAGGCGCACATCACCGAGATCCTGAGAAAACTCCGTCTGTTCAGCCGCAACAAGGCCGTCATCGAGATCGGCAAGATCGCGCTGAACGTGCCGGCCGACCGGCAGGGATCGCGCACCGCTTCGGGTCGAAAGCACCCGTAGCGAATTGTTGCGCCGCACGACTCCACGGCCACCGCAGGCGTGGCGACGTCGATGGCGTCTTGGTCGTTGATTGATGCCAACCAACGCGGTATCGCTGATGCTCCGGTTCTGACGTTCCTTCGAAGACGCAGCCCGCACGCTGGTTGAATGTCGGATCCGCGACACTGAATGATCCGGATCTTCGATCCGGCCGGGGGAGGCAGGCACGTGGCTCGATTGCTCATCGTCGAGGACCATCCGCTGTTTCGGGAGGCGCTGGAGAGCGCGATCCGCGCCGCTCTGGCTGATGCCGAGATGCGCGAGGCGACGTCCGTCGACATGGCCGTCGGGCTTCTTTCATCTCCGCCGAGATTCGACCTGATCCTGCTCGACCTCTCGACACCCGGAACGACCGGACTCTCCGGCGTCATCCGCATCCGCAAGACCGCGCCGCGCACACCGATCCTGGTGGTTTCCGCGCATCGGGACCCGGACCTCGTCGCCCATGTTCTCGCGCTGGGTGTCTCCGGCTACATCTCGAAGTCGACTTCGAAGCAGCAACTTGCCGACGCGATCAAGGCCGTGCTGGGGGGCGAGGTCCATGTTGAAGGCGGCTCCCTCTGCGCCAGTGCGCGCCGTGGCCGACTTCCTGCTCAGGACCTCCTGAAGCGTCTTCACGAACTGACGCCGCAGCAACTGCGCGTGCTCGACCTGATCCGCCGCGGACTGCAGAACAAGCAGATCGCCTATGAGCTCGGGATCTGCGAGACGACGGTGAAGGTCCACGTCTCGGAGATCCTGCGAAAGCTTCGCGTCATGAGCAGGACCAAGGCCATCATCGAGATGGAAAAGATCGACTTCGTGAACCTCATCGGCGAGCCGCGCGCGCCGGCTCGGGCAAACGGCGCTGAGGCGCTCATGACAGCAAGAACGACAACAGCGCGCGAAGCTCCGCAGGCCTGACCGGCTTGGTCAAGATCTCGAGCCCGTATTGGCTTGCTTCCCTGGCTGCGTCTTCGGAATAGTCGGCGGTCACGATCATGGCCGCAACATCACGGCCGAGGAATTGCCTGATGTCCCGGATGGCGGCAAGCCCGCTCTCGTCGCCATCCAGGTGGAGATCCGCGATGATCGTCTCGGGGACCGCCCCGAGCGCACTCAAACGCTGCAAAGCGTCATTCAGCGACGCCGTCGCCACGACGTCGCAGCCCCATTTTTCCAACAGACTGACCATGGCCTCGGCGGTGGCCAGGTCGTTTTCGATCAGCAGGATCTTGGCGCCTTCGAGCCCGCCATAGTCGTGGTCGACGTGATCCGCAGGATGCGGATCCGGCAGTACGGCTGCCGGGTCGGCGCGGTCGAGCTCGAGCTTGAATGTGGATCCATGTCCAACCCGCGAAGCCAGCCCGACCTCATGGTCCAATGCCTTGGCGAAGCGGCGGACGATCGACAGGCCCAGCCCGAAGCCGGCTTGATCCTCGGCGCTCGGCTGACCGCGCTGGAATTCGAGAAAGATCGCTTCTTGTTGCGGTTTGGGAATGCCCGGGCCGGTGTCGTGGACCTCGATGCGAACCCGGCCTGCTCCCGGCCCCGGCCGGCATCCCATGACGACGCCGCCTCGCCGCGTGTAGCGCAGAGAGTTGGCGAGGAGGTTCTGCAAGATGCGCCGCAACATCATGGCATCCGAGACCACGGCGATCGAGCACGGACAAATGCGCAGGGACAACCCGCGTTTGGCAGCGATCGGGGCGAATTCGCGTTCGAGCGGCTCGAACAGGGTCGAGAGCAGAACGGGCCTGACATCGGGGCGCAGGGCTCCGGCATCGAGCTTGGCAATCTCCAGCAGGGATCGCAGCAGATCCTCGAGCATGGCCAGCGAATGGTCGACCTGGCCGACCATGGCCGTTCCGCGATCGGACGAGACTTCGTCCGCCAAGGTCGAGAGCGTGAGCCGCGCGGCGTTGAGCGGCTGAAGCAGATCATGCGTCACGGAGATGAGAACCGAGGATTTCAGGGAGCTGGCCGCTTCAGCCTGCTGCTTGGCCCGAAAGAGGTCCTTGTTGGCGGTTTCGATCGAACGCAGCGCATCACGCAGCTGGCGCGTCCGCTCGCGCACCTGCTGATCGAGCGCGATCGCCGTTTCGAACAGCGAGAACGCATTGAACTGCTGGTCCATCGAGCGTTCGACCCGGGACATCAGCGCGGCGTTGATCTTCCTGAGCTTGGCCGCCTCGCGCTGCAGGTCTTCCGGAGACCCCGCGGCGGTCATGGCTGCGCCGCTCCACGTTTGCCGATCGCGACCCCGGTCAGCGTCTGATTGACGTGCATTGAACCGTACTGCTCGCCATAGGTATGGAATCCGACGATCCGGTTGTCGCGATAGAGATCGGACATTTCCCGCGCAAACTGATGCTGCTCTGCGTCAAGACGCCTGAGGATGCACTCGAAACCGATGAAGATCGAGACCTCGCCGATCTCGTCGCGGACCTCGGCCAGCATCTCGCGGGCGGCCGCCACGGAGTTGCGTGACCTCGCCGCCGTCAGCACCATTCCTTCGTCGATCGCGCAGAAGAACCGGAGCGAGCCGTCAGGGCTGACGCGCTGAATCGAGCGCGCGAAATAGGAGCCTCCCACGCGCACCAGGACCGGATGGGCCGCAAACAGGAACGGGTCGAGCTCGGAATCGGCTATTCCGATCGCGCGACAATATTCCTCCGCCGCCGGCTCGGCATTGAGCTGCTTGACGATACGCTGCTCGAGATCGGCCTCCGTCACCACCATCTTGGTCGAGGTCGGCTCGAAATTGTCGCATTTGAACAGCCGGAACGGCAATGACGTCCTGATCAGGATCAGCACGGCCATGTCCGTGTGGGCCTTGCCGTCGTGAAAGACCCAGGTGCGCTCGAACCGCAGACCGTCGCCGGCCGACCCGCCAACCAGGGGAATATTGTCGAGCGAGGCGTAGATCGCCGACATGATCGCCTCTTCGCGCTGGCACATGCCGTCGATCAGGACGAGCCCGAACACGCCGTCGTCGTCGCGACCACCGTGCCGCGAGAGGTCCTGCCTCATCTGGTTGCCGAGGCGACGTCCTTCATCGACGCGAAAGCCCGACAACCCGAAGATGGGCTGTGCGAATACCGTGAAATCCTCGGCGGCAAATCCGAGAGCGACGACGCTGTTGTCGTCCCAGCCATCGGGCGACAGCTCTCCGGCCGTCGTACAGCCGTATACGGGGACGTCCGCAAGACGGGTCGTCACCTCCACCATGAACTCGTTTGGATCGTAGTGGGGCGACAGGAAGATCAGCACCATCGCCAACCCCCCGGCCGGCAACTGGCCGCAGATGTCGGCCGCCGCAGCGGCCTCCGTCGCAGCCTTGGACTTTGCAGCAGTCACGCCAGACGGACGCGAGGGCCGAGGATCGGCGTCTCCCATCGGGCACCTCCCAGAACGACACTTTGGTTTGTTGGCGATCGTTCGTTTTTTTAGAATATTAAGCCAATTGAGCAGCAACGGCAACCGCGCGGCTTGATCCAGGACAAGGACTTGGGCCGGGCTGTCGTCCGATCATCCGCGCGGATCTGCTCACCGGCCTGGCCCGGGGGGCTGGCCCGCGCCCGCTCCGGATCGAAAAGGGAAAGATTTCGCATGCTCCGCCGCATCGCTCTTGTCGCCGTTCTCGCCAGCCTGGCACCGAGCGCCCGCGCGCTCGACGGAAATCCGGCCGCCGGGAAAAGCATCTTCCAGCGCATCTGCCAGAACTGCCACTCTGCCGAGATCGGCGTCAACAAGGTCGGCCCGAGCCTCTGGAACATCGTTGGACGGCAGCCAGCGGCTGTGCCGGACTACGCCTATTCGGAGAGCATGAAAAAGAACAATGCGCCTTGGACCGCGACGGCACTGGATGCCTATATCGCCGATCCTCGCGGGGACGTTCACGGCGTCAAGATGTATTTCAAAGGATTGGCGGACGCGAAGGAGCGGGCCGACGTCGTCGCCTATCTGTCGACTCTGAAATAGCGTAGCCGGGGAAGCCGGCGACTTTGCCGACGCTGCAGGCCGCGCCGTTGGAAAAGAGCCGCTCACCGATTACGACTGGCATCGTTGGCGCGCTGGCCCAGGGCATCATCGCTATGAGCGGGTTGGGTGTCGGGCCGGCGTTTCTGCAAGCGGTTTTGAGGCTGCGGGTACCAGGCATGTCACGATGAGCTTGGATCACCCTTCTTTCGAAGCGAAAGCTTCAGGGCGACGCCCCCAATTCTCGAATCCTCGATCCACAGTCGGCCATCATAGAGGCTGGTCAGGTCGCGGGCGATCGCCAGACCGAGCCCAGTGCCGGGCTTCGCGTCGTCAAGTCTCGTGCCCACGTCGAACACGCGCATTCGGTGTTCCACTGGAATGCCGGGCCCGTCGTCCTCAACCGTGATCAAGACGGTGCTGTCGAGATCCTCGATCGAAATCACGACGCGGTCACGTGCCCATTTTGCCGCATTGTCGAGCAGGTTGCCGATGAGTTCGGTCAGATCGTTGGTGTCGCAGGCAACGACGACGTCCGCTGCTCCTTCGACTTCGAACCGCCGGTCGTGCCCTGGGCTGAATCGCGAATAGGTATTGATGACGCTCCTCAAGACGTCTGCGACGACCGCAAACGCACCTGCATTCGCGATCGTGGAGGCCTTTGCGCGCGCCGTCTGGTAGTCGATGAGCAGCGCCATTCGCGAGCACTGCTCCGACAGAATCTGAGCGTGGATCTCCTGACCGGACGCTTTCAGCCGTGCTGCCTCCTCGTCGAGAATTGCCAGAGGTGTCTTCAGCGCGTGTGCAAAACTTCCTGCGAGTACGCGAGCGCGATCGACCATGTTGAGATTTGCCGCAATCATTCCGTTCAGCTCGGTGACGAGCGGCATGATTTCCTCCGGCAGGTCCTCAGGCAGCCTTGAGGTCTTGCCGCTACGCACGTCCACGATGGCGCGACTCATGCGCTGGAGCGGCCGCAGGCCGTAAGCGACCTGAGCGTAGGCGGTGCCAACCATGGCGAGGGCCATGATACCAAGCGTCGCTATCAGCGTCAGATTGAGGTGCTGCATCTCGTCACTAATCAGTCGCTCGTCTGCACCGACACGGATTTCGACGGGTTGCCCGAGGCGAGACGGCTCGCTGATGTTTCGGACCATGCGCATCGGCCCGGTCGGTCCCTCCACACTAAGCGCCGTGGAGGAGGGCAGGGAACCCTCGCGACTCTGGTCGGGCGTGAATGAAAGGAAAAGGTCATCCTGCAACGACGGCGAGCGCGCGCTTTCGCCGTTCTGCAGGATGACCTGCCAATACATTCCGGAACGGGCAGGGGAGAAACGCGGATCGCTCAGATCGCGGGCGATGAACAGCCGCTGCGTGGCGTCGAGTTCCACGAGATCGGCGAGCTCGCGGGCGTGATCCAGCAGGTCATGATCGAAGTGGGCCTCGACGACACGGCGAATGACGATCGAGAGCCCGAGCCCGCTGGCGAACAAGACGATGGAAATCCAGATCGCGGCGACCGCGAGCATCCGGGCTCGGAAGTTGCGGCTGAACATTGCTCTACCCGAAGCGATATCCCATGCCTCTGACGGTGCGAATGCAGTCACGCCCCAGCTTTCTCCTGAGCCGGGCAATGTAGACTTCGACCGTATTGGAGTCGCGATGGTCGCTGCTCGGATAGATGTGCTCCAGCAGCTCGGTCTGCGACACGATATGATCGGCGCGGCGCATGAGGAGTTCGAGAACGCGCAACTCGAGTGCAGTCAGGTCGACGATCTCCCCGTCCTTCTTGACCAGGCCGGCCGCCGCGTTGAATTCGATCTGCCGGAGGCGGAGCACGGCGTCCGGTCTGCTGGAGACCCGACGGAGCAGCGATTTGACCCGCGCGACGAGCTCCTGCGCCTTGAAGGGCTTTTCGAGATAGTCGTCCGCGCCTGCGTTCAGGCCGTTCACACGCTCGACCCAGCCGCTGCGGGCGGACAGGATCAGCACCGGCAGCGTGTGCCCGGTATGACGCCAGCGTTGCAGCACGTCGAGGCCCGAAATGCACGGCAGTCCGAGGTCGAGCACCGCGGCATCATAGGGCTGGCTGTTGCCCAGCATCCAGCCCTGCTTGCCATCGGTGGCGAGATCCGCCTCGAAACCGGCATCGGCCAGGCTTTCCCTGATGCGCTCCGCGTAGATGGGCTCGTCCTCTATGAGCAGAATGCGCATTGCCATTCCTCCGGTTGCCGAACGCGTTCCGACGATGCGGACACGCTGATCGGGCCTCGAACGCTATGGATTGATCCCGAGCTCTCTGGCTGCGTCAGCGATGCGCGTGCGCTCCGGGACGTCCTCCGCAAAGACCGACAGTGCGCGTTGCAGCGACTGTTTCGCCGCCTCGACATCGCCCAGTACCACCCGCGAGCGGATCAACTTGATCCAGCCTTCTGCATCGCGCGGTGATTGCTCGAGTCGGCTCGCAAGGCCATCCACCATGCCCCGGATCATGAGGTTGCGGTCCTGTGTGGACATGCTTTCCGCCTTGCGGATGTCCTCGGCGCGGGGGCCGCGCGGCTCCGTCGGCTCGGTCGCGGAGGTCTTGCCGGAGCGCAGGAGTTCCTGCATGCGCTCGGCGGACAGGTTCGGCCGGGCAGGCGATGGCGAGCCGTCATCCTCTCCGAGCTCGCGACGAAGCGCGCCGAGCCGCTGCTTGAGATCGGGCAGCCACGGCTCGTTCGGATCGGCCTCCGATACGATCGCCGTCCAGTCGGCCATCGCACCCCGTTTGTCTCCCTCCTGTTCTTTCACGACGCCGATGAAGAAGCGGGCGCGCGCGTCCTTGGGATCCAGTTTGAGTGCTTCGTCGAAGTCCGCGCGGGCTTCGGACGTGACGGTGCCGTCCGCGGCCCGCACCAGCGCTTCGCCGCGTGCGCTGCGGTATTCTGCCGAGCCTGGCCGCAGCTCCATTGCGCGCGCATAGGCCTGTGCCGCCTCTGCAAAGCGCTCGATGTTGAACAGCGACCAGCCCAGCAGCCGCCATCCGTCGGCATCCTTGGGATTCCGCTCCAGTCTGGTCTGCACACGCTGGATCATCTCTTCGACCGGCGGCAGTCCGCTGCTCTGCTGCGGTCGGGCGCGACCGTCCTGGCTGGTCATCTGCTCCAGCGAGGCAATGGCCTGGGTGCCGGCGTCGGATCGCGCCTCGCCAACCGACCTCGCCGTGGTGCTGCTGGCGGTCTGGCCCGGTCCGGCCGCGGGGACATCCGGATTTCCGACAACCGCATACAGACCGACGGAGCCGAACACCACCGTCAGCGTGACGACACTGAGCGCAAATTTTCGTTCGGAGCTGGTGAGGGAGGGCGCCGGCGGCTGTTCGGCGGCCGCTGCGGCGAGAATGCGCCGCTTGATCTCGCTGGCCGCGTTCTCGCCATCCGACTTGTCGATCAGGCCGCGTGCGGTTTCGTTCTCGATCTCGCGGAGCTGGTCGTGGTGGACGGCAAGTCCCTGAGCCGAAGCCAACCGTCTCCGCTCGTAGCTGCGGATGAATGGCGTCGATATGAGCACGGCGGCCACGGAAATCATCGCCGTCAGGATCAGCCACAGCATCATGAAAGGCTCCGTCGATCGAGGATCGCCTCGATGGCTTCGAGTTCGTCGGCGCTGAGCGGAGCGACGTGCTCCGCCTCGGGCGCACTCGCATTGGCTGCCGCCCGGCGCACGTAGCGGCCGAAGCCGACGATGGCCGTGAGCAGGGCGAGCAGGGGACCGATCCACAGCGCGATGGTATTCCACTGCAAGGGAGGCTTGAGCAGGACGAAGTTGCCGTAGCGTGCGACCAGGAAGTCCACCGCCTGCCGGTCGCTGTCGCCGGCCTGCAGGCGATCGCGCAGCAGCACCCTCAGATCATGCGCCAATGGAGCGTTCGAGTCGTCAATGCTCTGATTTTGACAAACGACGCAGCGCAGCTCCTGGCCCAGCGCGCGCGCGCGCGCCTCCAGTCCCTCGTCGCGCAACATTTCGTCGGGAAGCACCGCACGAGATGGTGACCATGTCGCCGTCAGCACGAGCGAGCTGACGAGCAGCGCTTCGGCCGCGCGCTTGATCCGCCGGCAGTTCATGACTCGCTCCTGAGTGCCTTCAGCAGAGGTTCGAAATCGTCACGCCATACATCTTCGGTCAGCGGGCCGGGATAGCGGAAGCGGATGCGGCCGGCCCGATCGATCACGAAGGTTTCGGGAACGCCGGTCACGCCAAGATCGATGCCGGCCCGGCCGGACTCATCGGAGCCGACACGGGCATAGGGACTGCCATGCTTGGCAAGCCAACGTTTGCCGTCGTTCCGATCGTCCTTCCAGTTCAGCCCATAGATCGGGATCGCGGAGCTCTCTGCGAGCTTGAGCAGCATGGGATGCTCGACGCGGCATCCGGGGCACCAGGATGCGAAAACGTTGAGCAGGACCACGTCGCCCTGCAGGTCGGTATTGGCAAGACCGCCGCTCTTGCCGTCGAGCGACGCGAGCTGGAAACGCGGCGTCGGCTTGTCGATCAGGGTCGAGGGCATTCGCTGCGGATCGTTGGTCAGGCTGAAAGCCAGTCCAGCGGCCAGTGCGGCGAAAGCCACGAGAGGTATGAGATAGGGGAGGCGCGGCATATCTCGTCCTATTCAGCAGGAACGGCAGTCGGTACGGCCCGCATCGCCCGTCGCGGAGCACCGACACGAAATCTCCGGTCGGCCAGCGAGATGAAGCCGCCGAAAGCCATCATCAGTGCGCCGATCCAGACCAGCGGCACCAGAGGGTGATAGTAGCAGCGCACCGCCCACGCGCCCTTGTCGTCGGGATCACCGAGCGTCACGTAGACGTTCCAGATCAGGTTGGTTCGAATGCCGGCGGCGGTCGTCTGCTGCTGTCTGACGGGATAGAAGCGGCGCTCGCTGGAAAGCTGCGTGAACGGCTTGCCGTTCCGCGTGATGTCGAACGTGCCACGCTCGGCTTCGTAGTTGGGGCCTGGAAATTTTCCGATCGAGCGCAGCTTGATGTCGTAGCCCGCGAGCTGCAGGCTCTGGCCCGGCCGCAGCATCTGCACCTTCTCGCTGGCCCACGCGGTCATCCCGGTAATGCCTGCGACGGTGACGCCCATTCCCGCATGGGCCAGCACCAGGCCGTAGACCGCGAGCGGGGTGGTGCGCGCGAGGTTGAGCGAGGTCGCCAAGGGAGTCGTCATGCCGAGGCGGACGCGATGAGCCAGCACCATCAGCGAGCCGATCACGAGCCAGACGGCGATGCCGAAGAAGAACGCAACCAGGAAACGCTGTCCGAACGTCGCGACGAGGATCGCGACGGCAATGAATGCCGCAAGTCCCCCGGCCAGGCGGAGTCGTTGCAGGGCCGCAACGAGGAGATCGCGCTTCCATTTCAGAACCGGGCCGATCACCATGGCAAGCAGCAGCGGAACCATGATCGGAACGAACGTCAAGTTGTAGTAGGGAGGACCGACGGAGATCTTGTCGTTTCCGAGCATGTCGACGAGGAGCGGGTAGAACGTGCCGAGAAACACGGTGGCCACGGCTGCCGTGAGCAGCACATTGTTGAGGACGAGGCCGCTCTCGCGGCTGACGGCCGCGAACAGCGCACCGTGCTTCAGGCTTGGGGCTCTGATCGCATACAGCGTCAACGCCCCGCCGGTCGCCACCAGGATGAGCGCCAGGATGAATGCGCCACGCGACGGGTCCTGTGCGAAGGCATGAACGCTGGTGAGCACGCCGGACCTCACCAGGAAAGTCCCGATCAGGCTCAATGAGAAGGTCACGATCCCCAGCAGGATCGTCCAGCTCTGGAGGGCGCTCCGACGTTCGACCACCAGGGCGGAATGCAGGAGCGCAGTCCCCGCAAGCCACGGCATGAAGGAGGCGTTCTCGACGGGGTCCCAGAACCACCAGCCGCCCCAGCCGAGCGTGTAGTACGCCCATGCGCTGCCCAGCGTGATTCCAATCGTGAGAAAGCACCAGGCCGCGAGCACCCACGGTCGGACCCAGCGGGCCCAGCTGGCATCGACCTTTCCCTCGATCAGCGCGGCGACCGAGAACGAGAACGCCATCGAGAAGCCGACGTAACCCAGATACAGAAACGGTGGATGAAAGGCGAGGCCAGGATCCTGCAAAATCGGATTCAGTCCGTTGCCTTCGAGGGGAGCATCGACCAGCCGCGCGAACGGATTCGACGTCGAGACGATGAACGCCAGAAAGCCGAGGCCAATCATGCCGTGCACGCCGAGAACGTTGCTCTGCAGCCGCTCCGGAAGGTTCGTTCCGAACAATGCAACTGCCGCGCCGAACAAGGAGAGGATCAGGACCCACAGCAGCATGGATCCCTCATGGTTTCCCCAGACTCCGGAGACCTTGTAGAGCAGCGGCTTCAGCGTGTGCGAATTCGCTGCGACGACCTGGACTGAAAAGTCGGAGTGGACGAACAGCGACGTCAGGCATGCGAATGCGATCGCGACAAACAGAAACTGGGTCAAGGCAGCGTGACGAACGAAGCCGGCGATCATCGCGGATTGGCGGCGCAGCGCTGCGAACGGAACGATCGACTGCACCAGCGATACGAGGAGCGCGAGAATGAGCGCAAACGATCCGACCTCCGCTGTCATTTGGTATCTCCGACTGCAGCGGATATTCCTGCAGCTAACTATCAAGTGTCTGTGATGCGCCGACAATCAATGCGCCGAATGAGGCATCATTCGTACGGAATGATGATGATCCATCGACGTGCATCGTAGTGTAACTGCAACTCATTCGCACCCGCGGCCGGAGAACGGTATCATCGGGGCGTCTTGGTACTTAGCGTGATATTCAATGAGATATATCGCGCGAATCATCTGCCGCGCCATCGAGCAGCGAACGCGACGTCGACCGCATGATAGGCAGGGTGGCGAAACGAAATCGTCCGCTATTCCAGAAGCTTGGCGATATCGCCGTGACCGCTGGCAGCGGCGATGTCGGTGGCACGTTCGCGGCGCTTGTTCCTCAACTGCTTTTCGGCACCGGCGGCGAGAAGGCTGTGCGCAATGCCGATATTCCCCTCATGGGCCGCCATCATCAGCGCGCTCATGCCCTGGCCGTTGCGCATGTTCGGGTCGGCCTTGCGCCTGAGAAGCTCACTGACGACATCCGCAAGCCCGGCGCGCGCGGCGAGGATGAGAGCGGTATTTCCGCCTCTTGTCGCGCGTTTCGGGTCGGCCCCATGGTCCAACAGAAGCAGCGAGGCCGCGGCGCTGCGGCCCTCGATGGCATTCAGCAACGGCGTCTTGTCGTCGGTGTCCGCGCGGTTGACGTCCGCACCTGCGCGGATCAGTTGTCCGATCGCGTGCGTATTGCCATTGCCGGCCGCGTGCCAGAGTGCGGTGCGGCCCTGCCCATCGGCGGCGTTGAGGTCGGATCTCTGAACGAGTTGCCGATCGAGCGGGCCATTTGGGCACGACGCGACCGCGATCATGAGTGGGGTCCGGCCGTCTGCCAACGCGGGCAGACTGCCGGAGGCGCCGTCGAGGAGCGCGGCGATAGCGGCGCCGTTGCAGCGGCTGAGCGCCATCAGTAGTGCGGTCGCGCCATCTGCACGCGCTGCAGACGGGTCGGCCGCCTTGGTCAGCAGCAGTCTGATGATGTCTCCATGATCCTTGTCCGCTGCCAGCATCAATGGCGTGTCGCCGCGCCGGTTGCTGGTGTTCGGATTGGCTCCCGAGGCGAGCAGGAGCTCCACCAGCCGAAGATGCCCGGCGGCCGCGGCGATCGCCAGAGGCGTATCGCCGTCCTCGTTGACCGCGTTGACGTCAGCCTTCGCAGCGATGAGCTGGCGCATCGGATCGAACTGGCCGCGCAGGGCGGCGTCGATGATGGCCGGATGGCCGTTTCGCATGGCGGCCTGCGCATCGAGCGTCGGGGGCGGCCTGCGCGCAGCTTCGCGCGCCGGCTCCCCGGCGCGCGGGCGCGCATTTCGGTTGACCATGTCGGCCAGCAACTGCTCGGCGGGCTGATAGCCGGCCGCCGCCGACTTGCGTAGCCAGTCCCGCGCCCGGTCGGGATCGGCCGGCGTTCCACGGCCCGCAAGCCACATCGCTGCGACATTATACTGCGCCTTGACATGTCCCTTCCTTGCGCTTGCCTCCATCCATTTGAACGCCAGCGTGTCGTCTGCTCTGGTGCCGAGACCGGCGCGGTAAAGTGATGCAAGTCGGTACTGCGCCTCCGGATTGCCGGCGCTGGCGGCGCGCTCGAGCAGCTTCAGTGCGTCCTCGGGATGTCCGGCGCGGATCGCGGCATCGGCCGCCTGGCTCGCGGATGCTTCGGAGCTCACGCCGGCCGGCGTTTCGCCGGCCGGGGCGACCGACGGCACGGTCGAGCCGACAAGACAGATCAGGGGGATGATGACGTAAGAGGACTTAAGCCGTGCCATATTTCGTCTCGACCTCGATACCCATGCTCTTCAGGAATGCGGTGGGCAGAATGCCGCCGACGCACACGATGACGGCATCGTTTGGGATCGTGCTCGTGCTGCCATTGGCATCGATCTCGACGTCGTCACCGCCGATCCGTTTGACTGACGAATTGTAGATGACGCGGAGCCGGCCCGATTGGGCGGCTGCTTCCGTCCGTTGACGGTTCTTCAGCTTGGCGCGACCGAACGACTCGCTGCGATGCGACAGGGTCACCGTCGTTCCAGGCTCATCGGCGATGGAGCAAGCGGCTTCCAATGCAGCGTCGCCGCCGCCGACGACGAGCACGTGCTGGCCGCGATACTGCTCGGGGTCGACCAGTCGATAGACGACCTTGGTCTGCTCTTCGCCTGGAGCCTCCAGCTTGCGCGGCGTTCCGCGGCGCCCGATCGCCAGGAGCACGGCATGCGTTCTGTAGCTGCCGCGGTTCGTCCTGACGTCGAAGCCTTCTCCGACTCGGGTGACGGCCTCGACGCGCTCGCCGACGTTCACCTTGAGGCGGGACTTGCGCACGATGCTCATGAAGAAGGCGATCAACTGCTCCTTGCTGAGCTCTCTGAAGTTGAACTTGCCCGCGAGCGGCAGCGTGAAAGGTGCCGTCATCACCAGCTTGCCGCGGGGAAAGTGCGCGACGGTGCCGCCGAGCGAGTCCTGCTCGAGCGTGACGAAGCGCAGCCGATGCTGCAGGCAGGCGAGACTGGCGGAGAGACCGGCCGGACCGCAGCCGACGACCACGACGTCGAGCATATCGGACTTGCCGATGTTCTTGACCTTGCGGACGGAGTCGATCGCCTGGCGTCCCTGCTCGATGGCGTTGCGGACCAGCCCCATCCCGCCGAGCTCTCCGGCGATGAAGATGCCGGGCACGTTGGTCTGGAACGCCTCGTCCACGTTCGGAATGTCGATGCCGCGCGTTTCGGTGCCGAACACCAGCGTGATGGCGTTCACGGGGCACACTGCCTTGCAGGCGCCGTGTCCGATGCAATGCGAAGGCTCGACCAGCGACGCCTTGCCGCCGATCAGGCCGAGAATGTCACCCTCCGGACACGCCCTGACGCATGAGCCACAGCCGATGCACAAGGCAGGATCGATGATGGGATGGAGCGATGCCGGCTCGAGAAGACCGGCGTCCTTGGCGGCCGAGAGCTTCGCGACGCTCTTTATTTCCTTCCGCTTGCGCACGGCCATGTAAGTGGCCCAGACGCCGAGCATTGGCGCGGCGTAGACAATCAGGAGATCGATCGCCATGTCGTCTCTCTCTTTCTTACGAACTAACAGCGGAAGATAGAGAGTCGCCGACCGCAAACTCCGCGTGAAAAGGTCGGATGCGGTGCTAGATGCAAATTCCTCTCAAGAGATGCCGACATAGAAATTCCAGAATGATCTGACGTCTTGGAGACTAGGATTGGATCATTCGTTGAACAGATGCCGTCGGCGGAAATATGGCTCGCACTGATTTCGGACTAATGACGTCGGTGTCGGAAGACGGAGAGGGTTGTTGCAAGTGGTTATCACTAAGTTCTCTCTCGACTGAGATCCGGGGCTCCGCGAACGGGTCTGGCTTCCGCCGATCCGGCATTCGGGATTCACAGGAAACGTCGAGGTCATGAGCAGAGCAGCGGTCGCTCGCGCGAGCGGCAATCCTCTTCGAGGAACCATTCCGGTCGTCATCACGGTCATCGTCCTCGGAGCGATTGCCGTCGGGTGGCTGCAGAAGGAGGAGGAGTATATTACGCCGGGCTCCGGCACCGGATACTGGCTCGGGATCTACGGCAGCGTCGCCATGTTGTCGCTGCTGGCCTATTCGATGCGCAAGCGCTTCAAGTCGCTGCGCGGCATCGGCTCGGTGCCGTTCTGGTTCAGGACCCACATGCTGCTCGGCGTCGTTGGTCCCGTGCTCATCCTATTCCATGCGAATTTCCAACTGGGGGCGCTCAACAGCAACGTGGCATTCTTCACCATGCTGATCGTGGCGATCAGCGGCGTGATCGGCCGTTACATCTATGGCAAGATCCATATGGGCCTCCATGGCGGGAGAGCGCGTGTCAAGGAGCTGCTCGCCGAGGCCGAGGCAATGCGAACGGAGCTCGGTGAGGAGATGCAGGCCGTCTCGTTCGTGTCGCGGGAGCTGGCTGCCTTCAGCAAGGGGCTCGACAACAAGGTGCCGCGAACTGCGCTGGGCAGCCTGCGGACTGGCGCGGTCATCGCAGCGCGGACGAGACGGCTGCGCGCCAATGTGGTTGCGGAAGCGCGCCGGCTCATTCGCGCCGAAGCCAAGCGCGCGCGATGGTCGTGGTCCGAGCGACGGCGTCGCGAGAAGCGAATCGAGGAGGTGGTGCGGCGTTACGCCGCCGCAGTGCGCAAGGCCGCTGAGCTGACGTTCTTCGAACGATTGTTTTCGCTGTGGCATGTGCTTCATCTGCCGCTGTTTTTTCTCATGCTGCTGGCGGGCGTCGTTCATGTCTGGGCCGTCCATCACTATTGACGGAGTTGCGTGATGCGGTGGCGTGTTGCGGTCGTTGTCGCCGTCCTGGCCGGCGTTGCCATGCTATCGGCCGGAGTTCGAGCACAGACGTTGCTGGAAAAGCTGGTCATGCCCGGCCCGCTGGCCGAGAAGCATGCCAAGCTCGAGAGCGAGTGCGGAAAGTGCCACGAAGCCTATACCCGGAAGGCACAGTCGGGCCTCTGCCTCGATTGCCACAAGGAGATTGCCGTCGATCGCAGGCAGCGTGAGCGCCTGCACGGACGCGACCAGGCGGCGCTGAGCCAGGAGTGCAGGCAGTGTCACACCGACCACAAGGGGCGTGGAACCGACATCGTCCAACTCGACAAGGAAACCTTCGACCACGACATGACGAACTACCGGCTGGTCGATGCGCACAAGACCGTGCCTTGTGCGGGATGTCACGTCGCGAAGGTGAAGTTCCGCAACACGCCCTCGACCTGCTTCGAGTGTCACAAGGCGCTCGATCCGCATCGCGGCCGGCTTGGTGAACGCTGCGAGAACTGCCACACGGCGGTGAAATGGCGCGCGACCAAGGAGTTCGACCACACGAAGACCCGGTTTCCCCTCGTGGGCGCCCACAAGTCGGTCGCTTGTGCGACGTGCCACTCCGGCGAGCAATACAAGGATCTGCAGACGTCGTGCGGCTCATGCCACCGTCTTCAGGACGTCCATGGCGGCCGCTTCGGCGACAAGTGCGAGACGTGTCACGATCAGGAGAAATGGAAGACGGTCCGCTTCAATCACGACAAGACCCGCTTCCCGCTGCGAAATGCGCATGCCAAGGTGAAGTGTGAGAGCTGCCATACGGGTGATCTCTATCGGGACAAACTCGCGACGTCATGCGTGTCCTGTCACCGCAAGCAGGATCCGCATCAGGGCAAGCTCGGCGAACGCTGCGAGACGTGCCATAGCGATGCGGGCTGGCGGAAGAAGCTCACCTTCGATCACGAGATTACGCGTTTTCCGTTGATAGGTCTGCACAAGTCGGTGCCTTGCGAGGAGTGCCACCGGACGCCGACCTACAAGAATACGCCGATGGGCTGCGAAAGCTGCCACAAGGATTTCCACCAGGGGAAGCTTGGAGGGCGGTGCGCCAGCTGTCACAATCCGAATGGGTGGCGGCTTTGGCGTTTCGATCACGCGCGGCAGACACGATTCCCGCTGGTCGGTGTCCACCAGAAGATCACGTGCGAGGCCTGTCACAAGGCCAAGTCGCCGCCGGATCTGAAGTTGCCGATGGATTGCTTCAGCTGTCATCGCAGCTCGGACGTGCACAATGGCACCTTCGGTCAGACGTGCGAGCGCTGCCATGTCGCAACGGGATGGCGCAACGTTCAGATCAGGAACTGATTCGAACGGCTGCGTTGGCCGCACACGGCGTCTGAGATCGTGTCGAGCTGACATCGGCTCGCAGCAGCTATCAGTTCGCATGCAGATCAATGGCTTGCATGATGAGCTTGCGGGACCATTGCGCGCGCGCGACGTCAGAAACCTTAACCTCCATTCAGCTTGAGTTCAGCTTGGCCCAGTTTTGGGCCAGCTTTGCGCGTCTCTGGAAGCCCTGTCGTAGGCGTAGCGAAGGCTGCGTGATCTGGCCGATGACTCCGTCGTCGCCCGATCGATGCAGCGCTCGATCAAGGGAGCACGGAGCGTTCCGAGTATTCGGTGGCTGGGGAAGACGTGCCGCCGGGCCGTAGGGGAAATCCGCAAGGGTGTCTTGGATTTGTCGGGGCGACCGCCGAGCAGCGGACGCTCAACGGTCTCGGCTGGATTGGGGTCGGCCGGTCTCCGTCGGATGTCCGGCTGGCGATCGAGTCGAGAGTGAAGAGCGGAGTTGGAGTTGAGCAGCTGCTACAGCAAGCTGGGGCTGGTGGCGCGAGCCTCGCACCGTATGGTGCAGTGGCTGCTCGCCTGTATGCTGCTCGCTCTCGTGTTGGCAGGGCATGCTGCCGCGCAGAGCTCATTCGACCATGTCTCGACAGGTTTTCCGCTGACCGGAAGCCATGTCGGGGTGGAGTGCTCGTCCTGTCACGTCGGCGGGCGGTTCAAGGGCACGCAGACGCAGTGCGCCAGTTGCCACAACGGCGCGCAGACGGCGGGCATGTCGGTCAACCACCCGATGTCCACGAGGCGATGTGAGAGCTGCCACCAGACCTCGACATGGAAGGACGTTCGGGCGATCGATCATACCCAGGCGAAGGCGTCATGTACGACCTGCCATAACGGCGTGATGGCACGGGGCAAGTCGAAGGATCACATCACGACGGCGGCGCCATGCGATGTGTGCCACAGGTCGACGGCGAGTTTTCGCATCAGAATGAAGATGGACCACGCCGGCATCGTCGCCGGTTGCGCCAACTGTCACAACGGGACGACGGCGCGCGGCAAGTCCAGCAACCATCTCCAGACCAATCTGCCGTGCGAGTCCTGTCACACCAGCACGGCGAGCTTCGGCGGCGCGGCATTCAAGCACGCGGCGACCGACACCAACTGCGCCACCTGCCACAACGGCAAGACCGCGATGGGGATGACGACGCCGCCGCACATCCCGACCGGGACGCTGCAGTGCTCGAACTGCCACAGCAACACCGCGGCGAGCTTCGCCACCTACACCATGAACCACGCCGCGGTGGCGACCGCGCGCTGCGACAGCTGCCACAACGGCTCCTTCACCGGCCAGGGCACCAAGGGCGCCATGGGCACCGCGTCGTACCCGAACCACGTCGCCACCGGCGGTGCCGACTGCGTCAGCTGTCACGCCAAGGCGGCCTCGGGCGGCTTCACCAGCTGGGGCGGTGCGGCGTTCAAGCATGC
>NZ_JBNPUW010000009.1:0-323482 GCF_051168375.1 Bradyrhizobium sp. HKCCYLRH1034 | reverse complement strand
CGGCGTCTAGCGCCAAGGACCCAACGGCTTCCCGCCCACCATCATCATGGCAGACTTTCCAGACACAGGGACCCATAACCCCAGGGCGCAGGCGGGCATCCAGTAGGCCGCGGCGTCTCGGCGGATCATGGCCGCCGATGGCATACTGGTTCGCCCGCCTGCGCGGGCGATGACGGCGGTGATGGTCTGTCCCCGGGGGGGCGACGCTCGCACGGACGCGAGGTGCCGCAGCCCGCTGCAATATGTCGGCTGGCCCGTAGAAATTCGGAGTTGGATCGAAAGATCAATACTTATCAACGGCTTGTGACTGTCATCCGACTGTCATCGAACCTTTATAAAAGCCACACTGAGGCCCCGTAAAGCGGCCGGGGAAGCGCAATCGGGCGCAGATGGCGCTTCGCTTCCCAAGCATGGAGACCAGCTATGAATTTCGTCAAAGCTATCGTCGCTGCCGGCTTGGTCGCCGCATCGACGTCGGCCTTCGCTGCCGACATTACCGGTGCGGGCGCGACGTTCCCGTTCCCGATCTATTCCAAGTGGGCGGACGCCTACAAGAAGGAGACCGGCAACGGTCTGAACTACCAGTCGATCGGTTCCGGCGGCGGCATCAAGCAGATCCAGGCCAAGACCGTGACCTTCGGCGCCACCGACGCGCCGCTCAAGGCCGAGCAGCTCGAGAAGGACGGCCTGGTGCAGTGGCCGATGGTGATGGGCGGCATCGTGCCGGTCGTCAACCTCGAGGGCGTGAAGCCGGGCGAGATGGTGCTGGACGGCGAGACGCTTGCCAACATCTATCTCGGCAAGATCACCAAGTGGGATGACGCCGCGATCAAGAAGCTCAATCCCAGCGTCAAGCTGCCGTCCGATGCGATCGCCGTGGTCCGCCGCTCCGACGGCTCGGGCACGACCTTCAACTTCACCTACTACCTCTCCGAGGTGAGCGCCGACTGGAAGAGCAAGATCGGCTTCAACACCGCCGTCGAGTGGCCGGTCGGTGTCGGCGCCAAGGGCAACGAGGGTGTGTCCGGCAACATCGGCCAGACCAAGAACTCGATCGGCTATGTCGAGTACGCCTATGCCAAGCAGAACAAGCTCACCTACACCGGCATGATGAACAAAGCCGGCAAGACCGTGCAGCCGACCGTCGAGGCCTTCCAGGCCGCGGCCGCGAATGCCGACTGGGCCAAGGCCCCCGGCTACTACGTGATCCTCGCCAACCAGCCCGGCGACAAGTCCTGGCCGATGACGGCGGCGACCTTCATCCTGATGCACAAGGAGCCGGCCGACAAGGCGGCGTCCGGCGAAGCCATCAAGTTCTTCAAGTGGTCGTTCGAGAAGGGCGGCAAGATGGCTGAGGAGCTCGACTACATCCCGATGCCCGACAGCGTCGTGAAGCTGATCGAGAAGACCTGGTCGGCCGACATCAAGAGCTGAGCTGGACGTATCGAAAATCCCCTCTCCCGGCCTCCGGGGGAGGGGCACTACCGGGGTTGAGGCGTGTCCAAGGAACAGGGGGCAGAATTGGCAGAGATGGCGGTTCAGACCGAAGTCAGCGATATCGCGGCCGCTGCCGGACCCTATGACCGGGCACGCGCGCTCAACGCCTTCAAGCTCGGCGACGTGACCTTCTATTGGATCACGCGGCTGTCCGCGATCTCCGTCCTGTTGATCCTGGGCGGCATCATCCTGTCGCTCATCGTCGGCGCATGGCCGGCCATGAGAGAATATGGCTTCGAATTCCTGTGGACGCGGCGCTGGGCGCCGTCGGCCGATCCGCCGGTGCTCGGCGCGCTCGGCCCGATCTACGGCACCTTGGTCACGTCCTTCATCGCGATGCTGATCGCCATTCCGGTCGGTCTGGGCATTGCGATCTTCCTCACCGAGCTGTGCCCGCAATGGCTGCGCCGTCCGATCGGACTTGCCATCGAGCTGCTCGCCGGCATTCCTTCGATCATCTACGGCATGTGGGGCTTCTTCGTGCTGGGGCCGTTCCTGGCCTATACGTTCCAGCCGTTCATGATCAATCTCTGCGCCGGCATCCCCGTGCTGCAGGACATCTTCGCCGGTCCGCCGTCCTATCTCAGCCTGTTCAACGCCTCGCTGATCCTGGCGATCATGGTGCTGCCGTTCATCACCTCGATCTCGGTCGACGTGTTCAAGACGGTCCCGCCGGTGCTGAAGGAAGCCGCCTACGGGGTCGGCTGCACCACCTGGGAGGTCGTGCGCAGCGTCGTCATTCCCTACACCCGTGTCGGCGTGATCGGCGGCGTCATGCTGGCGCTGGGGCGTGCGCTCGGCGAAACGATGGCGGTGACCTTCATCATCGGCAACTCGTTCCGTATCTCATCCTCGATCTTCGCACCGGGCACCACGATCTCGGCCGCCATCGCCTCCGAATTCCAGGAGAGCGACGGGCTGCACCAGTCGAGCCTGATCCTGCTCGGCCTGCTGCTGTTCGTGCTCACGTTTTTCGTGCTGGCGAGCGCGCGGCTGATGCTCATGCGGCTCGAAGCCAAGGCGGGAAAATAAGCCATGTCCAGCGCTGACACGCTTACACTCGATGCGCCGGTCAATCCGATCTATGCGCGCCGGCGCCGCAGAGACATCGTGATCCGCGGCCTCTGCGTTGCCGCCGCGATGTTCGGCGTCACCTGGCTGGCGCTGATCCTGTTCACGCTGTTCTATAACGGACTCGCCGGCCTCAGCCTGCAGGTTTTTGCCGCCGACACGCCACCGCCCGGCTCCAGCGAAGGCGGCCTGCGCAACGCCATCGTCGGCTCCTTGATCATGACGATCATCGGCGTCGGCATCGGCGCGCCGCTCGGCCTGTTCGCCGGCACCTATCTCGCCGAATACGGCCGCAACGACCGCCTGACCTCGGTGATCCGCTTCATCAACGACATCCTGCTGTCGGCGCCCTCGATCATCATCGGCCTGTTCATCTATGGTGCGGTCGTGGTGCCGATGGGCGGCTTCTCGGCACTCGCGGGTTCCCTTGCATTGGCGGTCATCGTGATCCCGGTGGTGCTGCGCACCACCGAGGACATGCTGCTGCTCGTGCCCAACCCGCTGCGCGAGGCGGCGTCTGCGCTCGGCCTGCCGCGCTCGCTGGTGATCCGCCGCATCGCCTATCGGGCGGCGCGCTCGGGCCTCATCACCGGCGTGCTGCTGGCGACCGCCCGCGTCGCCGGCGAGACCGCGCCTCTGCTGTTCACCGCGCTGTCGAACCAGTTCTGGAGCCTCAACCTTTCCAAGACGATGGCGAACCTGCCCGTCACCATCAACAATTTCGTCCAGAGCCCTTATGCCTACTGGAAACAACTGGCCTGGAGCGGAGCCCTTCTCATCACTCTGGCCGTGCTCGCCCTGAACATCGGTGCACGCATTCTCGGCGCCGAGAGGAACACCAAATGACCGAACTGTCCGTCTCCGTCAGTCAGCCCAATCACGCTCTTCACGGCAAGGCGCTTCCGGATGCGCCGGCCAAGGTGACCGCGCGCAACCTCAACTTCTACTACGGCGACCATCATGCGCTGAAGAACATCAACCTGTCGCTGGGCACCAACCGCGTCACCGCGTTCATCGGCCCGTCCGGCTGCGGCAAGTCCACGCTGCTGCGCATCTTCAACCGGATGTACGATCTCTATCCGGGGCAGCGGGCGACCGGGCAGCTGATGCTCGACAACACCAACATCCTCGATCCCAAGCTCGATCTGAACCTGCTGCGTGCCCGGGTCGGCATGGTGTTCCAGAAGCCGACGCCGTTCCCGATGACAATCTACGAGAACATCGCCTTCGGCATCCGGCTCTATGAGAAGATCTCCAAGTCGGAGATGGACGACCGGGTCGAGAAGGCGCTGCGCGGCGGCGCGCTGTGGAACGAGGTCAAGGACAAGCTCAACGCTTCGGGCCTGTCGCTGTCAGGCGGCCAGCAGCAGCGGCTGTGCATCGCGCGTACCGTGGCGGTCCGGCCGGAGGTGATCCTGTTCGACGAGCCGTGCTCGGCGCTCGATCCGATCTCGACCGCCAAGGTCGAGGAGCTGATCCAGGAACTCGCCGAAAACTATACGATCGCCATCGTGACGCATAACATGCAGCAGGCGGCGCGCGTCTCCGACAAGACCGCCTTCATGTATCTCGGCGAGCTGATCGAGTTCGACGACACCAGCAAGATCTTCACCTCGCCGAGTGATCGGCGGACCCAGGATTACATCACCGGCCGGTTCGGCTGACGCCGACGACATTGTCTTCAGGAGATCATCATGGCCAGTGAACATACCGCCAAGGCGTTCGACAGCGATCTGCAGGACCTCACCCGTCTGGTATCGGAGATGGGCGGCCTCGCCGAGCGGCTGATCGTCGATTCCGTCGATGCGCTGGTGCGGCGCGACATCGCGCTCGGCCAGAAGGTGGTCGCCACCGACGCCGAGGTCGACAAGCTGCAACGCATCATCGAGGAGCGCGCCGTTCTTACCATCGCCCGGCGACAGCCGATGGCGGTCGACCTGCGTGAGATCGTCGGCGCGATGCGCGTGGCGACCGATCTGGAGCGCATCGGCGACCTCGCCAAGAACATCGGCAAGCGCGTCGCGGCGCTGGAGAGCGACTTCCATCCGCTGAAGCTGATCCGCGGGCTCGAGCACATGACCGATCTCGTGCAGTCGCAGGTCAAGACGGTGCTGGACGCCTATGCCGCGCACGATTTGCCGGCGGCGATGACGGTGTGGAAGGGCGATGAGGAAGTCGATGCCATCTGCACCTCGCTGTTCCGCGAGCTCCTGACCTACATGATGGAGGATCCGCGCAACATTTCGTTCTGCATCCACCTGATGTTCTGCGCCAAGAACATCGAGCGCATCGGCGATCATGCGACCAACATCGCCGAGACGGTGTTCTATATGATCGAAGGCCAGCAGATCATGGACAAGCGCCCGAAGGGCGACATGACGAGCTTCGCATCGACGATCCCCGGCAACTGAGAGAGACGGTTCAGACATGGGCGCCCGAATTCTGGTGGTGGAGGACGAGGAGGCGCTGACGACGCTGCTGCGCTACAACCTCGAGGCCGAAGGCTACGAGGTCGAGACCGTGGCGCGCGGCGACGAAGCCGACACGCGCTTGAAGGAGCGTGTTCCCGATCTCGTCGTGCTCGACTGGATGCTGCCGGGCCTGTCCGGCATCGAGCTGTGCCGCCGCCTGCGGGCGCGGACCGAGACCCGGCAGTTGCCGATCATCATGCTCACCGCACGCGGCGAGGAGAGCGAGCGCGTGCGCGGCCTCGCGACCGGCGCCGACGACTACATCGTCAAGCCGTTCTCGGTGCCGGAGCTTCTGGCGCGGGTGAAAGGCCTGCTGCGGCGGGCGAGTCCGGAGCGGCTGGCGACCGTGCTGTCCTATGGCGACATCGAGCTCGACCGCGAGAAGCGCCGCGTGGCGCGCTCTGGTAGGCCGATCGATCTCGGCCCGACCGAATACCGCCTGCTCGAGTTCTTCCTGGAGCATCCCGGCCGCGTGTTCAGCCGCGAGCAGCTGCTCGACAGTGTCTGGGGCCGCGACATCTACATCGACGAGCGCACCGTCGACGTCCATATCGGCCGCCTGCGCAAGCTGCTCAATCCCGGCCGCGAGCAGGACCCGATCCGCACCGTGCGCGGCGCCGGTTATGCGCTCGATGATCGCTTCGCCAAGAGCGAGCAGGTGTAAGGGGCGATCGGGCGTGAGGACGCAGCAGGTGTGAGACGCGAGGCGGCCCGATTGAGGAGATCGCGGTCCGCTTTCCGCCACGCCGCCGCCGTCTTGATCGTGTCTGCTTCGTGGCCCGTCACGATGTTTCGGTCCCAGCGGACGCCCTTGATCAAGACCATCATCATATCTCTTGCCGTGCTGCTCGGCGGCGCGGCGGGCGCCACGGCCGCCGAGCTCGAAGACGCGGTCGCGGCGGCAGGCAACGGGCAGCATGCGGCGGCGATGCGACGGCTGCTGCCGCTGGCCGCCAAGGGCGATGCGCGGGCGCAGTTCGACGTCGGCTTCATGCACGCCTTCGGCTGGGGCCAACCGCGCAACCCCGCCGAGGCGCTGGCGTGGTACCGCAAGGCCGCCGATCAGGGGCTCGCCGTCGCGCAGCACTATCTCGGCATCGCCTACGTCAATGGCGAAGGTGTTGCGAGCAATTACGGCGAAGCCGGCCGCTGGTTCAGCCGCGCCGCGGCGCAGGGCTTCGCCCAGTCCCAATACATGCTCGGCCTGATGCTGCTCGACGGCCGCGGTGTGAAACAGGACGTCGTGCAGGGCTATGCCTGGCTGGTGATGGCGGGCCGTAGCGGCGTGCGATCGGCCGGCCGCGACGTGCAGCGGGTCAAGTTGACCGAGCCGCAGCGCGTCCAGGCTCAGAGTGCCATTGCGGCCTGGCGGCCGAAGCCGGAATCGGCGGAGGCCGGCATCGCCGCTCCGCGTCCGGAGCAACTGCTCGGGCTCGACCGCCACATCGGCGAGGTCGTCGATCCCACCTCGTGGCCGGCGTCGTCGATCGGCGTCGTCACCGTCGCGCAATACTCGACCGGCGGCTGGTGCACCGGCACGCTGGTCGCGCCGCGCGTCGTGCTCACCGCGGCGCATTGCGTGTTCAACGGCGTGGCGCAGGTCAGCCCCGGCAACGTCCGCTTCCTGGCCGGCATGAACAGGGGCACGCCGGCGGCATCGTCGGTCGCCGACAAGCTGATCGTGGCGCCTGATTTCGTCCCGACCCGGCACGACAGGTGGTCGCTCGACCGCTCGCCCGCCGATTGGGCGCTGATCGTGCTGAAGGACGCGCTGCCGTCGAAGCCGGTTGAGGTCAGGGCGCTGACGCGCGAGGAATTGCAGGCTGCGACCACGGCCGGAACCATCTCCGAGATCGGCTATGGCCAGGAGCGGCGCTATTCGCCGACCGGCCAGCGCAATTGCAGCGCCGGCATGACCAAGGACGGGATGCTGCTGACGGTGCATTGCCTCGCCAATTTCGGCTATTCGGGCTCCCCCATCATGGCCGAAGTCGGCGGACAGCCGGCCGTGGTCGGCATCTTCTCGGCGTTCCACGAGGAGACCCGGCTGATGTTCGCCGCCCCCGCGAGCCAGTTCGAGGCGGTCGTGCGGCGCGAGATCGCGGCACAGAGTGCCTCGGCGCGGTGAGCGAAGGAGGGGCGAGAGAAGAAGATGTCCCGCCGCTGGTCATGATCTGTGCGTGACTGGATAGCGGGTTGCCAAGCGAGAGGGCAATCCGGGAAGGGCCGCCCACGTTTTCCTGCAGCTTTTGCCTGCAGCGGGGGGCTTTACCGAACTGGCCTGGCTCTTGCTATAGTCCGAGTATGACGATTGTTCAAATTGATCATCCTCGTGCCCCTCGGCTGCTGTGGTGGCGATCGCAGCCCGGCCGCAACGTTGCGCTCGTCGGCGGGCTGGTCGCCGCCAACGCGCTCGCCTGGGCCTGGGCGTTCGCGCTCTACGCCGACCGGCCCGCCATCGTCGGCACCGCGATGCTGGCCTGGCTGCTCGGACTGCGCCATGCGGTCGATGCGGATCACATCGCGGCGATCGACAACGTCGTGCGGAAGCTGGTGCAGGACGGTAGCGCCCCGCGCGCCGCCGGCCTGTATTTTGCGCTCGGCCATTCCAGCGTCGTCGTCATCGCCACCATCGTCGTGAGCCTCATCGCCGGCGCCGACCTCCTGGATGAAGAGAGCGCGATCAGGGCGATCGGCGGCGTCATCGGCACGTCGGTGTCGGCCGGCTTCCTGCTGCTGATCGCGTTGGCGAACCTCATTCTGTTCGTGAACCTCTGGCGCCGCGCCGCACAGCCGCAGTCCGAGATGGAAACCGCCGGAAGCCCCGGACGGGGCATCCTCATCCGCCTGCTGCGCCCCGTGCTCCGCCTGGTGGGACGCGCCTGGCACATGTATCCGCTCGGTTTCCTGTTCGGTCTCGGCTTCGACACTGCGAGCGAGATCGGGCTTCTCAGCCTGTCGGCGACCGAGGCCGCGCGCGGCGCGAGTCTTGCGCACGTGCTGGTGTTTCCGGCGCTGTTCGCGGCGGCGATGGCCACCGTCGACACCGCCGACAGCATGCTGATGGTCGGCGCCTATCGCTGGGCGCTGACCGATCCCGCACGCAAGCTGCGCTATAACCTCGTGATCACCGGCGCCTCTGTCGCGATCGCGCTGGTGATCGGCGGCTTCGAGGCGATCACGCTGTTGGCGCCGCGGCTTGGCCTGACCGGGGGATGGACGAGGGTCGCCACCGCGCTGGGCGACGATGTCGCCAATCTCGGGATCGTCGCGATTGGCCTGTTCGGACTGATCTGGGCGATCGCCATGCTGCTCGGTCGCAGCCAGCGCGGTTCCGAGGCTATGCCCGGGGAAGCGCTTGCCAGTGTTCATGCGGGGGCGCTAAACCCGCCGGTGATACGAAGCGGAACGCTTAAGACGGGCTAGGAGCGGGGCCTTATGATGGTCGGCTCTGAGGGAACGATCAGGATGCTATGGCTGCAGGGTGCGAGCTGCGGCGGCTGCACCATGTCGATCCTGGAAAGCGGCGCGTCCGGCTGGTTCGACGAATTGCGCCAATCCGGCATCGATCTGGTGTGGCATCCCTCCGTCAGCGAGCAGACAGGGGACGAGGTCCTGGAGCTGTTGGAGGCGATCCGCGACGGTCGCGAGCGGCTCGATCTGCTGGTGCTCGAAGGCTCGGTGGCGCGCGGACCTGGCCTGACCGGCCGCTTCAACATGCTCGCCGGCACCAACCGCTCGATCTATCACTGGCTGCTCGATCTGGCGCCGCTGGCCGACTACGTCGTTGCCGTCGGCAGTTGCGCCGCCTATGGCGGCATTCCTGCTGCCGGCATCAACCCGACCGATGCGGTCGGATTGCAGTTCGAGGGCAGCGACATCGGCGGCGCGCTCGGCGCGGGCTTCCGCTCGAAACGCGGGCTGCCGGTGATCAACGTCGCAGGCTGTGCGCCGCATCCGGGTTGGATGATGGAAAGCCTGCTGGCGCTCACCTCGGGCGATCTGTCGGCAGACGGCCTCGACGCAGTCGGCCGTCCGACCTTCATCGCCAATCACCTGGCGCATCACGGCTGCTCGCGCAACGAGTTCTACGAGTTCAAGGCGAGCGCGGAGACGATGTCGGAGCGCGGCTGCCTGATGGAGCATCTCGGCTGCCGCGCGACGCAAGCGGTCGGCGACTGCAATCAGCGCTCGTGGAACGGCGGCGGCTCCTGCACCAAGGGCGGCTACGCCTGCATCGCCTGCACCTCGCCGGGCTTCGAGAGCGCGCAGAACTATCTGCAGACGGCCAAGCTCGCCGGCATTCCCGTGGGGCTTCCGACCGACATGCCCAAGGCCTGGTTCGTCGCGCTCGCAGCGCTGTCGAAATCGGCCACGCCGCGTCGCGTCCGAGTCAATGCGACGGCGGATCATGTCGTGGTGCCGCCGGGCCGTGCCGGCGACAAGCGCCGTCCATGACGCGGATCACGGTCGGACCGTTCAATCGTGTCGAAGGCGATCTCGAGGTCAGGCTCGATATCGAGAGCGGTCGCGTCACGAGGGCGGAGGTGACGGCGCCGCTCTATCGCGGCTTCGAGCAGATCCTGGAGGGGCGGCCGTCGCTGGACGCCCTGGTGATCGCACCGCGAATCTGCGGCATCTGCTCGGTGTCGCAATCGATCGCCGCCGCCGCGGCGTTGCGCCAGGCCATGGGTATTGCGGCAGCGCCAAACGGCGTCCTCGCGGCCAACATCGCGCACGCGGCCGAGAACGCAGCCGACCATCTGACGCATTTCTACATCTTCTTCATGCCGGACTTCGCCCGCGACGTCTACGCCTCGCATGCCTGGCATTCGGCTACGGCCGAGCGCTTCGCGGCCACGAAGGGCAGCGCGGCCCGCGATGCGTTGCCTGCCCGCGCGCGGCTGCTCGAGATCATGGGCCTGATCGCCGGCAAATGGCCGCACAGTCTCGCCTTCCAGCCAGGCGGGACGACGCGCGCGATCGAGCTCGGCGAGCGCGTGCGGCTCAACGCGATCGCGGCGTCGTTTCGCGGTTTCCTTGAACGCGTCGTGTTTGCCGACAAGCTGGAGAACGTGCTCGCCTTGTCGACATCGGACGAGCTCGACCGTTGGCGGGAGGGCCGCGCCGGCGACTTCGCGCATTTCCTTCGGCTGGCCGATGCGCTCGCGCTGGCCGACCTCGGCAGCGGACCCGGTCTCTTGATGAGCTTCGGCGCGTATCACGATTTCAATGGGGCTCGTTTTCGCGCTGGTGTCCGCACGAGCAGCGGCGAGGTCCACGCTTTGCCGTCGGACGGCATCACCGAGGACGTCTCGCACGCCTGGATGCACGATACGTCGCTCGATCCGGCCGAGAGCCGCACCGTGCCCGATGCCGACAAAGCCGACGCCTATAGCTGGTGCAAGGCGCCGCGTCTTGCGGGAGAACCGGTCGAGGTCGGCGCTCTCGCAAGGCAGGCCATCGACGGTCAGCCGTTGATCACCGCGCTGCTCGCGAGCGGTCGCAGCAATGTCCGCAATCGTGTCATCGCCCGGCTGATCGAAACTGCGCGGCTCGCGCTGTCGATCGAGCACTGGATCAAGGGGCTGCGTCTCAACGAGCCGTTCTGCGACAGCAGCGCCAGCGCGGCCGACGGCAATTTCGTCGGGCTCGTGGAAGCTGCGCGCGGCAGCCTCGGCCACTGGCTCGCGGTGCGCTCCGGCCGGATCGAGCGTTATCAGATCATCGCGCCGACGAGCTGGAATTTCTCTCCGCGCGACGCGGATGGGGTAGCGGGCCCGCTCGAACAGGCGCTGGTCGGCACCGAGGTCGGCACTGCCGGCGCGCGTGCGGTCGGCATTCAGCACGTCGTGCGGTCGTTCGATCCCTGCATGGTCTGCACGGCCCATTGAGCGCGCTGCACACAGGCAGGCAGCAAGCGGAAACAAGCTTGTCGGTGCAAAGCGCGTGATTTCCGATTATCGCGCGCGATCCGCCTTCCAAGGATCCACGATCGCGGCCTCGCTGCTGCAAGCATCTGGAATCATTATGATTCAAATCCAGCAATGATGCTGGCCCGCATCTTGCTGTCCTTCTCGCCAGAACGCGATCAGATGATCGCCAACGCGATGTCAGGGGAGGACTCATGGGCGCGGCAACGGAAACTTTTTACAGCGTCATCAGGCGTCAGGGCATCACGCGGCGCAGCTTTCACAAGTTCTGCAGTCTCACCGCAACGAGCCTCGGCCTCGGGCCGCTCGCGGCCAGCCGCATCGCCAACGCGCTCGAAACCAAGCCGCGCACGCCGGTGATCTGGATGCACGGGCTCGAATGCACGTGTTGCTCGGAGAGCTTCATCCGCTCGGCGCATCCGCTGGTGAAGGATGCCGTGCTGTCGATGATCTCGCTCGACTATGACGACACCATCATGGCGGCGGCCGGCCACCAGGCGGAGGCCATCCTCGAAGAGACGCGTGCGAAGTACAAGGGACAGTACATTCTTGCAGTCGAGGGCAATCCGCCGCTGAACGAGGGCGGCATGTTCTGCATCGACGGCGGCAAGCCGTTCGTCGAGAAGCTCAAGATGATGGCCGAGGACGCCATGGCGATCATCGCCTGGGGCGCCTGCGCGTCCTGGGGCTGCGTGCAGGCGGCGAAGCCGAATCCGACGCAGGCGACGCCGATCGACAAGGTCATCACCAACAAGCCGATCATCAAGGTGCCGGGCTGCCCGCCGATCGCCGAGGTCATGACCGGCGTCGTCACCTTCATCACCACGTTCGGCAAGCTGCCCGAGCTCGACCGCCAGGGTCGGCCGAAGATGTTCTACTCACAGCGTATCCACGACAAGTGCTATCGCCGACCGCATTTCGACGCCGGCCAGTTCGTCGAGGAGTGGGACGACGAGGCCGCGCGCAAGGGCTACTGCCTCTACAAGATGGGCTGCAAGGGCCCGACCACCTACAACGCCTGCTCCACGGTGCGCTGGAACGGCGGCGTGTCGTTCCCGATCCAGTCCGGTCACGGCTGCATCGGCTGCTCGGAGGACGGCTTCTGGGACAAGGGCTCGTTCTACGACCGCCTCACCAACATCAAGCAGTTCGGCATCGAGCACAACGCCGACCAGGTCGGCATGGTGGCCGCGGGCACGGTGGGCGCAGCGGTTGCGGCGCACGCGGCGGTGACGGCCGTGAAGCGGCTCGCCGGCAAGCGCGACGACGCCAAGCAAGATCATTAATCGAATTCAGGGCAGGCAACGATGGGCATCCAGACTCCCAACGGCTTCAATCTCGACAATTCCGGCAAGCGTGTCGTCGTCGATCCGCTGACGCGCATCGAGGGCCATCTGCGCGTCGAGGTGAATGTCGATTCCAATAACGTGATCCGCAACGCGGTCTCGACCGGCACCATGTGGCGCGGCATCGAGACCATCCTGCGGAACCGCGATCCGCGCGACGCCTGGGCCTTCACCGAGCGGATCTGCGGCGTCTGCACCGGCACGCACGCGCTGACCTCGGTCCGCGCGGTCGAGAACGCGCTGGGGATCATGATCCCCGATAATGCCAACTCGATCCGCAACATCATGCAGCTCTGCCTGCAGGTGCACGATCACCTCGTGCACTTCTATCATCTGCATGCGCTCGACTGGGTCGACGTGGTCTCGGCGCTCAAGGCCGATCCAAAGGCGACCTCGGCGCTGGCGCAGTCGGTCTCGGACTGGCCGCTGTCCTCGCCGGGCTATTTCAAGGACCTGCAGATCCGGCTGACCAAGTTCGTCGAGTCCGGTCAGCTCGGTCCGTTCAAGAACGCCTATTGGGGTCATGCGGCCTACAAGCTGCCGCCGGAGGCGAACCTGATGGCGGTGGCGCACTATCTGGAAGCGCTCGACTTCCAGAAGGAGATCGTCAAGATCCACACCATCTACGGCGGCAAGAATCCGCATCCGAACTGGCTGGTCGGCGGCGTGCCGTGTGCGATCAATGTCGACGGCACCGGCGCGGTCGGTGCGATCAACATGGAGCGGCTGAACCTCGTCTCCTCGATCATCGATCGCTCGATCGAGTTCGTGCAGAAGGTCTATCTGCCCGACGTGGCGGCGATCGGCTCCTTCTACAAGGACTGGCTCTATGGCGGCGGTCTCTCCGGCAAGAACGTGATGTCCTACGGCGACATTCCGGAGAATGCGAACGATTATTCAGGGAAGAATCTCAAGCTGCCGCGTGGCGTGATCCTCAACGGGAATCTGAACGAGATCCTGCCGATCGATCACGGCGACCCCGAGCAGATCCAGGAGTTCGTCACCCACTCCTGGTACAAATATCCCGACGAGAGCAAGGGGCTGCATCCCTGGGACGGCGTCACTGAGCCGAACTACCAGCTCGGCCCCAACGCCAAGGGCACCAAGACGGACATCAAGGAGCTCGACGAGGGCGGAAAATATTCCTGGATCAAGGCGCCGCGCTGGCGCGGCAACGCGGTCGAGGTCGGACCGCTGGCGCGCTACATCATTGGTTATGCGCAAGGGCGGCCGGAGTTCAAGGAGCCGACCGACCGGCTTCTGAAGACGCTGAACCTGCCGGTCACAGCGCTGTTCTCCACGCTTGGCCGCACCGCGGCACGGGCGCTGGAATGCGAATGGGCGGCGAACCAGATGCGCTACTTCCAGGACAAGTTGGTGGCACGCATCAAGGCCGGCGATTCTTCGACCGCGAACATCGAGAAGTGGAAGCCGGAGAGCTGGCCGAAGGAGGCTAAGGGCTACGGCTTCACCGAGGCGCCGCGCGGTGCGCTGGCGCACTGGATCAAGATCAAGGACACCAAGATCGACAACTATCAGTGTGTCGTGCCGACGACCTGGAACGGCTCGCCGCGCGATCCCAAGGGCAATATCGGCGCCTTCGAGGCCTCCCTGATGGATACGCCGATGGCGGATCCGGAGAAGCCGCTGGAGATCCTGCGCACGATCCATTCGTTCGATCCGTGCCTCGCGTGCTCGACCCACGTGATGAGCCCGGACGGCCAGCAAATGGCGACGGTCACGGTCAGGTAGTGGGAGACGCACCATGATGGATGCCATTGCACGTCCCGCCGAGGCAGAGCCCAACCTTGCGGCGATCGCGGCCGACGCCGCCGGTGAACACGCGGTCGGCCGGCCCACGGTCTATGTGTACGAAGCACCGGTGCGCATCTGCCATTGGGTGAATGCGTTCGCGATCGTCGTGCTGATGATCACCGGCTATCTGATCGGGACTCCGCTGCCCAGCGTCGAAGGCGAGGCGTCGGCGAATTTCGTGATGGGCTACATCCGCTTTGCACATTTCGCGGCCGGACAGGTGCTGGCGGTGTTCTTCCTTGCCCGCATCTTCTGGGCCTTCGTCGGCAACCACCATTCCCGGCAGATCTTCTACATTCCGGTGCACCGCAAGCAGTTCTGGAAGGAGGTGCTGCACGAGATTCGCTGGTACGCTTTCCTCGAGCGTGAGCCGAAGATGTATGTCGGCCATAATCCCCTGGCGCAGACAGCCATGTTTACCGGCTTCACGCTGTTCGTGACCTTCATGATCATCACCGGCTTTGCGCTCTATTCGGAAGGCACCGGCATCGACAGCTGGCAGCACAAATTGTTCGGTTGGGTGTTCGCGATCTGGCCGAACAGCCAGGACGTCCACACCTGGCATCATCTCGGGATGTGGGCGCTGGTCACCTTCGTGATGGTGCACGTCTATGCCGCCATTCGCGAAGACATCATGTCACGTCAGAGCATCATCTCCTCGATGATCTCGGGCGAGCGGCAGTTCCGCGAGTAGCAGGGGGGGCCGGCATGGTCGATGAGCGCGGGCGCGATCGCATTCTGGTGCTCGGGATCGGCAACATTCTCTGGGCGGACGAAGGCTTTGGCGTGCGGGTGGTGGAGGAATTCCACCGCCGCTTCACCGTGCCCGACAACGTCACGATCCTCGATGGCGGCACGCAGGGGCTTTACCTCGTCAACTATGTCGAGGAAGCTGACGGCCTGATCGTGTTCGACGCCATCGACTATGGCCTGGTGCCGGGCGAGCTCAAGCTCGTCCGCGACGACGAGGTGCCGCGCTTCACCGGCGCCAAGAAGATGAGCCTGCACCAGACGGGCTTTCAGGAAGTACTGAGCGCGGCTGACCTGCTCGGCCGCTATCCGCAGCGGCTTGCGCTGATCGGCTGCCAGCCGCTCGACCTCGAGGATTGGGGCGGTCCGCTGACGGCGCCGGTTCGTGCGCAGATCGCGCCGGCGATCGAGCTGGCCTGCACCCTCCTGGCGGAATGGGGCTCGCCGGCCGTGTCGCGGCGTGAACCGCTCGCCGGCGACGAACGCCTGCTCGCGAACGACATCGACCATCATAGCTACGAGCTGCGGGCGCGCCCGGCCGATTGACCGCGCCGCGAGGGAATCCGCCATGTGTCTTGGCCTGCCGATGACAATCCTTGAGACCGATGGCGTCTCGGCGCTGTGCAGCTTCGACGGCGAGGAGCGCCGCGTCTCGGTGTTGCTGCTGTCGAACCCGCCGGTGGGGGCCAAGGTGCTCGTCTATATCGACAACGCCGTTCGCTTGCTCGATGACGAAGAGGCGCGGCTGATCGGCGAGGCGCTGCGCGGCCTGCAGGCGGCCGTGAACGGCGAGAATTGCGACGACTTCTTCGCGGATCTGATCGGGCGCGAGCCGGAGCTTCCGGAGCATTTGCGGTAGCGGCGTCATGCCCTCAGGCGTCGCCAAATTGCTGATAATGAGATTTCCATCTACGAAGTAAGTTTGCAGGCTTTCCCTGGAAAGCATCTTTCCGATTTCTTACGCATCTCTTAGTTGCAATAAAAATTGAATGTATTTCAATGTCTTGAGCATTCCTGGCCCGGCGTGGGTGTCTGGCACGTCGATTGCTGATCATGGGGAATATGGCAACGATAACTGGTCAGGGAGAAACACCGATGGAAATGCAGCAGCGTGACCCCGCGCGCGCGCGAGGCGGGTTGCCGGAGGTCGATACCGGCACCGTCGATGCCTTTCTCTCCGAGGCTGATTGCGCCGGGCTTGTCGCCGTGCTGCTGTCGGCCGGGGATCCCGCGCGGTTTCCAGAGGCACTGGACGTGGCCATCGTGCTGCCGGAACTGATCACGGCGTTTCAGGGCCGGTTGCGCGGCGCGATCATCGCGCGCGACGCCGAGGCCGAACTCGGGGCGCGATTCGGCGTGCGTGTGCAGCCGAGCCTGATCCTGTGCCGCGGGGCGGAGACGCTCGGCCTGATCGCCAAGATCCAGGACTGGTCTGTTTATGTCGATCGCATCTCGCGGCTGATCGACCGGCCGCGGGGCGCGACGGCGGCGGTCGTCGCCAGCATCGTCCCCGTCCATCAGCCTGCGGGAGTCGAGCGATGAAGCCGGGATTCTGGATCGCGCCTGAAGGAGCCGAGGAGCCGGTCAACATCTTTCCGATCGGCGAAGAGGCGCTCGATACCTCCCACAAGGGGCTGACCGCTTCCGGAGCGCTGGCCAAGCTGGCCTCGCTCGACTCGGAGGCGCTGGCGCGCAGCTGTCCGCGCGCGGTCGAATTGCTGTCGACGATTGCATCCGCCATCGCGGCGCAGACGGCCGGCGCACAGACGCAATTATTCCGTCTCGAAGGCCTCAACGATCTCGAGCGGCGGCTGATCGACGACGTGCTGGGCGAAGGCGAGGTCGCGGGCGTCGTGGCTCTTCCCGACGGGACGCTGGCCCAGATCCAGGAATCGGTGCTCGCCGGCATCTGGCGGGTGCGGCTGGAAGCGGACGAGCGCCACGACTACATCGAGGTCGGCGCCGTGCCGGAGATCGTGTCGCGCGCGGCCGCCGACCTGACCGCAAATGACATCGCGATCGGACCGGTGCCCGAGGGCACGATGAACGCGCTGCCGGTGCTCGCCGAGATCCGCGAGCGCGCGTTGTCCTGGCGACCGGGCCAGCGTTCGCAGACCATCAACTTCACGCTGCTGCCGATGAGCCCGGCCGACATGAGCTTCCTGCAGCAGACGCTCGGCAACGGCCCGATCCAGTTGATGTCGCGCGGCTACGGCACCTGCCGCGTGCTCGCGACCGGCATCCGCCATGTCTGGTCGGTGCAGTTCTTCAACGCCATGGATACGATCATTCTCGACACCCTCGAAGTCGGCGGCGTGCCGGTGGTCGCGCTCGCTGCAGCCGAGGATTTCGAGGATTCGGCCGAGCGCCTGACCCAAATCATCGAGGCCTATTTCACATGAGCGGTGGCTTCGAGAATTACGGTGTCCGCAGCGATCTCGCTGATGACGCGCTGTTGGAGTGCGGCATCTGCTGGACGCGCTACGACCCGGCCGAAGGTGACGGCGTCGCGCAGATTCCGCCGGGCACGCCGTTCGCGGCGCTGCCGGACGACTGGCATTGCCCGAACTGCGACGCGCCGAAGACCAAGTTCATGGTGGTCGAGCAATGAGCGCGGACGCGCAGGGCACGTCTGACGTCACGCCGGTCGCGTGGGGCGAGCGTCTCGCCGGCGTCTATCGTGGGATCGGCGCGCGTGCGATGCGCGAGCTGCCGATCTATCACGACGCGCTCGACGTCGAGGCGATCGGATTTTCGGTGGTTGAGGGCCGCATCCTCGGCATCGTCGTCACGCCCTGGTTCATGAACGTGGTCACTCCGGCCGCCCAGGACTCCGCGGGATCCGTCGTCAAGATCGTGCTTCCGGCCGGCTCGTTCGAGTTCACGATCGGCGATATCGCCGGGATCGGGCGGATCGCGAGCTGCTCGCTGTTCTCGCCGATGTTCGAGTTCGCGGACATGGCCGCGGCGCGTGCGGCGGCGGAGGCCGCGCTCGCCGCGCTGACGGCGGCACCTGAGGACGAGGCGTTGTCCGAGCGCGCCGCGAAGGCGTCGAGCACGATCGATCGCCGCGCGTTCCTGCGCGGCACGCTCTCCGAGGGCCGCGCATGACCCTCGGCTTTCGCAACCGCATCGACGTGACGCTGTCGGTCACCGATCGGCGGATCACAGGCGTCGACATTCAGCCGCGCACGCGACCGCCGCTGGGACGGCTGTTCGCCGGCAAGCCGGCCGAAATGCTGCTTGCGGCCCTGCCGCGGCTGTTCTCGCTGTGCGCCGGTGCGCATCAGGTCGCGCTGCTCTCGGCGCTGGAAGCGGCGCGCGGCGAGCAGGCGAAGCCGTCGACGCGTCATCGTCGGATCGAGGCCGTGCTGACGGAACGCTTCGCCGAACTCATGCGCGGTCTGCTGATCGCTTCAATGGCGGACAATCGTAGTGCTGCGCAGCCGGTTCAACGGCTCTTGCAGGCGATCGCGGCGCTACAGACGCATTCCGGCGTCTCGCAGCAATCTCGCGCTGCAACCTTGTCTCAGATCAAGACGGGCATGGTGGCTCTGGGCATAGGCTTGCCAGGGGAACCGGTTCTGCCGGGAACTCCGCTTGCATCGATGATGGACGCGGCCCGGAAGGCCGCCGATGATGGAGGATGGAGGCACATGCCGGCCGAGCACGACATCCTGTCGGCCGCCGATGATGGCGCCATCGTCACGCAATTGATCGACGTGGGATCTGCCTTTGCTGAGGCTCCCGAGCTCGACGGCCGCGTTCCGGAGACCGGAGTCTGGGCCCGCTATGCGGAGCGCCATCAATTGGCATCGGCTGGTCCCGTCGAACGCCTCTCAGCCAAGATCGCTGAGATTGCTGAGCTGTTCCGCTGGATCGAGACCGGCGAGGCGGAGGACCAGGCGGCCGACCCGCATGCCGTCGCAAGCTACGCGCTCGGGTCGCGGCGCGGCGCCGCCGCAGTCGAATGCGCGCGCGGCCGGCTGCATCACGCGATCGAGCTGGATGCGCACGGCGCGGTCTCGCGTTTCGAGTATCTGGCGCCGACGGAATGGAATTTTCACCCGCGCGGTCCTGTCGTGAGGAGCCTCACGGGGGTTGCGCTGCGCGGCACCGTCGATCGCCAGGCCATCCATACGATGGTCGGATCGTTCGATCCCTGCGTCGGCTATCACCTGGCGTTCCGGGGGATGGCCGATGCATGAGATGGCGTTGTGCGAAGGCATCGTCGAGATCGTCGAGCAGGAGGCACGTAAGGGCGCCTTCTCCACGGTGAAGACCGTGTGGTTGGAGATCGGTGCGCTCAGCCATGTCGCGCCGGAGGCGCTGCGATTCTGTTTCGAGGCGGTGACAGCGAAGACCCTGTTGCAGGGGGCAGCGCTCGAGATCATCGAACAGCCGGGCACGGCATGGTGCCTGGGCTGCTCGCGCGGCGTCGAGATCAGTCAACGCTATCAGTCTTGTCCGGCCTGCGGCAGTCATCAGCTGCAGGTCACGGGCGGTGAGGACATGCGGGTCAAGGAGCTGGAGGTCGAGTAATGTGCACGGTGTGTGGCTGCAGCGACGGCAAGCCCTCTGTCGAATCCGGTGATCATCATCACGATCACGGTAAGCATCATCAGGCTCATGGACACGATCACAGCCATGATCAGTCCGGACATCATCACCATCACGGCCATTATCATGATCACGAGCACGAGCATGGTCACCATCACGATGATGACCCGCATGATCACGGTCGCGCGCACGATCATCAACATGATCATGCTGCCGACCACGTCGACTGTTCGGTCAATCCGGCCGGGCAGGAGGTTGCCGGCCTCTCCAGCGGGCGCATCATCCAGATCGAACGCGACATTCTCGGCAAGAACAACCGGCTCGCGGCAGAAAACCGCGCGCGCTTCGCCGCGCATGACGTGCTGGCATTCAACTTCGTTTCCAGCCCGGGCGCCGGCAAGACCTCGCTGCTGGTCCGCGCCGTCTCCGATCTCAAGCAGAGTCGGCCCGTCGCGGTGATCGAGGGCGACCAGCAGACCTCCAACGATGCCGAGCGCATCCGCGCCACCGGCGTGCCGGCGATCCAGATCAACACCGGCAAGGGCTGTCATCTCGACGCGGCCATGGTCGGCGAAGCCTTTGGCCGGCTGCCGTCACTGCGCGGCGGGCTGCTGTTCATCGAGAATGTCGGCAACCTCGTATGTCCGGCCGCCTTCGATCTCGGCGAGGCCTGCAAGATCGTCGTGTTCTCGACCACCGAGGGCGAGGACAAACCGCTCAAATATCCCGACATGTTTGCAGCGTCATCGCTGATGCTCATCAACAAGATCGATCTGGCGCCGGTGCTCGATTTCGATCTTGCGCAGACGATCGAATATGCCCGCCGAGTCAATCCGAAGATCGAGGTACTGACGATCTCCGCGAAGACAGGCGAGGGCCTTTCGGCGTTCTACGCCTGGATCAGGAAGCAGTCTGAGCGGATGCGGGCCGGCGCAGCGAACGCGGTGCGGGGATGAGCACGCCCGGCCGGACATCGGCGGCGAACCATACGTGCCTCCGGCTCCGCGTCCGCGGGGCCGTGCAGGGCGTCGGCTTTCGTCCCTATGTCCATGGTCTGGCAACCCGCCATCGGCTCGGCGGCTTCGTCGCCAACGATGCTGATGGCGTGCTGATCGAGGTCGAGGGCGACGAGGTCGCCGAATTCGTCGAGGCTCTGCCGCGGCAGACACCGCCGCTGGCGCGCATCGACGACATCGCCGTCGAGCCGATCGCGGCCGGTATCGGCACGGGCTTCCGGATCGCCGGGAGCGTGGGCGGGCGCGTCACGACGCGGATCGTGCCGGACGCCGCCACCTGTGCCGCATGCCTGGCCGAGCTGTTCGATCCCGGCAGCCGCTTCCATCTCTATCCTTTTGTCAACTGCACCCATTGCGGCCCCCGTTTCACCATCGCCGAGCGCCTGCCTTACGATCGCGTGTCCACGGCGATGAAGCACTTTCCGATGTGTGAGGCGTGCCGGTCCGACTACGAAGATCCTGCAGGGCGCCGCTTTCATGCCGAGGCGATCTCGTGTCCGCGCTGCGGTCCGCGGCTCAGCCATGGCATCGATGATATCGCAGCCGCGCTCGCGAGTGGCAGGATCGTCGCCGTCAAGGGTCTCGGCGGCTATCAGCTGCTCTGTGACGCACAGGATGAGCAGGCGGTCCGGCGGCTGCGCGCGCGTAAGCAGCGCGACGGCAAGCCGTTTGCCGTGATGTTGGCCACGGCCGACGCCGCAACTGAGATTGCCGAGATCGATGCGCCTGAGCGCGCGCTGCTGGAGCGGGTGGCGCGGCCGATCGTGCTGTTGCGCTCACGCCAGCGTGTTGCGTCCTCGGTCGCACCAGGCCTCGCAAAGATCGGGGTGATGCTGCCGGTTGCTCCGCTGCATCATCTGATCTTCCATGTGCTGGAGGCGGGCCGCCGCGCGGCTGCCGACAGACTATGGGCGCTGGTCTGCACCAGCGCCAATCCGAGCGGGGAGCCGCTGCTGACCGGCAATGCCGAGGCGCTCGCGGATCTTGCCGGCATTGCGGACCTGATCGTCACCCACGACCGGGACATCGTCATCCGCGCCGACGATTCCGTGCTTGCCGTCGTGGCCGGCGTTCCCCGCTTCGTCAGGCGTGCGCGCGGCTATGTTCCGGAGCCGATCCGGCTCGCGCGCACCATGCCGCCGGTGCTCGCGGTCGGCACTCACCTGAAGGCGACGGTCACGGTGACGCGCGGCAACGAGGCGTTCGTGTCGCAGCATCTCGGTGATCTCGACACGGTGGCCGCGATCCGCTTCTTCGAGGAGACGATTGCGCATCTCACCGCCATCCTCGATGTCCAGCCGGTCGCGATCGCGCATGACCTGCATCCGGACATGGCGTCGACGCGGTTCGCGCAGGCACGAGGTCTGCCGACGCTGCCGGTGCAGCATCACCAGGCGCATGCGGCCTCCGTCATGGCCGAGCATGGCGTGACCAGTCCCGCTCTCGCGCTGGTGCTGGATGGCTACGGCTATGGCAGCGACGGCGGAGCCTGGGGCGGTGAGTTGCTGTCGTGCGACGGCGCGGGCTTCCGGCGCCTCGGCCATCTCGCTCCGTTGAAGATGCCGGGCGGGGACCGGGCCGCACGGGAGCCGTGGCGGATGGCGGCTTCCGTGCTGCACGACATCGGTCGCGGTGACGAGATCGGGCATCGTTTCTCGGCCCAGCCACAGTCGCGCAACATCTCCATGCTGCTGGATCGTGCCGATGCTCCAGTCACCACCAGCGCCGGCCGGCTGTTCGATGCCGTGGCCGGACTGCTCGGTGTCAGCGCGGTGCAGAGCTACGAAGGCGAGGCGGCCATGAAGCTGGAAGCGCTGGTGCGCGAACCCGCGGCGCTGGAGCGCGGCTGGACCATTGCCGATGGCGTGCTGTCGCTGCGGCCGCTGCTCGCGCATCTGATCGCGCGTGATCTCGACGCCGTCGAAGCGGCGGGGCTGTTTCACGGCACGTTGGCCGCGGCCTGCGTCGACTGGATCGTGAGAGCTTCGCGCGCGACCGGCATCGGTACGATCGCGCTGAGCGGCGGCTGTTTTCTCAATGCGCATCTGGCCGAACAGATCGTGCGCGGCTGCCATTCCGCGGGCCTCGATCCGCTGCTGCCGCGCCGGCTGCCGCCCAATGACGGCGGCCTCAGCCTCGGACAGGCCTGGGTGGCCGGTCTGCATCTCACAAACAACATGATGTCTGGAGGGACCGTCTGATGTGCCTGGCCATTCCCGCCGAGGTGATCAAGCTTCTACCTGACGACATGGCGATCGTCTCGATCGACGGCGTCAGCAAGGAGGTCTCGGTCGCGCTGATCGAGGAGATCGCCGTCGGCGACTACGTCATCCTTCATGTCGGCCACGCGCTGGCCAAGATCGATCCGGAGGAGGCGCGCGAGACGCTCGACCTGCTCCGGCAGATGGGTGAGGCTGTGGCGGAGGTCAGACCATGAAATATGCCGACGAGTTTCGCGACAAGGAGCTGGCGACGGGTCTTGCGCGCGCCATCCGCGCCAAGGCGGATCCGGCGCGCGCCTATCGCTTCATGGAATTCTGCGGCGGCCATACCCATGCGATCGCGCGCTATGGCCTCGAGGACATGCTGCCCGACAATGTGCGCATGATCCATGGCCCCGGCTGTCCGGTCTGCGTGCTGCCGGCCGGGCGCATTGATATGGCGATCGCGCTGGCCGAACGGCCCGAGGTCATCCTCTGCGTTTATGGCGACCTGATGCGCGTGCCGGGCTCGCGCGGGTCCTCGCTGCTCAAGGCGAAAGCGCGCGGCGCCGACATCCGCATGGTGTATTCGACGCTGGATGCGATCGCGCTGGCCGAGCAGAATCCTGGTCGCGAGGTGGTGTTCTTCGCCATCGGCTTCGAGACCACGACGCCCCCGACCGCCGTGATGATCCGGGCCGCCGAGAAGAAGCAGCTGTCGAACTTCACCGTGTTCTGCAACCACGTGCTGACACCGCCGGCGATGCGCGCGATCCTCGACAGCGACGACACGGTCGAGATCGACGGCTTCGTCGGGCCGGCGCATGTCTCGACCGTGATCGGCACCGAGCCCTACGCGCCGTTCGCGCGCGATGACGGCAAGCCCGTCGTGATCGCAGGCTTCGAGCCGCTCGACATGATGCAGGCGATCCTGATGCTGATCGAGCAGGTCAATGACGGCCGCCACGAGGTGGAGAACCAGTACCGTCGCGCCGTCACCGCCAGCGGCAACCAGCGCGCCATCCGCGAGGTCGCCGAGATCTTCGAACTGCGCGACCAGTTCGAATGGCGCGGCCTCGGCAGCATTCCGGCGAGCGCATTGAAACTGCGGCCCGCCTTCGCGCATCTCGACGCCGAGCTGCGCTTTGCCATGTCCGAGCTGGTGGTGGCCGACAATCCGGCCTGCGAATGTCCGGCCATTCTGCGCGGCCTGAAGAAGCCGGTGGACTGCCGGCTGTTCGGCACCGCCTGCACGCCGGAGACGCCGATCGGCTCCTGCATGGTGTCGTCGGAAGGCGCCTGCGCGGCGCATTGGACCTATGGCCGCTTCCGCGACCATCAGCGGAGGCTTGCATCATGAGCATGCATCAGCGCCGGCTCGACATGAAGAACGGCTGCGTCGATCTCTCGCATGGCGCCGGCGGTCGCGCGATGGCGCAACTGATTGCCGGCCTGTTCCACGAGGCGTTCGGCAACGAATGGCTGGCGCGCGGCAACGACCAGTCGGCGTTCGACGTCGCCGCCGGCCGCATGGTGATGACGACCGACGGCTATGTGGTCTCGCCGCTGTTCTTCCCCGGCGGCAATATCGGCTCGCTGGCGGTGCACGGCACGGTCAACGACATCGCCATGGCCGGCGCCAGGCCGCTGTATCTGTCGGCGAGCTTCATCATCGAGGAGGGGTTTGCGTTTTCCGACCTGAAACGGATCGCCGATGCGATGGGCGAGGCGGCGCGCGAGGCGGGCATTGCGATCATCACCGGCGACACCAAGGTGGTCGAGCGCGGCAAGGCGGATGGCGTGTTCATTTCCACCGCCGGCGTCGGCGTGCTGCCGGACGGCCTCGATCTCTCGGCCGACAAGGCCAGGCCCGGCGACCGCGTGCTGTTGTCCGGCAGCCTCGGTGATCACGGCGTGGCGATCATGTCGCGGCGGCAGAACCTCACCTTCGACACCGAGATCATCTCCGACTCGGCCTCGCTGCACGGGCTCGTCGCCGACATGGTTGCAGCCGGCGGCGCCGGCATCCGGCTGATGCGCGATCCCACGCGCGGCGGGGTTGCGGCCACGATGAACGAGATCGCGCAGCAGTCCAATCTCGGCTTCCGTCTGCAGGAGGAAGCGATTCCGGTGAAGCCTGCGGTCGCTGCCGCCTGCGAGCTGCTCGGGCTCGATCCGCTCCACGTCGCCAATGAGGGCAAGCTCGTCGCGATCGTCGCGCCGGAGCTGGCCGGCGCCGTGCTCGCCGCCATGAGGGCGCATCCGCTCGGCCGCGATGCGGCTGACGTCGGCGAAGCGGTGGCCGATGATCACCGCTTCGTCCAGATGGCGACGAGCTTCGGCGGCGGCCGTATCGTCGACTGGCTGTCCGGCGAGCAGTTGCCGCGGATCTGCTGAGACGCGCGATGGGGATCCAGGGAACGATACTGGTCGTGGATGACGAGGTCCGGTCGCAGGAGGCGCTGCGCCGCGTCCTCAACCAGGACTTCGAGGTCTTGTGTGCCGGCAACACGAACGACGCGGAGAAGCTGCTCGAAGGCGAGATCGTGCACGCCGTGATCTGCGACCAGCGCATGCCGCAGGAATCCGGCGTCAGCTTCCTGAAGCGCGTGCGCGAGATGTGGCCCGACCCTGTCAGGATGATCATCTCCGGCTATTCGGACTCCGAGGACGTCATCGCCGGCCTCAACGAGGCCGGCATCTATCAGTACATCACAAAGCCCTGGCAGCCGGATCGCCTGATCGAGATCGTCCGCGAGGCCGTGCAGTTGTACCGGCTGCAGAAGGAGACGGAGACCGCCGGCGTCGACGTGAAGGCCACGCCGGCCCACATCAAGAAGGTGGTGTCGGTCAAGCGCGGCGCCGCCAAGCAGCTCTATGATTTCGACCGCATCGTGCATTCGGCGGCGAGCCCGATGCGCAACGTGATCGAGCTCGGCCGGCGCGCCGCCGACTACGACATCTCGGTCTTGATCACCGGCGAATCCGGCACCGGCAAGGAGCTCCTGGCGCGTGCGATTCACTATGGCTCTGCGCGCGCCACCAAGGCCTTCGTGGTCGAGAATTGCGGCGCGCTACCCGATGAGCTGCTCGAGAGCGAGCTGTTCGGCTGCAAGAAGGGCGCGTTCACCGGCGCCTATCAGGACCGCATCGGCCTGTTCGAGGTCGCCGACGGCGGCACCATCTTTCTCGACGAGATCGGCGAGACATCCCCCGCCTTTCAGGTCAAGTTGCTGCGTGTGCTGCAGGAGAGCGAGATCCGGCCGCTCGGCGCGCAGCGCGTGCGCCAGGTCGACGTGCGCGTGGTCGCTGCCACCAACCGGGATCTCGAGGCCGAAGTCGAAGCCGGCCGCTTCCGCCGCGATCTGTACTACCGGCTCGCCGCGTTTCCGGTGCACATGCCGTCCTTGCGCGAGCGTCCGATGGACATTCCGCTGATCGCCGAGGGCGTGCTGTCGGCGGTGAAGACATCGTTCAACCGGCCGCATCTGCGGTTCGCACCGGCGGCGCTGGAGGAATTCTCCCGCTATCACTGGCCCGGCAATGTTCGCGAGTTGCAGAACGAGATCCAGCGCATGGCCGTGCTGGCCGATGCCGACGAACTGCGCTGTCCGCCGTTCGCCGGCCGGCGCAACGGCCGCCGCGCCGCGCCCGCGATCGCCAATGGCAAGCTCAACGGTTCCGGGAGCCTGAAGGACAGGGTCGAGGATCTTGAAAAGACCATCATCGTTCACTGTCTGGAGAAATATGATGGTAACATCAGTCGCGTCGCCAGCGAGCTCGGCCTGTCAAGGGTGGGGCTCCGGAACAAATTGTCGAGATATGATCTGAAGAAACATGGCAAAGGCCACTCACTCTCCTGAGTCCGGGGCTGACACGCTGCTCAAGCTTATCGCGAGCAGCAGCACGCTCGAACTCGACAGCGAGCGCGAAGGCGTGTGGATCGAAGTGATCCGCAAGATGGACGAGGTCTATTCCGACCTGCTGCGCTACGAGGTCGATCTCGAGCACAAGAACGCCGAGCTCGAGGAAGCCCAGGCCTTCGTCACCAACGTCATCGAGTCCGTCTCCGACATCCTGGTCGTCTGCGACGCCAGGGGCACGGTACAGCAGGCCAACTCCGCATTCCTGCAGACATCGGGACGGGCCTTGGCCGACATCGCCGGTCGCGATATCGCCGAGATGATCGATCCCGATCATCGGCCCAAGCTCGCCTCGCTGCTGAAGCCGCGCAGCAGCGCCGATGTGGTCGACGGTGAATTGCGCTTTGCCGCGGCAGCCGGCGTCAGCTCCGATCTGTTCGCGATCAACAGCTCGCCGCGGCATGACCATCGCGGCCGCTTCATCGGCGTCGTGCTGACGGGCCGTCCGATCGGCGAGCTGCGCCGCGCCTATGAGGCCCTGCACAAGGCGCATCAGGAGTTGCAGCGGGCGCAGCGGCAATTGGTCGAGCAGGAGAAGATGGCGAGCCTCGGCCGGCTCGTCGCCGGCGTGGCCCACGAGCTGAACAATCCGATCAGCTTCGTCTATGGCAACATCCACACCCTGATGCGCTACCGCACCTCGCTGGTCGGCTATCTCGATGCCATCCATGAGCAGCCGGTCAGCGAGGACATCGCCGCGCTTCGCTCGGATCTGAGGATCGACGCCATCCTCGAGGATTTCGGGCCGCTGATCGACGGCACGCTGGAAGGCGCGGTGCGCATCAGCGAGATCGTCAAGAACCTGCGCCGCCTGTCGTTCTCGAAGCTCGGCGAGGTCGAGCGCGTCAACATCGAGCGACTGATCAATACCGCCGTGCTGTGGGCAGGGCGCACCAAGCAGCATCGTGTCGACATCCAGATCGAGGTCGAGCCGGATCTGTGGATCTTGGGCAACGAAGGCCAGCTGCATCAGGTGATCGTCAACCTCGTGGAGAACGCGATCGACGCGATGCGATCGACCGACCTGCCGCGCCTTCTGGTCGCGGTGGCGCGCCAGGGCAGCGAGATCGCCTTTCGCATCACCGATAACGGCCCGGGCATCGACAAGGATCATCTGACCCACATCTTCGAGCCGTTCTTCACGACCAAGCGCGTCGGGGAGGGGACGGGGCTCGGGCTGTGGATCAGCTACGGCATCGTCCGCGAGCACGGCGGCGAGCTGTTGGCCAGCAACGAGCCGCAGGGCGGCGCCACGTTCTCTTTCAGCTTGCCGGCGGCTTGACCATAGCGGCGGCGCTGCTGCCGACGCTGAAGTGGGATGCTGGGTATCCCTTCGAAACGATGCTGGGGTTCCTGACGGCGGTGCCGTCGGATGTTGCGGGCAGAAGCCAAGCCCGAGGTGATCAGGACGCCGTTGCGACCGGCACGCGCTCGCGCTGATTGGTCAACCGCGCCAGCAGCACGGTTGCGGTTCGCGTGATGTGCTGCCTGGCAAGATCCTCGGCTGTCTGCGCATCGCCCGCGATCACCGCCCGCAGGATGTCCTCATGCTGATCCCAGATCCGCCGCGGCGTCTCGTCGCGCATCAGCACCTCGCCCATCAGCCGGCGCAGATGCAGCCAATGCGGCAGGGTGGTGTCCTGGATGACGGAGTTGCCGGAGATCTCGTAGAGGAATTCATGAAACCTGACGTCGGCCTCGATCAGCTTCTCGACCGAATGCTCGCGCTCGGCGCGCCGGCCCTGCTCGATCAAATTCGGGCCTTCCTCGGCCGCTCGCTTGGCGCCGCGGGTCGCCGCGAGCCGGCAGGCGAGGCCCTCGGCGACCGCGCGTATTTCATAGAGGTTGCGGATGAAGTCGGTGTCGATCGGCGCGACTTCCAGGCCGCGGCCCGGCGCCTCGCGCACAAAGCCCTGATTGCGCAGCAGCAGCAGGGCCTGCTGCACCGGCTGGCGCGAGACGCCGAGGTCGCGGGCCAGATCGTCCTGGATGAGGCGGGCAGATTCCGGCAACTCCCCGCCGACGATGTCGGAGAGAATGCGCTCGTAGACGCGTTCGGTCAGGCTCGGCTGGGTCTTCAGCGGCGGCACACGGCCTCCACGGGATCAGGTGTGATGTCCGGTCGCGAATGCGAGGCTGCCGTGCCGGAGCCCAGCGCTCGCATTGCGGCCGCTGTCGGTTTGAACGGAGTCATAGCGGGAATTTCCGCGCAGTGAGCGTCCGCCGCTGCTTGGACTTGCTGTCCTGCTGGATTTCGAGGTGATGGATGAACACGCTGGCCGCGCGCGAAATGTGCTCCCGGCTCAGCCGTTCGGCCTCGGCGCTGCGGCCCTCGATGACGGCTGCAAGAATGTCCTCATGCTCGTCCCAGACCATCCGTGACATGCTCTGCTCCTTCTGCAGCACGTCGGACATCACCCGCTTCAGGCACGGCCAATGCGGTGCCATCGTCTCGCCGATCAGCGCGTTGCCGGAGAGGTCGCCGAGGAAGCGATGGAAGGCGATGTCGGTCTCGATCTTGCGGTTGACGAGCTCGCTCTTCACCGCCTCGTAGCCGGCCGCGATGTAGGCCGGACCTTCGCGCGCAGCGCGATCGCTCGCCCGCTCGGCGGCCAGTCGCGCCGCGAGGCCTTCGAGCACTGCCCGCATCTCATAGAGGTCCCGGACGAAGCCGGGGTCGAGCGGCGCCACGATCAACCCGCGGCCCGGCGCGCTCTGCACCAGCCCGCAGCCGCGCAGCAGGATCAGCGCCTGCTGAACCGGCTGGCGCGACACTCCGTAAGCCTGGGCCAGATCGTCCTGGATCAGCCGCGAGCCCGGCGCGAGAACGCCGCTGACGATCTCGTCAGTGATGGCTTCGACGACCTGGTCGACCAGAGAGGGAGCGGCGGGCACGATTCGCATGGGTCATCACATTTTGCCGGACATTAGCATGTCAAGACAGAAAATCCATTTGCGACGTATTCGAATTCAGAGTACGAATTCAAAAAAGGGCGCCGCCCTAGGGCAAGTTAAAGAGGCGGCCATATAGGGGAGGGACTCCGTTGTCGGAAGATCCGACCAGTCTGGAGCGCGATCAGGTTTGGTCCGCGCGCTCGGAGGGCAGCGTGCGCGCCGGCGTGATGCCGGCGGTCTCGCGCGCATTGCTGGCGGCCTCTGTGGCGTCGGTTGCAGCGATGGCGCCTGCGCTCGGGGTGGCCGGAGAAGGCCTGACCCTGTCGGATGCGTGGGTGCCGGCGGCGCCCGAGGTGGGACGCGACATCCCGTTGCTGATCACGATCAAGAATGACACGAGCGCGCCGGAAGCGTTGATGCGCGTGCGTTGTCCGATCGCCAATTTTTCGGAGCGGCACACCGTCGACCGCGGCGAAGGCGCGCCGGCGATGCGCTCCATTCCCAACATTCCAATTGCCGCGGGCAGCACGCTGGTGCTGCTGCCGACCGCCTATCACGTGATGCTGCTGCAGACGCGGGAGCCGCTCGAGCCAGGCCAGCGCTTCACCTGCACGATCGTGTTCCAGAAAGCAGGATCCATCGAAACGGAGGTCGAGGTTCGCAAGTCCCCTTGAAGCGTGTTTGTCGCCTGCTGCCCTCCGCCGTCGCGCTTGGCGGAGCGGTATTCGCTCCAACTCATAATCAATATAATGGGAGAAGGAAACGATGAGGACTAACGTCAGGTCGACCCTGCGGGCGGTGCTGCTGGCCAGCGCAGCCTTCGCCTGTTTCCAGCTTGCATCGCCGGCGCAGGCCGCCGACGAGATGACCCCCGAACGGCTTCTCAACGCCGACAACGAAGCCGGCAACTGGCTGCACCATCATAAGAACTACTCGGGCACACGGTTCTCGGCGCTGAAGGAGATCAACAAGGATAACGTCAAGAACCTGAAGGTCGCCTGGACGATGCATCTCGGCGGCGTCGAGGGCGGCGGCATCTGGAGCCACGGCGGTCTCGAAGGCACGCCGATCGTCGAGAACGGCATGATCTACGTCACCGACGGCTGGGGCTCGGTCTACAAGATCGACGCGCGCGGTGGCAAAGGCCAACTGGTCTGGAAGATGGATCCGAAGACGGATCACGACTGGGCCGGTGCGATCGCCTGCTGCGGCGTCGACAATCGCGGCGTCGCGCTGTGGGGCAATCTCGTCATTTCGCACACGCTCGACGGCCGCCTGATCGCGACCAACAAGGAGACCGGACAGGTCGCCTGGCAGCGCCAGGTCGCCGATCCCGACAAGGGCGAGGTGATCACCGGTGCGCCGCTGATCGTGAAGAACATGGCGATCTCGGGCGTGGCCGGCGCCGAATACGGCATCCGCGGCTGGATCGCGGCGACCGATCTCGGCACGCAGAAGGAGGTCTGGCGCACCCACACCATTCCGGGGAAGGGCGAGCCGGGCAGCGAGACCTGGAAGGACAGCAACGACGCGGCCGCGGCCGGCGGCGGCTCGACCTGGGTGACCGGGACCTACGACCCGGCGACCGACACCATCATCTGGGGCGTCGGCAATCCCGGTCCGGACTGGGACAACGCCTATCGTCCGGGCGACAACCTCTACACCGACAGTTCGCTGGCGCTCGATGCCAACACCGGCAAGATCAAGTGGCACTATCAGCACACGCCGAACGATCCCTTCGACTATGACAGCGTCGCCGAGAATGTCCTGGTCGATGTGCCCGCGCCGAACGGCTCCACCCTGAAGCTCGCGCTCGAGGCCGACCGCAACGGCTTTGCCTATGCGATCGACCGCACCAGCGGCAAGTTCATCTGGGGCCTGCCCTTCGTCAAGAAGGTGACCTGGACCAAGGGGCTCGATGCCGAGACCGGCAAGCCGATCGAGTATGATCCGAAGAACCCGGTGCAGCGCTACAATGCGTCGGTGTCGCCGCATCGTGAGAACAAGGTCGCGGACATCTGCCCAGGCAACATGGGCGGCAAGAACTGGCCGCCGACCTCGTACAATCCGGACCTGAAGCTCTGGTACATCCCGGTGATCGAGAGCTGCAACCGGATCACCGTGGAAGAAGCGACCAAGGACAAGCTGAAGCCGCGCGAGTTCTGGACCGGCGGCGGACCGAGCCAGCCGTTCAAGATCACGGGCAGCGTGACCGCGATCGACGTCACCACCGGCAAGATCGCCGGCAAGATGGAGACGCCGTTCCCGAATCTCGGCGGCATGCTGTCGACGCCTGACCTCGTCTTCACCGGTCAGCCCTCGGGCGAGGTGATGGCGCTCGATGCCAAGACCCTGCAGAAGCTGTGGGAGTTCAACACCGGTGGCGGCGTCAATGCGCCTCCCGTGACGTTCTCGGTCGACGGCAAGCAGTATGTCGCGATCCTGGTCGGTCTCGGCGGCGCCTGGGACAAGTGGTTCATCGAATCCACGCCCGAGCTGAAGAAGATCCAGCCCGGCTCGATGCTCTACGTCTTCTCGCTGTGAAGTCGGCTGCGGAGCGGAGGCATGGCCTCCGCTCCGCCTCCTATCCCCTGTTCGACAAGAAGATCAGATGAAACTCAGTGCGATCACGTTCGCCGTGACGTCGGCTCTCGTCCTCGGCTCCGCTTCGCTCGCGTCGGCGCAGTCCGCGGCGCCGGCGGATCCGACCGAGGCCGGCAAGGCCGTGTTCAAGCGCGCGAACTGCGTCGGCTGCCACAAATGGCACGGCAATGGCGGTGGTGGCTATGGCGGCGACGCGCTGTCGCTGCGCAGGACGCAGCTCACTCGTGACCAGATCATCGAGACCGTGACCTGCGGCCGGCCCGGGACGGGCATGCCGTACTTCGCGCGCGGCTCCTATGACACGGCGAAGTGCTACGGCATGAGCCGCCAGGATGTCGGCGAGCGCATGCCGCCGGAAGGCGGCGTGTTCCTGCGGCCGAACGACATCGAGGCGGTCGCGGACTACGTGCTCGCGCACATCAAGGGGCGCGGCGAGCCGACCTACGACGAGTGCACCGCCTTCTTCGGCAACACGTCGCGGGTCTGCGATATCTACAAGGCGAATGCCACCAAGCCTGCAAGCGAGCCATCGAAATGAAGCGGTCGACCTGCGCTGCGATCTTCGCCACGTTCGTGCTGTCGTTCGTGATGCACGCGGCCTCCGCGCAGGCGGTGCCGAACTACGATCTGCGTGACATCACCGTCGGCATGCCGGTCGGCGACCTGCCCGATCAGGGCTATGTCAATCTGACTTGCGCCAAGGATCCGAATCGCAAGCTCAATGCGTGGTCGGCATGGCGCGACTGTCCCGCGGACGAGCAGGCGCGGCACGCGGTGCGCTTCGATTTCGATCCGGAGACCAGCCAGGACGGCACAAAGGTGGCCGGTCATCCCGTGCTGCTGACGGTCCTGGTCGACGACAAGGGCACCGTCACCGGCCTGACGATCGAGACCGATCCGAAGGCGCGGCTCTATATTCGCAAGAAGGCGTTCCTGCTCGGCAACCAGGTGAAGTCGCGCTATGGCGCCGAGGGCTGGGAGTGCAAGGAGCAGCAGCCGACCGCAGGCGAGCAGCCCGTCGGGGGCGTGTTCCTGCGCGAGGTCTGCAAGAAGACGGTGCCAGGCCGGACGCTGACGGTCGAGCGCGAGCTGTTCCGCAAGCCGGATCAGGACGCCAAGAGCTTCGTCGATCAGACGCTGGTGCGGATCACCAAGGATATCAACTAATCCGCCGCCGACCTTCATCGCGCTCCGCTGGAGGCGCGCGCCAGTCGGCGTCGTGAACCCGGTTGCCGGGAGGAAACGACGATGAGGGATCTCTTGAATTTCGGGCAGATGCTGTCGGCCCATGCGCGCATGTCGCCGGAGCGCACCGGTGCCCGAGATCTCGAACGTGCGATGAGCTTTGCGCTGTGGAACGAGCGCGCGTGCCGGCTCGCAAACGCGCTGCTCGGGCTCGGCCTTGCCAAGGGCGATCGGGTTGCGATCCTTGCCTACAATTGTGTCGAATGGTGCGAGATCTATGCAGCCACGGCCAAGGCCGGCCTGGTGGCGCTGCCGATCAATTTCCGCCTCACCGCGCCCGAGATGCAGTTCATCGTGCAGAATGCCGAAGCGGCCGCTGTCATCGTGCAGGACGAACTCGTGGGCCTGGTCGAGGAGACGCGCAAGGATCTTGGCATCGCCGACGACCGCTTCATCCACTTTGGCACCAGGCCGCGCCCGGCCGGCTATCGCGGCTACGAGGACATCATCGCGCAGGCGTCGTCCCGCGAGCCGGAGCAGCAGGTCGCGCTGTCCGATCCCTGGACGTTGATGTACACCTCGGGCACGACCGGCAAGCCCAAGGGCGTGCTGCGCAGTCATCGCAGCGCCGTGCTGCTGTCGATGGTCACCGAGATCGAGCTGAAGCTGAACCGCAACGACGGCGCGCTGTTGGTGATGCCGATGTGCCATGCCAATTCGCTGAACTTCTTCGGCGCGTTCGGCTATATCGGCGGCGTCAACTCGATCTATTCGCGCAAGAGCTTCGATCCCGAGCACGCCGTGACGACGCTTGCCGATGGCGGCTCCACGTTCACGTCGCTGGTGCCGACTCACTACATCATGATGCTGGATCTGCCGCGCGCGGTGCGCGCGCAGCATGATTTCAGCGCCGTCACCAAGCTGATGATCTCCTCGGCGCCGGCGCGCCCGGAGACCAAGCGCGAGGTGATGGAGATGTTTCCGAAGTCCGGGCTCTACGAGCTGTATGGCGCGACCGAGACTGGCTGGGTCACCATGCTGCATCCGCATGAGCAGTTCACCAAGCCCGGCTCGGTCGGGCGCGAGTGTGTCGGCGCCGCACCGATCCGCATCCTCGACGAGGCCGGCCACGAGGTGCCGGACGGCGAGGCGGGCGAGCTCTATTCGTCGAACGCGCACACCTTCGACTGCTATTGGCGCCTGCCGGAGAAGACCGCGGAGGCGTTCCGCGGTGACTATTGCTCGGTCGGCGACATGGCGCGCCGCGATGCCGACGGCTACATCCATCTCGCCGACCGCAAGAGCAACATGATCATCTCGGGCGGCGAGAACATCTATCCCTCCGAGGTCGAAGCGCAGGTCGGGGCCCATCCGGCCGTCAAGGACATCGCCGTGATCGGCCTGCCCGACGACAAATGGGGCGAGCGGGTCCATGCCGTGATCGTGGCGCGCGACGGCATGGCGGTGAAGGAGAGCGACCTGGTCGAATGGGCGAAAGAACGACTCGCCGGCTTCAAGCGACCGCGCTCCTACGCCTTCATCACCGACGCCGAGATGCCGCGCAACGCGACGGGCAAGATCCTGCATCGCGAGCTGAAGAAGAGATTCTCGCAGTGAGTCGCTGCAATGGCTTACGGTCTGATATGTAGTTGCGATGCAGGCCGTCCTCAATTCCGCCCTTCCGATCTTCGCGCTGATCCTGACCGGATTCCTGTGTGGCTGGTTCGGCGTGTTCGATCGCACCGCGACCGACAATCTCAACCGTTTTGCCGTCTATCTGGCGCTGCCGGCGCTGATCTTCACCGCGATGTCCAAGATCGGCGTCGAGCAGGTCAGCCAGTTCGGCTTCATCGGCGCGTTCTGCGGCGGCATCGCCGCGACGTTCGCGACGGGCTTCGTGATCAGCCGTCTGCGCGGCCGGCGCGTTGCGAACGCCAGCATCGAGGGGCTGGACGCCGGCTACAGCAATGTCGGCTTCATGGGCATTCCGATGTGCCTCCTGGTGTTCGGTCCGGACAGCGCGCCGGCCTCGATCATCGCCACCCTGTTCACGGCCTGCGTGCTGTTCCTGTTCGCGATCGTGGTCGTCGAGATGGATCTGCAGAAGGGCGCCACGCTGGGCGCGACGGTCGCCAAGGTGGCGCGTTCGCTGCTGACCAGCCCGCTGTTCATCGCGCCCGTCGCCGGACTCGCGGTCGGCCTCAGCGGATTCTCACTGCCGGCGCCATTCCTCAGCTTCACGACCTTGCTCGGCGGCGCAGCCTCGCCGGCCGCGCTGGTCTGCATCGGGCTGTTCCTGGCACAGGAGCGCGTCGCGACGCGCGATGCGACCTCGATCGTCATCCTCGTCTCGCTGAAGCTCGTGATGCAGCCGGCGGTGACCGCGCTGCTCGCCTTTCACGTGTTCTCGATGCCGCCGCTGTGGTCGCATTCGGCCGTGATCCTGAGCGCGCTGCCGATCGGCTCGGGACCATTCACGATCGCCAAGCTCTACGGCCTGGAGGCCGGCGTCACCTCCGGCTCGATTCTCGTTTCACACATCTTCGCCGTCCTCACTGTCTCGCTGCTCGTGGCCTGGCTCGCGCCGGGCTGATCACGTCACCATCCGCAGGAGTCGTCAGATGAAGATCTCTCCCGACAGTGCCGCCGATCTGATCGCCCGCCTGCTCAAGCGCCGCGGCGTCAGCCGCGTGTTCGCGCTGTGCGGCGGCCACATCATGCCGATCTGGATGCGGCTGGACGCGGAAGGCATCGGCATCATCGACGTGCGCGACGAGCGCGCCGCCGTGCACATGGCGCAGGCGCATGCGGAGCTCACCGGCGAGCTCGGCGTCGCGCTGGTCACCGCCGGGCCGGGCATGACCAACGCGATCACCGGCATCGCCAATGCCCATGTCTCGCGCGCGCCGGTGCTGGTGATCTCGGGCGGCAATCCGCGGCCGCAGGAGAACCGCGGCGGCCTGCAGGACATGGATCACACCCAGCTGGTGCGCTCGATCACGCGCTATGCGCGCACCGTGCGGGAACCGTCGCTGGTGCTGCAGGAGCTCGACGAGGCGATCTCCCGCGCCTTCGGCGACGGCGGCGAGCCCGGGCCCGTTTTCATCGATTTCCCGGTGGATACTTTGCGCGGCATCGTGCCCAAGGCGCTGCAACTGGAGGAGCATCTCGCGCCGAAGCCGCGCGCGGCAGCGCGGCCTGATCCGGCCGAGGTCGAGAAGGCGGTCGAGCTGTTGTGGTCGGCGCGCCGCGTGCTCGTCATCTCCGGCCGCGGCGCGCGCGGCGCCGGCCCTGAGCTGATCGCGCTGCTCGACCGGCTCGGCGCCGTCTATCTCGACACCGGCGAGAGCAGGGGGCTCGTGCCCGACGATCACCCCTCGGTGGTCGGCGCCATGCGCGGCGCCGTGATGGGCGATGCCGATGTCGTGCTGACGGTCGGCCGCCGGCTCGACTTCCAGCTCGCCTACGGCTCCCCGGCTGTGTTCAAGGACGCCAAATTCGTCCGCATCAGCGACACCGCCAGCGAGCTGCGCGACAACCGTCGCGGTGCGGCCGAGATCCTGGCGACACCAGCGGAGACCTTGCACGCGATGGTGTCGCTGGCGGGCAATCGCGAGTCGGCCGTCGATCGGCAATGGGCTGCAAGACTGCGGGCGGCGCATCAGGAGCGCGCGACCAAGCTGAAGCAGAGCATGGCGACGGCGCTGGCCGGCTCCGACGGCCGGTTGCATCCGAATCGCGTGCTCTCGGCCATTCAGGACGCGATCGGCAATGACGCCGTGGTCATCACCGACGGCGGTGATTTCCTGTCCTTCGCCCGCGTCGGCCTGAGCGCGCCCCTGATGCTCGATCCCGGCCCGTTCGGCTGTATCGGCATCGGCGTGCCCTATGGCATTGCCGCGAGCCTGGCCTATCCAGACAAGCCGGTGGTGGTCGCGACCGGCGACGGCGCGTTCGGCTTCAACGCGATCGAGGTCGACACCGCGGTGCGCCACAAGGCGCCGGTGCTGATCGTTGTCGCCAACAATGGCGCTTGGCAGATCGAGGTCCACGACCAGACCGTCACCCATGGCAAGGTCGTGGGCACCAGGCTGCAATTTGCCGATCACGCCGCGATGGCGCGCGCCTTCGGCATGCATGCCGAGCGCGTCGAGACCGAGGAGCAACTCGGCCCTGCGATCCAGCGCGCGCTCGCCAACTGCCCGGCGCTACTCGACATGGTGGTGACGCCGGAGGCGGTCTCGTCCGACGCCAAGACCGGACTCGCCTGGGTGCCGGACCTGCAGCCGCTCGCGGCGTGGGACGAGGCCGAACGCAAGTGGCGGGGCTCGTAGCGCCCTACACCTGCTGCATCTGCCGCGGCGCGCTGAGCCAAAGCGCGAGCAGGGTGCAGACGGCGCCGGACAAGAGATAACCGCCGGCCGAAATCAGGCCGAGATTGGCGGCGAGCACCAATGCCGCCAGCGGCGCGAAGCCGGCGCCGAACAGCCAGGCGAGGTCGGCGGTCAGGGCCGAGGCCGTGTAGCGATAGGTGCGCGCGAAGTTGGCGGCGATCGCGCCCGAGGACTGGCCGAACGACAGGCCGAGCAGGATGAAGCCGAGCACCATGTAGATGGTCTCGCCGACCGGGCCGGCGTCGAGCAGTTGCGGCGCGAAGCCGGAGAACACCGCGATCGCGATCGCCGAGCCGATCAGGAGCGACTTGCGCCCGATGCGGTCGGCCAGCATGCCGGACACCACGATCGCGACGACGCCGAACACCGCGCCGACGGCCTCGATGATCAGGAAGCGCGCCGGGGTCTCCTTGGTGAACAGGAATACCCAGGACAGCGGAAACACCGTCACCATGTGGAACAGCGCGAAGCTCGCCAGCGGCGCGAAGGCGCCGATCACGATGTTGCGACCCTCGTGCCGAATCGTGGTGGCGACGCGTGCCGGCTGCAATTCGCGCGACTGGAACAGCTCGTCATATTCCGGCGTCACCACCATGCGCAACCGCGCGAACAGCGCCACGACGTTGATGGCAAACGCCACGAAGAACGGGTAACGCCAGCCCCAGTCGAAGAAGTCGGCCGCGGAGAGATAACCGACGAAGAACGCGAACAGCACACTGGCGACGATCAGCCCGAGCGGCGCGCCGAGCTGCGGGATCATCGCATACCAGCCGCGCCGGTGCTCCGGCGCATTCATGGCGAGCAGCGAGGCGAGGCCGTCCCAGGCGCCGCCCCAGGCGAGGCCCTGGCCGATTCGCGCCAGCGCCAGCAGCCAGATCGCCGCGGCGCCGACGGTGTGGTAGCTCGGCAGGAACGCGATCGCGACGGTCGAGGTGCCGAGCAGGAACAATGCGGTGATCAGCTTGGCGCTCTTGCCGTAGCGGCGGTCGATCGCCATGAAGATCACGCTGCCGAACGGGCGTGCGATGAAGGCGAGCGCGAACAGCGCGAACGAATACAGGGTCTGCGTCAGCTCGTCGGCGAACGGAAACACGAGGCGCGGAAATACGATCACCGAGGCGATGGCATAGACGAAGAAGTCGAAGAACTCCGACGTGCGCCCGATGATCACGCCGATCGCGATCTCGCCCGGATGCGCCTCATGCGTGCGGGAGAGATGGGTTTCGCCGTCGGCGGTCGCCGCTGCCTGTGTCATCGCGCTGCCTGCAGTCCTCTCATACTCTATTGTCGCCCCGTAATTGTCGTCCTCGGCGCCGCTCCGGTATTGGACAAATTGTCCAATGTCGGCCGTGTCGTCCGGTCGCTACGTGAGGCCTCGTTCAGAGATCCGCCGTGCGACGAGGTTGAGCGTGCGTTACTGGAAATTCTTGGCACTGCTGCCGCTGGGGCTCGCGCTCGGAGGCTGCAATCTGGTCGTGCTCTCGCCCTCCGGTGACGTGGCCGCCCAGCAACGCGATCTCGTGATCATCGCAACCGTGCTGATGCTGCTGATCGTGGTGCCGGTGATGGCGGCAACCGCCATCGTGGCCTGGCGCTACCGCCAGTCGAACCAGGCGGCGGCCTACACGCCGGATTGGGATCACTCCACCCAGCTCGAGCTTCTGATCTGGGCGGCGCCGCTGCTCATCATCATCTGCCTGGGCGCGGTGACGTGGATGGGCACGCATCTGCTCGATCCCTATCGCACGCTCGGGCGCATCTCCGCCGAGCGCGCGGTGACGCCGCAGGACAAGCCGCTCGAGGTCAACGTCGTCGCGCTCGATTGGAAGTGGCTGTTCATCTATCCCGAATATGGCATCGCCAGCCTCAACGAGCTTGCGGCGCCGGTGAACCGGCCGCTCGATTTCAGGATCACCTCGTCGTCGGTGATGAACTCGTTCTACATCCCCGCGCTCGCCGGCCAGATCTATGCGATGCCGGGCATGCAGAGCCGGCTGCACGCCATCATCAACAAGCCCGGCGTCTATCGCGGCTTCTCGGCGAACTACAGCGGCGCCGGTTTCTCCGGCATGCGCTTTGCCTTTCATGGCCTGTCTGATGTCGAATTCGCCGGTTGGATCGAGAAGGCCAAGGCCAGCGGTGCCGGGCTTGGCAAGCCGGACTATCTCAAGCTGGAGCGTCCCAGCGCGAACGAGCCGGTCCGCTACTACGCATCGGTGGATAGCGACCTGTTTCGCGCCATCCTCAACATGTGCGTCGAGCCCGGCAAGATGTGCATGAGTGAGATGATGGCGATCGACGCGAGAGGCGGCATGGGCATGGCCGGCGTCCGCAACACGCTGCCGCTCGCCTACGACAAGTTCGCCGGCCGCGGCGCCGTGTTCGGCGCCGAGCCGAGCTTCGTTGCCGGCGGCGTCTGCCTACCGGGCGATCAGGTCACGCGGATGGCCGACGATTCCTCGCCGACGGTCCTGGCGCCGCTCGACTGGACGCCGCTGCAGGGCCGTGGATTGGAGCGGCCCGGCCTGCTGCGGCCGTCCAAGGCCACCTTCATCACGGGGACAACCTCCAAATCGGATTCGTGACGTCGGATTCGTGAGGGTCACATCATGTTCGACACTGCCAATCTCACCAGGTTCATCTTCGGCCGGCTGACGCTGGAGTCGCTGCCGTTGCACGAGCCGATCATCGTCGGCACCTTCGCGATGGTCGCGCTCGGCGGCCTCACGCTGTTCGGCGCCGTCACCTATTTCCGGTTGTGGGGCTATCTCTGGAAGGAGTGGTTCACGACCGTCGACCACAAGCGCATCGGAATCATGTACATGGTGCTCGGCATCGTCATGCTGCTGCGCGGCTTCGCCGATGCGCTGATGATGCGCCTTCAGCAGGCGATCGCGTTCAACGGCTCCGAAGGTTATCTCAACTCGCACCACTATGATCAGGTGTTCACGGCGCACGGCGTGATCATGATCTTCTTCGTGGCGATGCCTTTGGTCACCGGCCTGATGAACTACGTTGTGCCGCTGCAGATCGGCGCCCGCGACGTGTCGTTCCCGTTCCTCAACAATTTCAGCTTCTGGATGACCACGTCGGGCGCCGTTCTGGTGATGTGCTCGCTGTTCGTCGGCGAGTTCGCGCGCACCGGCTGGCTGGCCTATCCGCCGCTGTCGAATCTCTCCTACAGTCCGGATGTCGGCGTCGACTATTACATCTGGGCGCTGCAGGTCGCCGGCGTTGGCACGCTGTTGTCCGGCGTCAACCTGATCTGCACGATCGTGAAAATGCGTGCGCCCGGCATGACCATGATGAAGATGCCAGTCTTCACCTGGACCTCGCTGTGCACCAACGTGCTGATCGTCGCCTCCTTCCCGGTGCTGACGGCGGTGCTGGCGCTGCTGTCGCTCGATCGTTACGTCGGAACCAACTTCTTCACCAATGATTTCGGCGGCGATCCGATGATGTATGTCAACCTCATCTGGATCTGGGGCCATCCGGAGGTCTACATCCTCATCCTGCCGGCCTTCGGCATCTTCTCCGAGGTGACCTCGACCTTCTCGGGCAAGCGGCTGTTCGGCTACACCTCGATGGTCTACGCCACCGTCGTCATCACCATCCTGTCCTACCTGGTCTGGCTGCACCACTTCTTCACGATGGGCTCCGGCGCCAGCGTGAACTCGTTCTTCGGCATCACCACGATGATCATCTCGATCCCGACCGGCGCGAAGATGTTCAACTGGTTGTTCACGATGTATCGCGGCCGCATCCGCTTCGAGCTGCCGATGATGTGGACGGTCGCCTTCATGCTGACCTTCGTGATCGGTGGCATGACCGGCGTGCTGCTTGCGGTGCCGCCGGCCGACTTCGTCTTGCACAACAGCCTGTTCCTGGTCGCGCATTTCCACAACGTCATCATCGGCGGCGTGCTGTTCGGCCTGTTCGCCGGCATCGCCTACTGGTTCCCCAAAGCGTTCGGCTTCAGGCTCGATCCGTTCTGGGGCAAGATGTCGTTCTGGTTCTGGACGGTGGGCTTCTACTTCGCCTTCATGCCGCTCTACGTGCTCGGCCTGATGGGCGTGACCCGTCGGCTGCGCACCTTCGACGATCCGAGCCTGCAGATATGGTTCATCATCGCCGGCATCGGCGCGTTCCTGATCCTGCTGGGCATCGCGAGCTTCCTGATCCAGATCGCGGTCAGCATCCTCCGCCGCGAGCAGCTCGCCGACGTCTCCGGCGATCCCTGGAATGCGCGCACCCTGGAATGGGCGACGTCGTCGCCGCCGCCGGCCTACAACTTCGCCTTCACGCCCGTCGTCCACGACAACGACGCCTGGTGGGACATGAAGCGCCGCGGCTACGCGCGTCCGCTCGCCGGCTTCAAGGCGATCCACATGCCGAGCAACACCGGTACCGGCGTGATTCTGGCGGGCCTCAGCACCACCATGGCATTCGGACTGATCTGGTACATGTGGTGGATGGCGGCAGGCAGCTTCGTCGCGCTGCTCGCGGTCGCGATCGGCCACACCTTCAACTATCACCGCAGCTTCCACATCCCGGCCGATGAGGTCATAAGCGTCGAGCGTGCGCGCACCAAGCTGCTCGTGGCAGGAGCCAAGTCATGACCGTTGCGATGGGCACGATGAAGGCCGGGGAGCCGGTCTTCTATGTCGTCGACGAGCACGAGCATCCCGAAGGCAGCAGCACGATGCTCGGCTTCTGGATCTATCTGATGAGCGACTGTCTCATCTTTGCGATCCTGTTTGCCGTCTATGGCGTGCTCGGCGCCAAGTACGCCGCCGGGCCGGCGCCGAAGGATCTGTTCGACCTGTCGCTGGTCGCGGTCAACACCTCGTTCCTGCTGCTGTCGTCGCTCACCTATGGCTTCGCGATGCTGTCGATGCAGCGGAACCGCGTTGGCGCGATGCAGGCCTGGCTCGTGGTGACCGGGCTGTTCGGCCTCGCCTTTCTCGGTATCGAGCTGACCGAGTTCGCGCACATGATCCATGAGGGCGCGACGCCGCAGCGCAGCGCCTTCCTGTCGTCGTTCTTCACGCTGGTAGGAACCCACGGCCTGCATGTGACGTTCGGTCTGGTCTGGCTGGTCACCCTGATGGTGCAGGTCAGGACCCACGGCCTGATCGAGGCCAACCGCCGCCGGCTGGTCTGCCTCAGCATGTTCTGGCACTTCCTCGACGTGATCTGGATTGGTGTCTTCACCTTCGTCTATCTGATGGGGATGCTTCGATGAGCTCTGATGCACATGCGCACGGTTCGGCGGACGACCATGCCGGCACGCGCTCGGGCCAACTGATCGGCTTCGGCGCCTCCGTCGTCCTGACGGCGATTCCGTTTCTGCTGGTCATGAACGGCTCGCTCGACAAGCAGGCCACGGCGCTGATCATCATGGCATTCGCGGCCGTGCAGGTCGTCGTCCACATGATCTTCTTCCTGCACATGAACACCAAGGCCGAGGGCGGCTGGACCATGATGGCGCTGATCTTCACCATCATCATGGTGGTGATCGCGCTCAGCGGCTCGCTCTGGGTCATGCATCACCTGACCACCAACATGATGCCGGTGCACGAGATGGGCCAGACGCCGTGATGTCAGCTCCTGCCGACGGGGCAGGGGAACGCGACGAGGCCGGCCGCGGGCGATCCGGCGCGCTGCGGCTCGCGATCGGTGCGGCGTGGGTTGCCTGCGTCGCGATGCTGCTCGCGCTGGGCGTCTGGCAGATCGAGCGGCGGGCCTGGAAGCTCGACCTGATCGATCGCGTCGAGCGCCGCGTTCATGCCGCGCCCGTGCCGGCGCCGAGCCCGGCGGATTGGCCGGCCATCGATCGCAGCAGCGACGAGTACAAGCTGATAACGTTGAGCGGCCGCTTCCTCAACGACCGCGAGACGCTGGTCCAGGCGCTGACGGTCGAGGGCTCCGGCTATTGGGTGGTGACGCCGCTGCAGACCGCCGGCGGCGCCGTGCTCGTCAATCGTGGCTTCGTGCCCGCGGATCGCCGCGCGCCCGCAAGCCGCAGCGCCGGGAACCCGAATGGCACGGTCAGCGTGACCGGATTGCTGCGGATCTCCGAGCCTGGCGGCGGCTTCCTGCGCCACAACGATCCCGCGGGGAATCGCTGGTATTCACGTGACGTCGCGGCGATCGCGGCGGCGCGCAGTCTGTCCGACGTCGCACCATTCTTCGTCGATGCCGATGCGACCCCGAATCCTGGCGGACTTCCAATCGGCGGACTCACCGTGATCTCGTTTCCGAACAACCATCTGGTTTACGCGCTGACCTGGTTTACATTGGCCCTCATGCTGGCCGGCGCCGGGCTGCAGCGGCTCCGCCGCGCGCAGCGTGAGCCCGGCGCGCCGGCAGCGCAGGATGTGGAATGGGATCAGCAGCGGCAGGACATGGGTGGATGCGGGACGGCGTCTTGAGCGATCGACGCTTGCCGTTCTGCCGGCGGAGATCGGACGGGCCCTCATGAGCAGCGAGGCCCCCAATTTGCCGTTCGGAGTCGTGGCCGCGATCGCCACACCCGAGATCAACGCGCCGCTGCCGACCAAGGACGCGACCAACCGCAAGAACATGGTGCTGCTGATCCAGCTGCGCTGGATCGCCGTGGTCGGCCAGATCGTCACCATCGGCTTCGTGACCACCTGGTTCGGCATTGCGCTGCCGGTGCTGCCGATGGCGGCGATCATCTGCGCGCTGGTGGTGCTCAACATCGCCAGCCATATCTGGCTGCGCAGGCGCGACGACGTCGGCAATCGCCATTTGCTGATCGCGCTGATGCTCGACGTGGTGGCGTTGACATCGGAACTCTATCTCACCGGCGGCGCGTCGAACCCGTTCACGTGTCTCTATCTGCTGCAGGTGACGCTGGGGGCCGTGCTGCTCGACGCGCGTTCGTCCTGGTCGCTGGTCGCGCTGACGGTGCTCAGCTTCATCTGGCTCACCATCGAGTACCGCCCGCTGCAACTGCCGCAGCATCATGTCAGCGATGCCTTCACCCTGCACATCACCGGCATGTTCGTCGGCTTCATGCTCGACGCCGTGCTGCTCGTCGTCTTCGTCACCCGCATCAACCGGAACCTGCGCGAGCGCGACGCCAAACTCGCCGATCTGCGCCAGCACGCCGTCGAGCAGGATCACATCATCCGCATGGGCCTGCTCGCCTCAGGCGCCGCGCATGAGCTTGGTACGCCGCTGGCGTCGATCTCGGTCATCCTGAACGATTGGCGCCGCATGACCGTGATCTCTGCCGATCCGACGCTCGCGGAGGATTTCACCGAAATGGAAGCGGCGGTGCAGCGCTGCAAGTCGATCGTGACTGACATCCTGGTCTCGGCCGGTCAGGCGCGCGGCGAAGGCTCGGCGCCGACGACGTTGAAGGCGTTCCTGACGACGTTGGTCGCCGAATGGAGCGCGGCGCGCTCGGCGCGCAATCTGATGTTCCGCAACGAGTTCGGCTCGGATCCGGCGATCGTCTCCGACGTCGCCCTGAAGCAGGCGATCGTCAACGTGCTCGACAACGCGTTCGAAGTCTCGCGCGAGTGGGTGGAGTTCGTGGTCGAACGAGATGGTGATCAGCTGCTGCTCAGCGTCAGCGATCGCGGGCCGGGTTTTGATCCGGCGATGCTGGGGCAACTCGGACGTCCCTATCAGTCGAGCAAGGGCCGCCCGGGCCGCGGCCTGGGCCTTTTCCTGGTGGTCAACGTGATCCGCAAGCTGGGCGGCAGCGTTTCCGCCTGGAACCACCGGGGACGTGGAGCGACCGTCCGGCTGTCACTGCCGTTGTCGACGCTTGTCATTGGAGAGCGCGATGGCGAATGACCTGTCCCTCCTGATCGTCGAGGACGATGACGGTTTTGCACGCACCCTGAAGCGCTCGTTCGAACGGCGCGGCTACGAGGCCGTCGTCGCCGGCTCGCTCGAGGACGTCGACGAGATCCTCAAGGAGAAGACGTTCGGTTATGCCGTCGTCGATCTCAAGCTCGGCGGGGCTTCCGGCCTCGTCTGCGTCGAGAAGCTGCATGCGCACGATCCGGAGATGCTGATCGTGGTGCTGACCGGCTTTGCCAGCATCGCCACTGCTGTCGAGGCGATCAAGCTCGGCGCCTGCCACTATCTGGCCAAGCCGTCGAACACCGACGACATCGAGGAGGCGTTCCGCAAGGCGCAGGGCAACGCGCAAGTGGCGCTGGCCGAGCGCTCCACTTCGATCAAGACCCTGGAATGGGAGCGCATCCACCAGACCCTGATCGAGACCGACTTCAACATCTCCGAAGCTGCGAGACGGCTCGGCATGCATCGCCGGACGCTGGCGCGCAAGCTGGAGAAGCGCCCGGTGAAGTAGATCTGCTATCGCTCGTCCGACCTACTCCCTTGCCAGAGCCGTTGCCGGATCGAGCCGTGAGGCGCTGCGGGCGGGCATGTAGCCGAAGCCGATGCCGATCGCCATCGACGTGACGGCGGCGCCGACCATGGCGAGCGGCGAATAGATCAGCTGGAAGCCGACGCCGAGCGCGTTGAAGACCGTGCCGAAGCCGACCGCGAGCGCAAGGCCCAGCGCACCGCCCAGCAGGCAGACCAGCACCGCCTCGATCAGGAACTGCATCAGGATGTCGCTGCGGCGGGCGCCGACCGCCATGCGCACCCCGATCTCGCCGACGCGCTCCGACACCGACACCAGCATGATGTTCATGACGCCGATGCCGCCGACCAAGAGCGAGATCACGGCGATGGCCGCCACCAGCAGTGTCAGCACCTGCGTCGTGCTTTCGACGGTCTTGCGGATGTCATCGGTGTTGAGGACGAAGAAATCCTTGGCATTGTGCCGCGCCGTCAGCAGCGCCGTTGCGGCACGCTCGGCCGCCGCCATCGGCGTCGCCTCGTCGACGCGGACGCTGATGCTGCGCAGCACCTGGTTGCCGAGGAAGCGCGCCTGCACGGTCGTGTAGGGCAGGTAGACGATCGGCGTGGAGCTGGAGCCGAAGCCGGCCTGCTGCTGCTTGGTGATGCCGACGACGCGGCAGGGCACCTTGCCGATCAGGACCACGCTGCCGAGCGGACTGACGTCGGGATCGGGAAACAGCGCCTTGCGCGCATTGTCGTCGATCACGGCGTCCTGGGCGTAGGAGCGCACGGTATCGGCATCGAGATAGCTACCTTCGGCAAGCTCGGTGTTCTTGACCCGGAAATACTGCTCGCCGACGCCGGAGATCTGGGCGCTGACCTCGATCGCGCCGAACCGCAGCGTGCTGGTGGTCGAGACCGTCGGCGAGATCGCATCGACATAAGGCTGCTGCGCCATGACCTTGGCATCAGCGAGCACCAGCGTCCTGATCTTGCTGGAGCGCGTATCGCCGAAATCCTTGCCGGGAAAGAATTCCAGCGTGTTGGTGCCGAGCCGGTTGATGTCCTTCAGCACCTTGGCCTGCGAGCCCTTGCCGAGCGCCAGCACCAGCACGACCGAGGCGACGCCGATGATGATGCCGAGCATGGTGAGGAATGCGCGCATCCGGTGCGCATTCATGGCGAGCAGCGCCATCCGCGCGGCCTCGCGGAAACGGTCGAGCTGGCTGCGCCACCACGACGCCGCCTGCGCTGCGTGGTCTTCGGTCGCTGCGGCTGGCGCGGGTTCCGAAGTCCGCGGATTGAGCCGGTCTGAAATGACGCGGCCGTCCTCGATCTCGATGATGCGCCGGGCGCGCTGCGCGACGCTCGGATCGTGCGTGACGATGATGACGGTGCGCCCGGAGGCGCTGATCTCGTCGAGGATGCGCAGCACCTCCTCGCCGCTGGCGCGGTCGAGCGCGCCGGTCGGCTCGTCGGCCAGGATCACGTCGGGATCGTTGACCAGCGCGCGGGCGATCGAGACCCGCTGCTGCTGGCCGCCCGAGAGCTGACCCGGCTTGTGGTCGGTACGGCTGCCCATGCCGAGCCGCTGCAGCAGCGCCTCGGCCTTGCGGTGGCGTGCCGCCGGGCCGAGCCCGGCATAGACCGCAGGCACCTCGGCATTGTCGGCGGCGCTGAGTTCGCCCAGCAGATGGTAGCGCTGGAAGATGAAGCCGAAATGCTCGCGCCGCAACGCCGCCAGTTCGTCCGGATCGAGCGAGCCCATCTCGCGGCCGGCGATCCGGTAGCTGCCGGATGTCGGGCGGTCGAGGCAGCCCAGAATGTTCATCAGCGTCGACTTGCCGGAGCCCGACTGGCCGATGATCGCCACCATCTCCCCGCGCGCGATCTGGAGGTCGACGCCACGCAAAGCATGGACCGTGCCTTCGCCGGACGCGTAGCGCCTCCCGACATTCTGCAGGTCGATCAGGACCTCCGTCATCACGCGCCTCCGGGCGGGGGCATCACGGTTCGCTTCGTGCCCTCCTCGGGCGCCGAGATCACGACCCGCTCGCCCTCGCGCAGGCCGGACTGCACCTCGGCCCGGATCTTGTTGTTGAGGCCGACGCGAATGGTGCGCTTCTCCAGCGTTCCTGCGCCGGTCAGCACGCGCACCGTGTAGCTGCCATCGGGATTGGCGTTGCCAAGCGCGGACGACGGAATGGTCGGGACCTTGCGGGCCTCGCCGAGCAGGATGTGGACCTCGGCCGTCATGTAGGTCATCAGCCGCCCGTCCGGATTGGCGATATCGAACACGCCATTGTAGTAGATCGCGGAGGACGTGGTGGACGAGGAGGAGCTGCTGCTCGACGTGGTCGTCGTGCTCGACGAGAAGCTCGAATCGCTCTTGATCGATTCGGGCGCCGGCTCGATCGACCCGAGCGTGCCTTCGTAGCGATGATCGGGCTCGCCCAGCACGGTGAAGTAGACGTTCTGTCCGGGCCTGACCTTGACGACATCGGCCTCGGAAATCTCCACCCGCACGGTCATCGTCTCGACCTGGCCGAGCACGACGATGGTCGGCGCCGACTGCACCGCATTCACGGTCTGGCCCTGCTGGGTGACGATCGACAGCACGGTGCCGTCGATCGGGGCCGTGATCTTGGTGTAGCCGAGGTTGACGCGCGCGGTCTCGATCGCGACCTCGGCCTCGACGATTTGCGCGTCGAGTTGCGCGATCTGGGCCTGGGTCTGTTTGACGGTCGCCTCGGCACTGTCGTAGTCGGCGCGCGACGAGGCCTTCTGCGCCAGCGTGACCTGCTGCCGCGCCAGGTTCGCCTCGGCCAGCGCCAGGGTGGCGACCTTCTCGTCACGCTGTGCCCGCACGCTCCGCAGGCTCGCCTCGTTGGTGCGCAGCGTGTTCTGCTGCGTCAGCGAGTCGATCTCGGCGATCAGATCGCCGGCCCTGACCTTCTGTCCCAGCTTGACGTTGAGCGCGACCAGCCGTCCCGACGCCTGGGCGCCGACCGCCACAAGCTTGACCGGCTTCAGCGTGCCGGTGGCGAGCACGGTCTGCTCGATGTCGCCGGTCGTGACGGGCGCGGTGACGAGATTGGCGTTGGGATTGCTGGTCAGCCTCATGACCAGCACGATCGCGGCGGCCAGAACGACGAGCGCTCCGGCGATCAGCAGCGGCCAGCGGCGTGGCCGCTTCGGCTTCGGCGCCGGCGCGAGGCCGCCATCGACCGCGACCGGTCGGGGCATGTGGGATAAGGGTGCGTTCATCGGATCACTTCGGAGGCACTTTTTGAAGTTCAGATCGTAGATTATTTGGGCGCGACGGCCTGTGCGAGATGCGGGCCGGTGCCGCTGTCGACGACCTCGGGCAGCGAGCTGTCGATCGCTGCGGTCCAACCGCCGCCCAGCGCCTTGGCCAGCGCCACGTAGTTCTTCGCGAGCGTAGCGCGGCTCGCGAGCAGGCTGTCCTCGGCGGTGAATTGCGAGCGCTCGGCATCGAGCACGTCGAGGAACGTGCTGGAGCCGGTCTGGTAGAGCGAGCGCGACAGCCGCGCGGCCTCGCCGTAGCGCTGCGCCGACTCGCTCAGGCTGCGGATGCGAATGCGCTCCTGGCCGAGGCTCACGATGGCGTTCTCGACGTCTTCGAGCGCGCTCAGCACCGCGCTGCGCCAGGCGACGTGGTATTCGTCGCGCTGCGCTTCCGCGACCTCGACGGCGGCCTGCAGCTTGCCGCCGTTGAAGATCGGCACCGAGACGCTCGGGCCGATCGACCAGCCGATCGTCGAGCTCTTGCCGAGATCGCCGAGCTTCAGCGCCGTGGTCGAGACCGTGCCGGTCAGGCTGACATCCGGGTACAGCGCGGCGGTGGCTTGGCCGATCTTCGCGGTGAACTGCGCGAGCTGCCGTTCGGCCTTGCGCACGTCGGGCCGCATGACCAGCACGTCGGCCGGGATGCCCTTCGGCAGCGGCAGGCGCGGCGATGGGATCGGCGTCGCACGCGACAGGCGGAGATTCAGGGCCGTCGGGTCGCGGCCGAGCAGGACGCCGAGCCGATGCACGGCCTGCTGATAGCTGCTCTCATAGGTCGGGATGGTTGCTTCGGTGCTGGCGGCCAGCGCGCTCGCCTTGGCGGTGTCGACGGCCGAGGCAGAGCCGGCATTCTGCTTGCGCTCGGTCAGCGCCGCGGTCTCGCGCTGCGAGGCGGCAGTGCGCCGCGCCAGCGCCGCTCGCGCCTGGTAGGCGCGGGCATCGATGTAGTTGGAGGCGACGTCGCCGAGCAGCGTCAGCAAGGTCGCGCGCAGATCGTCCTCGGCGGCATCGACGCCGTAGGTCGCCGCCTCGACCGCACGGCGGTTGGCGCCGAACAGATCCAGCTCCCAGCTCGAATCGAAGCCGGCCTGGTACTGGCTGTAGGTGGTCGGAGCGATCGCGATGCCGCTCGTCGAGCTGCCGGCGCTGCGGGTCTCCGTTGCCGTGCCGGTGCCGCTCACTGTGGGAAACAGCGCGCCGATGGCCTGGCGCTGCGTCGCCCGCGCCTCGCGGATGCGCGCCTTGGCGGCGGCGACGTCGAGATTGCCGGCAACCGCCTCGCTGATCAGTTGATCGAGCAGGTCATCATTGAGGTTGCGCCACCAATGCGCGAGCTTCAGCGTCTGCGCCGGCCGATTGCGGTCGCTGCTCCAGCGCTTCGGCACGCCGAACTCAGGCGTCACGTAATCGGGGCCGACGGCGCAGCCGGCGAGCAGCGGCGTGGCGAGGCAGAGTGCGAGCAGGACGGGCTTCACGGCGGCTGATACTATCGCGGTTCGAAAGGAGGCCGCGCCGGCTGGTCGGCCACGCCGCAGGACTTCCCCGTGTTTGTTTGATGCGCGGAGCCTAGGCAGGTTAACGATTGCGCAGGATTAAGTCGCGTGAAGAAATGTTTCCGCCTTAACAATACAGCTTACTTTCGCCACGATCGGACCTCGCTTCGGGCTGTTCTTTTGGACTCAAATCGACCATGTTCCGCGCATGATGTCGTCACACGATACCGCCGTGTCCGCAGACGCGAACATACCGGCAGCCGCGCGCATTCTCTGCGTCGAAGATGACCGGGAGATTGCGGCGCTGCTCACCGAGCTGTTGCAGGAGCACGGCTTCGCGCCGCGCTTCGTGTCCTCCGCGGCCGCGATGAACGACCTCTTGCAGCGCGAGCAGGTCGACCTCATCATGCTCGACGTGATGCTGCCGGACGACGACGGCATGAGCATCTGCCGCCGCCTGCGCCAGATCTCGACCGTGCCGATCATCATGGTGACCGCAAAAGGCGAGGACATCGACCGCATCCTCGGCCTCGAGCTCGGCGCCGACGACTATGTCGTCAAGCCGTTCAATCCGCGCGAGCTGGTGGCGCGTATCCGAGCGCTGCTGCGCCGATCGCAATTGCATCCCGCCGTGATCGCGGCGCGGCAGGCGCCGATGACGTTCGACGGCTGGCGCATCGAGCCGGCGACGCGTACGCTGTTCGATCCCGACCGCGTCAAGATCACGCTGACCAGCGCCGAGTTCGACATCCTGCTGGCGTTCTGCCGCAATGCCGGCCGCGTGCTGTCGCGCGAGCAACTGATCGAGCTTGCGCACGGCGGGCAGGCCGGGCCGGTCGAGCGCAGCATCGACGTCCATATCAGCCGTATCCGGCAGAAGATCGAGCCGGGCGCGCGCAGTTGGTCCCTGATCAAGACCGTGCGCCTCGGCGGCTACGTGTTCACGCCAAGAGTCGAGACCATCGATGACGCCAGATAGCAAGCCGTGCCCGCGCCTCGGCCTCACCACGCAGATCGTGACCTTGGCGTCGCTGTCGGTGCTGTTCGGCATGGTGCTGATGATCGCGGCCGCGCTGCTGTTTCTCGATCCGCCCGACGAGCAGGAATCGCCGGCCTACGGCATCGCGCGCGTCGCCGAGGCGGTGCACTTCGTCCGCGCCGCGAACGACCCCGTGGCCGTCGAGAGCAGCCTGTCGAGCCTGCGCAGCTCCGGCATCCAGGTCGAGCTGGTGCCGCTGACCTCGCTGACGCTGCTCGCCAAGCCGGTCAGGGACGTGCCATGGACCTCGCGGCTGGCCCGCCGTCAGCTCAGCGTGCTGCGTGACGTCACCTTGCTCCACGGCGTCGGCTATGGTGCGGCGCCGCCGACCCAGATCATCGTCCAGGTCGACGGCGAGCGTGCGCTGGTGTTCGACGACGTGCCGCGCCTCGAATTCTGGTCGATGGTGCTGAAGCCGACGGCGGTGTTCCTGTTTCTCATCCTGATCCTGGGCGTGCTGCTTTCGATCTACGCGGCGCGGGCGATCATCCGGCCGCTGTCGGAGATGGCGCGCGCGGCGGCCGCATTCGGCCGCTCGCCGGGCGCGCAGGAGCCGCTGAGCCGGCGCGGGCCCAGGGAGATCGCCCAGGTCGCCGAGGCGCTGAACGAGATGCAGGCGCGCATCCGCGCGCTGCTCGACGACCGCACGCGGATGCTGGCGGCGATCAGCCACGACCTGCGCACGCCGCTGACGCGGCTCAGGCTGCGCTCGGAGCGCATCGGGCAGGGGGAGATGCGCAGCGCGATGCTGCGCGACATCGACCAGGTCAGCCGCATGCTCGACGAGACGCTCGACTACCTGCGCGACGACACCAAGGCCGAGCAGCCGGCGCGGATCGAGCTGGCGAGCCTGCTCGAGACGATCTGCTGCGACTTCGCCGATGTCGGCCACGCCGTCAGCTTCGATGGACCGTCGCGGCTGGTCTGCGAGGGCCGGGCGCGGGCGCTGTCGCGCGCCGTCACCAACGTGGTCGAGAACGCGGTCAAGCACGGCAGCGAGGTCGTGGTCAGCCTGTCGACCCTGGCCGACGGCATGATCGCGATCGAGGTCGCCGATGACGGCCCGGGCATTCCGCAGGCGCTGCAGGCGCGGGCGCTGGAGCCGTTCGTCAAGCTCGACCAGGCGCGCTCCGCCGGCGGCTTCGGCCTCGGCCTGTCGATCGCGCAGGAGATCATGAAGAAGCATGACGGCGGCATCGCGCTGATGCCCAACGCCCCGCGCGGCCTGCGGGTACGGCTGTCGCTGCCGCTGCGCCTCGCGATGCCCGCGGCGATCCCCGCCAAGGTGGCGTAGCAGACGCCACGAGGAGGAAACCCCGCCGGTGCTGATCCCGGCGGGGCCTTTGCGTTCGCCGATCTCGAGGGACGGCGATCAGCTCACGCGCTTCCAGGTCTGGCCGCCGCAGAACAGGCCGCCGAAGGCGCAGCCCTGGACCCGCAGCGTGTTCGGATTCTTGAGCACCACGGTGGAGTCGTAGTTGCCGCCGCCGTCCGGATCGTGGATGCGGCCGACCCATTTGCTGTCCTTCGGCTTCATGTTGATCAGGATCTTCTCCCGCGTCTTCTCGGCAAAGCCGCAGATGTTGGCGCCGCACGGCTCGATCACGACATTGCCCTTGCCGCCCTCGGTGGCCCACAGCCCGAGCGGCGAGTTCGGATCGGCTGCCGGCGCCGGCTGAACTGCGGCAGGCGCCGCGGCAACCGTGGCCGGCGCGGGTGCCGGGGCTGGCTGTGGAGCAGGCGCGGTCGCCGCGACCGGCGCCGGCGGCACCGGCATCTGCACGGTCGTGGATGGCGCAGCGGCAGTGGGCGATGCGGGGGCTGGCGCGGCCGCGGCTGGCGCGGTGGCGGCGGGCGCCGGCGCGTTGACGACCGGCGGAGCCGCCACGGGCGCCGCGACAGCGGGGGCCGGAGCGCCGGCCGCAGGCGCGCTGCCCGCCGGCGCATCGTCATCGTCGAGCTTGGATGATTTCAGCCCGCTGAGGTCGATGCCGGACACCTGCAGGCAGGACAGCGACTGGCAGTTGCGCGGCACGGTGACGCGGATCTTGTGTCCGTCGAAATTGAACGCGATCGAGCTGCCGGCCTGCGCGGCGCTGCTCGCGATCAGAACGGCTGCTGCGGCCAGATACACGGTCTTCATGAATGAGCTCCCTCGGACGGCGTCGTGAACCTGGAGGGCACTCTTAGACGCGGGTGACGGCGCGATCTGTGACAAGGGTCACAGCCGAAAGGCCAATGCGGCTGGGGCCGCACGCGGCCCACCGCGGCCCGTCCATCGATCGAGGTCGGATCGCAGCGATCAGATCATCCCGACGATGATCGCGCCGACGAATGCAAACACGACATACGTGACCACCATGCTCAGCCGATCGGCAACGCTCATGGGACCGCTCCCGTTTCGCATCTCGCGCACCTGGCGTGCGCTCGCGCTTGACGCCTGCTCCGCAAAGCGCGCGCCACACATATCCGATCGGCATCGGCAAAAAAGACAGCGCGGTTGTCGCTTCCCCGTAAATGGACTGCCTTTCACGTCACGATGGTTTGCGCGCCGTAAATGGACGGCATTGACAGGTCCTTAAGCAAATTGCCGCAAACCTCTGCATATGACGCGCGGAGTTCGTTTGTATCTCGTCGGCTCCATCGTCCTTGTCTCGCTTGCGGGTTGCGGCCGTGGATTCTTCCAGGAGCGCGAGCCGTGGCGGGCCGAGGCCGAGATCGCCTGCCTGAAATCGGGCGCGGTGAAGGAGAGCGCGGATATCGTCCGCATCAATCCGATCTCCGGCCCCGGCATGTGCGGCGCCGACTATCCGCTGAAGGTGGCAGCGCTCGGCGAAGCGACCACGAGCTATGGCTTCGCCGATGAAAGCCTGCGTCCACCGGCCGCGATCGGTGGCCAGCCGCGCTGGCCGATCAACCAGCCGCCGCAACGCTACGCCCCGCCCGCGACCTATCAGCCGCAGGCGGCGCCGCAGCCGGCCTATCCCGCGTCGGGTGCGGCCTATCCGAATTCGGCATCGCCGTCCTATGGCGCCCCTCCCGGCGCGCCACTGCAGCTCGAGCCGCCGGTCGGCGAGGACGACGTCAATCAGCCGGCCGACGCGGCCTATTCGCCCTCTGGCGGTCAGCCGGCCGCTCGCACCGCCTATCCGCAGCAGGAACCGCCGCCGCGGCTCGGACCGTCGCGCGATCCGGTCGGCACCGTCGGCCCGGTCGCGGTGAAGCCGACCGCGACGCTCGCCTGTCCGATCGTCTCGGCACTCGACCGCTGGATCGCGGAGTCGGTGCAGCCGGCAGCCCAGCGCTGGTTCGGCACCAAGGTCGTCGAGATCAAGCAGATCTCGGCCTATTCCTGCCGCGGCATGAACGGCAATCCGAGCGCGCACATTTCCGAGCATGCCTTCGGCAACGCGCTCGACATCGCCGCCTTCACGCTCGCCGACGGCCGCCGCATCAGCGTCAAGGACGGCTGGATCGGCCTGCCGGAGGAGCAGGGCTTTCTGCGCGACATCCAGGGCGGGGCGTGCCAGCAGTTCACCACCGTGCTGGCGCCCGGCTCCAACGTCTATCACTACGACCACATCCATGTGGACCTGATGCGCCGCGCCAGCCGCCGCATGATCTGCCAGCCAGCCGCGCAATCCGGCGAGGCGGTGGCGGCACGTGCGCAGCAGCGGCGCTATGGCTACGGCCAGCGCGAGCCCGACGTGACCAGCTCGATCCCGTCGCGCAAGCAGCCGCGCAGCATCGGCCAGCTGATCAACGAGGAAGACGAATTCCGGGACTATTGAGAGGGCGAATAGGGAACAGCGAGTAGCGAATCGGGATCGGGACGATCATCTGCTCGCCATTCGCCATTCCTGTGCGCGGCTGTGGATTTCTTTCGCCGTCAGCCGCGCCTGACCGCGCTCTGTCCCGCCCCGAAACGGAAACCCCGACGTCACGCGCTGCGGATTAGGAGTCCGTTGACCAGTTTTGCCGTCCGCCTTTGGCCGACACTAGACCTGCCACAGTCGCCAGGAACAAGGCGCGCGGGGTTCTGGTTGCTGCCGGATTGGGAGAGGCGGAGATGGCATCGTATCGCATCAAGGCGATTGGGGCGGGCTTCGAGGTCGGCACCGCCGAGCAGGCCGTGCTGGTCTGCCGCTCGCTGAAGACGGCACGCCGCGCCGTCGCCGATGCACAGCGTCTGGAGCGGATGCCGCCGAAGCCGATTCCCTGGCGCACGCCGCCGGAGAGCGAGACGTCGGCTGGTGGAGCGGAGGATGCCGCGCGCAGCGAGGATGCCGACACCGAGGTTCTCGTCGTGTCGGATGGCCCGCCTCTGTGCTGCTGACTAGATCATGATGCGATTCCACGGAATCGCATCATGATCTCATCTCCTTGTTTGAGCATGATCTTTTCGGAAAACCGGTTTCCACTTTTCCGGATCATGCTCTAACCGGCGCGGAAGCGGCAGAACTGGAACTGCTGCGTCGAGTCCCATGGCGTGCGATGCACCTCGGTGCAACTGTCCTCCAGCGTGAAAGCAGGACCCAGCGCAGCGGCCAGTCCGTGGGCGTCGTAGCGGACGACCGGCAGTCCGCTGCACCTCTCCGGACCATCGGGCGCGAACGTGCCGATGATGACGGCCCCGCCGGTCACCACGGCCGCGCGCAGGCGGTCGACATAGGCGGCGCGGTCTTCGGGCGCGGTGAGGAAATGGAAGGCGGCCCGGTCGTGCCAGACATCGTAGCGCGCGTCCGGCGACCAGGTGGTGACGTCGGAGGCGATCCACGTCACCCCGGCCGCCGCCGTGCCAAGCCTGCGGCGCGCCGTCGCCAGTGCCGCGTCGGAGATGTCGAGCACGGCGAGCGCGCCGTAGCCGGCCGCGAGCAGCGCATCGACCAGCCGCGAGGCGCCGCCACCGATGTCGATGATCCGCGATGTCGGTGTCGCACCGGCCTCGCGGATCATCCGCAGCGACGTCGCCGGGTCGTCCTGGTACCAGCTCACCTCGGTCTCGGCCTTGGTGGTGTAGACGTTCTGCCAATGGGTGGTGCGGTCGGACATGGTTTCGGTCCCGAGAAGAGGCACACATTATAGCACGCGACGGCTCGAACTCTTGCCCAGCCGGCGGTGAGTCCCCTCCCCCTTGCGGGCAGGGCTATCGCATATGACCGAGGAGCTCCAAAAGGAAGCTGTCGTCCCATCCCGCGCGCTTGATTTTGCGGCGTATCGAGGCCGGGTTTGGGGATGCCTGCAAGATGTTGAGGGCGATCCTGCGCATGATGGCGAGGTTTTCCGGGGCGTTGTCTTTTCGTGCCCGATTGCTGTCTTCGGCGAAGTGCACGTCGAGGACCCAATGAAGCTTGTTCTCGATGCCCCAGTGACCGCGCGTGATCTGCAGCAGCTTTTTCGGCGCCATGTATTTCGACAGAACGTAGTAGCGCACGAGCGGCGCGTCGGCGGGTTGTCCCCGCACGCGTCGGCGCGACGTAACCCGGCCGATGGCTGCGATCCCAGGAAAGTCGTGCAGCGCGGCCAGGCTGGTGTTGCGAATGACCGTGGCACGACGGGTCTCGCTGCGGTCGTGGCCCGAATGCTCGGCTTGCTGGATGCTGCTTCGCTTGCCGGAGCGCGTAAACTGCTGGATGATCGCCTCGTGCAAGGGCGCGCGATTGCCCTTGGCTGCCAAGACATAATCGCCGCCCCGTTCGAGCACCTTGGACGCAAAGGCCCTGGTACAATGCAGGGCATCGGCCGTGACGATGCAGCCCTGGAGATCGAGCAGCGCGAGCACCTCCAGAGCGCCGGCCGTCTCGTTGCGACCGGGTGCCTTCTTCTGCGCCAGCGCCATTCGGGCGTCCACCGCGAAGACGTTGACCAAATGCAGCGGCGTGGCTTTGGAGCCGCGCTCGTAGGCTCCTCGCAAGGCTTTGCCGTCGACCGCCAGCACGCCCGACAGTTCGATCTTGTTGGCCTTGGCAAACGCCGCCATGAACTTGCGGAATGCTCGTTCGAAGGCCATCGGATCCAGCTGCCGAAAGACCCGGCTGAACGTATCGTGGCTCGGGATGCCGTGGTCGAGATCGAGAACGAGCCGCAACAGCTCTTCCTTCGCCTCTCCGAACTCGGCCATGTCGGCGCAAGACTCTGCCCCGCACAACGTGGCGGCCAGAGCGATGAACACCACCTCCAGCAGCGTGTACCTCGCGTTCCCGGCACGCGGGTCCGGCACACGCCCAAAAATCCTCGCCAACTTCCCCATCCGACGACCTCCACGGCAATGGAGTCGTCTTCAGAATCTCTCTTGCGGAACAATGCAATAGAGGCCGAAAAATCATATGCGATTCCCCTGCCCTTGCGGGGAGGGGTCGGGGGTGGGGGTCCCCACGCGCTGAACGTTCCATGGGGCACACTTCACGCGTGAACGATTTCACGCGTTCGACTGCGGTCGTTCGACGCGCGCGATGATTCTCCAGTGTTCTTGATAGATCGACTCTCCATCACGAACAGCGGGACTCGTGGTCCCCCACCCCCAACCCCTCCCCGCAAGGGGGAGGGGAGTTCACCGTCCGCGAGGAGAGGGCGTGAGACCTAGCAAGCTCCGCCTCAAAACGTCCCCGCCACCGTCACCCGAAACGTCAGCGGCTCGATCGGGTGCAGCACGCGGTCCATCACGCCGGTCTGGCAGACCTGGGCCGGCGGCACCGGCGGGGGCGGCAACGGGGAGGTCGATGAGCCGTAGCACGCCTGGTAGAGCTGGTCAGTCGGCAGCAGCGAGCCGTAGCCGTAGGAGATCTGGCTGGCCTTGGTGTTGAGCAGGTTCAGCACGTCAAGCTGGATGCGCCAGCCATTGGCGTCGCGGAAGCCGATGCGGCCGTTGAACACGCTGGTCGGGGTGGAGCGGAAGTAGTTGTCCTCGGTCAGCGGCGTGGAGCCGAGATAGCGCCAGCGCAGACCGCCGAACCAGCCGGTCTTCTCGCCGAGCGTGATGCCGGCCGACGCGATCATCGCCGGCGCGTTGGGGATGTAGTTGCCGGGCGCATTGCCGAGCTGGGCCTGGGGGTAGCCTGCGAGCGAGGCGTAGACCGCCGCTTGGTCGGTGTTGTCGCCGACGAAGCGCGCATGCGTCATCGCCAGATCGGCATCGATGTCGATCCACGACGCCGGGCGGTAATGGTTGGTCAGCTCGAAGCCATAGCGCCGGCTCGGTCGGCTCGCCTCGGTGTTGCCGGCATCGCCCGAGAACAGGATCTCGGAATCCTGGTTGAGCAGGAAGAAGCTGAGCGACGAGTCGAGCCCCGGAATGATGCGCGTGCGCACGCCGACCTCGGCGCCCTTGGTGCGGACGAGCAGCGGCGAGGAGGCGAGCTTGTTGGTCGGATCGGCCGGATCCTCGGTCGTGGTCGCGCCGCGGGCATCGTTGCTGTGCATGCCATAGCCGGCGCCGACGAAGAACTCGGTCTTGTCGAACGGCCCGATCACCATCCGGAATTTCGGGCTGCCGAGGCCGGCTGCGGCATCGCCGGTGTTGTTGCCGTTGGTCAGCGAATACACGTGGGTCTGATAATAGTCGCCGCGATAGCCGACCGTGGTGCGCAGCCAGTCGGTCCAGCGCACGGTGTTCTCGACGTAGAGGCCGACGCTGCCTTCGCCGACCTTGTCGGCACGAACGACGCCGGTGCTCAAGGGATCGATGTCGGAGAGCAGCACCCGCTGACGGGTGTTCGTCAGCGCCAGCGCGATGTCGTCATAGCGCGTCTGGACGCCGAACGTCGTCTCCATCGGCCGTCCGGCGAAGCTGCCGTTCAAGGTGCGCGAGGCGTTGGCCCCGAGCATCAGCCGGTCGTCGTGCTGGTGAAACTGGTCGCCATAGGTTGGGTTGTTCAGCGCGTAGGTGAAATTGTTGTAGAGATCGAGCTGGCTTTTCACCAAATAGGCGTTGGCCTTCCACGAGCCGGCCTCGTCGGTGCCGGCGATGCGGCCCGACAGCGCGAAGCGGTTGGTCTTGCCGCCGTCCGTCGGATCGACCGCGTCGTAGCGGCCGAGATCGCCCGAGGTGATGGCACGCTCCGGCACCTGGTCGGTCGAGGTCCAGCGGTTCGCATAGGCCATGCCGGTGATGGTGAAGCCGTCGGTCGCGGTGCCCTGCGAGTAGCGCATCAGGCCGTTGATCTTCTTGGCGTCGTCCGGCGTGGTCCACGGGCCGTCGTAGCGGCCGGCTTCACCGGCAATCAACAGGTGGCCGTCACCGACATGCACCGAGTCCATGCCGAAGAAACGGCGATAGCCGAAGCTGCCGGCCGTCATCTGCGCGATCGCCTTGGGTACGCTGTCGATCAGGCCGATATGGACACTTCCCACCGAGGCGAAGTCGCCTTCGTCGGCGAAGTAGGGGCCCTTGCGGACGTCGACCCGGCCGATCGTTTCCGGCATCAGCCAATTCAGATCGGCATAGCCCTGGCCGTGCGCATGGGTGCGCATGTTGACCGGCACGCCGTCGACGAACAGCGCGAGGTCGGTGCCGTGGTCGAGATTGTAGCCCCGCAGAAAATACTGGTTGGCTTTGCCTTCGCCGGAGTGCTGCGTGACGATCAGGCCGGGCACCGCTTCCAGCACCTCGCCGGGGCGCGTCGCCGGGCGGGCGTTGATCTCCTCGCCGGATATCACGACCTCGCTCGCCATGCCTTGCGGCCGCGCCGGGCCGGAGCCGACACTGGGCGCGCCGGACGGTGCAGCCGCCGTCGTGGCGGTCGGCATCACATGCGCAGCCGCACCGGCCGCGCTCGGCTTCGGCGGCTGCGCCGCGCGCCGGACCTGCGGCTTGGGCTTGGCCGTGCGTCGGGGGGCGTCGACGTCGACCGTCGGCAACTCGGCAGGGGCCCGTTCCGGATGGGCGTTTGCCTGCTGCGCCAATGCCGCCATCAGCACGCCAACACTCGCCCCACGCCACCGCATCGTCACGCCCCTAGAGCTCGCCACAGGGCATGCATCGTCAACTGCCGCGCGCCTTCGTTGGTCCGCGACATGCTCGCTTGGATCGCCCCACTGTCGAATGTTAAAGAACGCTAAGGTGACACCGGTATGATGTCAACGTGAAAACATCATACTCATCTGGTGGATAGGCGCTTGCCGCGCAGATCGAGGAGACGGACATGCAGCGCCTGACGATCACGATCGACGACGATCTGCTCGCGGAGGTCGACGCCTTCATGGCCCGGCGCGGCTACGACAACCGCTCGGAGGCGTTTCGCGATCTGCTGCGCAGCGGCCTCGAAACGGCCGACGCCGGCGCCGCCGACAGCCGCCACTGCATCGCGACTCTCAGCTACGTCTACGACCATGCCGCGCGCGAATTGCCGAAGCGCCTGACGCAGGAGGCGCACGACCATTCCGGCCTCGCCCAGGCGACCCTGCACGTCCACATCGACCAGGAGAGCTGCCTCGAGGTCACCGTGCTCAAGGGCGAGCGTCGCGAGGTCAAGGCGTTCGCCGACCACGTCATCGCCGAACGCGGCGTCCGCCACGGCCACGTCGCGATGATGCCGGTCGATCCGGCGCAAGGCCATGGGCACGCGCATGGTCATAGCCATAGTCACAGCCATTCGCATTCCCACAGCACGAAGAGCGGGAAGAGGTAACACGGAAGACGATAGGGCACGCCGCCTGCCAAATTCTCCCTCCTCATAACCCGCGCAGCGGGATATCCAGTACGTTGCGGCCTCTCTATGGGATCATCGCCGTCTCGGCGTACTGGATCGCCCGGTCGAGGCCGGGCGATGACAGCCGGTGTGTGGCGCGATAGCTGCCCCGATCGTCATTGCGAGGAGCGCAGCGACGAAGCAATCCAGACCTTTCGTGCCGCCCCTGTGTCGCTTCGCTGACGCTCGCAATGACGACAGGGTAGGGTGGGCAAAGGCGCGCCCGCGATGTCAATGATCAGACGCGATGCGCCGCGCGCCGTGCCCACCATTCCGCAATCTCCTGCGCGGAGCGATGGCGGGCACGCGACCGTCCTGCAGGCGGCTGCTTTGCCTGCCCTACAACTCCTGCATTCGCGCCCGCGCCCGTTGACCCGGTCGAGCCTCAGAAGGGAAGCAGATCTTTTCCGAATCTGGCTATGAAATCCCGCACATCGCTGCGAGCTGAATGCCGATCGAGACCGGGAAAGCCTGCCCAACGGAATGCAAGGCGCAAATAGTCGAGGAACGGCAATCCATGTCGCTCGTCAGAGAACAACGGGTCGGCACCGAGAAATGGCACCAGGACGCAATATGGACTGCCTCCGCTGATGTTTGCCTTGTGCAGATAGTCCGGTGCCAAGACGATACTCAGCTGATGCTCGTGATCTCGTTCCGTGTCTGCCTTCTGATAAATCCATTCATCGAACAGATCCGTAACGATGGAGGGCGCATCTATGCATAGGGCGTCGTGTTCCTCAGACGGCAAATCGAACCCAAGATCCGGCGGACGATCCTCGGATCTGTAGTCCCACACAAAGTTGATTCCACCAACGACACGCCAGAATGCCAGAAGAGTCGGTGGAATCGGTGCTCCGGACATCTCGACAATGCGAGAGAAAACCGCCTCGTCGCTCGATTTCGGTGGTGTCCGAAGACTTTGATCTTGAGATGATAGGACCTGCCAGCCAATGGCCTGCAATCGCGAGGCGACGAGGTCGGCGTTTTGGACGACCCGTTGCATGGTCGCATCGGCGATCTCCATCACTTCCTCGCGGAACTCACCTTCAATACTTGGGTAGGTGCGAATTTCTCGCCAAACCTGATCGAACTCACCCGCCCGATATCGCTTCAACAGAGTCCCGTCGCGTCGCATGTTCCGGTAGCTCCTGCAGACTCTCACCCAAGTCAATCGTCACCGAATGATATGACAGCGTCGGCTGATTGTTGCACGGCTTGTCTTCCGCCTTTGGCCCATCTCGGGCTCGAGGCTCCGGCCGCAGATACGGCGCCGTTGCATCATCACCCGCGGCTGCGGCGGAGCAAGGCGTCCTTGCGCCGACGTGTCCGCCCCAGCCGATCGGGCTGAGGCAATCGAGAGTCTCGGCGCGGCCCCTGGATCGCGTCGCTTCGCTCGCGATGACGCCGTGCTACTGCGGTCGCGCGCCGTAGAATGCCGTTGCTCGTGCCGGTGATGACAATGGTACGAGCTGCCGCAGGTACTTTGGCAGCGGCGGGGAAGGTTTAATCCTGAAGCGCGTCAACTGGTGCATTCACGACAGAAGATATTCCGCCGCTGTTGCGACCAGAATCCCATTTTGTCCGATTCCGTTGAAAAAGTCGGCAGTAGTTTCGTCGTGAACGCCATCTGTTTCGAGGACGAATTGGCGCGTTGTGGTTCACGCGGGCGTCAGCGCGGGCATCGGGATCAGCTTGGCCATCTTACGAAGGTTCTGAGCGGCTGCAGCGAGGGTGAACTCGTCGCGTGCGCCGTTCGGCCCTCTTAGTCGCAGCCGATCTAGCTTGAGGATGCGCTTGAGATGCGCGAACAGCATCTCAATCTTCTTGCGGAGCCGGCGTGAAGTGCGGCCTTCCCATGAGCTTGCGATCTCGCGTGCCATGTCGCGAGCGCCCTCGTAGATCGAGCGCGGCACTTTTCGAGCCGGGGTGTTGGGGCAACACCTGCTTCTTAGAGAGCATGCTTGACAATCGCGCTTGCTCGCACGGTAGAGGACCGTCGTGTCGTTGTTCACCAGCGTCCCTGTAGTGGTGAGGGGTTTGCCAGCGGGACAGCGATAGACGTCCCTGGTATGGTCGTAGGTGAAGGCCTCACGCGAGAAGGTCCCGTCGGTGCGGGCCGACTTGTCGAAGACGGTCACGTGCGGCTCGATCCCGTGCTCGTAGACCAGCCACCCGAGCATCTCAGCGGAGCCATAGGCGCTGTCGCCGAGAAGCCGGCTTGGATAAAGATCGAACCTTTCGATTGAACGCTCAATCATGCGCTTGGCGGCCAATACTTCTGCCTGGCGGATCGCCGTGGTCGCTTCGACATCGACGATGATCGCATTCTCGACGTCGACCAGATAGTTCGTCGAGTAGGCGAAGAAGGCTTGGCCGCCGTGCGCTCCCGTCCAGCGCGCCGCCGGGTCGGAGGGCGATATAAACTTGGGCGTGACCTCCGTCGCGGCACTGAACGCGGCATCATCAAGAACGGCAAGATACTCGTCGATCGCTCGACCCGCAGCCTCCGGCGGAAGCCTCTTATCGCCTTCGATTCCCTTCTGCCGATTGGCATCCGCCTTGATCAGGCTCGCGTCGACTGCGAACCCTTCGCCGCCGATCAGGCGCTCCCGGATGCAGCGGCGCAAGACGGTCTCGAACACGCGACGGAAGAGATCGCTCTCACGGAAGCGGCCGTGCCTGTTCTTCGAGAACGTCGAGTGATCGGGGACAGCTCCATCTAGACCCAGCCGGCAAAACCAGCGGTATGCCAGATTGAGATGGACTTCATCGCAGAGGCGCCGTTCCGATCGGATGCCGAAGCAATAGCCGATCAAGAGCATCCTGATCATCAGCTCCGGATCGATCGAGGGCCGCCCGATGTTGCTGTAGAACGGCGCCAGCTCCCGCCGTAAGTCCTCAAGGTCGACGAACCTATCGATCGACCGCACGAGGTGGTCGGCTGGGATGTGCCTTTCCAGCGAGAACTCATAGAACAACGCAGCCTGTTCGACTTGCCGATGCCCCATCATGACCTTCAGTCCTGCCCACTAGACAGACTGAATCACCGATATCTCTGCGTCGCAACTGCTGACTTTTTCAACGAAATCGTCCCGAAGCGGACATTGTTCATCGCGGCCTTATCGAACGAAACGCAATCCATCTCGCCGCCGACGATCTTTCGAGCCAAACCTTCATACGCTCGCTTACCCAATGGAGCGTATGCTCACGAGCGATGTCCGTGCCCGGATGTCGATCTGCGCGGAAGGAATGTGTGCCCTGGACCTGCAATTCGGGCGTAGGCCGGACGGCGAGAGCCCACAACCGAGGCATCTGCGCCAGAAGAGTGGGGTCGTGGGGGCATCCCAAAATGTAGTCCTCTGGTTCGCCTGTCTCGGGATACGACATCGGCTCATTGGTGTCCGTGCTCCAAGTCTGCCAATCGAGGCGGACGACTTTCCCATACTGAGTCTGCTCGAAGTCAAAGCCAGTCAACTGGCTGCGTTCAAGGTCACGTCGAAATTCGTCGGTGACGATGATGAAGCCGAATGGCTGGGTCATCGGCGGCACATATGGGCCAGTGCGCAAGATGCGGACGATCGGCGGCCCGACGCACTCGGTCGCTTCAACGAGGCCGTTCAAAAGAATATCGCCGTAGTCACCCCAGGGAGATCCGACGGATTCCATAGCGAAGAACTTTGACATGGTAGGCCCAGGATGCGCGGCTGCCGAGCTTCGATTGCCCCAATCCGCAACCGCTTGCAAGGTCGGCTCGCGACCCTTCTCGGACGCTAGGCTCCTTCCGCGGATACGGCGCCGAGGTATCGTCGCCCGCTGCTGCTGCGGTCGCGCGCGGTTAAAGCCGGCTGCGCGCAGAATTCGATTTCGTTTGCCCGATCAAACTGATTTGCCCTGTCCAGTCCCTCGCGCAAAAATTTTGATCTTCCATTTTTCCGAATTTCATGGTTGTCTACCGCCATCCCGCCTCGATCGAAGAGGGACGTTTCGCGGTCGTCACGAGCGTTGGAGGCGGGGAGCGGTGGCCTGTCGGCGCGCAGCGCGCTGAAATCGCGAGCGGACGAACGCGACCGGCAGGACGATGAAGTCGTATGGTCCTGGCGCCCCGATGCTGGCGCCAAGTTGGCGACGATGCCCAGCGCATCGCGCTGATGACGGTGGCTACAAGCCCGGACACCGGGGAGACTACGTATAAGTCGTAAGCCCATCGCGCAGGGAGGGCCGGGTGATCTCGGCTGAACCTGTGGTACCTGCCGCCTGCATTTTTTTGAGCAGGCGGGCCACGGGCGCGGCCAGCGCCCGGCCTTCCCTGCACCCTCCGATCGATTCGAGGGTGATCCGGACGCCAAGCTCGGACGTCATCCGTCGCGAGAAGGAAAGCGCATGCCCGATGCTGGTGAGAACAGAGCCGCAGATGCCGCCATCCGCGGCCCGTCCTCAGTTCTTGACGCCATAGTGGGCGAGGAACATGCCTACGGCGCTGGCGATGACCTTGTGAACGCGGTCGGGCGAGGGGGCCGGCTCGGCCTGGAAGATGAAGGGCAGGAACAGCGTGGCCTGGCACATCTGCTGGAATTGCGAGGCCGCCAGATGGCAGTCGTCGATGGCGAGCTCGCCGGCGTCGACACGGGCCTGCAGATAGGCCGCCAGCCGGCTGATCGTGCCGTTGAGCACGCACTCGTAGTAACGGCGGCCGACGTCCGGCATCCGCTCGGCGATCGCCATTACGGTACGGATCGCCGATCCGCCGCCCGGCCGGCAGACCACCGCGATCCAGGCCTTGCCGAACTCGCTGAGCACGGTCGCGGCATCGCGATCCGGGTCGAAGCTGAAATTCGAGGCGCCCCGATGCACGCTCTCCTCTTCGACGATCGCCTCGAACAGGCGGAATTTGTCGGCGAAGTAGACGTACAGCGTGCCCTTGGAGACGCCGGCGACGCGCGCGATCTCGCCCATGCTGGCGCCGTCGAAGCCCATGTCCATGAACACCTTGCGGGCGCCCTCGAGGATTTGCCGACGCTTCGAGGAATCGTCGTCCGTCGTCGCCTGGGTGGTGTTTTGGTACGGCTCAATCATTGGTTTAGGCTGTTCCCGAAGATTTGGCCGGTGCCAACGTCACAAACGCATCTGCGCGGATATGTTGCGGTAGCGAAGATATAGATTGACCGAACGGTTCGGTCAATGGTAGATGTGGATTGACCGAACGGTTCGGTCGGGATTTTCGATTTTCGGGGCCTGAGCGGCCCCGCTGTCATGGGTGGGAGTCTCTGATGGCCGCTGCGAGAGATCAGGCTGTGCGGGCGCGCCGTCCGGACGCTGAGGAAACGCTGGAACAGACGAGGTCTGAGCCGGTCCGGCCGCAGGCCAGCGACGCGGCACAGCGCAGGCCGGTTGATGCCAAGCCGGCTGACCCGAAGGCCGACGTCAGCACCGAGGCGCCGCTTGAACGGCCGGCGCCGGCCGGCGCTCCCACGGGCGCGAAGCCGCAAGCCGCGCCCGCCGCCGCTCCGAAATCCGGCAAACGCAAGCGCGTGCTGGCGGGCATCGGCGTACTGCTCGCGCTCGCCGCCGCCGGCTATGCCACGCACTATTATCTGGTCGGCCGCTTCATGGTCTCGACCGACGATTCCTACGTCCGCGCCAACAACACCATGCTGGGCGCGCGCGTCTCCGGGCACATCCAGGAGATCGTGCCGCGGGACAATTCGGTGGTTCGCAAGGGCGACGTGATCTTCCGCATCGACGACGGCGACTACAAGATCGCGGTCGACGCCGCCCGCACCAAGATCGCCACGCAGGAGGCGACGATCGCGCGCATCGGTCGCCAGGTCGCCGCACAGCAGAGTGCCGCCGAGCAGGCGCAGGCCAATCTCACCTCATCCGAAGCCGCGATGAAGCGCGCCGGGCTCGACTATGAGCGCCAGCAGGCGCTGAGCAGCAAGGGTTTTGCCTCGCATGCGACCTTCGAGCAGTCGGAAGCCGCGCGCGACCAGGGCATGGCGGCGGTCCGCGCCGCCCGTGCCGCGTACGACGCCGCGCGCGACAATGTCGAGGTGACGAAGGCGCAGCAGGTCGAGGCCCAGGCGCAGCTCGCCGAGCTGAAGACATCGCTTGCAAAGGCCGAGCGCGATCTCGAATTCGCCACCGTGCGCGCGCCGGTCGACGGCACCTTCTCCAACCGTCTCGTCAACACCGGCGACTTCGTCGCGGTCGGCCAGCGGCTCGGCAACGTCGTGCCGCTCGACGACGTCTTCATCGACGCGAACTTCAAGGAAACCCAGCTCAGGCGCATCCGTCCGGGCCAGCTGGTCACGATCAAGGTCGACGCCTATGGCGCACGCGGCTTCAAGGGCGTGGTCGACAGCATCTCGCCGGCCGCGGGCTCGGTGTTCACCCTGCTGCCGCCGGACAACGCCACCGGGAACTTCACCAAGATCGTGCAGCGCCTGCCCGTGCGCATCCGCGTGCCGAAGGAGGTGGCGCGGCAAAACCTGCTGCGCGCCGGCATGTCGGTCTACGTCACCGTCGACACCACCGACGCCAAGGATGCCGACACCGAAGCCGACCTTGACGCATCGGCGACGGTGCAGGGGAAGTAGTTAGTGAATGATGCGATCGCGTTGGCTTTCGCGTCATCGGCAGTGAACTCCCTCCCCCCTTGTGGGGGAGGGTTGGGGTGGGGGGGCTCCGCGCGAGACCGCCGTTGGGGACCCCCACCCCCGACCCCTCCCTGCAAGGGGGAGGGGAGTGCACCGAAGATGCCGCGGCGGTCGTGCTCTCTCGACAGCGAACAACACCATGGCCACCGCAACGACAGCCAATCCCAGCATGAGCGCGCCGGCGGCGCCGGCCGATCGCATCGCGCCGCGGCGGCTGTTTGCTTTCCTGATCATGGTGTTCGGCATGTTCATGGCGATCCTGGACATCCAGATCGTCTCGGCGTCGCTGAGCGAGATCCAGGCCGGACTGTCGGCGAGCTCCAGCGAAGTGTCGTGGGTGCAGACGGCCTATCTGATCGCCGAGGTGATCGCGATTCCCTTGTCCGGCTTCCTGTCGCGCGCGCTCGGCACGCGGCTGTTGTTCGCGATTTCGGCGGCCGGCTTCACCATCTCGAGCTTCCTGTGCGGCTTCGCCTCGTCGATCGAGCAGATGATCGTGTGGCGCGCGCTGCAGGGCTTCCTCGGCGCCGGCATGATTCCGACCGTGTTCGCCTCGGCCTACACGGTGTTCCCGCGCACCAAATTCCACATCGTCGGTCCGATCATCGGCCTGGTCGCGACGCTGGCGCCGACGGTGGGTCCCACGGTCGGCGGCTACATCACCGACGCGATGTCGTGGCACTGGCTGTTCTTCGTCAACATCGTGCCGGGCATCATCATCACGACAGGCGTGCTGGCGCTGGTGGATTTCGACGAGCCGCATTTCGAGCTGCTCGACCGCTTCGACTGGTGGGGCCTGCTGTTCATGGCCGGCTTCCTCGGCTCGCTGGAATATGTGCTGGAGGAGGGGCCGCAATATGAGTGGCTGCAGGACACGTCGGTCGCGATCTTCGCCGCGATCTGCGCGGTGTCGGCGGTCGCCTTCTTCTGGCGGGTGCTGACGGCCGACGAGCCGATCGTCGACCTCTTCGCTTTCGGCAACCGCAACTTCGCGGTCGGCTGCCTCCTGCAGTTCTGCATCGGCATCGGCCTCTACGGCCTGACCTACATCTATCCGCGCTATCTCGCTGAAGTTCGCGGCTACAGCGCCCTGATGATCGGCGAGACGATGTTCGTCTCCGGCGTCACCATGTTCCTGATGGCGCCGGTGGTCGGCCGCCTGATGCTGAAGATCGACATGCGCCTGATGATCGCGTTCGGCCTCGTGATCTTCGCGATCGGCTCCTACCAGATGACCGGCATCACCCGCGACTACGACTTCTGGGAGCTTTTCCTGCCGCAGGTGCTGCGCGGCGTCGGCATGATGTTCGCGATGGTGCCGACCAACAACATCGCGCTCGGCACCCTAGCGCCGGACCGGGTCAAGAATGCATCCGGCCTGTTCAACCTGATGCGCAATCTCGGCGGCGCCGTCGGCCTCGCCGTCATCAACCAGGTGCTGAACGACCGCACCGACCTGCACATTTCCCGCCTCCACGAGCGCGTCAACTGGGGCAATGCCACCGCGGTCGAGACCCTCAACATGCTGCAGCAGAAGCTGCAGGGCATGGGCGACTCGGCGCTGATGGCGATGAAGCAGCTGTCGCAGATCGTGCATCGCCAGGCCGTCGTGATGGGCTATGGCGATGCGTTCTTCATGCTGACCTGCTTCTACATCGCGCTCAGCTTCATGGTGATGCTGCTCAACAAGCCGAGCTCGCCGATGGCGGGCGGCGGCGACGCACATTGACGTGAGCGGCTCCTGCGCGTGCCGCGGGTTGCCAAATCATACCGTCGATGGTATGGAACAAGAATTGTTGCTCGAACCGGGGAGATTTGCATGACCACATCGCATCTGCAGATCGCATGCACCCGCTCGATGCCTGTTCTGGTGTTCGGCCGCTCGCTTTGAGCACCATCGCTTAACTTCCCAACGCCTGAGTTACTCATCCGCAGACCGCGCGCCGCGTCGCGTCTGCACTATTTGGAGCCGGCTGGCGCTGCGAGCGCGGCCGGATGATGCCATGACCGTCGACGTCTCCGGCCTGAAGGCCGACAAGCGTCCCGCCGCGATCCGCGTCGTGATCCCGTTCGTGACCCGCCACTGGCTGAAGCAGCCACGCATGACGCTCGGCATTGCGTGCGCGCTGCTGGGCGCCACCGCTGCCGATCTGTTCATGCCGCTGTTCTCCGGCCGGCTGGTCGATGCGCTCACCCTGGGCCCAGGCAATGCCGATGCACGGCACAGCGCGCTGGTGGCGTTCGCCGCCATCGTAGCCCTTGGCTTCGCCTCGATCGTGCTGCGATTGTCGGGCCTGCAACTGATCGTGCCGTTCACCCTGCGTATCATGTCCGACGTGGCGCGCGACGCATTCGTACGCGTGCAGCGCTTCTCGACCGACTGGCACGCCAACAGCTTCGCCGGCTCCACGGTGCGCAAGATCACCCGGGGCATGTGGGCGCTCGACCTCTACAACGACACCATCCTGCTGGCGCTGCTGCCGTCGCTCTCGGTGCTGCTGGGCTCGATGGTGCTGCTCGGCCTGCACTGGGGCGCGCTGGGCGGCGTGATCGCCGTCGGGGCGGCGCTCTATGTCGCGATGACGGTCGTGTTCTCGACCCGCTACATCGCCCCGGCCGCACGGATCTCCAACGCCTGGGATACCAAGGTCGGCGGCACGCTGGCGGACGCGCTGAGCTGCAATGCGGTGGTCAAGTCGTTCGGGGCGGAAGCCCGCGAGGACGGCCGGCTGATGCGCGTCGTCAGCCGTTGGAGCCGTCGCGTCAACCGAACCTGGCTGCGCTACAATACGACGGCGGCCGTGCAGCTCGGCGTGCTGCTGTGCCTGCGGTCCTCGGTGATCGGCGGCGCCGTGCTGCTGTGGATGGCGGGCAAGGCCTCGCCAGGCGACGTCACCTATGTGCTGACGAGCTACTACGTCATCCATGCGTATCTGCGTGACGTCGGCATGCACATCAACAACCTGCAGCGCGCGGTCAACGACATGGACGAGCTGGTGGCGATCCACAGCGAGCCGATCGGCATCATCGATGCCAAGGACGCCAGGCCGATCGCGGTGACCGGTGGGCACATCGTGTTCGATGCGGTGACGTTCCATTATGGCGGCCATCGCACCCCGCTGTACGACCGGCTGTCGGTGGACATCCGGCCGGGCGAGCGGATCGGCCTCGTCGGGCGCTCCGGCTCCGGCAAGACGACCTTCGTCAAGCTGGTGCAGCGGCTCTACGACGTTGGCGGCGGCCGCATCCTCATCGACGGGCAGGATATCGCGCATGCCACGCAGGACTCGCTGCGCAGCCAGATCGCGATCGTGCAGCAGGAGCCGATCCTGTTCCACCGCTCGCTGGCCGAGAACATCGCCTATGGCCGTCCTGGCGCCAGCCAGGCCGAGATCGAGCAGGCGGCGCGGCTCGCCAACGCGCATGAGTTCATCACGCGCCTGCCGAAGGGCTACGGCACGCTGGTCGGCGAGCGCGGCGTCAAGCTGTCGGGCGGCGAGCGGCAGCGGGTCGCGCTGGCGCGGGCGTTCCTGGCGGACGCGCGGGTGCTGATCCTGGACGAGGCGACCTCGAGCCTCGATTCGGAATCCGAGGCGCTGATCCAGGAGGCGATGGAGCGGCTGATGAAGGGCAGGACGGCGATCGTGATCGCGCATCGGCTGGCGACCGTGCGCAGCCTCGATCGCATCCTGGTGTTCGACCGCGGCCGCATCGTCGAGCAGGGCAGCCACGCCACGCTGGTCGGCAGACCCGGCGGACTCTATCGCAGCCTGTTCGAGCGCCAGGCCACCGAGTTCGGTCAGCTCTCGGCCGCCGGTTGACAAAAATGGTGAGGGGCCCGGCGCTGGTGCGCCGAGCCCCTCATGAACATATCAGCCGGCCTGTAAGCCGGGTTCTGTAGGGCACCGTGATGCTTGCGCATGACGATACGTGACGGCCATTCCTCTGGGATCGCGCTTGCGCGCGACCTCGGGCAACCTACCCGGACGGCGAGCCTGACATCGCTCCCGCGGACGTCATCGCCTTGGCATCATCTGCCTTGGCGATTGTCTCCGCGTGGCCGTCCCTATTCGGTTTTGCTCCCGGTGGGGTTTACCATGCCGGTTCCGTTGCCGGCCCCGCGGTGCGCTCTTACCGCACCTTTTCACCCTTACTCGCCTCCCTCGCGGGAGGAAGCGGTTCGTTCTCTGTGGCACTATCCCTGGGGTCGCCCCCGCCGGACGTTATCCGGCACCGCATGTCGATGGAGCCCGGACTTTCCTCCCCGGCGGCCTTTCGGCGCCTGCCGGAGCGGCCGTCCGGCCGACTGACGCAGCTTGAATGGGGCTTCCCGGCCATCAGGTCAAGCCATCGCTGCGCCGGCAAAAATATTATCCTGGGCGTGTCGTTTCGTGAGCGCGCCGTTCGACTGGATGTCGGCGATCCGGCCGAAACAAGGGAGCAAGTTCGATGCAATATCTGTTGATGATCTACCAGAACGAAGTCGACTACGCGAAGATGGAGAAGGAGGCCGAGGGCAAGATGCTGGCGGAGTACCAGACCTTCACCCAGTCGATCATCTCGAGCGGCAATTACAAGGGCGGCGACCGGCTGCAGCCGACGACGACGTCGACGACCGTGCGGGTGCGCGACGGCAAGATCCTCACCACCGACGGTCCGTTCGCCGAGACCCGCGAGCAGCTCGGCGGCTACTACATGATCGAGGCCAAGAATCTCGACGAGGCGATCGGGATTGCCGCGCGGATTCCCGGCGCCCGTTTTGGCTCGATCGAGGTGCGGCCGGTCTGGCAATATAATCATTGAGACCGGTGCGGTTCGCGGCCGAGAAGGGTCACCGATGACGCTTGATGCGATCGACAAGGTGTTCCGCGATGAGGCCGGCCGCGCACTCGCGACCTTGATCCGGCTCGTCGGTGACTTCGATCTGGCCGAGGACGTGCTGCAGGATGCGTTCGCTGCGGCGCTGCTCAAATGGCGGGGGTCCGACGCCCCCGCCAACCCGCGGGCGTGGCTGGTCAATGTCGCCCGCAACAAGGCGATCGACCGGATCCGGCGGCGGAGCAATTTTCGCGACAAGGAGGCGGAGATCGTTCACGCCATCGAGCGTGATGCCGCCAACGACGACGCCGACGCGCCGGCCGATCTCGACGACGACATGCTGCGGCTGATCTTCACCTGCTGCCATCCGTCGTTCGCGCCGGAGGTCCAGGTGGCGCTGACGCTGCGCACGGTCTGCGGCCTCACCACCGCCGAGGTCGCCCGCGCACTTGTCACCGGCGAGGAGGCGATGGCGCAGCGCCTGGTGCGCGCCAAGCAGAAGATTCGCCTCGCCGGGATTCCCTACGAGGTGCCGGGACGCGATGCGCTCGAGGAGCGGCTGCGCGGCGTCCTGACCGTGATCTATCTGGTGTTCACCGAGGGCTATCTCGCGACCTCAGGCACCGAGCTGATTCGCGAGGATCTCGCGCGCGAGGCGATCCGGCTGTGTCGCCTGCTGCTTGGCTTGATGCCGGAGGCGCGCGACATCAAGGGCCTGCTCGCGTTGATGCTGCTGCACGATGCGCGGCGCGCCGGCCGTACCAATGCGGCGGGCGACATCGTCCTGCTGGAGGAGCAGGACCGCTCGCTGTGGAATCGTGAGCAGATCGCCGAAGGGCTTGGGCTGGTCGAACAGGCCCTGGGCATGAAGGGGCTCCCGCAGCCCTATACGGTCCAGGCCGCGATTGCCGCGCTTCATGCTCAGGCCGCCAGCTACGCTGAAACGGATTGGCGGCAGATCGTGGGGCTCTACGAGGTTCTGCTGCGGATCGCGCCATCGCCTGTGATCGAGCTCAATCATGCGGCCGCTGTCTCGATGGTCGACGGCCCGGCGCGGGCGCTGGCACTGGTCGATGCGCTGGCCGCGCGCGGCGGATTGAAGCAGTACGATCTGCTGCCGGCGGTGCGGGCAGACCTTCTGCGGCGGCTCGGTCGGCGCGATGAGGCGCGCGCCGCCTACCGCGAGGCGAGCGCAGCCACGCAGCTTGCGCCTCTCAAGCGTCTCTATGCACGGCGGCTCGGTGAGCTCGATGTGGAGCCCTGACGTGTCAGACGCGCGGCGCCTGATCCTCGGCCGGCAGGCTCGTCAGCAGCGCATGCAACGTCCACAAGGTCGAGCGGTCGGCGATACCGTCGATCTTTTCGGGGCGGAAGTGCCGCTGGAACGCGGTGACGACGTCCATGGTGATGCCGTCGAATTTACCCGTGATCGGCACGCCATAGCCGTATTTGGCGAGCGCCTTCTGCAAGCCCTTGACGTCGTCGCCGATGCTGCCGAGCTTCAGCGTCTCGCCCTTGGTGATCGCCGCCGGCTGCACCCAGTGGCCCACCCCCGAATTCGCCAGCGAATGCCATGGGAATTTCTCACCCGGATCCTTCTTGCGCGCGGGTGCCACGTCGGAATGCCCGAGCACGCGATGCGCCGGGACATTGCGGCGGAGCATGATGCCCCGGCACAGCGCGATGACCGCCGCGATCTGCCGCGGTGGGAAATCCGGATAGCCCCAATCGTGGCCGCGATTGACGATCTCTATGCCGATCGAGCAGGAATTGATGTCCTCCTCGCCGTCCCATGACGAGAGACCCGCGTGCCAAGCGCGCAAGGCCTCCGGCACGCACTGGACGATGCGTCCGTCCTCGAGCACGACGTAATGCGCAGAGACCTCGCTGCCGGCGGTGCACAGCTTGGTGATCGCCCCTTCGACATCCGGCATGCCGGTGTAATGAAGAATGATCATGTCCGGCTGGCGCCCACCCTTGCGCTCGCCGAAATTGGCCGACGGGATCACGTCGGAGGCAACCGACGAGTCCGGCGTGAAGACCGGCAGGTTGGAAACGCCTTTGGGGATCTGCAGCGCACGAGGACGCTTCGATTCCGGCTTGTCGGAGGGACTTGGCATGAACGACTCGAAGCGGACGGCGGCGGCGGTGGCTCAAACCGGATATGGGCAGGCACTACTCTTTTACATGACCCAGCCGCAATCGAAATCGCATGCGAGCCCTCGCTATTGAGCGGACCGTTGTATCGCGATCGCCGGTCCGCCGAACGGCACGGCGGCGAGCAGGACGAAAGGTCTACCGGGCAGCTCCGCCTCGCGGTCCAAGTGCCCAACATCCGCCACAGACCATCAACGGTTTGTTAACGCTAAACGCCGTTACTGAGTGGTGAAGAGCCAAGCCGGCTTTCGGGACGGCAAGCCGCCACGATGCAAGGTCCTGCACGGCAGATCACGATCGAAAGCGGTTCCGGGGCGCTCCGGCGCCGCGCGATCGCTGTCGGATCGAGGATCTCGACATGGCCGGATCGTGCTGCTGATGTCGTGACGGCGCGACGGATGACGGAGCGTCCCGGGAGATGGCTTGGCGAATTGACGGGGCGCGAGGATCGAGGGCGCGATGGGCTCGCTGCCAACCAAAGTCAGTCTGAAGCAACGGCGCGCGTGCGGAGCGGCCGGGTGAGCACGGCTGACCAGCGGCACATCCCGGTGCTCGGCCCCGAAGCGGTCGAGATGCTGGCGCCACGCGGCGGCGGAACCTACGTCGATGCGACCTTTGGTGCCGGTGGCTATACGCGCCTGATCCTGGCAACGGCGGGAACACACGTCATCGGGATCGATCGCGACAGCACCGCAATCGCCGGCGGCGCAGGTCTCCTCGCCGAAGCGGGCGGTCGACTGACACTGGTCGAGAACCGTTTCTCGGCATTGGCCGACATCTGTGCATCGCGAGGCCTTGCGCATGTCGATGGCATCGTGATGGATGTCGGCGTCTCTTCGATGCAGCTCGACTCCGCCGCGCGCGGCTTCTCGTTCAGGTTCGACGGCCCGCTCGACATGCGGATGGGCGGCACGGGACCGACGGCCGCCGATGTCGTCGCCAACGCTGCCGAGCGCGCTTTGGCCGACGTCATCTACATCTTTGGCGAAGAGCGGCACTCCCGCGCCGTGGCGCGGGCCATCGTCGCCGCGCGCAAGGAACAGCCGATCACGACGACGCGGCAACTCGCCGACATCGTCGCGCGCGTGGTGAGATCCAGGCCTGGCGACATCCATCCGGCGACGCGCACGTTCCAGGCGCTGCGGATTCTCGTCAACGAGGAGCTGGACGAGCTCGAACAGGCGCTGTCGGCAGCGGAGCGCGTGCTGGCGCCGGGCGGCCGGCTGGCGGTCGTCTCGTTCCATTCGCTCGAGGACCGCATCGTCAAGACGTTCCTCGCCGAGCGCAGCAGGACCGGCGGCGGCTCGCGCCATCTGCCCGAGATCGCGCAGGAGGCACCGAGCTTCCAGTTGCTCAACCGCAAGCCGGTCGTGGCCGCGGAGGCTGAGACCGAAGCCAATCCGCGGGCGCGGTCCGCCAAGCTGCGCGGTGCCGAGCGCACGGCGGCGCCGGCGCACGCTTCGGCATCCTCGTCGCCCTGGCCGCGGCTGGCCGATGTCCTGCGAGGAGGGTGACCGATGCGCCTCCTGCATCTCGTCGTGATCTGCTCGCTGATCTTCGCGGCGGCCTATGTCTATCGCATCAAGATGGACTCCACGGCGCGGGTCGAGCGCGTGCTGCAATTGCGCGCCGAGATCCGCGAGCAGCGCGAGGCCATCGCAGTGTTGCGCGCGGAATGGGCCAAGCTCGACGCGCCGCTGCGGCTGCAAGGGCTGGTCGAGCGGCATCTGCCGCTGAAGCCGCTCAACGCCACACAATACGACAGCCTGAAGAATCTGCCGGAGCGGCCGCCGCGATTTGCGCGACCGGACAATCCGGATCCGATCGGATCGATGATCGATGCGATCGACGCGATCAACGAAGAGCCCCCCGTGACCGGGTCGGTGCGTCGCCCGGAGGATCAGCAATGACCGATCAGCTTCGGCCCGACGTCAAGCCGCAGGAACCCTGGCGGCAACGTCTGGTGCGCACGCTGCTGTATGGGCGCGATGTCGATCGGACTGCCAAGGCGCGCGCGCGAGTCGGCCTCGCGATCATTGCCTTTGCTGCCGTCTACGCGGTCATCGGCGGCCGCCTCGTGATGTTCGCGATCGGCTCGGATGGTCCGAGCGCGCGGCGCGCCGCGCAGCAGGACGCCATCGCCACCGCGCGCCCCGATATCGTCGACCGCAATGGCGCCGTTCTCGCCACCGACGTGAAGACGCCGAGCCTGTTCGCCGAGCCGCGTCGTCTCATCGACAAGGACGAGGCAATCGAGCTTCTGACGGCGACCTTGCCGGATCTCGATACGGGCGAGGTCCGCGACCGACTGTTGTCGCGCAAGGGTTTCGTCTGGTTGAAGCGCGAGATGACACCGAAGCAGCAGCAGGACATTCATCGCCTCGGCCTGCCGGGCATCGGCTTCCTGCGCGAGAACAAGCGCGTCTATCCGACCGGAAACGAGGTGGCCCATCTGATCGGCCTGGTGAACATCGACAACCAGGGCATCGCCGGCATGGAGAAGTGGCTCGACAATCAGGGCCTTGCCGACCTGCATCGCGCGGGCTTCGCCACCGATCGCCTGCAGCGCCCAATCGAGCTCTCGGTCGATCTGCGCGTCGAGCACGCGCTGCGCGACGAACTGCTCAAGGCCAAGGACAAGTTCAAGGCCAAGGCAGCTTCCGGTCTCGTCGTCAATGTCAGGACAGGCGAGATCATCGCCATGGTGTCGCTGCCGGATTTCGATCCCAACAACCCGAAGGAAGCGCACGATCCCGACCGGATCAACCGCCTGACCACGGGCGTGTACGAGATGGGCTCGACCTTCAAGGCGTTCACCCTGGCAATGGCGCTCGACACCGGCAAATATGATCTCAATTCGCTGTGGGATGCACGCGGGCCGCTGCACTACGGCAAGTTCGCGATTCATGACGACGAGCCGAAGGGCCGCTTCCTCAACATGAAGGAAGTGTTCTACTTCTCGTCCAACGTCGGCGCCGCCAGGATCGCGTTGACGCAGGGCGTGGAAGCGCACAAGGCGTTCCTGCGCAAGATGGGCCAGTTCGACCGGTTGCGCACCGAGCTGCCTGAGAGCGCCTCGCCGATCCTGCCCAAGCGCTGGGGCGAATTGAACACGGTCACGATCGCGTTCGGTCACGGCATGGCGGTGGCGCCGCTGCAGGGGGTGATGGGCGTCAGTGCGCTGGTCAATGGCGGCTATCTGATCCCGCCGACTTTCATGAAGCGCACCGAGGCAGAGGCGATGCAGGTCGCCAAGCGCGTGATCAAGCCGGAGACCTCGGAGAAGATGCGGTATCTGATGCGTCTGAACGCCGAGGTCGGCACCGCGCGCAAGGCCGACGTGAAGGGCTACTACATCGGCGGCAAGACCGGCACCGCCGAGAAGGTGATCAACGGCCGCTACGCCAAGAAGAAGGTGCTGACCCTCTTCACCGCCGTGATCCCGGCGGACAAGCCAAAATACCAGCTCCTGATCATGCTGGACGAGCCGCAGCCGTTGAAGGAAACCTATGGCTTCATCACCTCGGGCTGGAACGCGGTGCCGACCGCTGGCAACGTGATCTCCCGGATCGGGCCGCTGCTGGGAATTGAGCCCCGTTTCGACCTCCCGCCGTCCGACCGCCAAATTCTTGCGGCATCGCGGCTGACACAGTAAGCCGTCGTCGAATCGCAGGCTTTGGAGCTGCCGCCATCCCGGGCGGGGCCAGGACTGGCACGGAACCAGGATGAAACTTCACGACCTCCTGGGCGATCAGGCGACGCTCGACGCTCCCATCGCCGCAGTCGAGATATCCGGCCTCGCCGTCGACAGCCGAGCCGTGCGGCCCGGCGACCTGTTTTTTGCACTCTCCGGCACCAAGACCGATGGCTCCCGCTTCATTGCGGCGGCAATCGCGGCCGGTGCGGTCGCCGTGGCCGGCGCGGCGGGCCCTGGAACAGGGCTGGCCGTTCCATTCATCGCGCTGCCGAACCCGCGGCGGGCACTCGCGCTCGCTTCGTCCCGGTTCTATCCGCGCCAGCCGGCGACGATTGCCGCCGTCACCGGCACCAGCGGCAAGACGTCGGTCGCGGCCTTCACGCGCCAGATCTGGCAGCGCCTGGGCCACAGCTCGGCCAGCATCGGCACCGTCGGGCTGGTGTCGGACAAGCGCACCGTCTACGGCTCGCTGACGACGCCAGATCCGATCGCGCTGCATCGGCAGATCGACGAGATCACGCAGGATGGCGTCACCCATCTAGCGTTCGAGGCTTCGTCGCACGGGCTCGATCAGTTCAGGCTCGACGGTGTCAGGGTCTCGGCCGGCGGGTTCACGAACCTGTCGCGCGACCACATGGACTATCATCCGGACATCGCGCACTACCTCAACGCCAAGCTGAGGCTGTTCCGCGATCTCGTGCCGCCGGGCGGGCCTGCGGTGATCTCGGCCGATCATGAGTGCTCGCCGGAAGTCATCGCTGCGGCGCAGACGCGCGGTCTTCGCCTGATGACGGTGGGGACGCATGGCGACGGTGCAGGCGAGGGCATTCGCCTCGTGGCCGTTGCAATCGACGGCTTTGCGCAGCAGCTCCAGATCCAGCATTGCGGCCGCATGCATGCGGTCCGCCTGCCGCTGGTCGGCGCGTTTCAGATCGAGAACGCGCTGGTCGCGGCGGGCCTCGCGATCGGCACCGGCAGCGATCCGCAAGCGGTGTTCGAATCGCTCGAGCAGCTCGAGGGCGCCAAGGGCCGGCTCGAGCTGGTCGGCGAGCACAATGGCGCACCCATTTTCATCGACTACGCGCACAAGCCGGATGCGCTCGCCAAGGCGCTGCATGCGCTGCGGCCCTATGCTCCGCGAAAGCTCGTCGTCGTGTTCGGCGCCGGCGGCGACCGTGACACCGGCAAGCGCCCCTTGATGGGCGCGATCGCCGCCGAAGAGGCCGACAGTGTCATCATCACCGATGACAATCCGCGCAGCGAGGATCCGGCTGCGATCCGCGCTGCAATCCTGGCCGCCGTACCCGGTGCGCGTGAGATCGGCGACCGAACGGAGGCAATCCGCGTCGCGATCGGCGAGCTGCAGCCCGGCGATGCGCTCGTGATCGCCGGCAAGGGCCATGAGACCGGACAGATCATCGGCAGCACTATTCTGCATTTCAGCGATCATGAAGCGGTCGCGGACGCGTTGGCAGCGAGGACATCATGACGAAGGCGCTGTGGACCGTGGCAGAGGCGGCGCGCGCGCTCGGCCTCGCCGGCGACTACCCAGAGACCCCGATCGACTTCGTCACGCAGGACAGTCGCGCGGTGAAGCCCGGCAGCCTGTTCGTGGCACTGAGTGGCACGCCGAGTGGCGGCTTCGTATCGAGCTTCGCCTCCAGCCGCGACGGCTGGGAGTTCGCGGCGAATGCCGAAGCGGCCGGCGCGGTGGCGATGATCGTTCCCCACAGGATCGATGGGATCACGGTGCCGCAGCTCGTGGTGCCGGACACGCTGATCGATGGGCTGTGGGCGCTGGCGCGCTCCGCGCGGGCGCGCTTCCATGGCCCGGTGATCGGGTTGACCGGCAGCGCCGGCAAGACCTCGACCAAGGAGTTCATCGCCGCCTATCTCGGTGCCTCTGCGAGTCCGTCGAGCTTCAACAATTTCTGGGGCGTACCGCTGACGCTGTGCAACGCCGATCCCTCCGCTTCGGTGTGGGTCGTCGAGATGGGCATGAATCAAAAAGGCGAGATCGCGCGGCTGACGGAGCTGTCGCAGCCGACGGTGGCGCTGGTCGTGAATGTGCAGCCGGTGCATCTGGAGAAGCTCGGCAGCCTGGAAGCGATCAGGAAAGAGAAGGTCTCGATCGCGCTTGGGCTGCCGGCCGACGGCGTCCTCGTGTTGCCGGCCGATCTCGCAGCACCGGAATGGACCGGCAAGGTGATCCGCTTCGGTGGCGGCGCTGACGTCCGCGAGCTCTCGCACGACTCGCGCGGCGAGACCTGGGATGTGAGCGCCGACATCGCCGGTCGCCGCGTCGCCTTCACGCTGACGCCGGGGGCGCCGCATCGCCTGCACAATGCGCTGGCGGCACTCGCCTCCATCGCAGCGGCCGGGCTCGATCCAGCGCTGCTCGCGCCGACGCTCGGCGATGTCGGCATCATGACCGGCCGTGGCGTCGAGCAGACCGTCGGCGACATTGTTCTGATCGACGACAGCTTCAATGGCAACCCGGCCAGCATGGCGGCGGCGCTCGACAGTCTGCAGGCGCGACCGGTGCGGGGACGGCGGATCGCCATCATCGGCGACATGCTCGAACTCGGCGACGAGGCGCCGGCCTATCATCAGGGGATGGTCGCTCATCTCGCGGGGGTCGACGGCGTCTATTGCGTCGGTCCGCTGATGCGTCACCTGTTCGATAGCCTGCCTCACGCGAAGCGGCTCGGCTGGCATGAGGATCCGGTGACTCTGGATCCCGGTCGGGTCGCGGCGCTGCTTGCGCCGGGCGACGTCGTCGTCATCAAGGGCAGCAAGAAGATCTTCTGGGTCAATAAGTTCGTGTCGAAGCTCGCCGCGGCGCTGCAGCGGCCCACTTGAAAATCGGGCGATATCGCGGCGCGGCAGAAGGATATTTTCCACTGGTGGTCGAAGCGGTCATGCCGGATGGGTCATTCCGCCGGGCTATGATTCGCACCCGGCCCCGATCATGGTTAAAAGAGGCTGGACCGGATTCGCGACCGAATTCGTGTTCGCGGTCTCGGTGAGGCGGCATAGGCGGGTTGGATGTTCTACTGGTTGATCGAGCTGACGAATACGTTTCCGAGCCTGTCCGTCTTTCGCGGATTGCTGAACGTGTTCCGCTACATCACGTTCCGTACGGGCGGCGCCGTCGTCACCGGGGCGCTGTTCGTGTTCCTGTTCGGGCCCTGGATCATTGATCATCTTCGCCTGCGCCAGGGCAAGGGCCAGCCGATCCGCACCGACGGCCCGCAATCGCACATCATCAGCAAGAAGGGCACGCCCACGATGGGCGGCTTGATGATCTTGTCGGGCCTCGTCGTCTCCACCGTGCTGTGGGCCAATCCGCTCAACCCCTATGTTTGGATCGTGCTCGCGGTGACACTCGGCTTCGGCTTCGTCGGCTTCTATGATGATTATCTGAAGGTGACCAAGCAGTCGCATTCCGGCTTTGCCGGCAGACTGCGGCTGCTGATCGAGGCTGCGATCGCTCTGGTCGCCTGTTACGCGCTGGTGCGGCTCGGGCGCGATCCGTCCTCGACCGGGCTTGCCATTCCGTTCTTCAAGGATCTGGTGATCAAGTTCGGCTGGCTCTATGTCATCTTCGGAGCGTTCGTCATCGTCGGCGCCGGCAATGCCGTGAACCTGACCGACGGGCTCGACGGCCTGGCAATCGTGCCGGTGATGATCGCCTCCGCCAGCTTCGGCCTGATCGCCTATCTCGCCGGCAATGCGGTGTTCTCGGACTACCTGCAGATCCACTACGTCGCGGGCACTGGTGAGCTTGCCGTGCTGTGCGGCGCGGTGCTCGGCGCGGGCCTTGGCTTTCTCTGGTTCAACGCCCCGCCGGCGTCGATCTTCATGGGCGACACCGGCTCGCTGGCGCTCGGCGGCATGCTCGGATCGATCGCGGTCGCGGTGAAGCACGAGATCGTGCTGGCTGTCATCGGCGGCCTGTTCGTGCTGGAGGCCGTGTCGGTGATCGTGCAGGTCGCCTCGTTCAAGCTGACCGGCAAGCGCATATTCAAGATGGCGCCGATCCACCACCATTTCGAGCAGCTCGGCTGGACCGAGCCGCAGATCGTGATCCGGTTCTGGATCATCTCGGTGATGCTGGCGCTGGTCGGTCTCTCGACGCTGAAGCTGCGCTGACATGATCCCCGTCACCGCATTTGCTGGAAAGACCGTCGCCGTGTTCGGGCTCGGCGGCTCGGGGCTGGCCTCGTGTCATGCCCTGCGGGCCGGCGGCGCCGAAGTGATCGCGGCCGACGACGGCGCCGATCGGATGACGGAAGCGGCGAAGGCGGGTTTCATCACCGCCGATTTGCGCACCGTCTCCTGGGCGAACTTCGCCGCGCTGGTGCTGGCGCCGGGCGTGCCGCTGACCCATCCCGTGCCGCATTGGACCGTATTGAAGGCGCGCGAGGCCGGGGTCGAGGTGATCGGCGACATCGAGCTGTTCTGCCGCGAGCGCAGGCGGCACGCGCCGGATGCGCCGTTCGTCGCGATCACCGGCACCAACGGCAAATCGACCACGACGGCGTTGATCGCGCATCTGATGCGCGTCGCCGGCTACGACACCCAGATGGGCGGCAATATCGGCACCGCGATCCTGTCCCTCGAGCCGCCGCGCATGGGCCGCGTCCACGTCATCGAGATGTCGTCCTACCAGATCGACCTGACACCATCGCTCGATCCGAGCGTCGGCATCCTGCTCAATGTCAGCGAGGACCACATCGACCGGCATGGCACGATCGAGAACTACGCGGCCGTAAAGGAGCGCTTGGTGGCGAATGTCCAGTCCAAGGGCTCCGCGATCGTCGGCGTCGACGACGGTTTTTCGCGCGCGATCGCCGACCGGCTCGACCGGGCCGGCAAGCGCGTCGCGCGCATCTCGGTGAAGAACCCGCTGGCGGACGGGCTGTATGTCGAGCACGAGACGATTGTGTGCAGTGCAGGCGGGGCCCGCAGCGAGGTCGCCCGGCTTGGCGGCATCGGCTCGCTGCGCGGCCAGCACAATGCTCAGAATGCGGCCTGCGCCGCCGCCGCGGCGCTCGCGATCGGTGTGAAGGAGGACGTGCTGCAGCAGGGGCTGCGCAGCTTCCCGGGCCTGGCGCATCGCATGGAGCAGGTCGGCCGTCGCGGCAACGTGCTGTTCGTGAACGACTCCAAGGGCACCAACGCAGACGCGACCGCGCACGCATTGTCGTCCTTCGCCGACATCTTCTGGATCGCCGGCGGCAAACCGAAGGCCGGCGGCATCACCAGCCTCGCGGGTTTCTTCCCGCGCATCCGCAAGGCCTATCTGATCGGCGAGGCGGCCGCGGAGTTCGCTGGCACGCTGGGCGACAAGGTGCCGCACGACATGTCCGGCACGCTGGAGGTCGCGGTCTCCCAGGCGGCCGCCGATGCGGAGGCCTCGGGATTGAAGGATGTCGTGGTGCTGCTGTCGCCGGCCTGCGCCTCCTTCGACCAGTTCCGCAACTTCGAAATCCGCGGCACGCATTTCCGCGACCTGGTGCAAGCGCTACCGGGCGTGGAGCGGGTGGCCTGAGGCAGCGTTGCCAGCGATTTTCTTAACCCTTCGATAACCATCCTGGGTGCCAATGGGCTGACACTCGGCTCAGGTGGACGCCCGATGCTCTCCCGTGAAGAACGCAATCCGCTGTCCGACTGGTGGTGGACGGTCGACAAGCCGCTGCTCGGCTCCATCCTCGCGCTGATGCTGTGCGGGGTGATCCTGTCGCTCGCGGCCAGCCCGCCGGTGGCGACTCGGATCGGGCTCGATCCGTTCCACTTCTTCAACCGCCACGTCCTGTTCCTGCTGCCGTCGTTCATCGTGCTGATCGGCGTTTCCTTCCTGTCGCCGCGCCAGATCCGGCGCAGCGCGCTGGTGGTGTTCACGATCGCCATCGTGCTGATCGTGCTGACGCTCGCGATCGGCCCGGAGGTGAAGGGCTCGCGGCGCTGGATCACGCTGATCGGCGTCAACATCCAGGCGTCCGAGGCGGCGAAGCCGGCCTTCGTCGTCGTTTCCGCCTGGCTGTTCTCGGAATCCGCGCGGCGGCCCGACATGCCGGCGACCACGATGGCGTTGGTGCTGCTGCTGATGCTGGTGTCGCTCCTGGTGATGGAGCCGGATTTCGGCCAGACCATGCTGATCCTGATGGTCTGGGGCTCGCTGTTCTTCATCGCCGGCATGCGCATGATCTGGGTTGCGGGCCTCGCGGGCGCCGCCGCCACCGGCCTGTTCGGCGCCTATCTCTTGGTCCCGCACGTCGCCGGCCGCATCAAGCGCTTCATGAACCCGGCCTCCGGCGACACCTTCCAGGTCGACACCGCGATGGAGGCGTTCTCCAACGGCGGCTGGTTCGGGCTGGGGCCGGGCGAGGGCATCGCCAAGCGCAGCCTGCCGGACAGCCACACCGATTTCGTGTTCGCGGTCGCTGCCGAGGAGTTCGGCATCATCCTGTGCCTGGCGCTGGTCGCGCTGTTTGCGTTCATCGTGATCCGCACGCTGTCGCGCGCCTATGCGACCGAGGATAGCTTTGCGCGCTTCGCGGCCTCGGGCCTCGCGATCCTGTTCGGTATCCAGGCGGCCATCAACATCTCGGTCAATCTGCAGTTGATCCCGGCCAAGGGCATGACCTTGCCCTTCATCTCCTACGGTGGCTCCTCGATCGTGTCGCTGGCCTATGGCGTCGGCATGATGCTGGCGCTGACCCGACAGCGGCCGCGGATGGAGCTCGAGGCCGGCGACGCAGCCGGCGCGCTGCGCAATTACGCTTAGGCTGCTGGCTCGCAATGACGAGACATTGCCTGTAAACAAGCGCGCATGACCTCAACCGCGCCTCTCATTCTGCTCGCGGCCGGCGGCACCGGCGGCCATCTGTTTCCGGCTGAAGCGCTCGGCGTCGAGCTGATCAGGCGCGGCTATCGCGTCCGTCTCGTCACCGACGCGCGCGCGCTGCGCTACAGCGGCCTGTTCACCAAGGACATGATCGACGTGGTGCCGAGCGAGACGGTGCGCAGCCGCTCGCCGGTCGCGCTCGCGCGCACCGCGCTGCTGCTCGGCACCGGCACCATCGCGGCCTTCAACCTGATGCGGCGGCTCAAGCCCGCGGCCGTGATCGGCTTCGGCGGCTATCCGACCGTGCCGCCGCTGCTGGCGGCGCGCCTCGCCGGCGTGCCCAGCCTGATCCACGACGCCAATGCCGTGCTCGGCCGCGCCAATCGTTTCCTGTCCGCGCATGTGAAGGCGATTGCAACCTCGTTGCCGGGCGTGCTCGACCGCGATCCCGCGCTGGCCGGCAAGACGACCACGGTCGGCACCCCGATGCGACCTGCAATCCTCGAAGCCGCGGACGTGCCCTATGTCCCGCCGGAGACCGCCGGGCCGCTGCGGTTGCTCGTCGTCGGCGGCAGCCAGGGCGCGCGCATCATGAGCGACATCGTGCCCGGCGCGATCGAGCGGCTGGAGCCGGCGCTGTGGGGCCGTCTGGTGCTGACCCAGCAGGTGCGCCAGGAGGACATGGCGCGGGTGCGCGCGGTCTATGACCGGCTCAAGATCAATGCCGATCTGCAACCCTTCTTCACCGACCTGCCGGCGCGGCTCGCCGCCAATCACCTCGTGATCTCGCGTTCCGGCGCCGGCACCGTGGCCGAGCTCGCCGCGATCGGCCGGCCCTCGATCCTGGTGCCGCTGCCGGGCGCCATCGACCAGGACCAGTTCGCGAATGCCGGCGTGCTGTCGGACGCGAGCGCCGCGATCCGGATCGTGCAGAGCGAATTCACCTCCGACAGGCTGGCCTCCGAGATCTCGGCGCTCGCCGCCGAGCCGACGCGTCTCGCTGCGATGGCCCAGGCTGCGCGCACAGCCGGGCGGCTCGATGCCGCGGAACGGTTGGCCGATCTCGTGATCAGGACGGCGGCGCTCTAGTCGCGCAAGCGCACGGTGATCCCATGATGAACCGGAGCTCCGACGATGGCGCTGTCCTGCTTGACGATCATCCGATGCACTTGCGGCGCCATCCGTCCTTTGTGCCTGTGCTCGTCGGATTTTGCGACCAGCTGATTGCGCCGCTGCGCGGTCAACGCCTGACGATCAAGCTGTTCGGTCAGCGCGCTCCGACGGAAATCGCTGCGCACATCGTGATGATGCACATGTCGGCGCGCAAGCCGGTCGAGCGGCCAACCCTGACACGCCTGCAGAGGCGGCTGCCGGGTCCGCGGCAGACGGCGGCGTTCGTCGCGGTGTTGCGCGGTCTGTCGCTGGTGACCGTCGAGCGCGATCCCGAGGATGCCCGTATCCGCTACCTGGTGCCCGGCCCCGTCATCCTCGAGGGGCTGCGAGGCTGGCTTGCCATGCATCTGGATTGCCACGCCCGATTGACGCAGTCCGACGGACCGAGCCTTCGTCTGAAGGACGACGCCGTGTTCTATGCGGAGACGATCCGGCAATGTGCGAGCTGGCTGTGCCGCGACAATCGGCCCCTGACGGGATTTCCCGATCTCGCCTGGACCGACGAGCACGACAGCGGCATCCATCTGGCGCTGACGCTCGTCGCCCGGTCCGCCGTTGGGCGCGAGGCCGTCGCGATTTCGACGGCGGAGCTTGCGACCTCGCTCGGCGTCTCGCGCTCCCATATCCGCAATCTGCTGACGACCATGGAGGGGCGCGGTCTGCTGCGCTTCGCCGACGGGCGCCGGCATCTGATGCTGACGCCGGGTTTCGTGGCCTCCGTGGAGGCCTGGTTCTGCCACCAGGTGTGTTGGCTCGCGGCCGCAGCCGCGCGTGCGGATCGCGCGCTGCGGCCAGCTTGAGGCGTCAGATCATCGTGACCCGGCCGGTGCCGATGTCATAGATGCCGCCCACGATCTTCACCTTGCCCTCGGCGACCATGCGGCCGAGAATCGGCTTGGCGGTCGACAGGCGCCGGACGTTGCTGCGCACGTTCTCTGCGGTGGCTTCGGCCAGCAGATCCTGCGGCTTCTTCGCGATCGCAGCCTCGACGCCGGGTTTGAGTGCATTGATCAGTGCGGGCAGGTGGCCTGGCAGCTTGGTGCCGTCCTTGAGTACCTTGATCGTCGCATCGATGGCCCCGCAGCCGCTGTGACCGAGCACCAGGACGAGAGGCGTGCCGAGGAACTTGACGCCATATTCGAGGCTGGCGAGACCGTCGTCGTTGACGAAATTGCCGGCGACCCGGACCACGAACAGCTCACCGGGCGCTTGATCGAACACCAGCTCGGGGGCGACCCGGGCATCGGCGCAGCTCACGATCGCGGCGATCGGGTATTGGGCCGCGGCGCGCGCCGCCCGGCCGGCCGAGAAATCCTTGTTGTCGAGGTTGCCGGCGACGTAGCGCGCGTTGCCATCGACGATGCGCTTCATCGCGTCGTCCGGAGCGATGGCGTTGGGGGGCATCGCGCTGTCGCTCGCCTGCTTGGCTTCCTTGGCAAACGCCGGAAGTGCGCCGACCGCCGCGGCAGCCAGCACTGCGCCGCCGCCAAGCAGCCGGCGCCGGGACAATACGGGAGGGTGCGTTTCACACAGCGAGCACATCGGCGAGGGTTCTCCATCAAAGATTGAAATATGCGTGCCCGGCACGCCGGCCGCCCGCTACTCATGCCACGCGAACTGACGCGGTGAGCGCGCAAAAATTGCAGGTATCCTGTTGGGAGGGGGCAGCGTGTGATCGCGCTTAACAATTTGTGAAGGTGGGGATCGAGCGGGAACTCCTGGCCGATCGCGCCGGCTGGGTTGCCAAAATCGGCCAAAATCGGGCGAACGCCTGCGAATTTGGCAATTCTTACGGCCTGGCCGGACTTGTCCAGGTCGGTCATGTCTTGCAAGAAGGGCTGATGATTCGCGGCCGCTCCCTCCCGCCGGGCGCCCGGAACCCTTGAGACGAGATGCCCCCATGAGACTGCCGCGCGAGATCGGACCCATCCACTTCGTCGGGATCGGCGGCATCGGCATGAGCGGTATCGCCGAGGTGCTGTGCAATCTCGGCTATACGGTGCAGGGCTCGGACGCCTCGGACAATGCGAACGTCGCACGCCTGCGCGAGAAGGGCATCACCGTCAGCGTCGGGCACAAGGCCGAGAACATCGCGGGTGCCGACGTCGTCGTCGTCTCGACCGCCATCAAGCGCGACAATCCCGAGCTGATGGCGGCGCGCGCCCAGCGCATTCCCGTCGTCCGGCGTGCCGAGATGCTGGCCGAGCTGATGCGGCTGAAGAGCTGCGTCGCCATCGCCGGCACCCATGGCAAGACCACGACCACCTCGATGGTCGCGGCGCTGCTCGATGCCGGCGGTCTCGATCCGACCGTCATCAATGGCGGCATCATCAATGCCTATGGCACCAACGCGCGGCTTGGCGCCGGCGAATGGATGGTGGTCGAGGCCGACGAGAGCGACGGCACCTTCCTGAAGCTGCCGGCGGATGTCGCGATCGTCACCAATGTCGATCCCGAGCATCTCGATCACTTCAAGACCTTCGAGGCCGTGCAGGACGCCTTCCGCGCCTTCGTCGAGAACGTGCCGTTCTACGGCTTCGCCGTGATGTGCATCGATCATCCGGTGGTGCAAACGCTGGTCGGAAAGATCGAGGACCGCCGCATCATCACCTACGGTGTCAACCCGCAAGCCGATGTCCGCCTTGTCGACCTCGCGCCGATGGGCGGCGGCTCGTCGTTCAAGGTCGTGTTCCGCGACCGCAAGAGCGGTGAGACGCACGAGATTGCCGACATCGCGCTGCCGATGCCAGGCCGGCACAATGCCTCGAACGCAACGGCGGCGATCGCGGTCGCGCGCGAGCTCGGCCTGTCCGACGAGGCCATCCGCAAGGCGATTGCCGGCTTCGGCGGCGTCAAGCGCCGCTTCACCCGCACCGGCGAGTGGAATGGCGTCACCGTGATCGATGACTACGGTCACCATCCGGTCGAGATCGCGGCGGTACTGAAGGCGGCGCGCGAATCCACCAATGGCAAGGTCTTCGCCGTGGTGCAGCCGCATCGCTACACCCGGCTGCAATCGCTGTTCGAGGAGTTCTGCACCTGCTTCAACGACGCCGATGCGGTCGTCGTTGCCGACGTCTATCCGGCCGGCGAGGCGCCGATCGAGGGCATCGATCGCGATCACTTCGTTCTGGGCCTGCGCGCCCACGGCCATCGCGACGTGGTGCCGCTGCCGAAGGCCGCCGATCTCGCCGGCATCGTCAAGGGTCTCGCCAAGCCCGGTGACCTGGTCGTGTGCCTCGGTGCCGGCAACATCACGCAATGGGCCTACGCGCTGCCCGGTGAGTTGAAGGCGCTGGGATGAGGGCTGTGTCGTTGGGCGAGCTGGCAGCTACGCGGCATACTCTGCTCTCTCCCCCCTTGTGGGGGAGAGGTGGAGAGGGGGGGACCACGAGCGCCGGCGCCTGGGGCTCACCCCCCTCCCTGACCCTCCCCCACAAGGGGGGAGGGAACGGAGAGTGCGTGCCGACCCTGACGATGTCGGCGCACGATGTGAGAGCAGCCGCGTGAGTTTCCCCGACATTACGCCCGAGCTCAAAGCCGCAATGCCGGAGCTGCGCGGGCGGCTCCTCGCCAACGAGAGTCTCGCGCCTCTCACCTGGTTTCGCGTCGGCGGACCGGCGCAGGTGCTGTTCACGCCGGCGGATGCTGACGACCTCGCCTACTTCCTCAAGAACCTGTCCAGTGATCTGCCGCTCTACGTCATCGGCGTCGGCTCCAACCTGATCGTGCGCGACGGCGGCGTGCCGGGCGTCGTGATCCGGCTGGCGCCGCGCGCGTTCGGCGAGGTCAAGGCGGAGGGCGACATCGTGACCGCCGGCACTGCCGCGCTCGACAAGCGCGTCGCCGAGATCGCGGCGTCGGCCAATCTCGCGGGCCTGGAATTCCTGTTCGGTATTCCCGGCACGATCGGCGGCGCGCTGCGGATGAATGCCGGCGCCAATGGCGGCGAGACAAAGGACATCCTGGTCGAGGTGATCGCGATTGACCGCCATGGCAAGACGCACCGCTTCGACAATGCCGAGATGAAGTTCACCTATCGCGCGAGCGGCGTCGATCCGTCGCTGATCTTCACGGCAGCGCGCTTCCGCGGCATGCCGTCGGCGCCGGAGGCGATCCGGGCGCGCATGGCCGAGGTGCAGGCGCATCGTGAGACGGCGCAGCCGATCCGCGAGAAGACCGGCGGCTCGACCTTCAAGAATCCGCCGGGACATTCCGCCTGGAAGCTGGTCGATGCCGCAGGCTGCCGCGGTCTCAAGGTCGGCGGCGCCCAGGTTTCAGAAATGCACTGCAACTTCCTGATCAACACCGGCAACGCCACCGCTGACGACATCGAGACTCTCGGCGAGACCGTGCGCGAGCGGGTCAAGGCGAGTTCGGGCATCGAGTTGCAGTGGGAGATCAAGCGGATCGGAGTCAAGGCGAGCTGATCGCCCCCCTGCTCAAGTGACGTCAGCGCAATCGCGACTGCGGTTGTGAGATCAACCGAGAAGACATTGATGCGCACCACGATTTTGTTCGGCGGCTCCAACAAGGAGCGCCTCGTCTCGGTCGCCAGCGCCAAAGCGCTGCATGCCGCGCTGCCCGAGGCTGACCTCTGGTTCTGGGAGGCCGACGACACGGTGCATCAGGCGAGCGGCCCGGCGCTCACGGCTCATGCCAAGCCGTTCGAGGAGCCGTTCACCGCCGATGGTGAGAGTATCGGCACGCTCGCCGAGGCGCTCGATCGCGCCAGGGCCGAGGATCGGGTTCTGGTGCTCGGTCTCCACGGCGGCCGGGCGGAGAATGGCGAGCTTCAACTGATGTGCGAGCTTCGCGGCGTGCCGTTCACCGGCTCGAGCTCGGCCGCCTCGCACCTCGCCTTCGACAAGGTTGCCGCCAAGCGCTTCGCCGTGCTCGGCGGGGTCACAGCGGCCGAGGGCGTCGCGTTCGATGACGCCGAAGCGGCGCTGGCGCGCTACGGCCGGCTGATCGCCAAGCCGGTGAAGGACGGATCGAGTTTTGGGCTGATCTTCGTCAACGCCAGCCAGGACCTCGTTGCCGTCAAAGCGGCGGCCGCGACCGAGGAGTATCTGATCGAGCCGTTCGTCACCGGGACGGAAGCGACCTGCGGCGTGCTCGAACAGGTAGACGGCTCGCTGATCGCGCTGCCGCCGATCGAGATCCTCCCCGCCGACAGCGTCTTCAACTATTTCGCGAAGTACCTCGCCGCGGCGACGAAGGAGATCTGTCCCGGCCGCTTCAGTCCGGAGGTGACGGCCGCGCTGCAGACGGAGGCGATCAAGGCGCATCGCGCGCTGTCCTGCGGCGGCTATTCGCGGACCGACTTCATCGTCTCGGCCAATGGTCCCGTTTATCTCGAGACCAATACGCTGCCCGGGCTGACCGCGGCCTCGCTGTATCCCAAGGCGCTCGCGGCGCAGGGGATCGCTTTTGTCGATTTCCTCAATCAGCAGATCGCCTTGGCGGAGGGGCGCAGCCGTCGATCCGGCGTTCGGTAGACGCCCCGCAGGAACCCGGCCCGGCGTCTCCCGGTGGTTCCTGTAACCCGTAAAATGCTTAAGAATTCCGGGCAAGGTCCTCATAAATCGGAGAAAAAATTCGTCTCTCCGGACCGATTTTACTTTTTGTTTACCAGGACGTCCGAAGGTTAACGCTGGCGCCTCAGTGGTGCTCGGCTGCCGGGTCGTGACGTCACGCATCGCGACGTCACCAGCCTCCGGCCGGCCGGGAGCGCAGGCGTGGGTCCGCGATTATCTGCGGGCGCAACAGTTTGATGAGCTCGTGCAATGGATGGTGCAGGACGCCTCGCTCGATCGCAGAGGCCTCAAGCGAACCTGAAAGCCGCTGCCCTTGGCGCGGCAATCCTGCTGCGCGAGTATGTCTCGGCCCGCCTTCCGCGTATCCGCTTCGCGCACGGCGGAACGAAGCAAGGCAGGCGGTCGAGCCGAAGAGATCTGGCGTCGATGCAGGCCGCGCGCGCGCCGATGGTCGAGCGCGAGGCGCCGCCGCGCGTGGTCGAACTCGTCGAGCGCTATTTGCCGCGCCGGCTCGGCACCGTGGCGACCGTGGTGCTCTTGTTCGGCAGCGTCTGGCTCGGCATCGTCAAGGGCGGCCACGCCCAGGACGTCAGCGCGGCCCTGTCCGACACCCGCAATGCCCTGGCCAATGCGGCCGGCTTCCGCATCACGGCCGTGGCGATCAATGGCCGCAAGCAGCTCACCCAGGACGAGATCCTCGCCGTCGGCGGCGTCACCGGCCGCTCCTCGTTGCTGTTCCTCGATGCCGCCGCCGTGCGCGACAGGCTCAAGGCCAACCCCTGGATCGCCGACGCCACGGTGCAGAAGTTCTTTCCGAACCAGCTCCAGATCGACGTCGTCGAGCGCAAGGCGTTCGCGCTCTGGCAGCAGGAGGGCCGCCTCTCGGTCATCGCCGATGACGGCGCCGTGCTCGAGCAATATGTCTCGCGCCGTTTCCTGACCCTGCCGCTCGTGGTCGGCAAGGGAGCCGAAAGCCGGGCGCGTGATTTCCTGGCGCTGCTCGCCCGCTACCCGCAGGTGCGCGCGGTTACCAAGGCCGCCGTGTTCGTCGGCGAGCGTCGCTGGAACCTGCGGACCAAGGACGGCCTCGATATTCGCCTGCCCGAGCACGATGTCGGTAATGCGCTCGCGACCCTGACCCAGCTCGACCAGGACGACAAGCTGTTCTCGCGCGACATCGTCGCCATCGACTTGCGGCTGTCGGACCGGCTGACGGTGCAACTGTCCGAGGACGCAGCGAAGGCGCACGACGAGCTGTTCAAGGACAAGAAGTCCAAGAAGAAGGCCGGTGACGCATGACCGGCTTCGATCGCCAGACTCCGAAGACGCGCCCGATGGGCCAGAAGCGCACCGCGCTTGTGGCCTCTCTCGATGTCGGCACCAGCAAGATCGCCTGCATGATCGCGCGGCTGAAGCCGGCGCCGCCCAGCGACGCGCTGCGCGGCCGCACCCACACGGTCGAGCTGATCGGCTACAGCCAGATCCAGTCGCGCGGCGTCAAGGCGGGCGCCGTCGTCGATCCCGTCGAATGCGAGCAGGCCGTGCGGCAGGCGGTCGCGCTTGCCGAGCGCATGGCCAAGGTGCGGGTCGAGTCCGTGCTGCTGCCGGTCGCCGGCGGCCGCGTCATGGGCCATCTGATCGAGGCCACTTCGGACATTCGCGGCGGCGCTGTGACCCAGGCCGATGTCAGCCGCGTGACCTCAACCGGCATGCACCACGCCACCGGCGACGGGCGCGCGGTGCTGCATGCCTTGCCCGTCGGCTACACGCTCGATGGCGTGAAGGGCATCCGCGACCCCCGCGGCATGCTGGCGCGGCAGTTCGGCGTCGACATGAACGTGGTCACGACCGACGCCACCGTGGCCAAGAACCTGATGCTCGTGGTGGAGCGTTGCCATCTCAACGTCGAGGCCATGGCGGCAAGCCCGTATGTTGCCGGGTTGTCGGTGCTGACCGACGACGAGGCCGATCTCGGCGCGGCGGTGGTCGAAATGGGGGCCGGCACCACGACGATCGCGATCTATTCCGGCGGCCGCTTCGTCCATGCCTCCGGTTTTGCGCTCGGCGGGCATCACGTGACCATGGATCTTGCGCGCGGACTATCAGCGTGCATTGCAGATGCCGAGCGAATCAAGACGTTATATGGCACGGTGCTGACTGGCGGGTCCGACGCGCGTGAGTTGATGTCTGTTCCGACGGCCGGTGACAACGAGCGGGATGTTCCGCAGATCGTGTCCCGCGCCACCATCGCGAACATCGTCAGGCACCGCGCAGAGGAGATTTTTGAAATGGTCCGCGACCGGCTGAAGGATTCGCCCTTTGCGGCAGAACCCAAGGCGCGCGTCGTCCTTAGCGGAGGCGCCTCCCAGCTGACGGGGCTGGTCGAGCTTGCGACCCGGATCCTCGACCGCCCGGTGCGCGTCGGCCGTCCGCTCGGTTTCGGCCGTCTCCCCAACGAGGCCAAGAACGCCGCCTTCGCGGTGCCCACCGGGCTTCTGGTCTATCCGCAGTACGCGCACCTGGAACACGTCGAACCGCGGCATACGCGGCAGGTCGGGACAGGAACCGACGGCTACTTCGGAAAGGTCGGACGATGGCTACGCGAGGGCTTCTGATGACCGGTTTCCACCCCATGCGATTTTCAACAACACCAACCGCGGCCGGCGGCCGGGGCGAACCCACCCGCGCGTGATCGAGAGGCAATCATGGCACTCACTATTACCCCTCCTGATATCCACGAGCTGAAGCCCCGGATCACCGTGTTCGGTGTCGGCGGCGCGGGCGGCAACGCCGTCAACAACATGATCACGGCCGGCCTGCAGGGGGTGGACTTCGTGGTCGCCAATACCGACGCGCAGGCGCTGACCATGTCCAAGGCTCAGCGCATCATCCAGATGGGCACGCAGGTGACCCAAGGCCTCGGCGCCGGCTCGCAGCCGGACGTCGGCGCCGCCGCCGCGCAGGAGGTGATCGACGAGATCCGCGATCATCTCTCGGGCGCCAACATGGTGTTCGTGACCGCCGGCATGGGTGGCGGAACGGGCACCGGTGCAGCTCCGGTCATTGCCAAGACCGCGCGCGAGATGAACATTCTCACCGTGGGCGTCGTCACCAAGCCGTTCCACTTCGAGGGCGCGCGCCGCATGCGCACCGCGGAGTCGGGCATCTCCGAGCTGCACAAGGTCGTCGACACGCTGCTGATCATCCCGAACCAGAACCTGTTCCGGGTCGCCAACGAGAAGACCACCTTCGCCGACGCCTTCGCGATGGCCGACCAGGTGCTCTATTCCGGCGTCGCCTGCATCACCGACCTGATGGTCAAGGAAGGCCTGATCAACCTCGACTTCGCCGACGTCCGCGCCGTTATGCGTGAGATGGGCAAGGCGATGATGGGCACCGGCGAAGCCTCCGGCGACAAGCGCGCGCTCACTGCCGCCGAAGCCGCCATCGCCAACCCGCTGATCGACGATTCGTCGATGAAGGGCGCGCGCGGCCTCCTGATCTCGATCACCGGCGGCAAGGATCTCACGCTGTTCGAGGTCGACGAAGCTGCGACCCGTATCCGCGAGGAGGTCGACCAGGACGCCAACATCATCGTCGGCGCCACCTTCGACGAATCGCTCGACGGGCTGATTCGGGTCTCGGTGGTCGCGACCGGCATCGAGCAGGCGCAGTTCAACCGGAACGTCACGACCTCACAGCCGGCGGCGGCTGTCGCTCCGATTGCCGCCGCCCCGACCGCTGCCGCGGGTCTCCCTGAAAGCCGCCTCGCCGATCTGACTGCGCGCCTGCGCGCCGACAATCAGCGCCTGGCTGAACGCGCCGCCAAGCTCGAGCAGCAGGCGTCGCAGGCTCCGGCCGTCGCCGCCGCGGCGCCCGCGCCGATGGCGCCTGCGCCGCGTCCGGCGCCGAATCTCGAGCGCGACACGCTGGCCGCCGTTGCCGCCGCAATGGCAAGCGAGCCCGCGCCCTCGGCTGCCCCGGCGCCGGCAGCCTCTTATGGCGACGTGACGGTCCGCCCGATTGCGCAGAAGCCGTCCCTGTTCCCGGAGCCCGAGGCGCAGCGCGCGGCTCCTATCGAGCCGGCGGCCCCGCCCGAGACCTTCATTCCCCAGGCCGCTGAGCGGGTTCCGGTCCGCGCGCCGCGCATGCCCAAGTTCGAGGACCTGCCGATGCCGGCCCAGGCCGAGATCCGTCAGGCGAGGGGCGACGAGGGCGACGAGCATCCGCAGAAGACCCGAATGTCGCTGCTGCAGCGTCTCGCCAATGTCGGTCTCGGCCGCCGGGACGAGGACGCCGAGCCGCCGCTGCCGGTGCGGACCGCGGGTCCTGCCATGCCGCAGATGCCGCCCCTGCCGGAACGTAAGCCGCAGCGGAACGTTGCTCAGCAGGTTGCGAGCCACGAATCGCCTGTCTCGGAATATGCCCGCCGTCCCGCGCCGCAGGGGCTGGACGTCCATGGCCGTCCTGCGCCTGTGTCCCCGGCGCCACAGGGAGACGACCATTTGGATATCCCGGCCTTCCTCCGCCGGCAGGCAACCTGAGAATTGTTACAGCCCTGATGGTGCTGAACAGGCCCGGCTCGCGAGAGCCGGGCCTTTTCCATGGGCCGCCGGGGCTCCGTGGTTGCCGTTCAACTAACTGATTTTAAATGATTAATTATTCTTTCGGTGTTTAGATCGGGAACCGGGAGGGTTAAGGCCTCGTTCCAGTTTGGTTAAGGGTTGGCGCGAATACGGCAGAGATGGGGTAACAATCCGTAAAGAAGCGTGAGTTGGCGCTCTTTGGGGCTCTCGTTAAGTTCTGCCGTGACTTGGGGATGCCTGAAAGTGAGTCGGTTCGCGAGGGGCGGGCTGACGAGGGATCAGGCGGGGTCTTGGGCGATCGTCGATGAAATTCAGCCGGCAAACAACGCTTCGTTCGCAAGCCACCGTCACCGGTGTAGGCGTCCACTCTGGCGCGCCTGTCAGCCTGACGATCGGGCCTGCGCCGATCGATGCGGGGATCGTGTTCCTCCGCACCGGCCTCGATGGCGCCGACCGCGAGGTCCAGGCGTCCTTCGGCTCGGTGATCGCCACCGAGTTGGCGACGGTGCTCGGTGACCGCAACGGTCCGCTGGTGTCCACCGCCGAGCATGTTCTCGCCGCGCTGCGCGGCATGGGTGTCGACAATGCGCTGATCGAGGTCGATGGTCCCGAGGTTCCGATCATGGATGGCAGTGCGGCACCGTTCGTCGCTGCCATCGACCAGGCCGGGATCGTCAATCAGTCGGCTCCGCGGCGCTACATTCAGGTGCTCAAGCCGGTCCAGGTGACCATCGGCGCCTCCACGGGCGAGCTGCGTCCCAACAGCTCCGGCTTCTGGGTCGAAGCCGAAATCGATTTCACCAACCCCGTGATCGGCCGCCAAGCCTATCATTTCGAGCTCAGCCCCGAGCGCTTCCGCCGCGAGATCGCCCGCGCCCGCACCTTCGGCTGCATGAGCGACGTGTCGCGACTGTGGAGCGCCGGCTTCGCGCTCGGTTCGTCCTTCGACAACACGCTTGTGTTCGACGAGGACCGCCTGCTCAATCCCGAAGGTCTGCGCTACGCCGATGAATGCGCCCGCCACAAGGTGCTGGATGCGATCGGCGATCTGGCGCTGGCCGGCCTGCCGATGCTCGGAACCTATCGTTCGGTTCGTGGCGGTCACAGGCTCAACCATGCGGTGCTGACTGCTCTGATGGCGGATCGCACGGCTTGGCGGATCGTCGAAGGCGAGACCGTGCGGCGTCCCCGCGTGGCCGCGGAGGTCGTTGGCGGTATGGTCGGTGGCATGGTCGCGCCGGCCTACGGCCCGGACGTGTCCTGAGCGCCGTCCTGCCGCTCGGCTGATCCGTCGACGGGGTTGCGCGACGCGCGACATTGCCGGGAGCTTTGCTTTCGACTTCGTTCGGTTTTTTCCGGCTGCTTTTTTGTCAATGTTTGTTACTGGCCACGTCTTCTCCGTGGCTGGATCATCGGCATTTCGATGTTTTCCAACGGCTTCTTCAGCGGTAACCATGATGCGTGGCGGCAGCCTCGGTGTTGCCTTAATCCGGGCGGATTGGCTTCCTATGCGGTTGGTTGATGAAGTGTTTTCGGCTAGAGAGGCCGGGGCCGCGTGATGCGTGCCACTGGCGGGGCTCTTCCTTCGCGGTCATGAAGCGACCTTCATGGTGCACGGCGTAGATCAGATCACAGGCATCGGGTTCCAAAGAAGCATGTCGATACAGCGTCTCACGCGCGACCTCCGTCATCCCGCAGCAAGCATCGGCCGGCTCCGGCTCGCCGCGTCGCTGATCCTGCTGGCGCTGCCGTTGAGCGGCTGCGGCACCGGCGGACTCTGGGACAAGTTCCTCGCCAAGGACGACACCTTCGTCGATGAGCCCGCGGACAAGCTCTACAATGAGGGCTTGTACCTGATGAACGAGAAGAAGGACGTCAAAGGCGCGACCAAGAAGTTCGAGGAGGTCGACCGCCAGCATCCTTATTCCGACTGGGCCCGCAAATCGCTGCTGATGTCGGCCTACGCCTCCTATCAGGCCGGCGACTACGACGGCTGCATCGGCGCCGCCACCCGCTACGTGACCCTGCACCCGGGCAGCCCCGACGCGGCCTATGCGCAATACCTGATCGCTGCCTCGCATTACGACCAGATCCCGGACATCAGCCGCGACCAGGGCCGGACCGAGAAGGCCATCGCCTCCCTCGAAGAGGTGGTGCGTAAATATCCGACCTCCGAATACGCCACCAATGCCAAGGCCAAGATGGAGGGCGCCCGCGACCAGCTCGCCGGCAAGGAAATGGATGTCGGCCGCTATTACATGCAGAAGCGCGACTACACGGCCGCCATCAACCGCTTCAAGGCGGTGGTGACGCAGTATCAGACCACGCGGCACGTCGAGGAAGCGCTGTATCGCCTGACCGAGGCCTACATGACGATCGGCATCGTCGGCGAGGCCCAGACCGCGGCGGCCGTGCTCGGGCACAATTTCCCCGACAGCAAGTGGTACAAGGACGCCTACAATCTCGTGAAGTCGGGCGGCGTCGAGCCCGAGGAGAACAAAGGCTCCTACATCTCGCGCGCCTTCAAGAAGCTCGGCCTGGGCTGAGCAAACGGCCGGATCGCTCGTTTGATCTGGCTTTGTTCTATATTCTTGTTTTGTTCTCTATTTGCTGCTAGCATCGAGTCGTTCGCTCAGGGGCGTTCCGCCCCGTTACGAAGGACTTCGGTTCCATGCTGGCGCGACTGTCGATCCGTGACATCGTCCTGATCGAACGACTCGATCTCGAATTCTCCCATGGACTTGCGGTGCTGACCGGCGAGACCGGTGCCGGCAAGTCGATCCTGCTGGACGCCTTCGCTCTCGCGCTCGGCGGTCGCGGCGACGCCAGCCTGGTGCGCCACGGGGCCGACCAGGGGCAGGTCACGGCCGTGTTCGAGATCGGCAAGGATCATCCCGCGGCCAGGATCCTCGCCGCCAACGGCCTGGATGCCAATGGCGAGATGATCCTGCGCCGCGTCCAGTTCGGCGATGGCCGCACCCGCGCCTTCATCAACGACCAGTCGGTCAGCGTGCAGACGCTGAAAGCGATCGGCGCCACCCTGGTCGAGATCCATGGCCAGCATGATGAGCGTGCGCTGGTCGATGCCGCCACCCACCGCCGGCTGCTGGATGCCTTTGCGGGCCTGGAGAAGGACGTCGCCGCGGTCGAGGCCCTCTGGGCGGCCCGCCGGACCGCGGTCACGGCGCTCGACGAGCACCGGGCGGGCATGGAGCGCGCGGCCCGCGAGGCCGACTATCTGCGGCATGCCTCGGACGAGCTGAAGAAGTTGGCGCCGAAGGAGGGCGAGGAGACGCAGCTCGCCGCCCGCCGCACGGCCATGATGCAGGGCGAGAAGATCGCAGGCGATCTGCGCGACGCGCAGGATGCGGTCAGCGGCAACCAGTCGCCGATCGCCGCGCTGGCCGCGGCCGTTCGCCGGCTGGAGCGACGCGCGGTCAGCTCGCCCGCGCTGGTCGATCCGGCGGTGAAGGCGATCGATTCGGCGATCAACGCCCTGGAGGAGGCCGATCAGCATCTGACGGTGGCGCTCGCGGCCACCGATTTCGATCCGCTGGAGCTGGAGCGCATCGAGGAGCGGCTGTTCGCGCTGCGCGCGGCTGCGCGCAAATATTCGACGCCGGTGGATGGGCTGGCGGCCTTGGCTGCCAAATATGCCGCGGATGTCGTCCTGATCGATGCCGGCGCCGAGCAGTTGAAGAAGCTGGAGGCGGCGGCGGCAACAGCCGATGCGCGCTATGCCGCGGCGGCGGCCAAGCTGTCGGCAGCGCGGACCAAGTCGGCGGACAAGCTGAACCGGGCCGTCCATGCCGAGCTCGCCCCGCTCAAGCTGGAGCGCGCCAAGTTCATGACCCAGGTCGACAGCGATGCCGAGACGCCGGGGCCGGAGGGCATCGACCGTGTCGAGTTCTGGGTCCAGACCAATCCGGGCACGCGGTCGGGCCCGATGATGAAGGTCGCCTCGGGCGGCGAGCTGTCGCGGTTCCTGCTGGCGCTCAAGGTCGTGCTGTCCGACCGCGGCTCGGCGCCGACCTTGGTGTTCGACGAGATCGACACGGGCGTTGGCGGCGCGGTCGCGGATGCCATCGGCGCCCGGCTGGCGCGGCTCGCGCACGGGGTTCAGGTGATGGCCGTGACCCATGCGCCGCAGGTCGCGGCCAGGGCGGACCAGCATCTCCTGATTTCCAAGGATGCGCTGGATCGCGGCAAGCGTGTCGTCACCCGGGTCAACACGCTCGCCACCCTGCACCGCCGCGAGGAGATCGCCCGCATGCTGGCCGGCGCCGAGGTCACCGCCGAAGCCCGCGCCGCCGCCGACCGGCTGCTGGAGGCTGCGGCGGCGTAGCTGGAAACGGAGCGGGCCGAACGCTTTGGCTCCGGCGTGCGCATTGTGTACACCGTCGTTTCGGAACGGCCTCCGGGCCGTCCCGCAACGACGAGCAGATCATACGCATGCCCAAGACAGCAAAACCGAAGCAGCCCGTCGACGTTGCCGATCTCACCAAGGCCCAGGCCAAGGTGGAATGGAAACGGCTGGCGCTGGAGCTCGAGACCCACGACAGGCTCTATTATCAGGATGACGCGCCGAAGATCTCGGACGCCGCCTATGACGAGCTGCGTCGCCGCTTCAATGCGATCGAGAAGCGTTTCCCTGAGCTCGTCAGCAGCGAGTCTCCGTCGCAGAAGGTCGGCGCGGCGCCCTCCGGCCGGTTCAAGAAAGTGCGGCACGCGGTGCCGATGCTGTCGCTCGACAACGCCTTCGCCGAGGAGGACGTGCGCGACTTCGTCGGCCGCATTGCGCGCTTCCTCAAGCTTGCCGACGATCGCATCGATTTCTCGGCCGAGCCGAAGATCGACGGGCTGTCGATGTCGCTGCGCTACGAGGGCGGCGAGCTGGTCACCGCCGCGACGCGTGGTGACGGCGCCGAGGGGGAGGACGTCACCGCCAACATCCGCACCCTGAAGGACGTGCCGCACAAGCTGCACGGCCGCAACCTGCCCGACATCTGCGAAGTGCGCGGCGAGGTCTACATGACCAAGCAGGCCTTCCTCGCGCTCAACGAGCGCCAGAAGGAAGCGGGCGACACCATCTTCGCCAACCCGCGCAACTCCGCCGCAGGCTCGCTGCGGCAGAAGGATCCGGCCATCACCGCCTCGCGTCCCCTCGGCTTCTTCGCCTATGCCTGGGGCGAAATGAGCGCGATGCCGGCGGAGACGCAGAGCGGCATGATCAAATGGTTCGAGCGCTGCGGCTTCACGACCAATCCGCTGACCAGGCTCTGCCACTCGGTGGAGGAACTGATCGCGTTCCATCGCCACATCGAGGAGCAGCGTGCCGAGCTCGACTACGACATCGACGGCGTCGTCTACAAGGTCGACCGCATCGACTGGCAGGAGCGGCTCGGCTTCGTGTCGCGCACGCCGCGTTGGGGCATCGCGCACAAGTTTCCGGCCGAGCGCGCCATGACCGTGCTCAAGGACATCGAGATCCAGGTCGGCCGCACCGGCTCGTTCACGCCGGTCGGCAAGCTTGAGCCGGTCGGCGTCGGCGGCGTCATCGTGCAGAACGTGACGCTGCACAATGAGGACTACATCAAGGGGATCGGCAACAAGGGCGAGGTTCTGCGCGAGGGCCGCGACATCCGGATCGGCGACACCGTCGTGATCCAGCGCGCCGGCGACGTCATCCCACAGGTGGTCGACGTCCTCATCGACAAGCGGCCGAAGCACGCCAAGGAATTCCATTTCCCCAAGACGTGCCCGTGCCCCCTGCATACCGACGTCGTTCGGGAGGAGATTGCGACCGGCGAGGAGGGCTCGCGCGCCCGCTGCACCGGCGAGTTCGCCTGCCCGTTCCAGAAGATCGAGCACCTCAAGCTGTTCGCCTCGCGCCGCGCTTTCGACATCGACGGCCTTGGCGAGAAGCAGATCCAATTCTTCTTCGACCAGGGCTGGGTCAAGGAGCCCGCCGACATCTTCACGCTGGCCGCGCGCAACGCCAAGCTGAAGCTCGAGGAGATCGAGGGCTATGGCGAGACCTCGGTGCGCAATCTCTTCAATGCCATCGACGCGCGGCGCGAGATCGCGCTGGAGCGCTTCATCTTTGCGCTCGGCATGCGCCATGTCGGCGAGACCACGGCGCTGGCGTTGGCGCGCGGCTACGGCTCCTGGGATGCGTTCCACGAAGCCTGTCTCAAGGTCGCCAACGGCGACGAGGAGGCGATCGCGGAGATGGATGCGCTCGACCAGATCGGCGACACCGTGATCAAGAGCGTCGCCGCCTATTTCGGCGAGGACCACAATCGCGGCATCGTCGAGCGGCTCACGAAAGAGGTGAAGATCCTCGACGCGGAGAAGCCGAAGCGCAATTCGCCGATCGCGACCAAGACCGTGGTGTTCACCGGCACGCTGGAAAAGATGACGCGCGATGAGGCCAAGGCGACCGCCGAGCGGCTCGGCGCGAAGGTCTCGGGCTCGGTGTCGAAGAAGACGGACTACGTCGTCGCCGGTCCCGGCGCGGGATCAAAGCTGAAGGACGCGCAGAAGCACGGCGTGCAGGTGCTCACCGAGGACGAGTGGCTGCAGCTGATCGGGGAGTAGCAGCTCCGCAGTGTTGGTTGCGACAGACCCTGGATGCGCCCCCAACAATTGTCATCATCCGCGAAAGCGGATGATCCAGTATTCCAGAGGCATTTGTCATGGAGCCAGGACGCTTCGGCCTGCTGGATTACCCGCCTGCGCGGGTATGACGCCGAGAGTGACGCGCGGTCGTGCAGTCCCGCACGCACCTCCCTCACATTACCCCGGCTTCGTCCTCTTCCGCCGTCTCGATCAGCTCCTTCGTCACCTTCATCTGCGTGCGCGGGACCAGGAAGATCATGCTGCAGGCGCAGGCGAGGGACAGGGTGAGCATCGCTGATGTCAGCGGCAGCGTGCTGCTGAAATGGCCGCCGAGCCAGGCGCCGAGCTGCGACGTCAGCGCGCCCACGCCCATCTGCAGGAAGCCCATCGCGCCGGAGGCGGTGCCCGCCGCGCCCGGCCGGACGCTGATGGCGCCGGCGGCGGAGTTCGCCATCACGGCGGCATTGGCGAACATCAGCAGCATCTGCGTGCCGAACAGCACCGAAGGCACCTGGTTGAAGCCGAACAGGCTCCACGTAAAGTTCAGCGCGGCGCTGGTGAGCTGCAGCCCCAGTCCGAACCAGATCAGCCGATCGAGCGAATGGCGCGGCGCGTAGCGCACGCAGAACAGGTTGCCGACGAAATAGGCGAAGCCCGTGGTCGCAAACCACGCGCCATACTCCGCCGAGGAGCGGCCCATCTGCACCTCGACGATATACGGCCCGCCGCCGGCGAAGGCGAAGATGATCTGCGAGGCCAGCACCTGGCACAGCATGTAGCCGAGGAAGGCGCGGCTCTTCACCAGCATGGCGACGTCGCGGCTGAAGCTCGCGTCTTCGACGCGGGCAGGGCGGGTCTCCGGCAGCGCCATGGTCACGGCGATCGCGATCACGATCGACAGCGCGGCGACGACGTAGAAGATGGCGTGCCAGCCGAACGCGATCTCGATCAGGCCGCCGGTCAGCGGCGACAGCATCTGCGCGATCATCATGACCGCGACGACGAGGCTGATCATCGCCCCGATGCGCTCGCGCGGATAGAGATCGCGGATGATGGCGCGGCTGATCACCATGCCGCTGGCGCCGCCGAGCGCCTGGAAGAAGCGCGCCGCGATCAGCTGGGGCAGGGTGTCGGCGAAGATGCAGCTGACGCTCGCGACGATCGACAGCACGAGCCCTGCGAGCATCACGGGGCGGCGGCCGAAGCGGTCCGACAGCGGCCCGAGCAGCAGCTGCGAGATCGCGATGCCGGCCATGTAGAACGACACCGTCATCTGCACCACGGAGGCGTCGCGCCCGAACGTGGTCGCGAGCATCGGCAGGGCCGGCACCAGCAGGTATAGCGAGATCGGCGCCAGCCCGGTCATCACGACCAGCAGGACCAGTAGCGTGCGCGAGGGAGCGGCGCGCGGGGGCGCCGCCCCAGGCGGTCTGCTGATCATTCCATGCATGGTGCCGCTCAAATCGGGTGAACGCCCTGACTGTAGCGGCCTTCCGCTTCGCGGAAATGCCTGTTTCGGCATGCGCCCATGCGGGCAGCGGGACAGTTCGTAGCTGGACAGTCCGGATGACTACAGTGGCGCAGTCGCCTGATCGAGCCAGCGCTGGTCGCTGTCGTCGAGCGCTGCACGGACGGTTTCCCTGACCCGGGCATGATAGGCGTCGAGCCATGCCCGTTCCTCGGCGGTCAGCATGACGACATCGATCAGGCGGCGGTCGATCGGCGCCAGGGTCAGCGCCTCGAAGCCGTTCATCGGCTTCTCCGCGCCCGCGACGTCCTTCGCCACAACGAGCTCGAGGTTCTCGATGCGGATGCCGAAGGCGTCGGTCTTGTAGTAGCCGGGCTCGTTGGACAGGATCATGCCGCGCTTCAGTGGCGTCGTGCCGAGCTTCGAGATGCGCGCGGGCCCCTCGTGCACGGACAGATAGCTGCCGACGCCGTGGCCGGTGCCGTGCTCGAAATCGATGCCCGCCTGCCACAGGAACTGCCGCGCCAGGGTGTCGAGCTGCGCACCGGTGGTGCCGTCGGGGAAGATCGCGCGTGCGATTGCGAGGTGGCCGCGCAGCACGCGGGTGAAGCGGTCGCGCATCTCCTCGGTCGGCGCGCCCACGGCGATCGTGCGGGTGACGTCAGTGGTGCCGTCCTGATATTGCGCGCCGGAATCGATCAGCAGCAGATCACCCGGCATGATGCGGCGGTTGCTCTTGCGGGTGACGCGATAATGCACGATGGCGCCGTTGGGACCGGTGCCCGAGATGGTCGGGAACGAGACGTCCCTGAGTGCGCCGGTGTCGCGGCGAAAGCTCTCCAGCGCCTCGACCGCATCGATCTCGGTCAACGTGCCCTTCGGCGCCTCGCGATCGATGAAGGCGAGAAAGCGCGCCAGCGCCACCGCATCGCGCTGATGGGCGCGCCGCGTACCCTCGATCTCCACCGCGTTCTTGGCGGCCTTGAGCAGGCTGACCGGATCGGCGCCGCGCACCGCCTTGCCGCCGGCGCCCTGGATCAGCCGCGTCAGGGCATCGGCGGCCGTGGCGCTGTCGAGCGCAACGGCTGCGCCGGATTGTGCGAGCTCGCTCAGGCGCAGTGTCAGCGTGTCCGGCTCCGCCACATCAGCGCTCTGCTCAAGATGATCGCGCGTCAGGTTCGAGAGCTTGCGGGAATCGATGAAGATGGTCGGACGTCCGGCCTTCGGCACCAGCGCATAGGACAGCGGCAGCGGCGTGTGCGAGACGTCGGCGCCGCGGATGTTGAAGGTCCAGGCGACGTTGTGGGAATCGGACAGCACCAGCGCCTCGACCCCGAGGCGCTCGATCTCCAGGCGGATCCGGCCGAGCTTGTCCGCCTCGCTCTCGCCGGACAATTCCGCGCCGTGGATGGAGACGGCGCCGAGCGGCGGCAGCGGCCGTTCGGTCCAGATGCTGTCGACCGGGTTGCGCTCGACCGGCACCAGCTCCGCGCCCGCCTTGGCGCAAGCGGCGGCCAGACGTTCGGCCGCGGCCGTCGTATGCAGCCACGGATCGAAGCCGACGCGGTCACCGCTCTGCAGGTGTCGGGTCAGCCAACTCTCGGGCGGTGGCTCGATCAGCGATTCCACCATCCAGGCCTTGCCGTCGACCTGCTTGCCGGCCTGCAGCGTATAGCGGCCGTCGACGAATATCGCGGCTGCCTGCGGCAGCACGATCGCGAGGCCGGCCGAGCCGGTGAAGCCGGTCAGCCATGCCAGCCTTTCCTCCGATGGCGGCACATATTCGTTCTGCTGCTGGTCGGCCCGAGGCACGATGAATCCGGTGAGCTTGCGGCTGGCCAGCTCTTCGCGGAGCGCGGCCAGCCGCGCGGTCAGCGCCACGCCGGTTTCGGGTTCTTCGAACGTCTGGAACAGAGCTTCGAACATCGGTCTCATACTTTAGAAGTGGATCCTGCCGCAGAAGTGGATCTTGCCGCGTCGGCGACGAATACTCCTTCAGCAGACAGTGCAGTGCACGAAGAATCTCCTTGCATTCGCCTGTGCAAAAAGATTTGCTGTCGCATGCCAGTCATCCCAAAGAGGTGCGGCGAGGAAACGTATGGACGTGACGACCGCGATCGTAAAGATCATCCACGGTCGGTCGCATGATCCGGGGAGTGCCTCAACTCAACGGCGAGGGGATGCACGATGCCTGCTTTTACCTTCGAAAAACTATCGGCGCCCGCGCCAAGCGGACCGGCGTCCGCACCGGCCGAGAAACCGCGCAGCGCGCTGGCCGATCTCGTCAATCGTCTCGTCGCGCCGCGCGGTCGACGTGCCTCGCGTAATCAGTCCGACTCCACCTCCCAGCAGAGCCAGCCGAAGACGTAGCCGCGAGCTTGCCGCACCGGCGTGAAGGTTAGCGTGCAGGTTCGATCCACGCCGCGAGCTGATCCGCCTTACTACTGCTTCTGCAGCAACAGGCTGCTCCACCCCTCGATTCTCAAATGCCGGATCGGAACCAGGCCGCGAGCGCGATAGGCGGCGCGGACGGCGCGTGCCTGCGGGGTCAACAGGCCCGACAGGATCACGAAGGCTCCAGGCGCGAGGTGGCGCAGCATCGGCGCGGCCAGCTGGCGCAGCGGGTTGGCCAGGATATTCGCCAGCACCAGGTCGAACGGGCCGCACCGGGCAAAGTCCGGGGCGGCGAAGCCGGTGGCGCGGATGACCCGGACCAGGGGGCCTGCGCCGTTGAGCCGGGCGTTCTCCCGCGCCACCATGACCGAGGGCGCATCGATGTCGCTCGCCAGCACGGACCGGTGCGTCGCCTTGGCGGCGGCGATGGCGAGCACGCCGGTTCCGGTGCCGAGGTCGAGCACCCGTCGCGGCGCGCGCGTCTTGAGCACGTGATCAAGCAGCAGCAGGCAGCCGCGGGTGGTGCCGTGGTGGCCGGTGCCGAAGGCGAGCGCCGCCTCGATCTCGATCCCGAGCTTGTTGCCGGGCACCCGCTGCCGGTCATGGCTGCCATGGACCATGAAGCGGCCGGCCGGCACCGGAACGAGGTCGTCCAGGCTGGCCTTGACCCAGTCCTTGGCCTCGACGACCTCGAACGCCAGGGTCTGGGCCACGTCGGAGCCTGCCGCCCCGCCGACCAACTCGCGCACCAGCGCCTGGTCGGGCGGGTCGGCAAAATGAACCGTGACGTCCCAGCGCCCGTCCGGACGCTCGAACGCCGCCACCGCCGCGTCGCCCTCGAAGAACACCTCGGTCAGGACGTCGACCGCCGGGCGGGCGGTCGCTTCATCGGCAACCGTGAAGCTGGCCTTGTGGGTGGCGGGCGTGGTCGTTGAGGTCATCAAGGTGGATCCTGGCGAGATTTGACGGCGTGGTTAAGGGAATTGCCTGCCAACGCAAGCGATAGGGCCGCAATGCGGCCGGATCTGCACATCCGGCGGTTGTATAATGCCTTTCCTGATCCGAATAAAAGTTGAGGTTCAATTGCAGCGAAGAATCTCTGCAACTTGAACTGGGGGCATTATCCCGACTTTAGGGTCCTGGCCCCTAATTTTCCCGTCATGGGAACCGGATGATCCTCGGTTCCTGGGTTGGGAAACGAGGTTCAGATGAAGTCCATTCTGTCGAAGTTCTTGCGTGATGAATCCGGCGCCACCGCCATCGAATACGGCCTGATTGCAGCGGGCATCTCGCTGGCGATCATTGCCGCCGTCAACGGCCTGGGCAGCTCGCTCAGCAGCAAGTTCGAATCGATCAACACGTCGCTGAAGTAATCCGACCGCCGCGGCGTCCTCGAAGAACCGGGCCTCAGCGCCCGGTTTTTCTGCTCTTGAGAGGGCGTATCGAACGCCGGATCCACAGCATATCCACACGGCCGTGCACTGCTTCTTTGGCGGTTGATCCACCGCTTGTCCACAGGGGTGTGCCGCGCCTTTCCACCCCTTATCCTCAGCCGAACAAAGCGCGATGGTCCGCCAGGATCGCCTGGGCCGCATTGTGGCCGGGGGCGCCGGTGACGCCGCCACCGGGATGGCTGCCGGAGCCGCAATGGTAGAGCCCCTTCAGCGGCGAGCGATAGTCGGCGTGACCGAGCATGGGGCGGGCCGAGAACAACTGGTTCAAGGTCAGCGCGCCGTGGAAGATGTCGCCACCGATCAGCCCGAACTGGCGTTCGAGGTCGAGCGGTGACAGCACCTGCCGGCCGAGCACGCTGGCCGCAAAGCCCGGCGCATAGCGGTCGACGGTCGCGATCATCAGGTCGGCGACCTCGTCGCGATGATTGTCCCAGGAGCGGCCGTCCGGCAGCTCGGGCGCGACATGCTGGCAGAACAGGCTGGCGACGTGCCGGCCCGCGGGCGCCAGCGTCGGGTCGAGCGTGGAGGGGATCAGCAGTTCGACCACGGGATCGCGGCTCCAGCCATGCGCCCGCGCGTCGAGATAGGCCTGGTCCATGTAGCCGAGGCTCGGGCCAAGGATGATTCCCGCGGACAGATGGTCGCCTTCGCCCGGCAGCGCGCTGAACGAGGGCAGCCGGTCGAGCGCCACGTTCATGCGGAACGTGCCCGAACCGCAGCGCCAGTTCCGGATGCGGCTCAGGAACGGCTCGGGCACGGCACCGGCCGGCACCAGGCGCGTATACAGCAGCTTCGGGTTCACGTTGGCGACGACATGGCGGGCGCGGATGGTGCGGCCATCCTCGAGCACGATGCCGACCGCGCGGTCGCGCTCGACGATCACCTCGCGCACGCCGGCCTCGACCTCGACCAGCGTTCCCAGCTCTTTCAGGCACCCGGCCATCGCCTGCGTGATCGCGCCCATCCCGCCGATCGCATGGCCCCAGACGCCCTTCTTGCCGTTCACCTCGCCGAAGGCGTGATGCAGCATCACATAGGCCGAGCCGGCAGCGTAGGGGCTGGCATAGTTGCCGACGATGGCATCGAAGCCGAACAGCGCCTTCACCAGGTCGGTCTCGAAGATCTCGTCGAGCATCTCGCCGGCCGAGCGCGTGAAAAGGTCGAGCAGGTCGCGCTGCTGCTCCAGCGACAGTGCGCGCAGGGTGTTGGCGGTGCCGAGCGCGTTGAACGCCTCGCGGATCGCCGACAGCCCGAACTGGGCGACCAGATTCGGTGGCGCCCGCAGCACGAGGCTGCGAAGCACATCCGCGATCGCCTCGAGCCGGGCCGAGAACGGGCCGATCGCGTCGGCGTCGCGCTGGCTCAGCCGCGCAACCGAAGCCAGCGTGCGACCCTCGCCCGTCAGCAGATAGCGACCGTCCGGCGAGGGCAGGAAGTTCTGCGCCCGGCGCTCGACGATCTCGAGCCCGTGCTCGAGCAGCTTCAGGTCGGAGATGACGCGCGGATTGAGCAGGCTCACCGTGTAGGACGCGACGGAGTTGCGGAAGCCCGGATGAAACTCCTCGGTCACCGCAGCGCCGCCGACCACCTTGCGACGCTCGACCACATGCACCCGCAGGCCCGCCATGGCGAGATAGGCCGCACAGGTCAGGCCGTTGTGGCCCGCGCCGATGATGATGGCGTCGGTTTCATTCATGTCAGCTTCAAGAAGCCCTGTTTAATGGCCCGCACCGGGAACCTCGGCTGGTGCTGTCGCGCCGGAAGGCTGCGACGTCAAGGAAAACTCCATTTTGCCTCAGCTGCTCGCCATACCGCCCTGCGATCCGCTATGTCTCGTCTGCTCATCGCGGTCCGGCCTCGGCATCTGATGCCGGCCGCGCTGCTGCCGGAGTTGTCATGACCTCAATCGCCTCGCCCGCCGCCGTCGCTCAGCCCTCCGCCGCACGCAACCGGCTGGTGCTCGTCGTCTATACCGCCGCCATTTTCGTCAGCGCGCTGCTGTTGTTCTCGGTGCAGCCGCTGTTCACCAAGATGGTGCTGCCGCGGCTCGGCGGCTCGCCGGCGGTGTGGTCGGTGGCGATGGTGTTCTTCCAGACCCTGCTGCTGGCGGGCTACGCCTATGCGCATTTTCTCACCCAGCTGCGCAGCCGGGTGCTGCCGATCGCGATTCATCTGCTGCTGCTCGGTTTCGCCATCCTGGGCTTGCCGCTGTCGATCGCGAGTAGCTGGGGCGATCCGCCGACCTCGGGCTACGGGCTGTGGCTGCTCGGCCTGTTCACCGTGTCGATCGGCCTGCCGTTTTTCGCGCTCGCCGCCAACAATCCGCTGCTGCAGGCGTGGTTCGTGCGCACGGGTCATCCGGCCGCGCCCGACCCGTATTTCCTCTATGCGTCGTCGAACATCGGCAGCTTTCTGGCGCTGCTGTCCTATCCTCTGCTGATCGAGCCGATCTTCAGCCTGCGCATGCAGAACCTGATCTGGACCGGTGGCTATGGCCTCCTGATCGCGCTGATCGCCGGCTGCGGCGTCCTGCTGTTGCGGTCGCCCGTGATCGTGACGAGCCTGCTGCACACCGGCGACAGCCATGCGCCGGCGCCACGCTGGCTGCTGCGCCTGCGCTGGATCTTCCTGGCCGCAGTGCCCTCCGGCCTGCTGATCGCGGTGACCGCGTACATCTCCACCGACGTCGCGGCCGCCCCCTTGCTATGGGTGCTGCCGCTGTCGCTCTATTTGCTGACCTGGGTGCTGGTGTTCCAGTCGCGGCCGCTGCTGCCGCACAAATGGATGCTGGCGCTGCAGCCGCTGGCGATCGCCGGCGTCGTCGTGCTGCTCGCCTTCGGCGGCGAGCAGAATCTCGCGCTCACGCTCGGCGGTCACCAGCTCTGCTTCTTCATCATCGCCATGGCCTGCCATGGTGAGCTCGCGCGCACGCGCCCGCCGGCCAAATATCTCACCGGCTTCTATGTCGCGCTGTCGTTCGGTGGCATGGTCGGCGGCCTGTTCGCCGGCTTGATCGCCCCCTTCACCTTCTCATGGGTTGCCGAATATCCGATCCTGCTGGCGCTGGCGGCGCTGTGCCGGCCCGCGGCCAACGAGCGCTTGCCCGGGATCACGCGCTGGTACTGGCTCCCGCTCGCGGTCATCGCCGTCGCGCTGCTGGTGCCCGCCGGCATGACCGGCAAGGTCACGACCTATCTCGAGGACCACCGCGTCTATGTCGCGGGCGCCGTAGGCGTGCTCGCAGCGCTGCTCGCTCTGCTGCTGAACGGTGGCCGCTGGAAGGTGTTCGCGACGGCCGCGCTCGCGCTCGTCCTGATCCGCGCCTATCCGGCCGATGACGGCCGCGTCGAGACGGTGCGCAGCTTCTTCGGCGTGCACAAGATCGTGGTGACATCGGACGGGCACTACCACGTGCTGATGCACGGCACGACCATTCACGGCGCGCAGAAATATCTCAACGCCGATGGCTCCAAGGTGACGGGGCGGCCCGAGCCGATCACCTACTATCACAAGGACGGCGGCATCGGCCGCGCCATCACCGCGATCCGGGAGCGCAAGGGCGCGCCGCTCAAGGTCGCCGTCATCGGCGTCGGCGCCGGCACGCTCACATGCGCAGCCGAGCCTGGCGAGAGCTGGAAATTCTTCGAGATCGATCAGACCATGGTCGACACCGCCAGCGACACGAAATATTTCAGCTACATCAGGAACTGCGCGCCGGACATCAAGCCCGTCATCGGCGATGCCCGGCTGACCTTTGCCAAGGAGCCGGACGGCGCCTACGATCTGATCATCGTCGACGCCTATTCCTCGGATGCGATTCCGATCCATCTGGCGACGGAGGAGGCGATGGCGATCTACAAGGCGAAGCTGGCGCCGCAGGGCGCCGTCGTGATGCACGTCTCCAATCGGCATCTGGAGCTGGAGAGCGTCGTTGTCGGCATCGCCGACGCCAACGACCTGAAGAGCTGGGTCTACAACGAGGACTCCGGCCGCGACGACGAGTACATCTTCTCCACCGACGTCGTCATCAGCGCGCGCGAGGACGCCGACGTCGGCAAGCTGGCCTCCTCGGACAAGTGGACCGAAACTGAGCCGACCGACGGCGAACGGGTCTGGACCGACGATTATTCGAACATTCTCGGCGCGGTGTATCGGCGGCTTCGCGACGGCGAGTAACAGGGCACTGCCGCCGTTCGACGTCGCCGGGCCTGGATCGCCGTGATGATGGCGCCCAAAGAGGTGCGCGCCTCGTCAGCGGCGGGCCTCGGTTGCATTGCCGCATCGATTTCTCGAGCGTCTGATCGCCGACTTTGCTGTACCGCATCGCAAAACGCAGTGGTTTCGCGCTTTCTGCGCGGGCCTCTGTTGCGTGCCCGTCATGACCATGCTACCTTGAGGTGCGCCCCTCATTTGAGGTCGGTACTTTGCGCGTCTTCGAATGGGTGGGTTGGGGCACGCACGCGCAGTCGAGCTGGATCGCAAACTGAGCGGTGAGGGACCGGTCTGGTCGTCTTGCCCTGAGCGAACGATCGCGCGGACGCTGTCCAGATCGAGGTGCTGTTCGTCCGGGCGGAGCCAGCGGTTCGGACGAGAGACGACTGTTCGCGACTAGATATCGTTCGACTACCAAATGCCGGCCGCATCAAAGCAGGCCGGCTTCACATGGGAGGGGTTCAATGAAGCGTCTTTGGATTGCCGGTGCGTCTGCCTTGTTGTCGATGGCGCTCGGTCTCGGCTCCGCGGGAGCCGCGGACAAGAAGGTCCTCGCCTTCGTCGTCAACGGTGCCTCCGACTTCTGGAAGATCGCCGAGGCCGGCGTGAAGAAGGCGCAGGGCGAGCTGCCCAATTACAACCTGCAGCTCAAATATCCCGAGCAGGCGGCAGCCGCCGTGCAGCAGCGGATGCTGGATGACCTCGTCGCGGCCGGGGCCGCCGGAATCATGGTGAGCGCCGTCGATCCGAAGAACCAGACTGAGCACCTGAACAAGATTGCCGCACAGACGGTGCTCTTCACCACCGACAGCGACGCCCCGCAATCCAAACGCATCGCCTATATCGGCTCCTCCAATACCGAGCTCGGCAAGGATGCCGGCAAGCTGATGCTGAAGGCGCTCCCGAACGGCGGCAAATGTGTCGGCTTCGTCGGCCTGCTCGGGGCTGACAACGCTCGCGAGCGCATCGAAGGCGTGAAGGAGACCATCAAGGGATCGAAGGTCGAACTGGTCGACGTGCGCGGCGACGAGATCGACCAGACCCGGGCCAAGCGCAATGTCGAGGACATCCTGGCAGCGATGCCGGACGTGAGCTGCCTGGTCGGCTTCTATTCCTACAACACCCCGCGCATCTATGAGGTGCTGAAGGAGGCCGGCAAGCTCGGCAAGATCAAGATCATCGGCTTCGACGAGGATCCGATCACGCTCGGCGGCGTCAAGGACGGCGCGATCGAGGGCACCGTCGTGCAGCAGCCGTTCGAGTGGGGCTATCAGGGCATGAAGCTGATGGCGAAGGTCGTTGAGGGCGACAAGTCGGGCGTGCCGGCGAACGGCATCATCATCGTGCCCGGCAAGGTGATCGAGAAGTCGAACGTCGACGACTTCATGGCGCAGATGAAGCAGATGCTGAAGAAGTAGCGCGACGGCCGGCGTGCGCGAGCCCTTCCTCGAGCTGATCGACATCGGCAAGACCTATCCTGGCGTGGTCGCGCTCGACCACGCCAGCCTGTCGGTCGCGCCCGGCGAGGTGATCGCCCTGGTCGGCGAGAACGGCGCCGGCAAGTCGACCTTGATGCGCGTGCTCGGCGGCGTCGTCGAGCCGAGCAGCGGCACGATCCGGATCGATGGCACGGCGCGGACCAGCTACACGGTGGCGGACGCGATCGCGTCCGGCATCGCCTTCGTCCACCAGGAGCTGAACCTGTTCGACAATCTCGATGTCGCAGGCAACGTCTTCATCGGCCGCGAGCCGGTCTATGGCGGTCCGCTGCGGCTGATCGACCGGGCGACGCTGCGGGCCAGGGTGCGCCCGCTGATCGCGCGCCTCGGGGCCGATTTCGAGCCGGAGACGCCGCTTGCCGAGCTGTCTTTGGCGCAGCGCCAGCTGGTCGAGATCATGAAGGCTTTGTCGCTCGATGCGCGCTGCGTGATCATGGACGAGCCGACCTCCAGCCTGACGCTGTCGGAAACCGAGCGGCTGATGCAGGTCATCGCCGGCCTGAAGGCGGGCGGGGTCAGCGTCATCTTCATCACGCATCGCTTGAACGAAGTCATGCAATGCGCCGATCGCGCGATCGTGCTGCGCGACGGCCGCATGGTTGGCGCGCTCACGCGGGACGAGCTCAGTCCTGCCGCGATGATCCGGCTGATGATCGGCCGGGACCTGCGGTCACTCTACGTGCCGCCGGCCGCGCCGCCCGGCGAGGCCGTGCTCGACGTGGTGGAGGCCGTGACCGCGACCTATCCCAACCAGGCCGTCAGCCTGCAGCTCCGGCGCGGCGAGATCCTCGGGCTTGCAGGTCTCGTCGGCTCCGGCCGCACCGAGCTCGCGCGCGGCATCTTCGGTGTCGAGCCGCTGCTGGCCGGGGGCATCAGCCTGGAGGGCGAGCCGATCCGCATCTCGACGCCGCGCGCGGCGATCGATCGCGGCATCTATCTCATCCCGGAAGACCGCAAGGCCTGCGGCCTGCTGCTCGACCTGTCGATCGCCGAGAACATCTCGCTGCCGGATCTCGCCTCCTATCTCAGCTTTGGACTTGTCGACATCAGGCGTGAGACCGAGAATGCCGACCGGCAGCGCGAACGGCTCAAGATCCGGGCGTCCGACGTCAAGGTCTCGGTCGGCACCTTGTCCGGCGGCAACCAGCAGAAGGTCGTGCTCGCCAAATGGCTGTCGATGCGGCCAAAGGTCTTGATCTTCGACGAGCCGACCCGGGGCATCGATGTCGGCGCCAAGCAGGAGATCTACGACATGCTGCGGCGGCTGGCGGATTCCGGCGTCGCGATCCTGATGATCTCGAGCGACATGGAGGAGGTGATCGGGGTGAGCGACCGGATCGCCGTGATGCATGAAGGCATGATTTCGGGCTTCCTTGCCCGCAACGAGTTCAGCGAGCACAACGTGCTTCAGCTCGCCGTCGGCCATACCGTCTGAGCGAGGGCGCCCGTGCAGAAAAAAGATCTCAGCCTGCTGATCCTGATCCTGGTGGTCGGCGCCGTCGTCGCCTTCATCAACCCGCGCTTCCTGCTGGTCGGCAACCTCTCCAATACCGCCAACCAGGTCGGCATGTTCGGAATCTTCTCGATCGCCGAGGCCTTCGTCATCATCGTTGGCGGCATCGAGCTCGCCGTGGGCTCGGTGATCGCGTTGCTCGGCGTGCTGTTCATCGACCTCATCGTCAACCGGGACGTCGACTGGGTCGCCGCCTTGTTCCTCATCCTCGCCGGCGGCGTCGCCATCGGCATGGTCCACGGCACGCTGGTGACCAAGATGCGCATCCAGCCCTTCGTGGTGACCCTGTGCGGACTTTTGATCTATCGCGGCGCGGCCCGTTATTACACCGAGGATGCCACGGCCGGCTTCGGCTACGGCGCGAGCTTCCCGGCGCTGGAATGGCTGGCCGCCGGCCGCACCGATGTCCTCGGCTTTCCACTGCCGCATAGCGTCGTGGCGCTCGCCATCGTGGCCGGCATCGCCTGGCTGGTGCTGCACCGCTCGGTGTACGGCCGCTATTTCTACGCGGTCGGCAAGAACGAGGAGGCGGCGCGCTACTCCGGCATCCGGTCCGATCGGGTGACGATCGCGGCCTATGTGATCTGCGGCGCCCTGACGGCGCTCGCCGCGGTCCTGCTGGCGATGTACACCCGCTCGATCTCGCCGGCGGTACACGGCTCGTTCTACGAGCTCTATGCGATCGCCGCAGCGGTGCTCGGGGGCTGTTCGCTGCGCGGCGGCGAGGGCTCGGTCATCGGCGTCGTGCTCGGCACAATCCTGCTGCAGATGCTGCAGAACCTGGTCAATCTGCTGGGCATCCCGAGCTCGCTCAATTTCGCCGTGATGGGCACGGTGATCCTGATCGGCGTGCTGGCCGATCAGTATTTCGTGCAGCGGCGCGCGCGCATGCCGACGGCCCGCGGGCAGGCCAGCGCCGATCGTGCGTCCGCCTCGCTCGAGCGGGTCAACGCCGAGTGAGGAGGCGCCGATGCGCTGCGTAACAGCGCCCGGCCGCGAGGATCAATGCGCGATCAGTCCTGATAGGTGTAGTAGCCGCGCGGCTGATAATAAGAGCGCGGCTGGTAATAGCGCGGCTGCGCGTAGCTCGGATTGCCGTTTTGGTAATCGTACTGCTGCTGCTGCGGATAGGCCTGGGCGTCATAGACGCGCCGGGCCGTGCCGCGCGGCGCCGGATAACGCACGCCGTTGTCGCTGCCGTCGGCGGGATAGATGTAGCCGTCATCGGGCCGCTGCTGCGGAACGACCTGGCGTCCGGGCAGCATCTGTGGCTGCGGCGTCAGCACGACCGGCTCGCCGCTGTCGTCATACTGCTGCGGCACGTCGCGGCGGGCAACAGCGGTGCCGCGGCGTGGATTGCGCGCCAGCGCCACCTCGGCCGAGCCGGTCAGGGTCACCGTGGTGTTGAGCACGCCGTCCTTTTGCACCAGGTCGTAGAGCGTCGTGGCGTTGGCCTTGGACAGCCGGACGCAGCCGTGGGACGCCGGGGTCCCGAGGCGGCTTTCCGAATCCGTGCCGTGAATCGCGTGACCGACCTTCGTGAAGAAGATCGAATGCGGCATCGGTGCGTCGTCGAATTCCTTGGAAAAATGATCGGCCTCCATGCGGAAGGCGCGGAACGAGCCATTCGGCGTTTCCCGTGAGGGAATGCCGGTCGAGACTGGCCATCGATAGCGCTCGACGCCATCGACGGCGACCGTCATGATCTGGCTGTTCTTGTCGACCGTGATGTCGATCTTGGCCAGAGCCGGCGTGGCCGACAGAAAGGCGAAGCCGGCAACTGCAAAAAGGATGGTACGCATCTAACCTCTGGCCTCCAGGGCCCTCGACTGTGGAGAGACCTCAAAACGGGACTTTAACGCCCAGGTCATCGCCTCGGCCTGCACTATGTCGGAATTGCCGGCTTTGTTCCAGCCGAGGGCAGCCTCAACCTTAATGTCGGGCAGGACCAGGACAAAGGCTCCCCGCGTTCATCGACGCTGACATTTTCGCGACCGCGGATGGTCTTTCATTCCGGCGTTTTGGGACCTCTCTAATCGGTGCAATTCGTCACGACCGCGCAACTTTTTGGCCGCATCCGCGTTTCAAGGATTCCCCCATGCGGTTCCCAGGACTCAAAATGTTGACGATGAAGGCCAAGACGGCGGTGCTCGATGATCGCGCGCCGCAGAAGCTGACCTACCTGCTGGCTGCGCTCGCGCTGGTCGTCCTGGCGCTGGCCTGGCTGGCGCTGCCGCAATTCGCCCATGCCCAGGGCATCATCCGTGGCGCCCATGAAGGGGCCCACGAAGGCAACCGCATCGGCGGTCCGGTGGGCGGCGTCGTCGGCGGCGCGGTCGGTGCCGGCGTCGGCGGAGCCGTGGGCGCCGTCGAAGGCGTGCTCGGCATTCCGCACCGCTCCTATTACCACCGGCACTATCACTGCCGGGGATACCGCGACAGCTACGGCCGCTTCCACTGCTACCGCTGAGTTGAGGCGCCGGCTCAATGCTTGAGCCGGTAGCCCGTCTTGAAGATCCACCAGATGATCGTCATGCAGATCGCCAGGAACAGCAGCGTCACGCCGACGCTGATTTCCACCCTGACGTCGGCGATCTCGTAGAAGCTCCAGCGAAAGCCCGAGATCAGGTAGACCACCGGGTTGAGCAGCGCGATCGAATGCCAGGTCGGCGGCAGCATGTTGACCGAGTAGAAGCTGCCGCCGAGGAACGTGAGCGGCGTCACCACCAGCATCGGGACCATCTGCAGCTTCTCGAAGCCGTCGGCCCAGATGCCGATGATGAAGCCGAACAGGCTGAAGGTCACGGCCGTCAGCACCAGGAACGACAGCATCCACACCGGGTGCTGGATGTGCAGCGGCACGAACAGCCCGGCGGTCGCGAGGATGATCAGCCCGAGAATGATGGATTTCGTCGCGGCCGCGCCGACATAGCCGAGCACGATCTCGAAATGCGAGATCGGCGCCGAGAGGATCTCGTAGATCGTGCCGATGAATTTCGGGAAGTAGATCCCGAACGAGGCGTTGGAGATGCTCTGGGTCAACACCGACAGCATCACGAGGCCGGGCACGATGAAGGTGCCGTAGCTGACGCCCTCGACGTGGCTGATGCGCGAGCCGATCGCGGCGCCGAACACGACGAAGTAGAGCGACGTCGACACGACGGGCGACACGATGCTCTGCAGCAGCGTGCGCCAGGTGCGCGCCATTTCGAACTTGTAGATTGCGGCGACCGCGCGAAAATTCATTGCCGCACCAGGCTCACGAAGATGTCTTCAAGGGATGATTGCTTGGTCTCGAGATCGACGAAGCGGATGCCCGCGGTCCTGAGATCGCCGAGCAGGCTGGTGATGCCGGTGCGCTCGCCCTTGGTATCGTAGTCATAGGCGAGCCGCCAGCCGTCGTCCGACAGCGCCAGATGATAGGGCGCGAGCGTCTCGGGGATGGTCTCGATCCGGTGCTGCAGATGCAGGCTCAGCCGCTTCCGGCCGAGCTTCGCCATCAGCTTGGCCTTGTCCTCGACCAGCACGATCTCGCCCTTGTTGATGACGCCGACGCGATCGGCCATCTCCTCGGCTTCCTCGATGTAGTGCGTGGTGAGAATGATGGTGACGCCGGCGGCCTTCAGCTCGCGCACGACGTCCCACATGCCCTTGCGCAGCTCGACGTCGACGCCCGCGGTCGGCTCGTCCAGGAACAGCACCTGCGGCTCGTGCGACAGCGCCTTCGCGATCATCACGCGGCGCTTCATGCCGCCGGAGAGCGTGATGATCTTGGCGTCCTTCTTGTCCCAGAGCGACAGGTCCTTGAGGATCTTCTCGATCAGGGCGGGGTTCTTGGGCTTGCCGAACAGCCCCCGGCTGAAGCTGACCGTGGCCCATACGGTCTCGAACGAATCGGTGTGCAGCTCCTGCGGCACCAGCCCGATCAGCGCCCGTGCGGCACGGTAGTCGCGGTTGATGTCGTGGCCGCCGACCGCGACCTTGCCCGCGGACGCATTGACGATGCCGCAGATGATGCTGATCAGAGTCGTCTTGCCCGCGCCGTTGGGCCCGAGCAGCGCGAAGATCTCGCCCCGCTCGATCGCGAGATCGACATTGTTGAGCGAGGTGAAGCCCGAGGAATAGGTCTTCGACAGGCCGGTAACGGAAATGACGGGAGCCATCACGGGGATTCGATGCGAGGGATTCGAAAAGAGCGGGGGGAGCTGCGCGGAGGAGGGGGCGCAGGCGCGGGCGAAGCGCTCAGATAGGGACGGCGGTGCGTTCGCGCAATCGTGCGCGCCGCCCTCGATCATGTCGCTTGTTGGGCTTTTCCGTGGCCGACATGGCTGAGTGTTGCCGCTCAGCCACGTCTGAGGAGGAACGCCGCCTTGCGATGTCCGACGATGTTGCGTCCGCGAGCATCTTGGGTACGGTCGCGCCGTCTCGACATTTCCGCCGCGGAGAAGGACCGATGACGGCACGCGCCAGCACCGTTCGACCCACCTTCAAGCGCAGCCTCTCGGCGCGCTGCTTTGGCATGGTGGCGCTGGCCGTTGCGCTGGCTCTGCCGCTCGGCACCGGATCGGTCCGGGCGGCACCGAGCCCGGCGGCCGCAACCGCCGCCAGCACCACGCATGTCTATCTGCTGCGCGGCGTGCTCAACATCTTCTCGCTCGGGCTCGACGACATCGCCGCCAAGCTGGATTCGCAGGGCATTCCGAACACGGTCGCCAATTTCGTGTCGTGGTCGTCGCTCGCCGACGAAGCGGCGGCCGCCTATCGCGCCGGCCGGATCAAGACCATCATCCTGGTGGGCCATTCCTCGGGCGCGACCGCGCTGCCGGACATGATCAACAAGCTCGGCCAGCTCGGGGTGCCGGTGAAGCTCGCGATCGGGCTCGATTCGGTGTTCAAGACCAAGCTCGTCGGCGGCAACGCCGAGCGCTACATCAATTTCTACATCGCCAGCGGTGCCGGCGAGCCGGTCCGCCGCGACGACGGCTTCCGCGGCAAGCTTGAGAATGTCGACGTCCAGTCGGTTCCCGGTGTCGGCCACGTCACGATCGAGAAGAACCAGATCATGCAGCAGAAGGTGATCGGTGCCATCGATGGCGTGGTGTTCGGCGGCCGCGGCCGCCCGGCGGCGGCGCCGCCGACGCGCATGGCCGCGCCGCAGCGCGCGGCCAACGTGACCGGCTACCGGTAGTCCGCGGCCGCGCCACGGGGCGCGCGCCCCAAAATGCTCCCATTCGGCGGCGACAAACGGTATGGCAGGGGGGATATGACCCTGCTTGATCTCAGCCGAGAGCTTTCCCGGGAGCGCGAATGACCAGCGTGGCGCGAATCGCGAAGCGGTGGCTCGGTCCAGCCAAGGTGGCTGCCGGCAGGAGACTGCTCGCGATCCTCGTCACCGCACCTTTGCTCGCGGGACTTGCCGCCCCAAGCATCTCGCGGGCCGCCCAGCCCGGCGCTGCGTCCGCCCCCGCGCCGACCAGATCCGCCAAGGCATCCCCGGCAGCAACCCCCGCGGCGATCCGCGCCGTACCGACTGCGCCGCCCGAGATCAGCCAGCCGCTGCCGCCGCCGCGGGTGTACCTGTTCCGCGGCGCGCTCGGGCCGCTGTTCTCGACCGGGATGGATCGTCTGGCCGAAAAGATCGAGCAGGCCGGCTACCGGGCCAGTGTCTATGAATTCACGCTGTGCGACCTGATCGCGCTCCAGGTGGCCAAGAACTACCGCCAGGAGCCGGGCCCGATCGTGCTGATCGGCCATTCGATGGGCGGGCTGTGCAGCGTCCGCATCGCGATCACGCTGCAGGAGCAGAACATCCCGGTTGCCCTCGTCGTCACCGTCGATCCGGCGCATGCGACCAAGAGCGTGCCGCCCAACGTGCAGCGCTTCATCAACCTGTTCCTGTCCGACAACATTCTCGGCGGCGGCGACGTCAAGCCGGAGCCCAGCTTTCGCGGTCACTACGCCAGTTTCGACATGAAGGATCATGATGAGGTCACGCACATCAACATCGACAAGATGGAGGACGTGCACGCCCAATTGGTCACCATGATCAGCCAATTGTCGCAGACCTCGGCGACCGCCGACGCGGACCCGGTGCCGCTGCGCTACTTGGTGCCGCCGAAAGCCTCCGTGGAGCTGTGGGACAGCGGCACTGCTCTGGCGGTACGGCCGGGCGAGACCCTGGACCAGATCGCCACCAATTATCACGTTCCGCTCTGGGCGCTCCAGCAATCCAACCGCGGCCTCGCCACCCAGCCGTTGGTCCCCGGCCAGCGCATCATCCTGCCGCGCCACCTGCTGCCGCAGGCGGCAAACCAGTCGCCGCAGCCGCCTTCGGAAGCCCAGGCCAGACGCTGAGCGCTCTAGCCCGGCGGCAGGAACGGAATGATCATCGGCACGCGCTGCCGGTAGGTGACGTAATCCGGCCCGAGCTCCTGCGCGAGGAAGACCTCTTCCATCTTTGCCTTCCAGGCCATCCCGAGCGAGATCAGGACGGCGCCCAGCACGGCGGTCACCGTGCCCACCGCGATGCCGGTGGCGATCATGCCGAGGATCAGCCCGGTATAGATGGGGTGACGGACCATGCCGTAGGGGCCGGTGTCGATGACCTTGTGGCCTTCCTTGTGGGTGATCGCGTTGGACCAGAAGCGACCGAGATGGATGCGCGCCCACCAGGTGAAGGCGATGCCGGCCAGGGTGACGACGGTCAGCAGGTAGACGCCGGTCTCACCGGGAGTCCAGAACGGCTTCTCGCCGAGCAGGCGCGAGGTCCACGGCGTGAACAGGATGCCGCCGAGCACGATCAGCGCGTGATAGCGGCTGGTCTTGATCACCGTCACATGCTTGCGGGTCTGCCCCGACCAGAACGAGGCGCCGACCCAGCTTGCGAGCCAGATCAGCCAGATGATGGCCAGCAGCGAGGTGGGCCAAGTGGTGGTCCATCCGCTGAACGCAAACGACGAGATGGGGCTGGCATCGCCGGACATGTGTTGGAACCGTTATGAGACCTGGGACCGGCTGCTCTTAGCTATTCGGCCGCGGTGCGAAAAGGGTGTTGTTTACCGTCGAGCCGCTTTCCCGGCTCGGAACCGAGCAGAAAGCCGATCGTCTCGCGCAAGGTCGGCTCGATCGGGCGCGGGACGTAGCCGAGCTCGCGTTTGGCCCTGTCGATCGACAGATCCGAGGCCGCGCGGGCGATCCGCACCCCCTCGGCGGTGCCGGACGGGCAGCGCTTGGTGAGGTGATCGGAGACGAGCTCGAGCATGCCCGCCGACAGCTCGGCCAGCCGGCCGGGCACGGCGACCGCGACATGCTTGCGGCCGCTGATCGCCGCCATGAGATCGAGGATGCGGCTGAGGCGCAGGCTCTCGCCGCCGAACACGTAGCGGCCGCCGACCTTGCCGCGCTCCATCGCCAGGATCAGGCCGTCCGCGACGTCGCGGACGTCGACCAGGTTGACGACGAAGTCGAGATAGAGCTGGAGCCGGCTGTCCAGGAAGTGCCGCAGCATCTGCGAGGGCGGTGTCAGGTTGCTGTCGTGCGGCCCGATCGGCATTGTCGGCGTGCCCACCACGACGGGGAAGCCGTCCGCCGCGGCGGCCATGGCGCGGGCCTCCGCCAGCGCCTTGGAGCGCGTATAGGCGCCGGGCATCGCCTCGGCCGGCGGTGCGGTCGGTGCCGATGCGGCGCCGGTCGAGCCGGGATAGTCGAACAGGATGGATTCGGTCGAGCAGTGCAGGAACCGGCGCACCCGGCCGGCGCGCGCCGCCGCCAGCACCGTCTCCGTGCCCACGCAATTGACGCGGTAGAAGTCCTCGCGGTCCGGCATCCACATGCCGGGCAGTCCAGCCAGATGATAGACCTGATCGACGCCGGCGACCGCCTGCTTCACCAGGCCCGCATCGAGCACCGAGCCTTCGATGTACTCGACGTCAGCGATCATGTGGCTGGGGCAGCGAATATCGAGCACACGCACCTCCGCGCCCCGCGTCGCGAGCGCAGAGACGAGGTGATGGCCGATGAAACCGCTGCCGCCGGTGACGAGGACTTTCATTAGGGGCGCGAGTGCTGATCGCCTTGAAGCCGGTCCGATGCGAGCCGATCCGGCGACCAGTCCGGCGCGATGAGGTCGGACACCGAAGGCCGCAGACCCAACGCCATGTACAATTTCGCCATCACGAACATCGGACCGAGAAAGAGATGCGCCGGATGATCCAGCAGAGATGGATTGTTGCGCTCGAACACCTTGTGGCCCACGGCCTGCGAGACAAAGCCGAAGATGATGAGCGCGGCAAACAGCGCCCAGAAGGCGACGCCATGGACGTGATCGGCGATCATCATGGCCGCAGCAAGGAACAGCACGGCGAAGGCCAGGATGCCGGCCCCGAGTGCGGCATCGAGCAGCAGCCAGTAGAGCAGGACGGGCAGCGCCAGCACGGCGCCGAGGCCGATCCGGATGCCGAACGCGTCGAAATGCCACAAGCTCAGGGGCAGCACGGCGCCCAGGAACAACAGGATGATCCCGAACACATGCATCAGGCCGTTGCGCGGATCGCGATGGTATTCGACGTAGTCGACCATCTGGCGTCGGAACATGGCGTTCATGGCTGGCTCGCTCGTCAATGAGATCGACCGTCGCTCAATCGACGGCCGCAAAGAGGGGGCTATACCATCAAGCGGCTGCATCGACAAACCCGGCAATCACGGCCCAGCAGCATTGCCGCGCGACCCGACTTGAAAACAGGTTCCATTGGCGCCTGTCGGGAATAGCGTATCGGCAACCTGCTGAGACAACAGTCGCACCTGCAGCGCGCTGGGTTCATGGCCTCAGCGCAGGTCTCAATTGCATCAACTGCGATGCTTGCGCGGGGCCTGCTTGTGGGGCGCTGCCGGGGCAGGGGCCGAAGGCGGCGGCGCGGCCTCTTCTACGGTCTTTGCGATCGGGATGATCTGGATCTGCTGATTGACGGCGGCGGTCGGCTTGGACGGGTCGAGCAACTGCTCCTCGCCAAGTCCGATCGATTGCAGCCGCTTGACCGAGATCTTGAAGGTGTTCGCCAGGATGTCGCGGATCGCGTCGGCGCGGCGCTGGCTCAGGATGACGTTGGCCTCGCGCTTGCCGTTGGCCTCGACATGGCCGACGATCAGGAAGGTGTAGGGCAGCAGATCGGAATACACCATCGCATCGGCGATCCGCCCGACGGTCTGGTACGATTCCGGGCGCACGATCGGCGTGTCCACGTCGAACTGGATGTCGACGTTGAAGGCCGGCAGATTCATCAGCTCCGGCGCGATCGGCGGACGCTTCTGCGGCGGTGGCTCGTTGCGCCCGCGCGACCTGGAACGCTCCTGCGTCTGCTGCTTCAGCGCCGGCAGATCCAGCGTGGGTGCGGTTTCGAAGCGGCCGAGCTGGCGCACGATGTCCTCGCGACCCGGCTCCTGCGACCAAGCGGGCGCGCTCGCGGCCATCAGCGAAGCCACGATCGGCCCTGACAGCAATGATCTCGCGGTCCGCCGCATCAGCGATACCCCGCTTCGCCCATCGCCTGCTGACACCGCGCGCTCACGCCGTTGGCCGTCATCAGGCACGGGATCGATTTGCTCGTCTCCTTCGTGGAGCCGCCACACAGCTTGACGATCTCGCGCTGGCAGGCGTTGGCGACCGTGACCCGTGCCGCGATGCGCTTCTGGATCGCCTCGAACGCCTTGAAATAGGTCGCCTTGCACTGCGCGGAGACCACGTCCTGGTTGCGCGAGAGGCATTCCTTGAGGCGGTTGGAGTCGAGATTGACGCCGCGGCAATTGGCGGTGATGTCGGCGCCGCAGCTCGACGCGATCAGCCCCGCGGAATCGCCAAAGCTCATCGTCTGCGCCGCCGCCAGCGAGGGCACACACAGCGCGACCGCAACACTCAACAGAATGTATCCCCGGACCATGCAGTCATCTCATACGACGCGAGCTGCCACGGTCAAGGCCTAACAGCGGCGAAGCTGTGGGACGTTGATGAAGCGGCCAAATCTGCCAGTCTCGGAGACGTTCAGCAGGCGCGTTCGGCTGCAAATGACCGGCCTCTGGAGCGATCGTCGGTCAAAAAGTGGATTTCAGGACGCGATCCATCTCGGCGAAGAGCCGTCCCTGCTCGGCAACGAGCTTGTCGACGATGTCCGTCGAAACCACCAGGCGGTTTTCGGGGGACGTGGCGTTGGCGCCAAAGACATAGACCGTGTATCGCCCGAGCGTTTCGATCGCGAAGCCGGCATGCGGATCATATGGCAGCTCGATCGCTCCGTGCTCCATCGGGTTCGACGTCAGCAGACAGGCCTGGCCCACGAGCTCGATAGCGTCCAAGGATGCGGCGATGGTCGTGGCCCTGGGAGCTGCCGACGGGTAGTTCTGACCGATCCAATCGAACGCCTGAGCCACCGTGCGACCGCTGCGTGCGACATCATCGATCACCAGCGGCTTGAACAGGACGGGAGGGCCGATGAAGCTGGACGCCAATCTCACGCCGGTGCTGTCACCCTCGAGGGGGATGACGGGAATGTCCAGCCGCAGATACTCCTTGACGAACCGCCCCACGGAGGCGCCGCCGCGATTCAGCGTGAAGATCGCATCGGGGACCAGATCGTTCGCGAAAGCGGCAATCCTGCCCAGACCGGAAAGTGTCTGGTCAGTATCGATGCGCCGGATCGCCAGCACGGGGCTTGCGCTCTCGATCGATCGAACGAGATCTTCGATCTTCTCGAACAGAGAGTGTTCGGCGTTCGACGGCCCCTTGTCTGCCAGCGCTTCGATCAACCGGACGAGATTGGCCGACGTTCGTGCCGAAAACAGCCGGTTGGTTCCGAATGGATTGGCCGGTTCGATCGTGAGGAATCCCGCCTCTCGTCCCAGCGTGGCGATCTGGTTGATATCGGCGAGCCGCTGCGAGGCCCAAAGATGATCGACGTGAACCATCAGCGCGTCGATATAGCCTTCCAGCCGCCTGGCCAGCAGTTTCTCGCGGGCGAGCATGTTCAGGAATGCCGGAGCTGCAACATGTGAGCCGACGTCATGTCTCGTCCTGGTCGGCTGGCGAACGTCGGCGGACGCGGTCGCTGCGGCTGCCGCTGGACGCCGGCTTTCCCGCCACGCCGTCACCTGAGAATGCATCGCCTCGAACTCCGCGATGCGCTGGTCGATGGCCTGTTCGCCCTCGCGTTCAACGAGGCTGTTGTAGTTCTTCCGCGCCCCCGCGCGCCGTTCGGGAGGCGTGCCGGTCAGTTCGAGGAGCTGCTCGATCTTGGCACCTGCGGTCATGACCCACCATCTGCCCAGGACGCGAAAGAGACGCCCTCATGAGCGAGAAACTGCTTCACTTTCTCCATCAGCTCATCGATCAGAGACGAGCACTGAGTAGGTAGTCCCTTACTTTCCACAATGCTAGCTGCTAGTCCTTTCTTTTCCTTCAAGCTGGCATCGAGACGTGCCTGCTGATCGGCATTCAGGTAGGGCCAGAGCGCTTCGAGTTCCGCCATGCAGCTCTCCTGCGCCAGTCCGGCCGCAGAACGTGAGGCTAGCACGGCCTCGGCGCGGTCTCCTAGCTCCGCCAAACCCAGAATTCGGGTCAAGGAGAGCGCGCGCTTGAGCGCTTTGACGAGCTTGCCCGCCTGTCGGTGAGCCAACATGTCGCGGAGCAGAAACTTGAGATAGCGCAGAAGCTCCTCGGGGACGACCAGCGGCCAGGGCGGGTTGCCGTCGGCTGTGAGCACGGCCTCCTGGAAGACGAAGCTGCGGCTGGCCGCACCCTTGCTCCGATCGGACGGATCGGAAGGCAGCACGACGTTCGATACCGGCATCACGCCAAATGGCGTGACGCCGTCGACGAAGTCGAGCTTGATCCGCTCGCTTTCGGTCGCCAGCGAACGCAGCCGACCCAACGCGGTGATGAGGTCTTCCCACGGAGCCTGATACTCTCGATCGAATTTGACCCGAACCAGAATGGTCGGACCATCACGACGCATGAGACGTTCGACACGATTGGCGATCTCGCTGCCATCGTCGAAGATGTATTGGGCAAGGTCGACATCCCCCAGCGCGGCCACCCGTCCAGCGAACGTCGTGGAGCCGGACAAGACGACGTTCCCGCGTCCCTCCAACATGCTTCGTTCCGCCACGCTGACGAGCCCGTCGAGGGTGATCGCGCTGGGGAATGCAAACGCAAGCGGCCAAGGTACGTAGACCGTCCAGGACCCGCTCCGGGTCGTGAGGTATCCGGCATGCTCGGCAGCAACACTCAGCCGTTCGTCCGGATCACAATGGGCGCTCTGGAAGGCATACTCCTGAACCAGTCGCTTGAAGCTGCCGATGATCAGCTCCGGAGCCGTCCCTCGCTCGGCATCGACGGCCAACGCAATAATGTCATTCGGCGTGAAAGGTGCAGCCATGGAGCTATGCCATGAAATTTTACAATCATAGCTTTAGGCCCGAACTTCAGCAAGCACCGCCGCTCGCGCGGGGTCACGCCCGCTGCACGAAGCTGTCGACGACGTGCTTTTCGCCGGCCTTGTCGAAGGCGATGGTCAGCTTGTTGCCGTCGATCTTGACGACGCGGCCATAGCCGAACTTCTGATGGAAGACGCGGTCGTCGAGGGCGAATTCCGATGTCGTGCCGGTGGATTTCGCCACCAGCTCGCCCTCGATGGTCATCGGTCCGCGCTTGCCACGGCCGAAATGACCGCCGAAGCCGCTGCCGAACGGATCACGGCCCGAGAACGGCGACGGCTCTTCCTTGAAGCCGCCCTCCGACGAACCGCGCGCTGCGCCCGGCCGACGTGCCTGCGCGCGCTGCCAACCCGGCGTGGAATAGCTCGATCCGAACGACTCGACATTGTCGAAGCGCGACGGGCCGTAGCCCCCGGCGCCGCCCCAGCCCGAGCCGCCCTTCGACTCGGTGATCTCGACGCTCGCCGCGGGCAGCTCGTCGAGAAAGCGCGACGGGATCGTGGTGGTCCAGGTGCCGTGGATGCGGCGGTTGGTGGCGAAATAGATTTTTGCCCGACGCCGCGCGCGGGTCAGGCCGACATGGGCGAGGCGGCGCTCCTCTTCCAGCCCGGCGCGGCCCTGCTCGTCGAGCGTGCGCTGGCTCGGGAATAGCCCTTCCTCCCAGCCCGGCAGGAACACGTTGTCGAACTCCAGCCCCTTGGCCGAATGCAAGGTCATCAGCGACACCGCTTCCTCGTCGGCCGCGCCCTCGCGGTCCATCACCAGCGAGATGTGCTCGAGGAAGCCGTGCAGGTTCTCGAACTCCTCCATCGAGCGGACGAGCTCCTTGAGGTTGTCCAGTCGCCCGGCCGCATCGGCCGAGCGGTCCTTCTGCCACATCTCGGTGTAGCCGCTCTCGTCGAGCACGATCTCGGCGAGCTCGGTATGCGGCGTCACCTCGCGCTGGGCGCGCCAGCGCTCGAACTGCAGGATCAGCCCGCGCAGCGAGCCGCGCGCCTTCGGCTTCAGCTCGTCGGTCTCGACCACCGCGCGCGCCGCCTCGAACAGCGGGATGCGGCGCTTGCGGGCGTGGTCGTGCAGCATCTGCACCGTGGCATCACCGAGCCCGCGCTTCGGCACGTTGACGATGCGCTCGAAGGCGAGGTCGTCGGCCGGCGAGTTGATGACGCGCAAATAGGCCAGCGCGTCGCGGATCTCGGCGCGCTCGTAGAAGCGCGGGCCGCCGATCACGCGATAGGGCAGGCCGAGCGTGACGAAGCGGTCTTCGAACTCGCGCATCTGGTAGGACGCGCGCACCAGGATCGCGATGTCGTTGAGATGCTCGCCCTTGCGCTGCAGCTCCTCGATCTCCTCGCCGATGCCGCGCGCTTCCTCTTCGGAATCCCAGGCGCCGGTGACGGTGACCTTCTCGCCCTCGACGTCCTCGGTATGCAAGGTCTTGCCGAGCCGGCCTTCATTGTGGGTGATGAGGTGCGAGGCGGCGGCGAGGATGTGCCCGGTGGAGCGGTAGTTGCGCTCGAGGCGAATGACCTTGGCGCCGGGGAAGTCGTGCTCGAAGCGCAGGATGTTGTCGACCTCGGCGCCACGCCAGCCATAGATCGACTGATCGTCGTCGCCGACGCAGCAGATGTTCTTGAGCGGCGGCGTGGCGCCCTGCGCGGCGTCGTCATTCCGGGGCGCACCGCCGGGTGCGAACCCGGAATCTCGCAGTTGGTTATCCTCAGCGCGGGATTCCGGGTTCGGCTCTTCGAGCCGCCCCGGAATGACGGAGGATGGGGCGACGGCACGCGACGAACTCGGCGCCTGCGACAGCAGCCGCAGCCACAGATATTGCGCGACGTTGGTGTCCTGATACTCGTCGACCAGGATGAACTTGAAGCGGCTCTGATATTGCCGCAGCACGTCAGGGTTCTCGCGGAACAGCCGGATGCTCTCCAGCAGCAGGTCGCCGAAATCGGCGGCGTTGAGGATCTTCAGCCGTTCCTGGTAGCTCGCATAGAGCTTGCCGCCCTTGCCGTTGGCGAACACGGCGGCCTCGCCCGAAGGCACCTGGGACGGCGCCAGGCCGCGGTTCTTCCAGCCGTCGATCAGGCCGGCCAGCATGCGCGCCGGCCAGCGCTTGTCGTCGATGTTCTCGGCTTGCAGCAACTGCTTGAGCAGGCGGATCTGGTCATCGACGTCGAGCACGGTGAAATTGGACTTGAGCTGCACCAGCTCGGCATGGCTGCGCAGGATGCGGCCGGAGATCGAGTGGAAGGTGCCGAGCCAGGGCATGCCCTCGACCGCCTGTCCGAGCATCTCGGCAAGCCGCGTCTTCATCTCGCGTGCGGCCTTGTTGGTGAAGGTCACCGACAGGATCTCGCTCGGCCGGGCGCGGCCTTGGCTCAGGATATGCGCGATGCGCGTGGTCAGCACACGGGTCTTGCCGGTGCCTGCGCCGGCGAGCACGAGCACCGGGCCATCGAGCGTTTCGACCGCCTCGCGCTGCTCCGGATTGAGGCCGGCCAGATAGCGCGCGCCACCGGTCGCGGCGGCGCGGGCGCGCGCGGCGATGCCGCCGGCAACGGGCTGGTGGTCAGGCGCAGGAAAGGGGCTCACGCGGTTGGGCTCGGTCATCAGCGAATCAGTCTCGTCCCTCGGATGGCATCATATGACGGCATCACGAGGTCTGCAGGAAGGAGCCCTCATAGCAGGGATTGACGGCTATATGGGGCCGGGTCCGGCGTTTTACAGCCCTAAATCGGGCCAGACGGACGCCGCTCCAGCCTCGCTGGGCATTTGTTCCGGCAAATCGCGAAATTTTAGCGGCCCGCGTGGCCGGAACCTTTGTTCCGAGCCATGATTATTTCGGCAACGGCGCAAGCTCCGCGTCGCTTTGAACCGCAATCGAGAGACAGAGGTCGTGTCATGTTAGGCTGGGTTGTCACCTTCCTGGTTATCGCATTGATCGCCGGCATTCTCGGCTTCGGCGGCGTCGCCGGTGCCTCCATCGAGATCGCCAAGATCATCTTCTTCATCGCCATCGTGCTGTTTCTGGTTTCGGCCGTCGTGGGCCTCGCCCGCGGCCGCAGCCGCGTGTAGTCGGCCTCATCCCTGACAATGAGGTCGGCGAAGGGCGCAGTGCCTCGCAAGAGGTGCGGCGCCCTTTGCGTTTTGAGGAGGTGTCAGGCCGGGGCCGTCAGCGCGACCTGCACCTTGGCGAGGGCGGGATCGAGCGCCACGGAGGCGAGGCGCGTATCGTTGGAGAGCGCGGTCAGAGTGAGCGTCTGGTCCTGCACGCGGAAGATCCGGCACAGCGTCGTCGCCTCCGAGGCGTCGCGCAGCATCACCGACAACGGCGCGATGTGGGTCTCGTCGGCGATCTTCTCCGCCACGAGCGCAAGCCGCGTCGCCGCCGCCGCAAGCTGCTCGGTGCGGTGTGCGGTCGTATTGGCCGCGAGCGGCAAGCCTTCCTCGTTGGTGAGCAGCACGGTCTGGAAGCGGCCGACTTCGGCGATGCGGTCGAGCAGCGGCACCAGCTCGCGGCGCCGGCCCGGCCGGCTCGCGAGCTGCGCCAGATCCAGCGAGATGCGCTCACGCTCGACCAGCGGCGCCAGCACATCTTCGATCGCGCTGCGCAGGCTGGTCTCCCGCTCGATGGCGTCGTGGCTGCTCTGCTCCTGCAACTGGTCGAGGCTGGCCGCCTGCATCTGCACCTGCCGGCGCAACAGCTCGCGGGACAGCGCGCCCTGGCGGGCGCCGAACAGATAGCCCGAGGTCAACAGCAGAATGGCGGCGCCGAGGCCGCTCACGATGGCATAGATCGTCATGGTCGCTTCGTCGCTGTGAGTTGACTGCAATCATCGACGCCCGCAATGCGCAGCACGGCCTTGCGGTCGCCCGCGACCGCCTGGGCATCGCCGCGCGCCTCGCCGGCGCCGGCCGCGCGCACCGACATCCGCTGCGCGGGGAGGCCCTCGCGCTTCAACTGGGCCGCGATCTCCTTGGCGCGCGAATAGCTGAGCAGCACGTTCAGATCCTCGGTGCCGCTGGCATCGGTATGCCCCTCGATGATGATGGTCGCCTCACCATGGCGCGCGAGCGCGCGTTGCAGGATCGCCAGCGACCGCTTCATGTCGGCAGGGTTCGGTCGTGCGCTGCCGCGCTCGAAGCCGACCGCCAGCGGCGCGAAGCACTCGGCGGAGGGCTTCGCGGGGCTCTGGGGCTCCGGGGGCGCTGCCGGGGCGACCGGCGGTGTCGGTGGCGCGACCACGACGGGAGCGATCGCGGGCGGCATCGGCGGCGCCGCGACCGGTGCCGGGTCGACGATCCGCGCCTCCCGTCGCTTGGGTGCCGCGTCGGCAACGGGGGCGTCGCGCTGCGGCACGGCCGTCACCGGCATTGCGGCCGTCGCGACCGGCGGCGTGGCGGTGCCTTGCTGCCAGAGCGCTGCCGACATGACGGCGATCAGGGTGCCGGCGACGGCGAAGGCCGCGGCGAGCCAGACCGGCGCCTCTTCGCCGGCCACGGTGCACGCATCGATGCGCATGGCGGGAGAAGGCAGAGCGGAGTTCGGGGAGGGCGCCAGCATGTCAGCCCACGGGCACCTTGAATTTCGGCGTGATCAGGTCGATGCCGCATTCGAGCCCCGCGCACCACGCGATGAACTGGCGCGACATCGTAGCATCCGGAAACAGCGCGCCGTGCTGCGGGGCGATGATCTCGATGTCGAGCGTGCTGACCATCTGCGCCCACGCCTTCATGACGCGGTTGGAGACCATGTAGCGCCGGTGAAAGCCCTCCATGAAGCGCGTATGCGCCTTGAAGTCGCGCACGACGGTGTAGTCGACGCCGATCGAGGCGCCGAGGTCGCCGCTATAGAGGATCTTCGAGATCGGATCGTAGAGCTGGAAATTGCCCTCACTGTGCAGGAAGTGCGCCGGCAGCGCGTACAGCCTGCTGCCCGCGAGATCGAACACCATGCCCTCGTCGGGGATCGGCTTCAGCCGGTGGGCAACGATGTGGTCGAAGCCGAAATGCGGCACGAAGCGGGTCCACAGCTCGGAGATGTAGGCGTCGGCGTCGGTCGTCATCAGCCAGCCGTTGATCGCCGCGACGATGTCGGGATCCTGGTGCGACAGGAACAGATATTTCAGCCGCCCGCCCGAGAGCTCGCTGAAGGTCTCGCTGAGCACCCTGGAATAGACCTTGTGGCCGCCCGGATCGAGCAGCATGCCGACGCGGTCGTGGATGATCAGATGCTGGTTCGCCTGCACCGCGTGGTCGCCGGCGCCGAAATCCTCCAGCAGAATGTTCTTGTGAACGCCGTCGTCGTAGAGGACGGTATTGGCCATGAAACTACTCCCGCCGGCGCCGCGCCATCGCAGCGCGCCGGCTCATTGGACGACGGTGCGCTACAGTACCTTCTGCAGCGATCTGACGGCTTCGCGCATGTCGAAGAAGGTCAGCCCGAGCTTGCTGTTCTCGTTGGTGAGCGCGAGCAGCAGCGCGCCGCGGCCGGCGCTGACCAGCACGGCATAGCCGGACTCGCCGCGGATGATGACCTCCTGCAGATGGCTGCGGCCGAGCTCCATGGCGGCGCGGCCGCCGAGCGACAGCAAGGTCGCGGTCATGCCGGCAACCCGCGTCTCCTCCATGTCGGCCGCGAGCACGCTCGCGATCATCAGCCCGTCCTCCGAGATCAGCGCGCAGGCCTCGACCCCGAACGAGTCGCTCTGCAGCTTGCGCAGCACCCGGTTGATTTCATCGAGTCGTGACATCGGCTTCTCCTCGACGGCGCGCGGGGCAAACTTGGAATGAAACTGGGTTTGAGCCATGGCGGGGTCCTGGTCATCATCTTGAGCTGTTGAAACGGAAGCGGTCGGAATGTCGATTTGTGCAGTAACGAAGGAGGGATACAGCGGGTCATCCGGGACCAGCGTCGTCGTCTGTTCCGGACTGCCGTCCGGCGCCGTCAGCGCGCGCGTCTCGATCGTATCAACCGCATCGTCGAGCGCGCGCTGCTCGGCCTTGATGCGTGATCGCGAGACCGGCGGATCCATCGCCTGCAACTGGGTCACCAGCGCCTGGCGGGCCGACTGGTAGACTTCGGCGCGGCGTTCGGGGGTGGAATCCGGCAGGCTCTCCATCGCGCGCGACAGCAGGATGAAGTAGTCGGCGGTGGTCACGGGCAGGGCTGCCGCATCCTCATGCGGACCGTGCGCTCGGCTCAGCAGGCTTGCGAGGCGTCCCATCGCTCTCTCGTCACTCTACGCAACTAACGATGCATAAGGTTAGGTCGGTGCAAGGGACAGGACGAATGATCTGAATCAAATTAACTAAAATCAGGACCAGACTGCGTAATCCCGCCCTCAAGTCGACCGCAGCAGATCATCGTGTGGCCACGATTGCCGCCAATGCGCCGTATTGCCGCCGCGTTCGGCGCAACTGCGCCTCGGTCGCAGCCAGAATCAGCTACGATCACGGCGACGAATGGCGGCGCGGGGAGGGCAATGTGAACGTCCGGGACTATGTGCAGCGCGATGCGACGGCGCTTGCCGCCGCGGTGAAGGGCGGCGAGACCAATGCGGCCGAGCTGCTTCAGCTCGCGCTGGCGCAGAACGAGCGGGCCCAGCCGAGGACCAACGCGGTCTGCAGGCTGATGGAGCGCGAGGCCCGCGCGCAGCTCGCCAAGCCCGCCAACGGCCCGCTCACCGGCGTACCGTTCCTGATCAAGGACTGCGCCCAGGACTATGCGGGCCTGCCGACGGCCTATGGCAGCAAGGCGCTATCCGGATTCGTCGCCGGCGAGCATGCCTCGGTCGTCAGGCGGTATCTCGAGGCCGGCCTGGTGATCTTCGGCAAGACCAACCTGCCGGAGCTCGCGCTGAAGGGCGTCAGCGACTCCCGCGCCTTCGGCCGCGTCAGCAACCCCTGGAATCCCGCACATACGCCCGGCGGCTCCAGCGGCGGCGCTGCGGCGGCGGTCGCTTCGGGCGTCGTGCCGATGGCCGCCGGCAATGACGGCGGCGGCTCGATCCGCATTCCCGCCGCCTGCTGCGGCCTGTTCGGCCTGAAGCCATCGCGCGGGCTGATCTCGTCAGGGCCCGGCTTCGGCGAGTACTGGTTCGGCGCATCCAGCGAGGGCGTGGTGTCGCGCAGCGTCCGCGACACCGCGCTCGCGCTCGACGTCATCGCGGGCGGCGAGCCCGGTGATCCCTTTCTCACCGCCGAGCCCGGCGTGGTCTACGCCAACGCGGTGGCCCGCGATCCCGGCCGCCTGCGCATCGGCTACACGGTGGCGTCGCCGATCGGGACCGAGGTGCATGCCGAGGCGAAGCTTGCGGTCGACAACGCCGTGAAGCTGCTGCAGGGCCTTGGTCACGAGGTCGAGGAGGCCTCGCCCGACATCGATGGCGCCGCGCTCGCGACAGCGTTCCTGCACATCTATTTTGGCCAGGTCGCGGCGCTGGTCGCCGACGCGCGCGGCAAGGGCGCCAGGCGCGAGGAGTTCGAGCTGCTGACGCGGGTGCTGTCGACGCTCGGCGGCGCGATCTCGGCCGGCGCGCTGACGACGCAGCTCTTGAAATGGAACGAGTTCGCGCGGGCGCTGGCGCGCTTCCATGCCCGCTACGACCTGCTGCTGACGCCGACGCTCGCGCACCCTCCGATCCGGCACGGCGAGGGCGATCCGAGCACCGCCGAGCAGACCCTGCTCGACATGCTCGACCGCATCGGCCTGCTCGGGCTGATGACGCGCTGGGGCCTGCTCGACGGCATGATCGACAAGATCGCCCGCGACAGCCTGCAATATGTCCCGTTCACGCAGCTCGCCAATCTCACGGGCACGCCGGCGATGAGCGTGCCGCTGCACTGGACCGCCGACGGCCTGCCGCTTGGCGTGCAGTTCGTGGGCCGGCTCGGCGACGAGACGAGGCTGCTGCAGCTCGCCCGCCAGCTCGAGCAGGCGCAGCCCTGGTTCGCGCGCCTGCCGGACTGGGTGATGCAGAGCTGACCACACCCGGCGGGCCGGTTCGAGCGGCGCGGTCGTGCGTCGCACGACGCCGTGCACGTCCATCGCGATTGCGTGCGCGCTGTTTGTGGTGTTCTATCTTAGGTGGAGCGCGGTCGCCTAAGCCGCGCCGGCTCGGCGACGTTCTTCGGACGGCCACGTTCTTCGGACCCGGCACATCGCACGTCGCTGCCGTCGTGCGGAAACTACTCCGCGTCGCTTCCGACGGTCCGCTGGTCCGGTGCCGTGCCATGCACGTTGGCGATACTTTCAGAGGGCGGGATCATGAACGTCACAGTCTATTTCGCGACCAACAGGCAACCGATCACGGCTGAAGGCACGAATCAGATTACCGGGTTCAGCTCCGAGCTCGGTCCCGTCAACGGCTTGAACATCAGGTATGGCCGGGCCGAGATCGCGGTCGATCTGCAGGCATCGAGCTATGCCCTGGTGCCTGGATCGCTTCATGTCGAGGACGAGCAACTGATCTTTCCGCAAGGCTCCCGTGCGGTCCTCGGCAGCAATACGATCTTCGGCGCCCTGCGTGCCGACATGCTGGCGAAGGCGCGGCCGACGCTGGCGTTCATTCACGGCTTCAGCAACAGCTTCGTCGACTCGATCGAACGCGCCGGGTGGATCTCGGCGTTCTACGGGATCGACGCCAACATGTTCGTGTTCAGTTGGCCGTCGGTCGCCTCGCTGGTCGGCGTGCCGCTGCCCTTTGTGGACTACCAGCACGATCGCAAGACGGCGGCGGCATCCGGCCCGGCCGTGGCACGCACGCTGCGGCGGCTCTATGATTTCGTCGACGGGCTGCCCGAGAGCGAACGCTGCAACCAGAGCATTCATCTCATCTGTCACAGCATGGGCGTCTATGTCCTGCGCAACGCGTTGCAGGCCTTGATGCAGATGCCCGACCCGGTCGCCGGCGCGGCCATGGCCGGCGGCGTTCCGGCGATGGTGCGGATGGGCGGGACGCAGCCGTCCCTGACCGGATTGCGCAGGACCTTCGACAAGGTCGTGCTCGCGGCGGCCGACGAGGACGCGGACGCGTTCGACGACCCGGCGAAGCTGAAATATCTGCCGCGCACTGCGAGCAGCGTCACGGTCTATCACTCGACCAAGGATTGGGTGCTCAATACGCTGAGCGCGGGCACGAAATTCAACGGTCCGCGGCTCGGCAGCGACGGTCCCGACAACATGGGCAGCATCAGCGACAAGGTCACCGCGATCGATTGTTCGGATGTGACGACGTTCGAGCAGGACCCGCAGCAGCACCAGTATTACCGGATCTTCCCGGTGGTCCGCGACGACATCGTCCAGGTGCTGCAGGGCGTGCCGCAGAACCAGGTCAGCAACCGCGATCCGGTGGGGTCGGGACGCTACCGCATTCGGCCGCAGGCCCGCTTGGCGGTCAGGGCCACCAGTCCCAAGCCGCGCGCCGCGAAGGCGCGCGTCGCCAAGTCCGGTGCTGCGAAGAAGAGGGCGGCCGGCGGGAGCTGAGCGCGGGACGCAGGCGCGCCCGCATGGGCCGGCTCGGCGACGAGACGAGGCTGCTGCGGATCGCCCGCCAGCTCGAGCAGGCGCAGCCCTGGTTCGCGCGCCTGCCGGACTGGGTGATGCAGAGCTGACGATCTCAGCGTTTGATGATGACCACTTCGAGATACTCCGACGGCACCACCATCGTGCCGTCCTCGGCGCGATTGAGCGTCCCGATCAGGGCCAGCATGTCGCGCTTGAGATCGGCCTGGCGGTCGCCATCAAGCGCAGCGAAGGCCTTGAGCACCGGGCCATAGTAGGTCTTGAACACGTCGACGAAATGCTCAGGCGAGCGGTAGCGCATCGCGAAATGACGCCGATGGCAGCGAATGTCGGTGGCATCGGCGAACATCTCTCGGATGCGTGCCTCGGTGCCCCACAGCGCCGGCGATCTGGCGCCGGCGGGCGGTGGCAGATATTTGCCGAGCGTCTTGAACAACTGGCCGATGAAGCCGTCGGGGGTCCAATTGGCCAGGCCGATCTTGCCGCCGCTGCGGCACACCCGGGTGAGCTCGGCGGCGGCGCGCTCCTGCCGGGGCGTGAACATCACGCCGAATGTCGAGACCACCACGTCGAATGTGCCATCGCCGAACGGAAGCGCCTCGGCATCGGCCTCCTGGAACTGCACGGACAGGCCGTCGGCGGCGGCACGCTGGCGCCCGCGGTCGAGCAGGGCAGGCACGTAGTCGGTCGAGACGACGTTGCACCAGCGCCGCGCCGCAGCCAATGTGACGTTGCCGTTGCCGGCGGCCACGTCGAGCACCTTCTGGCCGGCGCGGATGTCAAGCGCCTCGCAGAGTTCCTCGCCGACGATCTGCAGCGTGTTGCCGACGATGGCGTAGTCGCCGGACGACCACGCGCTGTGCTGGCGTGCCTTGAGCGCGGTGAAATCCGGCTCTGCGGTCGCGCCGGCCTGAATTGCAGCTGATGCGGTCATGATGGTCTCCTCCGGAGAATGCAGCGCTGTTGCGCGCGCTGGTGTGTGGAGACGTACGCGGCAGGCTTCGGGCGGCGCTATCCAGATCGCGACACGGCCATCCGGATCGTGAACTTTTCGAGCGCCGCCGATGACCCATAGGCAATTGGACGTCGTCGCATGATGGACGGAGATCAGGTTCCCCTGGCGGCGCGGCAGCCTTTGCCACGCAGCGTGCGCCGCGCGCTCGAAGCGATGCATGACGACCTCGGGCGGCGCTGGACGCTGGCCGATCTGGCGAAGATTGCCGGCGTTTCCGGACGGACCTTGCAGCGCGAGTTCGTCAGGTCGATCGGCCGGTCGCCGCAAATGGTCCGGCAGGAGATCGGCTACGCGCGCGCCCGCGTCGAGTTTCTGCAGGGGCGCGCCGGCGGGAAGGTGATGGACGTCGCGCTGCGCTGCGGCTTCCCGCATTACGGCCGCTTCGCCGCCGGCTATCGTCGCTGCCACGGCGAGACGCCGTCGGAAACCCTGAAGCGGCAGGCGGTCTTGATGGCGCAGCTCGCCGCGTCGCGCACCACCATTGCGCCGGTGCGCGATCGGCCGACCATTGCCTTCGCCATGATCGCCACCGATCCGAGCGTGCGCGAGCTGGCGGACGACCTCGCGGCCGAGCTCACGCTGGCGCTGACCCGCGCGGGATTTGCCGTGACGACCCAGCCGCGCGCGGCGCGCTACCGCATGAACGCGTCGCTCCAGGGTCGGGATGGCGCGTCACGGCTGCTGCTGCAGCTGATCGACCAGGACAGCGGCGGGCTGATATGGGCGCATCGCGGCGAGGTCATGCTGCGGTGGGAGGCCGACAGTCACGAACGGTTGGCCGCCCGCGTGGCGGCATCGCTGCTGCAAAGCCTGCGCCGCGCCGAGATCGATCGGGCGCTGCGCAAACCGGATGAGGATCTGACCGCGCAGGATCTCGCGCTGCGCGCCATGCCCGGCGTGCTGTCGCTCGACGCCGACGGCAACCGCAGTGCGCTCGAGCTGCTGCATCAGGCCATCGCCCGCGATCCCCGTCATGCCCTGGCCACGGCGCTCGCGGCCTGGGCCTACGGCCAGCGCGCGGTCTATCATTTCGGCACCGCGCCCGGGCAGGACCGGCAGCTTGGTCGCGCCCTGGCGCAGCGCGTGCCGACCGAGCTTGCGGATGCGACCGTGCTGTGCGTGCTCGGCAACGCGCTCACCTTGCTGGATGAGCTCGCCGAGGCCGAGCAGGTGGTGGGCCGGGCGCTCGCGCTGGATGGCGGTGCCGCCTGGGCCTGGAGCCGCAGCGGCTGGCTCGATGTCTATCGCGGCGATGCCGCGTCGGCGATCGAGCGCTTTCGGATTGCGCTGGATCTCGCGCCGCAGGACCCGCTCGCCTTCAACGCCATCATTGGAATCGGCTGCGCGCATTTCGCCGCCGGGACCTACGCGGAGGCGGCGCGCTGGCAGCAGCGCGGCCTGCGCGAGCACCCGTCGTCGCTCTGGGTGCACCGGACCATGTGCCCGTCCCACGTGCTGGCGGGCGAGCGATCCGCGGCCCTGCGCAGTCTGCAGGCGCTGCGTGCCGGCTATCCGGACCTGACCCTGGCCGAGGTCCAGCGCGGCATGCCGCCGCTACCGGACGCCTATTCGGCCCGGGTATTCGAGGGATTGTCCGACGCCGGCCTGCCGGCGTAGCGGCGGCCGGTCACCGTCACCTCTTCGGCATGCCGATGGCGCGGCCGAGCCCGTCGGGCTGCGGCAGCGCGGCATGCGCCTGCAGCACGCGGGCGATGTTGGCCTGGATGTCCGGCGGAAACGGCGCGACCTTGCGCTTGGTCATGTCGATATGCACCGACATGCCCTCCGAACTCGCCGAGATCCAGCCTTCGTCGGCGTGGCGGAGCTCCTCGAACGTGTGCAGCCGCTTCTCGTCGGCACCGATCAGCCAGACTGCGACCTGCACCGGATCACCCAGATGGATCTCGCGCAAATAGCGCACGTGGCACTCCGTGATGAAGGTCGAGCCCTGCCGTTCCTTCATGTAGGCCGGTCCGATGCCGAGCTCGGCCCATAGCTGGTCGATCGCGCGGTCGAACATCACGTTGTAATAGGCCATGTTGAGATGGCCGTTGTAGTCGATCCATTGCGGCTCGATCTGCATGATGGACGACAGGAACGGCCCCGCGCCGGCTTGTGTGGGCACTGCATTATCGCTCATCGGCTCTTCCGTTTGCTCCCTTGACCCCTGTTGCGTCCTTTGCCACGGTCCGCCCAACTTTCGGAGGAAGCAGTGGCGACGACGATCCCCCATCACGATTTGAAGCGGCCCGCGCCGGAGGCGCTCAAGAGCGCGCTCGACGCGCTGGCGGCCCGCTTCGGCAACCGGCTCATCACCTCGCAGGCCGTGCGCGAGCAACATGGCCATACCACGACCTGGCTGCCGACGCAGCCGCCGGATGGCGTGGTGCTGGCGCAGGAGACCGCCGACATCCAGGACGTCGTCCGCATCTGTGCGCCAAAGGGCGTGCCGATCATTCCGTTCGGCACCGGCACCTCGTTGGAGGGCCAGGTCAATGCGCCGGCCGGCGGCATCTGCATCGACATGCGCGACATGAACAAGGTGCTGGAGGTGCATGCCGAGGACCTCGACTGCGTGATCCAGCCCGGCATCACCCGCAAGACCTTGAACGAATATCTGCGCGACCAGGGCCTGTTCTTTCCGATCGATCCCGGCGCCGACGCGTCCCTCGGCGGCATGGCGTCGACGCGGGCCTCCGGCACCAATGCGGTGCGCTACGGCACCATCCGCGAGAACGTGCTGGCGCTGAAGGTCGTGCGCGGCGACGGCGAGATCATCAAGACCGGCACCCGCGCCAAGAAGTCCGCGGCCGGCTACGATTTGACGCACCTGTTCATCGGCGCCGAGGGCACGCTCGGCATCATCTGCGAGATGACCATCCGGCTGCGTGGCATTCCCGAGACCATCGCCGCGGCGTCGTGCTCGTTCGAGACCGTGCGCGGCGCCTGCCAGGCGACGATCCTCGCGATCCAGACCGGCATTCCGGTGGCGCGCATCGAGCTGCTCAATGCGGCGCAGGTCAGGGCGTGCAACGCCTATTCCAAGCTGACGCTGCCGGAGACGCCGCTGCTGCTCTTGGAGTTTCACGGCAGCGAGGCCGAGGTCGCCGAGCAGTCGAAGAACTTTGCCGAGATCGCCAGGGAGTGCGGCGGCGGCGACTTCGCCTGGACCACCAAGCCGGAGGACCGCACCAAGCTGTGGCAGGCGCGTCACGATGCCTATTGGTCCGTGAAGGCGATCCGGCCCGGTGTCGGCGTGGTCGCGACCGATGTCTGCGTGCCGATCTCCAGGCTCGCGGACTGCGTCACCGAGACCGAGGAGGACCTCGCGCGTCTCAGGCTGACCTCGCCGATCGTCGGCCATGTCGGCGACGGCAATTTCCACTGCTCCTTGATGTGCGACGTCGACGACGCCGACGAGATGGCGCGCGGCGACGAGTTCATGCATCGCCTCGTCGAGCGCGCGCAGGCCATGGGCGGCACCTGCACCGGCGAGCACGGCATCGGCCAGGGCAAGCAGAAATATCTCGAGTCCGAGCTCGGCCCGGAAGCGCTCGATGCGATGCGCGCGGTGAAGCAGGCGCTCGATCCGCAGAACATCTTCAATCCAGGCAAGATCATCCCGGCGCGCTGATCGGCAATCCAAGCCGAGCTGGGTTTCGGATTCGGGTTCGGCGTGCAGGCCCGCTGATCACATAGGGCCGCTGCTCACATCTCCCAGCTCGCGGGAGATGTCGGAATGCATCACGATTCGCCAAATAGAAAACGCCGCCGCGTTCGACACGCGGCGGCGCTTTGTTTCCGTGCAGATCAACGGCAGACGCGGCGCGGTCCCCACGGCGTCGGCCGCACCCAGCAGGTGCGCGGGCCGTAGACGCCGTAGCCGTAGGGGCGATAGACGCGCGGGGCGGGCCGGCAGCGGCCCCAGCGGTCGGGGAACCAACCGGGACCACAGCCGCCGGCGACGCGCTCGACATTGCTGTCCGGAGCAGCCGGCTGGGCTGGCAGCGTGAAGGCCTGCGCGGCCGACGCGCCCAACATGACGGTCGCGGCGAGCAGGGCGGAGGTGAACAGATTGCGCATTGCAGTGCGGTCCTCTCGTTGGTTTCGAAGCAGTGCAGTCCTTAGACGTCGTCGGGCAAATTTTGGTTTCGCAATATTTTCGAGGTCTCGAAACCTCTTCCCAGTACCATAGAGCTCTCGACGACGCCGGTCGCCCGATGCAGCTCTGCCGATCATGTGGCGCATCGCTGCAGTGTCGACGCCATCGTGCGGTCTTCTAGCAGACATTCGCTGCAAGGAACATGAACGATCAGCGACGCGTCCCGCTGGCTTTCGTCGCAGGCGGCATCATTTTCCGCCTTGCTGCGCCTTTGCGTCCTTCAACGCCGTCCTGCAACCGTCGGAGAGCTTGTCGAACTTCTCGATCATGCATTGCTTGATGCGGCCGCCGCCTGGCATGATTCCAGTACAGAGCGTACGCACATCGTCGCCGCAGGCCTGGCGCATGGCGCTCCTGTCCTGAGCCTGGGCGGCGGTGCTGGAGATGACTATCAACAGCAGCGGAAGCAGCTTGTGCATGATCGATGATTCCTCTCTCGCCGCGGCCGACGCGCCGGGCCTCGTGAGGCGGTTGTCTCCCCGATGAATTTAGCGGGCATATGTCGACCGTCGCCGCAACGTGTAACGGTTTGTATCACGAGGTCACTGCGCAGAGCGCAAGCGTCCGCCTGCCGCCGGGGTCGTCGTCGACCACGGCGGCGCTCGTGCCGCCATTCCCTCAAGCGTGCACATCCGAGGCACTGCTGCGCAGCTTCCGCAGCGCGTGATCGACGCTGTGGAACACGCGCTCCCGGGGCAGCACATCGTACAGGCCGAACCGTTCGAAGGCCGCCTGGGCCCGCAGCGACTCCAGCCGCGCCACCGCGAACACGATACCGGCCTCGTTGCAGATATGGATCACGTCGCGCAGGGTCTGCGCGGCGGTGAAATCGATCTCGACGATGGCGCTGGCCTCGAACACCACCAGCCGCGGCTTGCGGCTGCGCAGCAGGCGCTGCATGTCGGCGCGGAACGTCGCTGCATTGAGGAAGCTGAGCGGGGCCTGGAAGCCGACCACGGCGATGTCGGACAGTTCCTCGCCCTTGATCTGCGGATGTGCCGGCCACCAGATCGTCGTGTCCGGCACGCGCTGGAAGGCGATGAGGTGGGCGCGCGTCGTGCTCCAGATGCCGTGCAGCAGCGACAGCGCGATGCCGAGCGCGACGCCCTGCTCGATCGGCAGTGCGACGATGGCCACCGCGGTGGCCAGGATGAGCAGGAACTCGCCCTTCGACGCACGATAGACGCTTGTGATCTGCGCGACGCGGATGATGCGCAGCGCGACGAACAGCAGCACGCCGCCGAGCGCTGCCTCCGGGACGTTCGCAAGCAGCCGGGCTCCGAACAGCACGAGCAGCAGCACGATCCCAGCGGCGAGCAGGCCCGCGACCTGCGACCGGCCGCCGGTCTCGACCACGATGCCGGTGCGCGGTGGACTCGCATTGACCGGAAACGCGCCGAACAATCCGGCCAGCAGGCTGCCGGCACCGGCGCCGAGGAAGTCGCGGTCGACGTCGGCCGCGCGGTCGGGATCGGAAGGGAACGAGCGCGTCGTCGCCGACGTCTGCACCATCACCACGACCGCGATCAGGAAGGCGAGCGGAACCAGCTTCGCCCATTGTTCCGGCCCGATCAGCGGCACGGACGGCATCGGCACCGTGCCGGCGATCTCGCCGATGACGGGCACGCCGCGTCCCCGCAGCCCGGCCGAGAGCACGAACAAGGTCGAGGCCGTAAGCGCAATCAGCGCGCCGGGAATGCGGGCGCTGATCCGCTCGCAGACCGTGATGGTCGCGAGCACGCCGAAGCCGATGAGCATCGTGTACCCGTTGGCCTTGCCGAGTTCGCCCGCGAGGGTGGCGATCCGCGCCAGCGTTGGCCCGCTCGGTGACGGCAGGCCGAGCACGCCCGGCAATTGCGAGACGATGATGTGAACGGCGATGCCGGCCAGGAAGCCCACGGTGACCGGCACCGACAGCAGGTTGGCGATGCCGCCGAGCCTGAAGCCGCCGGCCAGCACCAGCATGACCCCGACCAGCAGCGCCAGCGCCGCAGCGAGGCTGCCGTATTCAAGCGTGCCGCTGGCCGCGAGCAGCGCCAGGCCGCCGGCGAAGATCGGCGTGATCGTGGAATCGGCGCCGCAGGACAGGAAGCGGTTGGCGCCGAACAGCGCGAACCCCAGCGATCCCGCCATGAAGGCGAAGAAGCCGGTCTCGGGCGTGAAGCCGCCGAGCTTGGCGGTCGCCATCTGCTCGGGGATCGCGATCGCCGCCAGCGTCAATCCGGCGGCGAGATCGGCGGGCAGGGCGCTGATCCGCCAGCCTCGCAGGGAGCGGAGCATCGGCCAATGATGGTTGCCGTCGTGGCGTGGTTGCTCGATCATGTCGATGTCTCCAAGCGCATCACGGTCGATGTGTTCGTCCGCTCACGCAAGATCGCGATCCCAGGGCGGCTCCGGCGCGAACGCCGCGGCGAGGTGGTCGATGAAGGCGCGCACCTTGGCCGATGGCGTGCGGTCCGGCAGATAGACGGCATGCACCGCCAGCAGGTCCGAGGGCGGCACCTCGAGCGTCAGCGGCACCAGCCGGCCCGCGCGGATGTCGTCGCCGACGATGAAGGTCGGCTGGTAGATCACGCCCTGTCCGGCCAACGCCGCGGCGAGCAGCGCATCGCCATTGTTGGCGCGCAGATTGCCGCTCACCGTGACATCGACCGCGGCTTTGACGCCCATGCGCCAGCGCGACGGGCCGGCCGCCGCCAGCGTGTAGCCGAGGCAGTTGTGACCGGCGAGATCGGCCGTGGTGCGCGGTGTCCCCTGCGCCGCGAGATAGGACGGCGCGGCACAGACCATCATCCGGCATGGCGCGAGCCGCCGCGCCACCAGGCTGGAGTCCTTGAGCGTGCCGATGCGGATCGCGAGATCCCAGCCTTCCTCGATCAGGTCGACGAGCCGGTCGTTGAGGCCGAGCTCGACGCTGACGCCGGGATGGAGCGCGGCGAAGCCGGCAAGCAGCGGCGCGATCTGGCGCGTGCCGAAGGCGAGCGGGACATTGAGGCGCAACAGCCCGCGCGGCTCGACGCGGTCGGCCGCGATCGCGCTCTCGGCCGCCTCGAAGTCGCCGAGCACGCGCTCGGCAAGGTCGAGATAGCGGCGTCCGGCCTCGGTGATGGTCAGCCGGCGCGTGGTGCGGTGAAACAGCTTGGTGCCGAGTCGCGTCTCCAGCGCCGCGAGGTGTTTTGTCACCATGGTCGGCGACATGCCGAGCAGGCGGGCCGCGCCCGACAGGCTTCCGCAGCCGGCCACCTTCGAGAGCACCTCCAGTCCGGTCAGCCGGTCCAACACTGGATCATCTCACTCTTGGAGTGTGAACTGATTTTCCATTGTAGCGGATTATCGTCTGAGGGGAAATGATCCATATGGCGGGAAGTCCCCACGGAGGTCCCGATGATCGATTCCCGTACTGCGCCTTATGCCGCGCTCCTGCTCCGCCTCACTCTCGGCGGGCTGTTCCTGGCCCATGCCAGCCTCAAGCTGTTCGTCTTCAGCCCGGCCGGCACCGCAAAGTTCTTCGGCAGCATCGGCCTGCCGCCCGAGCTGGCCTATCTCGTGATTGCCGCCGAGATCCTGGCCGGCATTGCCCTGATCCTCGGCATCGCCACCCGCTGGGTCGCGCTCGCCGCCGTGCCGATCCTGCTCGGCGCCATCTTCACCGTGCATGGCTCTGCCGGGTTCTTCTTCAACAATCCGAAGGGCGGCTGGGAGTATCCGGCGTTCTGGGCCGTCACCCTGGTGATCCAGGCCCTGCTCGGCGACGGCGCCTATGCGCTGGGCAGCCTTCGCAGTGGCCTTGCCGGCGGTCAGCTCCGCAGCGCACACTGATCGTCATGGTTGGTTGACTGCCGCGACAATCTCAGTGTCGTCCCCGCGAACGCGGGGACCCATAACCACAAGCGGACTTGGGTCGAGCACGCTGGTCGACGCGCAGCCTGCCTCAAATGCTGATCACGCGGTATGGGTCCCTGCTTTCGCAGGGACGACGGCTGTGGGTTGGGTTGACAGGTGGACATCCCTATATCGCCCGAGGAGAGATGACATGACCCTGCCCAGCATCTTCCTGTCGCATGGTTCGCCGATGCTGCCGCTCACGGATTCGGCCGCGCGTGACTTCCTCGTCGGCCTCGGCGGCAGCCTGCCGCGGCCGAAGGCGATCCTGGTGATCTCGGCGCATTGGGAGACCGACATCCCCGCCGTCAATGCGGTGGCCACCAACGAGACCATCTACGACTTCTACGGCTTTCCCCGTGAGCTCTATCAGTTGCGCTATCCCGCGCCGGGGGCGCCCGATCTCGCGCAGGCCGTCGCGGCGCGGTTGCAGGCGGCCGGCCTGCCGGTCGGCATCGACCGCGAGCGCGGCCTCGATCACGGCGCCTGGGTGCCGCTGCTCCTGATGTACCCGCAGGCCGACATTCCGGTGCTGCAGCTCTCGATCCAGACCGAGCAGGGCCCTGCGCATCATCTCGCGCTCGGCCGTGCGCTGGCGCCGCTGCGCGAGGAGGGCGTGCTGATCATCGGCAGCGGCAGCTTCACCCACAATCTCGGCGAGTTCCGCAAGCGCCGGCTCGACATCGACGATCCCGCGCCGTCCTGGGTGGTCGACTTCGCCGACTGGGTGCACCAGGCCGCGATCGAGGGCCGCGTCGATGATCTCGTCAACTACCGCCGTCTCGCCCCGCATGCGCGCGACAACCATCCGACCGACGAGCACTTCCTGCCGCTGTTCGCCGCGCTCGGCGCCGCTGGCGAGGGCGCCCGCGTGGAGCGCCTGCACAACAGCGCCAATTACGGCGTGCTGCGCATGGACGTGTATGCGTTCCACGGCGCAGACGAGGCGAAGGCTGCGGCGTGAGCCGTTGACTTGTTAGTTCGATCTGCATCTGCCCGTCGGGCTCATTTTGCCCGACGGGTTACTTTGTCGCAGACGATTTCGCTTGCGTCGTCGGGCAAATCACCGCGATCCTTCCGCGCATCCCGCCTCACTTGCGGAGGGGCGTTGCGCGCGATCGTCACGACACGCGAGGCGGGGAGCGGTGGCCGCGAGAACTCGCAGCATGTCCTTTCGATGTGCGGACGAACGAAGCTCTTGCGGACGTGAAGTTGCAGGGTTCTGATACCTCGACGCTGGTATCACCGCGCAACGCGTGAAACGCGTTGTCGCGCATGGCGGCCAACAAGCCGAGCGCCAGGAAGCCTGCATATAAGCGTGAAGACCATCGCGCAGGGAGGGCCGGGCGATCTCGGCTGAACCTGTGGTACCTGCCGCCTGCATTTTTTTGAGCAGGCGGGCCACGGGCGCGGCCAGCGCCCGGCCTTCCCTGCGCCCTCCTGATTGATGAGGGTGAACGGACGTTGCACAGCCCGGGCATGTCATGCCGCGGAATTGCAGACGCGCGTCGGTCTGTTCGATGAGCGCGAGATATCTCAGCGTCGTCATTGCGAGCACAGCGAAGCAATCGAGAGTCCCGTCCACAGCCCTGGATTGCTTCGCTGCGCTCGCAATGACGGAGGAGAGGCCAGCGTTCCCAAAGGTGCGCCGCACACATGACCTCGGAGGTAACTGACACGGGATGGCGCGGCGTAGAAAAACCTTGACCCCTCCGCATGCAGATGATGCGAAGGATGCACCAGGGAGTGAAACAACAACAATGCGCCTACCCTTCTATTATGGCTGGGTCATCGTCGCCGTGACCTTCGTGACGATGGCCGTCGGCGTCAATGCGCGCACCGCGTTCTCGCTGTTCTATCCGCCTGTTCTCGCCGAATTCGGCTGGGACCGCGGCGTCACCGCCGGCGCGTTCTCGTTCGGCTTCGTTGCCTCCGGAATCGTCAGTCCGCTGATCGGACGGCTGATGGATCGCACCGGCCCGCGGGCCGTAATGGAGCTCGGCGTCGTGCTGATGGCCGGCGGTCTCCTGCTCGCGCCGCTGACCACGCAGCCCTGGCATCTGTACCTCACCATCGGCGTGATGGTCGGCGCCGGCAGCGTCTGCCTTGGCTATTCCGGCCAGTCCCTGTTCCTGCCGAACTGGTTCATTCGCCGCCGCGGGCTGGCGATCGGCATCGCCTTCGCCGGCGTCGGCATCGGCTCGATGACGCTGTTGCCGTGGGTGCAGCACATGATCGCGCAGACCAACTGGCGCACGGCCTGCACCGCGATGGGCATCGTCGTGCTGGTCGTGCTGGCGCCGATCAATCTCTTGCTGCGCAAGAAGCCGGAGGAGATCGGCCTGCGCCCCGACGGCGACGCCGCGCCGCTCGCCCACGCGGCCAAGCCGGTGTCCAACGTCGTCGACGCCGCCTGGGCCGGCACCGACTGGACGTTGTCGCGCGCGCTGCGCACGGGCCGGTTCTGGTGGCTCGCGCTGGGCTATTTCTTCGGGCTCTATGTCTGGTACGCGGTGCAGGTGCACCAGACGAAATACCTGCTCGAGATCGGCTTCAGCTCGAGCGTCGCGGTGTGGGCGCTCGGGGCCGTCAGCCTGCTCGGGATTCCCGGCCAGATCGCGCTCGGCCACCTGTCGGACCGCCTGGGGCGCGAGGCGGTGTGGGGATTAGGCTGTCTCGGCTTCGCGATCTGCTTCGCCGCGCTGATCGCGCTCAAGGCCGCGCCGTCGCTGGTGCTGATCTACGTCATGGTGGCGACGCAGGGCGCGCTGGGCTACGGCCTGACCTCGGTGATGGGCGCGGTCGCGCTGGAAATATTCCAGGGGGCGCATTTCGGCAGCATCTTCGGAACGCTGATGTTGATCGGGCTGTGCGGCGGCGCAGCGGGGCCGTGGGTGACCGGCGTGCTGTATGACTACACCCTGAGCTACACGCCAGGCTTCGTGATCGCCTTCCTCGGCGCCTTCGTCTCGGCAGCGGCGATCTGGATCGCGGCCCCACGCCGGGTCCGCCTCGTCGCCGGCCAGTTGCACAGGTTAAAGACGGCGGGGGCGGCGGCATGATGTGTGATCGGGGCCGACTTGCCATAGCGCCGCGGCCGTGAGCTAATCGGCCAATCCAGGGAGAGGAACGCCATGAACGAGCATGTCCAGGCCGCCAAGGCCGCGCCGCTGTTCAATCCGCTTTCGCCGGAGTTCATCCGCGATCCCTATCCCTTCTATGCGCAACTGCGCGACAACGATCCGATGCATGTGACGCCGTTCGGGGCGTTCCTCGCCAGCCGGCACGCGGAATCGAGCCTGGTGCTGCGCGACAAGCGCTTCGGGAAGGACTTCGTCGCGCGTTCGATCCGGCGCTACGGCCCCGACATCATGCAGGAGCCGGTGTTCCAGAGCATGCGGCATTGGATGCTGCAGCAGGACCCGCCGGACCACACCCGGCTGCGCGGCCTCGTCGTGAAGGCGTTCACGGCGCGGCGGGTCGAGGACATGCGGCCGCGCATCCAGGAGATCGTCGACCGCACGCTCGACGCGGTGATCCCGCAGGGCCGGATGGATCTGATCGAGGATTTCGCCTTCAAGCTGCCCGTCACCGTGATCTGCGACATGCTTGGGATTCCCGAGGAGCATCGCGAGGCATTCTACAAGAGCTCGCGCGAGGGCGGCCGCCTGCTCGAGCCGGTGCCGCTGTCCAAGGCCGAGATTGCCGAGGGCAACGCCGGCAATGCCGTGTCCAAGGCGTACTTCCAGCACCTGTTCGAGCTGCGCCGGAAACATCCGGGCGACGACCTGACGACGCAGCTGCTGCAGGCCGAGGAGGACGGTGCCAAGCTCAGCCATGAGGAACTCACCGCCAACATCATCCTGCTGTTCGGCGCGGGACACGAGACCACGGTCAACCTGATCGGCAACGGCCTGCTGGCGCTGCACCGCAACCCGGAGCAGCTGGCGCTCTTGAAGGCGCGGCCGGAGCTGATCACGAACGCGATCGAGGAATTCCTGCGCTACGATTCCTCGGTGCAGCTCACCGGGCGGGTCGCGCTCGAGGATATCGAGGATCTCGGCGGCCGGCGGATTCCTGCGGGCGAGAGCGTGCTGTGTCTGCTCGGCTCGGCCAACCGCGATCCCGCCGTGTATCCGGACAATCCGGAGCAGCTCGATATCACCAGGCCAAACGTGAAGCCGCTGTCGTTCGGCGGCGGCATCCATCATTGCCTGGGCGCGCAGCTTGCCCGGATCGAGGCCGAGATCGCCATCGGAACCCTGCTGCGGCGGCTGCCGGAGCTGAAGCTGGACGATCCGGACAACCCGGACTGGCGGCCGACCTTCGTGCTGCGCGGCCTCAAACGGCTGCCGGCCCACTGGTAACCATCTTCGTCAACGGAGTTGTCCAACGCCCCGGAAAGACCGACAGCGCTGTGACTTCGCCATACTTAATCCTATATGATGCAGCGCTCCGGTATCGATGCCAGTGGGCCGCGGCCGCATTGGTTTTAAGGTTGGGACGCCGGAGCGTTGTCCTTTGAGGGAGACCCCGTGCAGACGACCCTGCTCGGCTTGGCGATTGCCTTCATCCTTGCGCTCCTTGCTGCGCTGATCGGCCCGTACTTCGTCGACTGGAACCAGTTCCGGCCGCAGTTCGAGGCCGAGGCGGGCAAGATCATTGGCGTGCCCGTGCGGGTCGCCGGTGCGCTGGACGCACGGCTTTTGCCGACGCCGACGCTGCGGCTGCGCCAGGTCACCTTCGGCGGCGCCAACCACCTCGGCAAGCTGCGCGCCGACAAGCTCGACGTCGAATTCAGCCTCGGCGACCTCATGCGGGGGCAGTGGCGGGCGAACGAGCTCACCATCGGCGGCATGGCGGCCGATCTCGGCCTCGATGCCAAGGGTCAGGTCGACCTGCCGGCAGCCTCCGGCCGCTTCGATCTGGCCGCGCTCGCCATCGACCGGCTCAACCTCACCGGCCGTGTCGCGCTGCACGACGCGGCCAGCCGCTCGACGCTGGAACTGACCGACATCGTCTTCTCCGGCGACGTGCGTTCGCTGGCCGGTTCGCTGCGCGGCGATGGCGCGGTGTCGATCCGCGGCGGCCGCTACCCGTTCCGGGTGTCGTCGAGCCAGGACAAGGACTCCAACGGCCTGCGCGTCCACCTCAACATCGACCCGGGCGAGCGTCCCGTGATGGCCGACATCGAAGGCCTCATCAGCTTCCCCAACCGCTCGCCGAAGTTCGAGGGCGCGCTGACGCTGTCGTCGCCCCCGAAGGAGCAGGGCGCCGACAACGACAAGCCCGCCCAGCCCGTGAAGGAGCCATCCGCAAAGCAGGCTCAACAGGCCAAGGCGGGTCCGCTGAACCAGGCCGGCGCGACGCCTTGGCGCATCGCCACCAAGATCGTCGGCGACCAGGCGTCGGCCAAGCTCGACCAGATCGAGGTCAGCTTCGGCCAGGAGGATCGCTCGCTCAAATTCGCGGGCAGCGGCGACGTCCGTTTCGGCGCCGCCCCCGTGCTGAAAGCCTCACTGTCCGCACGCCAGCTCGATGCCGACAAGCTCCTGGCCGGCGGTGACGACATCAAGGATCGACGGGCGATCGCGCCCGCGCTGGTGCTGCCGGCGCTGCGCAATTGGATCGCACAACTGCCGACCCTGCCGATGCCGGCCAACGTGCAGTTCGCGACCGAGCAGATCATGCTTTCCGGCCGCCCGGTGCAGAACTTTACTGCCGACCTCCACAACGAGCCTTCGGCATGGAGCCTCGAAAAGGTCGATCTGCGCGCGCCCGGCTCGACACGGCTGACCTTCCGGACCATCGGCATCTCGACCTCGGTCACATCGGGCTTCACCGGCGCGCTTGATCTCGAATCGTCGGAGCCCGACACGCTGGTGGCCTGGCTGCAGGGCCGCAGCGACAGCAGCTATCGCACGCAGCGTCCGCTGCGGCTGCGTGGCGACCTCAACGTGGCGCCGGAGCGGGTCGCGATCGACAGCCTCAAGGCCGACATCGACGGCGGCTCCGTTGATGGACGCGTCGCCCTCGTCAACCGGCCAGCGGGGCCGGGCTCGCGTTTCGAGGCGGTGCTGAAGGGCGATCGGCTCGATCTCGACGCGGCGATGGCCGTGACCCGTTCGCTGGTCGGCGTTACCGGCGAGTGGCCGGCGGAGGCCAGCGTGGCGCTGGACGTCGGCCGCGCCAAGCTCAGCGGCCAGGAGCTGCGTCCGCTCACCGCGCGCTTTTCCTACGATCCCAAGACCATCGCCATCGACCAGATCAAGTTCGGCCAAAGCAGCGGCGTGACGAGCGAGGGCTCCGGCCGGTTCGATCGCGCCGATGCAACCGGGCGGCTGGTGGTGACCTCGATGGCCGGCTCGCTCAAGGAGATCACTGCGCTGGTGCAGCCGCTGGCGCCGCAGATCGCCGCCCGCTTCGATGCGCTCGGCACGCCTGCCGGTGCCGCCCGGCTGAAGCTCACGCTCGATCTCGCCAAGGATCCGGCCAATGCCGATCGCAGCCAGGCCAAGGCGGTGCTCGATCTCGACGCGCCGCAACTCAAGGGCTCGGCGACGCTGACGGCAAAACCGTCGGCGGCGGCGCTGCGCAGCTTCGAGCTCGATGCGATCGATCGAACCGAGCTTGGAATCGAGAGCCGGGTGTCGTCGGAGCAGGGCAGTGCCGTGCTGGCGCTGCTCGGACTCGATCGCGTCGCGGCGGCGGGCAACGGTCCGGCCCAGTTCGACGCCAGCGTGACCGGCAGCTGGCGGACGCCGCTGCGGGTGAATGCGAAGCTGTCAGGCGCCGGTCTCGATGGCGATGCGCAAGGCTCCGTCGATCCCTGGGGCGACACCGCCAAGGCCAACGTCAATCTGCGCCTGCGCAGCGCCAACCTGTCGCCGTTGTTCGGATTGAAGCCGCAGGATCCGGCGGCGCAGAACATCCGGCTGTTCGGCCGTCTTGGTCTTTCCAACAATCGCGTGACGCTCGACGACATCGACAGCACGGTCGGCGGATCGCGGCTGCGTGGCCGGCTCGCGCTGGTGCTCGATGACGACAAGCAGATCGACGGCGAACTCGGGCTGGATGCGCTCGACGTGCCGCAAGTGTTCTCGGTGCTGATCGGCGGGGCCGGGCGTGAGTCGGCCGAGCCTTTGGGCGCCGGTCTCTTGAAGGGATGGCGCGGACGCGTCTCGTTTCAGGCCCTCAGCGGCGCCATTCTGAACGGCACTGATCTGCGTCCGCTGGGCGGCGCCATCAAGAGCGACGGCCAGTCGCTGACCATCGAGAATCTCAAGGGCAAGCTCGGCGGCGGCGACGTCAACGCGACCGTGGATGCGCGCTCCAACGCGAATGGTCTCGTCCTGAACGGCCGCGTCGAGTTGGCCGGCATTGACGGCAACGCGCTACGCTATCACAGCCTGAAGATGCCGGCCGGCAAGGTTTCGGCGCAGATGACGCTCGCCGCCGAAGGACGCAGCGTGCAGGCAATGATCAATGCGCTCTCGGGCAATGGCACGGTGACGCTTGACAATGCGGCGCTCCCCAATCTCGACCCGCGGGCGTTCGATGCGGCGTTGCGCGCGGCCGACGCAGGCCAGGTGAGCGACGACGGCAAGTTGCGGCAGGTGATCGAGCCGGTGCTGGCATCGGGGACGTTGCCGGTCACGGCTGCGCAGATCCCCTTCATCATCCGCGATGGCCGGCTGCGTGTCGGCGCCACCACGCTCGAAGCGCAGGGCGCCCGTGCCATCGTCTCCGGTGGCTTCGACATTCCGGCCGATCAGGCCGACATTCGCGTCAGCCTGAGCACGAGCACGGTCGGCAATGCCAATAGCCGTCCCGAGATCCAGCTGTTCGTGGTCGGGACGTCCGAGGCGCTGACGCGCGCGGTCGACGTCACCTCGCTGTCGTCGTGGCTGGCGGTGCGTGCCATCGATCGCGAGACGCGGCGGCTGGATGCGATCGCGCGCGGCGAGGTGCCGCCGGCCTATCCGTCGTCGACGGCGTCGCTGCCCGGTGCACCCGAGGCTGGCCCGGCGGCACCGAGCGCGGCCGACGTGCCGCTGCCCGGTCGTGATCCGCGGCGCGAGCCGCGCACCAAGCTCGGTGGTCCGCGCGCCGTCGTGCCGCCGCTGACCCCGCCGCTCTCGGCTCCCGCCCCTGCGCCTCAGCCGGCGGCACCGATGGCATCGAGCCAGCCGCAGGTCGCGCCCTTGCCGCCGCCGGTCGAGATCAAGCCCGCGCCGGGTGCGCTGCCGCCGCGCCCACGGCCGGTGCCGCGTCCGCCGGTCGTGCTGACGCCGCCGGGCAGTCCATGATGCCGGCTGACGGCGTGCGGAGACCGCGCCGATGATGACCTTGCGACAGGTCGAGGTCATTCGCGCGGTCATGGTGACGGGCACCATCAACGGCGCCGCGCGCCTGCTAAAGGTGTCGGCACCGGGCGTCAGCCGTCTGGTGAAATACACCGAGCGCTCGCTCGGCATCCGCTTCTTCCAGCGCCAGAACGGCCGCTACTTCCCGACGCCCGAGGCGCAGAACATCTTCGAGCAGATCAACAGCGTCTACGAGAAGGTCGACGATCTCAGCTACATCATCTCCAACATCGGCCGTGGCGCGCTGTCGGAACTGCGCGTCGGCTCGGTGCCCAGCATCTCCCAGGTGATGGTGCCGCGCGCGATCGAGCGCGTCCGCCGCCGCTATCCTGATTTGGGCATCGACATCAACATCCTCAAGATCGAGGAGGCGATCGACTATCTGATGCTGGGAAAGGGCGAGTGCGTGGCGATGAGCTACCGGCTCGATCATTCCGGGCTCGAATTCCTGCCGCTGGCCTCAGGCGAATTGTTCTGCATCGTGCCGCCGGGACACGAGCTCGCCGGCCGCAAACAGGTCTCGGCTGCCGAGATGACGCGCTATCCGCTGATCGGCATCGATCCCAACGACCCCTACGGCCGGATCATGGCCGAGATCTTCGCGCGCAACAAACTCAGCTACAATATCTCGATCAAGGCGCGCTTTGGCACCACAGTCTGCGCGCTGGTGAAGGCCGGGCTCGGCATCGCTGTGATCGACCAGTTCACGGTCGCGCATGGCGGCTATCCCGGCATTGAGTTGATCAAGATCGCCGAGCCGACGCGGTTCGACACCTACATCGCGGTCAAGCGCGGTACGCCGCTGTCGCTCTACGCCGAACACTTCATCGACTGCTTGCGCGCGGAGATGCGCGCGCTGGAGCCCGGCCGACGTCAGGTGGCCAAACCGGCGAAATCCGGTGGCGGCAAAAAATAACATGATGTTAGGTTCAGCCGATATTTGAGTAATTGTGTTAGCGAGCGGACGCGCTATCGTCTGCAACGAAATCCGCGCGTGCGGCGCTCGCACGTCACAGCAGCAAGAGACAAAAGCGAACGTGCCTGATCTTTCCGCGCTCAAAGCCCGAAAATTCCTGACCGGCTTGATCGGTGCCCCGATCGCGCATTCGGCCTCTCCCGCCATGCACGAGCACGCCGCGGCGGCGCTCGGCGTGCGCTGCCATTATCAGCTGATCGAGGTCGCCGGCGCGGATCGTGCCGGACTGGCGATGCTGCTGGAGGGCGTGCGCCGGCTCGGCTTTGCCGGCGTCAACGTGACCTATCCCTACAAGGAAGCCGTGGTCGAGCTGCTCGACGAGTTGGCGCCGAAGGCGGCGGCGATGGGCGCCGTGAATACCGTCGTCGTCCGCGACGGCCGGCTGATCGGCCACAACACCGATACCACCGGCTTCGAGCGCGCGGTGGCGCCGCTGGTCAGCCAGAGCCATCGCGGCGTCGTGGCGCTGATCGGGGCCGGCGGAGTCGGCAAGGCGATTGCCTTCGCACTTGCGAACCTCAAAGTCGCTGGGCTGCGAATCTATGACACCGAGCGGGCGCGCGCCGCGAAGCTCGCGAGCCTGCTGCCTGCCGGCACCACGGTGACTGTCGTCGACAGCGTCGAAGACGCGCTTCAGGGAGCGGTGGCTGTCGTCAACGGCACACCGATCGGGATGCTGCCGAACCGCGGTACGCCGGTGCCGGATCACTTGCTGCGTGCCGACCTCTGGGTCGCCGACGCGGTCTATTCTCCGCTCTGGACTCCGCTGCTGAAAGCCGCCAGGGCCAAGGGCGCTCAGGTCCTGCTCGGCCGCGAGCTCGCGATCTACCAGGCCGCGGACGCCTTCGAATTGTTCACCGGCCTTGTGCCTTCGACCGAGGCGATGGGGGCGGCCTTCGACAATCACATGGCGGAGAGATATCCGGCGGTTGACGCCGCCTGAGCCGACCGCCAATACGCGGCGGAACAAGTCGTTCAAGCAAGAAACGCAAACAAGCGTTTAGAGCAGAGGAGGAAACAACGTGAGATCGATCATCCTGGCCGGACTGTGCTCGGCCGTGCTGCTGTCCGGAGCCGCCTACGCGCAGTCCGGTGCCCCCATCAAGATCGCCAACGTCGCCGAGCTGTCCGGCGGTGGCGCGACCGTCGGCACCAACTGGAAGAACGGCATCGACCTCGCGGTCGAGGAGATCAACGCCAAGGGCGGCATTCTCGGCCGCAAGATCGAGGTGAGCCACGCCGACTCGCAGTCGAACCCCGGCGTCGCCCGTGCCCAGGTGCAGAAGGCGCTCGACGCCGAGCCCTATGTGCTGCTCGGGCCCGGCTATTCCGGATCGGTGAAGGTGACGGCGCCGCTGGCGGCCGAAGCCGGCATCACGCAGATCATGGGCGGCGAGGCGGCCGAGCTGACGCAGGCCGGCAACAAGTTCCTGTTCCGCACCTCGTTCGGCCAGCAATCGTCGATGCCGAAGGTCGCCAAGTACATCAACGACGAGATCAAGGCGAAGTCGGTGGCGGTGGTCTGGGTCAACAACGACTTCGGCCGCGGCGGACGCGACGTCATCACCAAGGAGTTCAACCGCCTTGGCATCAAGGTCGCGGCCGACCTGTCGACCGAAGCCGGCCAGGCCGACTTCGCCGCCGACGTCAGCAAGATCAAGGCGGCCGCGCCGGATGCCGTCTTCATCTATGTCAACGAGGAAGAGAGCGCGCGCATCCTCAAGGAGATCAAGCGCCAGGGCGTGACGGCGCCGCTGATCGGCGAGACCACGCTGGTCGGCCAGAAGGTCATCGAGCTCGCCGGTGATGCGGCCAACGGGGCTCGCGGCCATGTCGGCCTCACCACCGATGCGCCGGTCGAGGCCATCAAGGCGTTCCGCGACCGCTTCGTGAAGAAGTACAACTACGTGCCCGACCATAACGGCCTGAAGGGCTATCTCGCCATCTACATGGTCAAGGCCACGACCGAGAAGATGGGCAAGGTCGACTCCAAGGCGTTTGCCGATACGCTGCACGGCCTGACCATCAAGACATCGGCCGAGCCGAACATCCTGATGGACGTCACCTTCGACCAGAATGGCGACATCGATCGCCAGGGCTTCCTGGTCGAGGTGGTCGAAGGCAAGCAGGTCGTCAAGCAGGTGCTGCCGAAGCTCAACTGAGAACAACGGTCGACCGGCGGCGCCGGAGGGGATGCCAGTGCCGCCGTCACCCAAAGGCTTAGGGGGAAACGATGTCCAATCTGCTCGATCTGATCGTGGCGGGTCTCGCCACCGGCGCCATCTACGCGCTCGTTGCCGTCGGCTTCACCTTGCTGTGGCAGACCTCGCAGACCATCAACTTCGCCCAGGGCGAGTTCGTGATGCTGCCGGCCTTCCTGATGCTCGCGGTGATGCATCTCGGCGCGCCGTTCTGGCTCGCGGTTCTCGTCGGCATCCTGTTGTCGGCACTTCTGCTCGGTCTCGCCTTCAAGATGCTGCTGGTCGATCCGATGCTGCGGCATGGCGTGCTGCCGCTGGCGATCGCCACCATGGCGCTGGCGGTCGGGATCAAGGAGGCGGTGAAGCAGTTCTTCAGCGCCGAGGCCTCGCCTTTCCCTTCGATCGTGCCGGTAGGTGACGTCACCGTCCTGGGCCGGGCGATTTCGCTGCAGAGCCTCGGCGTGCTCGCCGTCGCGATCCTCGCGGTCATCGGATTGACCACGCTGTTGAACCGCACCTCGCTCGGCCATCAGATGCAGGCGGCCGCGCAGAATCCCACGGTGGCGCGCATCATCGGCGTGCCCGTCGAGCGTATGATCCTCCTGACCTTCCTGATCAATGCCGTGCTGGTCGCGCTGGCGTCGCTGCTGATCACGCCGATCTATCTCGCGAAGTTCTCTAGCGGCGAGGTGCTCGGGCAGGCGGCGTTCATCGCCGCGATCGTTGGCGGCTTCAACCAGGTGCGCGGTGCCATCGCCGGCGGTCTCCTGATCGGCGTCGTTGACAACCTCGCCGCGGCCTACGTCTCCACCCAGTATCGCGCCGCCGTTCCGATGGTGCTGCTGATCCTTGTCATCCTGTTCCGGCCGCAGGGCCTGCTCGGACGCGCCGAGGAGCGTACGGTATGAGCAAGCACAGCAGACTGCTTCTCGTCGCGCTGGCCGTCGTGGTCATTGCGGGTCTGATCATCATCCCGATGAACTTCAACCGCTACGGCCTGTACATCCTGAGCCAGTGGGCGGTGATGACCATCGCAGCGATGGGATTGAACCTTACGCTTGGCTACGCCGGGCAGGTGTCGCTGGCGCAGGGCGCCTTCGTCGGCATTGGCGCCTATGGGGCGGCGATCCTGACCACGCATGGCTGGCCGCTGATTGCCGCGCTCGGCCTCGTCATCGTGATCTGCTTCATCGTCGGCTGGCTCCTCGGCTATCCGGCGCTGCGCGTTCAGCATCACTATCTCGCCTTCGTCACGCTCGCGTTTTCGACGCTGGCGTTCCTGGTGTTCCGCAACGAGAGCTGGCTCACCAACGGCATCTACGGCATCAGCAACATTCCACGTCCCGACATCTTCGGCTTCCCGACCCGCAAGCCGCTGCCGTTCTACTATCTCTGTCTCGGCTCCCTCGGCCTCGTGACGCTCGCGATGTGGTGGCTGATCCGCTCGCCCTGGGGCCGCGCCTTCATGGCGCTGCGCGAAAATCCGATCCGGGCGCAATCGCTCGGCATCGACACGCGCCGCTATACGCTGATGGCGTTCGCGATCGGCTCGGTGCTCGGCGGCATCTCCGGCGTGCTCTATGCGCCGCTGACGCAATATGTCGATCCCGTACCGTTTAACCTGCAGCTCTCGCTCGACCTCCTGATGATGGTCATCGTCGGCGGGGCCGGCTTCATGCTGGGACCGTTCCTCGGCGCCATGATCGCGGTGCTGCTGCCGGAGTGGCTGCGCTTCGCGGAAGGCTATTATCTGATGCTCTATGCGGCCGCCGTGATCGTGCTGCTGATCTATTCGCCGAGCGGCATTCTCGGCATCCTCGACCGCTATCTCAGCTCACGGCGAACCCAGGCGGCGTCCGCGTTGCGGGCCGCGGCTCAGTCCAAGCTGGAGGCCGTGCGATGACCGCAGTTCTCGACGTACGCGACGTCAAGAAGAGCTTCGGCGGAATCACCGCCGTCAACGGCGTCAGCTTCGACGTGCACGAGGGCGAAATCCTCGGTCTCATCGGCCCCAACGGCTGCGGCAAGTCGACCTTGTTCAACTGCATCCTCGGCCAGCTGGTGCCGAGCGCGGGCGAGGTCAGGGTCGACGGCAAGCTCGTCACCGGCCAGCGCCCGTCCGAGCTGAACCGCCTCGGCGTCAGCCGCACATTTCAGCTGCTGCAGGTGTTCCCGAAACTGTCGGTGCGCGACAATCTGATCCTCGCGGGCCAGGAGCATCGCGGCGGCATGCTGTCGCGCCTGTTCGGCCCGTCGGATGCGGGGCTCACGGAGGCGGCCGATCAGATGATCGGCTTCTTCAAGCTTGAGCATCTCGCCAACGAGCCGGCCGGTGGCTTGTCCTATGGTCAGCAGAAGCTGCTCGATGCCGCCATGGCCTTCATGGGCGGCCCGCGGCTGGTGCTGCTCGACGAGCCTGCAGGCGGCGTCAACCCGACCATGCTGGGCGACCTCAAGGAGCGGCTGATCGCGATCAACCGCGAACGCCGCGCCACCTTCGTGGTGATCGAGCACAACATGGAGTTCGTGATGTCGCTGTGCTCGCGCGTCATGGTGATGGCGGAGGGCAAGGTGCTGGCGATCGGCAAGCCCGACGAGATCAGGGCCAACCCGGCCGTGATCGAAGCCTATCTCGGACATTGAGGAGACGGCGATGAGCGATCCCATTCTCGACGTCCAGAACCTCGTCGGCGGCTACGGCAAGATGACGATCCTCAACGGCACGACCTTCTCGGTGCCGGCGGGCTCGATCACCACCGTCATCGGTCCGAACGGCGCCGGCAAGTCGACCGTGTTCAAGGCGATCTTCGGCCTGCTCAAGCTGCGCGAAGGCAAGGTGGTCTTCAAGGGCCGCGACGTCACCGGCTTGAGCCAGCGCGCGCTGCTCGGCGCCGGCATCTGCTACATCCCGCAGGGCCGCAACATTTTCGGCGAGCTGTCGGTCCGTCACAATATCGAGCTCGGCGGCGTGGCCGCACCGCGCGAGTTCGATCTGGCCGCCCGTGTCGAGGCGGCGCTCGACGTCTTTCCCGTGCTGCGCAGGAAGGCGGACCGGCAGGCCTCGACCCTGTCAGGCGGCGAGCAGAAGCAGCTCGAAATCGCGCGCGGGCTTCTGCTCGAGCCGCAGCTCGTGCTGATCGACGAGCCCTCCATCGGCCTGTCGCCCTTGATGGTGCAGCAGACCTTCGACATGCTAAAACAATTGCGCGACCGCGGCGTCTCGGTGCTCCTGATCGAGCAGAATGCGCGCTCGGCGCTGGAGATCTCCGACTACGGCATCGTGCTCGAGCTCGGCCGCACCCGCATCATCGACAAGGCCGACCGCGTGCTGGCCGATCCGCGCATCGGCCAGCTGTTCCTGGGCGGCGCGATGGAGGAGACGGCGGCATGAACCAGCGCTCGATCGCAACGGTCTCCATCTCAGGCGCGCTCGACGAGAAGCTCAAGGCGATCGCCGCCGCCGGCTTCGATACGGTCGAGATCTTCGAGAACGATCTCGTCGCGTTCGGGATGCGGCCGCGCGAGATCGGGCAGATGTGCCGCGACCTCGGACTTGCGATCTGCGCCTATCAGCCGTTCCGCGATTTCGAGGGCATGCCGGAGCCGCAGCGCGCGCGCAACTTCATCCGCGCCGAGCGCAAGTTCGACCTGATGCAGGAACTCGGCACCGATCTGCTACTGATCTGCAGCAGCGTGTCGCCGGCCTCGCTCGGCGGCATCGACCGGGCCGCCGCCGATTTCCACGAGCTCGGCGAGCGCGCCGCGAAGCGCGGCTTGCGCGTCGGCTACGAGGCGCTGGCCTGGGGCCGCCACGTCCATGACTATCGCGATGCCTGGGAAATCGTCCGCCGCGCCGATCACAAGGCGATCGGCGTCATCCTCGACAGCTTTCATGCGCTGGCGCCGGCGCTGCCGACCAACGCGATCCGCGCGATTCCGGCCGACAAGATTTTCCTGGTGCAGCTTGCCGATGCGCCGAAGCTCGAACTGGATGTGCTGTCCTGGAGCCGGCATTTTCGCAGTTTTCCGGGGCAGGGCGATCTGCCGGTAGGCGCGTTCATGGAGGCGGTCGCCGCGACCGGCTATTTCGGGCCGCTGTCGCTGGAGATCTTCAACGATCAGTTCCGCGCCGGCTCGGCGCCGCGCACCGCGCTCGATGGCATGCGCTCGCTGCTGCTGTTGCAGGACGACCTCGCTGGAAAGACGCCGGCGTCATCGGCCGCGCGCTTCGAGCCTCGGGTCAAGAGCCACGGCATCGGCTTCGTCGAATTCGCGGTCAGCGAGGACAAAGCGGAGTCTCTGGCGAGACTGTTCGGACAGCTTGGCTTCCGCAAGACGGGGCGTCATCGCAGCAAGGCGGTGCAGCGCTGGTCCCAGGGCGCAATCGAGTTGGTGATCAACTGCGAGCCGGCCAGTTTTGCGCATTCACACTACGTCACGCATGGGGCTGGTGTCTGCGCGTTGGCGCTGGACGTCGACAGTGCCGCTCGTGCCATGGCGCGGGCGCAGTCCTTGAAGACGCGCACCTTCACCCAGCCGGTCGGGCCGGGCGAGCTGGAGATCCCGGCGATCCATGGTGTCGGCGGCAGCCTGCTGTACTTCCTGGATACCCACGGGCGGCACTGGGACGTCGATTTCGAAGCCGTCGCCAGCGACAAGAGCACCGACCGTCTCGTCGCGGTCGATCACATCGCCCAGTCGATGCCGCATGAGGAGATGCTGTCCTGGCTGCTGTTCTATGCCGGGCTGATCGACTTCTCCCGCCTGCCGCAGATGGAGATCGCCGATCCCAGAGGCCTCGTGCAGAGCCAGGCGATCGTCAACGGCGATCGCAGCCTGCGCTTCATCCTCAACGGCTCCACGGCGACGCGCACCTTGTCGTCGCGCTTCATCTCCGAGTTCTTCGGCTCCGGCGTCCAGCACATCGCGTTCTCCTGCGACGACATCTTCGCGGCCGTGGCCGAGATGCGCGCCCGTGGTGCCGGCTTCCTCGACATTCCCGACAACTATTACGACGATCTCGAAGCCAAGTATGATCTTGCGCCCGAGACGATCGCAGCGCTCCGTGCCAACGAGATCCTGTACGACCGCGACGGCGACGCCGAGTTCTTCCAAGTCTACACCCATATCTTCGAGGAGCGCTTCTTCTTCGAGATCGTGCAGCGGCGCAACTATCAGGGCTTCGGTGCGGCCAATGCCGCGATCCGGCTGGCCGCGCAGGCCCGCGAGGTACGGCCGGACGCGATGCCGCGGCTTTAGCTCAGGGCTCGGGCCGGATGCCGGGCAGGCCGACGATCTCCTCGGCGAGATAGTCGATCAGCAGCCGCACGCGCGCGATGCCGGCGCGCTCCGGGACGATCAGCATGTTGAGGGGAGTCGATGGCAGACGGTGGTCGGGCAGGATGACCGTCAGCCTGCCAGCCGCGATGAGGTCGTCGACCAGCCACGCATGGCTCCCGCCGATTCCGCGCCCGGACAGCACGGCCTCTCGAACCGCGAGTCCGTGATTGGTGCGGAAGCAGCCTCTGAACGGCACCTCATGGCGTTCTCCGTCGGGTCCCATGACGACGAGCGACTCGCTGCCCGCGACGTTGGTCATGCGGATGCCGTCATGCCCGATCAGCTCCTGCGGCGTGCGCGGCGTGCCGCGTTTCGCCAGATAGTCCGGCGAGGCGACAAGAAGCCGGTGCGAGTAGCCGAGCGACCGCAGCTTCAGAGAACTGTCGGTGAGCGGAGCGAGACGCAGTGCGATGTCGACACCCTCCCGCACGAGGTCGATGCGCTCGTCGGTCAAATTGAGATCGATCGCGATGTCCGGGTAGCGATCCTGGAACGCGAAGACGAGCCGCGTGATGTGCAGGATCCCGAAGGCCGCCGTACAGGAGATCCGGATCGTGCCGGCGGCGGCGCCACGCGCACCGCGTGCCTCGTCGCCGGCCTGGTCGATCAGGCGGAGGATCTGGACGCAGTTCGCGTAATAGCGGCTGCCTTCGTCGGTCAAGGTGACGCGCCGGGTGGTGCGGCTGAGCAGCGGCACGCCGATCGCATCCTCCAATTCCTGAAGGTGACGCGAGATGGTGGATTGGCCCAGCCCGAGCTCGCGCGCCACGGCCGACAGGCTGCCGCGCTCGGCAACCCGGACGAAGCTGCGCATGTTGATGAGGCTGATGCCTGACTTATCCATAAATCAGCATAATGTTATCGATATATGCCATATAGTGGATAGGTGGGCGCGCGTCTATGTTCCGGCTGTTCCAGCAAAGGGATCAAGGCCATGAATGTGCTGCTCGTCTCCGCCCACCCCGAACCCCGCTCGCTCAACGGCGCCCTACGCGACGTCGCGGTCGCCGAGCTCGAATCTCAAGGCCATCAGGTCAGGGTCTCGGATCTCTATGCGATCGGCTGGAAGGCGGCTGCGGATCGCGCCGACTTTCCGCAACTGCCGCCGGATGCGCGCCTCAACGTTGCCACCGCGTCGGGCGAGGCCTTCAAGACGCACACGCTCACTGACGACGTCAGGGCCGAGCAAGAGAAGCTCTTGTGGGCCGACGCGGTCATCCTGCAGTTCCCGCTGTGGTGGTTCACGATGCCCGCGATTCTCAAGGGCTGGGTCGACCGGGTGTATTCCTACGGCTTCACCTATGGCGTCGGCGAGCACAGCGACAAGCGCTGGGGCAACCGCTACGGCGAGGGTGTGTTTGCCGGCAAGCGCGCGATGCTGGTCGTGACCACCGGCGGCTGGGAGGAGCACTATTCGGCGCGCGGCATCAACGGGCCGATCGACGATCTGCTGTTTCCGATCAACCATGGCATCCTGTTCTATCCCGGCTTCGACGTGCTGCCGGCCTTCGTGGCGCACAAGGCAAGCCGGATCGACGAGGCCGGATTTGTTGAGATCGCTGACCGACTGCGCGCGCGGATGCGGACGCTGTTCACGGATCAGCCGATTCCGTACCGGCGGCAGAACCACGGCGACTATCTGATCCCGTCGATGCAGCTTCGTCCTGAGCTCGGCGCGCCGGACGCGCGCGGCTTCGCGCTGCATGTCGACGCCGCGCGCTGACGCGATGTGGTAGGTCGCGAACGCCGCCGCATAGGCCAGCGCGAACATGTAGAAGAAGGTGACAGCCATCCAGCGCCAGCTGCCGGTTTCTCGGCGGATGACGGCGAGCGTCGAGGCGCATTGCGGGGCGAAAATGTACCAGGCGAGCAGCGCCAGCGCCGTGGCGAGGCTCCATTTGCTGGCCAGCACCTGTCCGATCTGCTCGGCGGCCTCCTTGCCGCCTTCGATCGCATAGACGGTGCCGAGCGCGGCGACTGCGACTTCGCGGGCGGCCATGCCGGGTACCAGCGCCACCGCGATCTGCCAGTTGAAGCCGACCGGCGAGAGCAGGGGGGCGATCGCCTGGCCGATCATCGCCGCGAGGCTGTAATTGATCGCGGGCTCGGTCGCGCCCTCCGGCGGCTGCGGGAACGACGCCAGGAACCAGATCAGCACCATCATCGAGAAGATCGTGGTGCCGGCGCGCTGCAAGAACATCTTGGCGCGGGTGTAGACGCCGATCGCGATGCTGCGCAACCGCGGCATCTTGTAGTCCGGCAGCTCCAGCATGAACGGCGCCGGCTGGTAGTCGCGCATCAGGAAGAACTTGACCAGGAACGACACCAGCAGCGCGCTGATGATCCCGGCGGCGTAGAGCCCGAACATCACCAGGCCCTGCAGGTTGACCAGGCCCCAGATCTTGGTCGGCGGGATGAAGGCCGAAATGATCAGCGTATAGACCGGGATCCGCGCCGAGCAGGTCATCAGCGGCGCGATCAGGATCGTGGTGAGCCGGTCGCGCCGGTTGTCGATCACGCGCGTCGCCATGATGCCGGGAATGGCGCAGGCAAAGCTCGAGAGCAGCGGGATGAAGGCGCGGCCATGCAGCCCGGCGCCGCCCATGATGCGGTCCATCAGGAACGCCGCGCGCGCCATGTAGCCGAAATCTTCCAGGAGCAGGATGAACAGGAAGATGATGATGATCTGCGGCAGGAAGACGATGACGCTGCCGACGCCGGAGATCACCCCGTTCTGCAGGAAGCTCTGCAGCAGGCCTTCGGGAAGCTCGTCGTGAACGAGCTGGCCGAGCGCATCAAAAGCCGCCGATAGCACCTGCATCAGCGGCTGGGCCCAGGCGAACACCCCCTGAAACATCACGAACAGGATCGCCAGCAGGATCAGCAGGCCGCCGACCGGATGCAGCGCGATGGCATCGATCCGGGCGGTCCAGGTATCGGGCCGCTCGGGCAGGCTGACCGTCTCCGCGATGATACGGTCGGCCTCGCGCTGGGTGGCGCGCAGCTCCGGGACCGTGAGGGGACGCCAGGTGTTGGCGCGCTCTCCGGTGGCCGCGGCCGCCTGGGCCAGGAGCTCGTCGGTCAGCCGCAGCAGGTCGTCGGTGCCGCCCTTGCGCACGGCGATCGACGTCACGACCGGCACGCCCAGCGCCTGCGACAGCGCGGAGACGTCGACCGTTACGCCGCGCCGCTTGGCGATGTCGAACATGTTGAGCACGAGCGCCAGCGGCCGGCCGGTGCTCTTGAGCTCGAGCAGCAGCCGGATCGTCAACCTGAGGTTGGTGGAGTCGGCAACGCACAACACCAGGTCGGGCAGGACCTCGCCGGTGGCACGTCCCAGCACGAAATCCCTGGTGATTTCCTCGTCAGGGCTGCGACCGCGCAAGGAATAGGTGCCGGGCAGGTCGACCAGCGAGACCTGGCGGCCCTGCGGGGTGACGAAGGCGCCCTCTTTGCGCTCGACCGTGACCCCGGGATAGTTCGCGACCTTCTGGCGGCTTCCCGTCAGCGCGTTGAACAGCGAGGTCTTGCCGCTGTTGGGCGTACCCACCAGGGCCAGATGCAGCAGAGGGCTTTCCATGACGACGCTTTCCGCGCGGCCTATGCCACGATGACGGCCATGGCCTCGCGCCGGCGGACCGCGACGGTGATGTTGTCGACACGCACGGCGATCGGATCGCGCCCGACGATCCCCTCATGCAGGATTTCGACCCGGGCGCCCTCGACGAAGCCCAGTTCGATCAGCCGGCTCTCCAATTCGACGTCCGGCAGGGACGAGCTCGCGCCGCCCGCAGCCAGATGCTGGATTGTTCCGGTATAGCCTCGCCGGGCGAGACCGAGCGGCTGAGGCGGCCTTGTATCGCAAATTTCGCTCATAGCCTGTATTTTCAATCGCGTGCCAAGAGGTCAAGCGCGGCATGTTAAATGCCGCGGCATCTTAGAGCGATTTTAAACAGGCCGGGCGGATCGCCGTCTGATCTGCCTCAAGGAGCCGCGGCGGCTGCCGTGTGCCGGGTGTCCACCGCCGCCTTCGGCTCGAGGCCTGAAGACGCTGCGGCGCGGCTCTTGAAGTGGTCGAGCACGAACAGCCGGATCGCCGAGGACAGGTTGCCCTGCTGGCGATTGTTGTCGATCTCTCCGACCAGCTCGGACAGGGTCATGTTACGGAGACCCGAAATCTCCTTCATGCCGTTCCAGAAGGCCTCTTCGAGGCTGACGCTGGTCTTGTGGCCTGCGACCACGATTGAACGTTTTACGACGGGCGACTTCATCACGCGTCCTCGCCATTGATACGATGTTGATCGAGTAATTCGTTCGCGCGCTTGTCGCGTTGGGCGTCAGTTGCGCGTTCGGACTTCGTCCTGCCGAAGCGAGCGCGGTTGCTTTCGGCGACCTTCGCTTCCTGATCGCGCTCCACGCGCTTTCTGAAACGCTTCAAGTTGATGACATCACCCATGCTTGCTCCAATCATCTAAGCCATCGAACGTCGCGACGAGAGCATGCGCATTGCGCGGATGAGCCCAGGCGTTCTCCAGACAATCATGTCATCGCTCCCTGATAGTTCGATGGCCATTCGCGTCGTTGCGAGCGGGATTTGTTTACTCAACAAACGCAGCAGAACTTGTAGTCGAGAGTATCCTTTAGGGGTTAACAGCGAGAATTGCATCACCCCCCGTAGTACTACGGGGCTACCGCTACGCTCGCCCCGGCCTTGTCATCCTCTCGGGTTGAACGAGGCGGTCGAATTCGTCCTCGGAGACGAGACCGAGCCGCAAGGCCTCTTGTTTCAGCGTGGTGCCGCGCTGATGCGCTGATTTCGCGACCTTGGCAGCGTTGTCGTAGCCGATCTTCGGCGCAAGCGCTGTCACCAGCATCAGCGAGCGCTCCATCAGCTCGCGAATGCGAGCAGCGTCGGCCTGAATACCGGTTACGCAATGTTCGCTGAATGAACGTGCTGAATCACCTAGTAATTGTATGGACTGCATCATGCAATGTGAAAGCAATGGTTTGTAGACGTTCAGTTCGAAATGACCCTGACTGCCGCCCATGGTGATCGCCGTGTGATTGCCGAACACCTGGCAACACACCATCGTGAGCGCTTCGCACTGCGTCGGGTTCACCTTGCCCGGCATGATCGAGGAGCCCGGCTCGTTCTCCGGCAGGATCAATTCTCCCAATCCGGAGCGCGGGCCTGAGCCGAGGAAGCGGATGTCGTTAGCGATCTTGAACAGGCCGGCGGCCGCCGCATTCAGCGCACCATGGGTGTACACATAGGCGTCGTTGGACGCGAGCGCCTCGAATTTGTTGGCCGCGCTGGTGAAGGGCAGGCCGGTGATGTCGGCAACATGCTTGGCGAACAGCTTTGCGAACTTCGGATCCGCGTTCAGGCCGGTGCCCACGGCGGTGCCGCCCTGCGCCAGCGGCAGGAGATCCCGCGCCGCAATCTCGATTCTTGCGATCGCGCTCTCGACCTGCGCGGCGTAGCCGGAGAACTCCTGCCCCAGCGTGAGCGGCGTGGCGTCCTGGGTGTGGGTGCGGCCGATCTTGACGATGTCCGCGAACGCCTCCTGCTTGGCGCGCAATGCCGCCAGCAGCTCCGACAGCGCCGGCACCAGATGGCCCGAGATCGCGCGCGCTGCGGCGATGTGCATCGCGGTCGGGAACGAGTCGTTGGACGACTGGCTCATGTTGACGTGGTCGTTCGGATGAACGGGCTTCTTGGTGCCGCGCTCGCCCCCCAGCAGCTCGCTGGCGCGATTGGCGATCACCTCGTTGAGGTTCATGTTGCTCTGGGTGCCCGAGCCGGTCTGCCAGACGACCAGCGGAAAGTGGTCGTCGAGCTTGCCGTCGATGACCTCCTGCGCCGCTTGGACGATGGCGTCCGCCATGCGCGGCTCGAGCTGGCCGAGCTCGCGGTTGGTCTGGGCCGCGGCCATCTTCACCAGCGCAAGCGCGTGCACGATGCCGATCGGCATGCGGTCGTGGCCGATGCGGAAATTCTGACGGCTGCGCTCGGTCTGCGCGCCCCAATAGCGATCGGCGGCGACCTCGATCGGGCCGAAGCTGTCGGTCTCCGTGCGCGTCGCTCCGTGCGATGATGGATTTGCTGAATGTGCCATGAAGCATGCCCATGATTGGTGGTGAACCGGCGTCGACCGGTTCAAGCATGCTTCAATCTCGTGGTCCAACCGGCGTTCCGCGCGCGGCGAATGCGCCTACTTCTTGCGGAAACGGTCCAGGCGCACGACCTCGGCGCCTTCTCCCGGCGAGGCTGGCGGGAGCGGCTTGTCGTCGCTGGTCTCGGCCGGTGTCGCAGGCTGCGGACCGGCGATGGCCGATGGCGCCGGTGCGGCCGGCAGCTTCGGAGCTGGCGGCGTCTCGGCAATCGCCTCCGACGGCTCGAACTGCAGTCCGAATTGCACCGACGGATCGAAGAAGCTCTTGATCGCGTGGAACGGCACCACGAGGCGCTCAGGGATGCCGCCGAACGACAGGCCGACCTCGAACCGATCCTCCGAAACCACCAGATCCCAGAACTGGTGTTGCAGGATGATCGTCATCTCCTCCGGATATTGCGCGAGCAGCCGCGGCGACAGCTTCACGCCCTCGGCCTTGGACACGAAGGTGATGAAGAAATGATGCTCGCCCGGGAGACCATGGGCAGCAGCGTCGGTCAGCACCCGGCGCAGCACCCCGCGCAACGCGTCGCGCGCCAGCACATCGTATCGAATATGATCCGTCGCCATGATCGGTCCTGTATCGTGAGGGCTGCGCCCGACGTGTCGAGCGGCCGCGCCCGGCAGGCAGCAGCATTCCCGACTCGCGTCAGTCACATCGTACCCGGCATCGGTGCCGAGGTCAGCAGCCATGCCGGTCGATCGCCAGATATGGGAACGGGTAGAAGCTGGCGGAAGTCCGGTCAACGGAGGAATGAACGGATGACGCGCCAAAAAACTGGGGACAGCACGGCCCGCGACGGGGAGACCGGCCAAAGCGGGGCAAGTGAAAGTGGAGGCTTCTGTTGCCAGGTGCCTCCGAACCCCGCCTAACGGAGCTTAACCCGTTAGGACTTTAAGGTGGTCTTTCAAACTGCGTTACGCAGCCTGAGCAACCGGAGCAAAGTTGTCGTTGGCAACTATTGCAGTAGCCCGATAACGGCGGAACAATACCGGGAAAAAGCTCGCCCTTTACGCCCTCGTCGATCCTATTTCGCCCCCGCCAAAACCCATCCGTCGGTGGGCTTTGGTGGAGGCGCCGGGTACCGCCCCCGGGTCCGAATGGTTTATTTCGACGGCGATTTATTTCCATAGCCGGCAAGCCGGCACCCCCTATATAGGCCGCCGGCCGGCGGATGCACAGGGCCGAAACGCCGCGGCGCGCGACAAAAATGTGGGCGGCTGCTGGGAACCTCTGGTTCGACCTTGGCAGTCTGGTTTTCGTCCTCCTACAGTGCGGCATGCCTCCCGAAGCTGCGCAGGTTGCCTCTCCCGCTGCCGACATCGCCAGACACCCGCCCAGCCTCCGCACGCTCTTCTTCGCATTCGCGAAAATGTCGCTGTCGGGCTTCGGCGGCGTGCTGGTGTTCGCGCGGCGTGCGATCGTCGATGAGCATCACTGGATGACGGCGGAGGAGTTCAACGCGACCTTCGCGCTCTGTCATTTCCTGCCCGGACCGAACATCGTGAATTTCTCCGTGGTGTTCGGCGCGCGATTGCGCGGTGTCGCGGGTGGAATCGCTGCCTTTGCAGGCCTGCTCGGACCACCGATGCTGCTGATTACCTCTCTCGGTGCCATCTACGGTCATTTTGGACAAGCCGACACGTGGCGACGGGCGCTTGCAGGCGTGTCCTGCGTGGCCGTGGGTCTGCTGGCGTCGGTGGTGTTTCGCATGATCTCGCCGCTCCTGAAGAAGAGCGACGTGGCGGGCGTTGCCGTCGTGGCTGGCGTGTTCGTGGCGATCGGGCTGGCGCGCCTGCCGCTTCAGGAGGTTCTGCTGGTGGCCGTGCCGCTCAGCCTAGCCGTCACCTATGCCAAGACGCGGTCGGCACGATGAGCGGGGACGACAATCCGTTGTTCCAGCTGTTCTGGACCTTTGCGTTGATCTCGCTGTTTGCGGTTGGCGGCGCAGTGGCGGCGATTCCCGAACTGCAACGTGTTGCAGTCGAGGCCCGGCACTGGATGACGGACAAACAGTTCGCCGATCTGTTCGCACTCTCGCAATTGTCGCCCGGGCCCAACGTTCTGATCGTCACCCTGATCGGCTATTCGGTCGCAGGCGTGGCAGGTGCGGCGGTCGCGACGATCGCGATGTGCGGTCCCACCGCCGTGCTCTCCTATTTTGTCAGCCGCTGGCTCTCGAATGCGCGGGATGCGCGCTGGCCCGCCATGCTGCAGGCGACGCTGGTGCCGTTGTCGATCGGCTTGATGGCGGCGAGCGCATGGATTCTCGGTCAGGCTTCCGACCAGACGTGGCGGGCGTTCGCGCTGACGGTCCTTGCCGCAGTCGTTGCATCTATGACGCGACTCAATCCGCTCTGGCTGCTCGCCGCGGGCGGCTGTCTTGGTTTTGCTGGCCTTCTCTAGGGAAAGTCGCTAGGCAAAATAGAAGCGCGACCGGTTTGCTCCGGGCCGCCGAACGAAAACAGTGGCGGCCATCAAGGCCGATCGGGGAGGGCGAGGCATGGCCGAGACCACGGGCCAATTGTCGGGCGAAACGGCGGGCATGTCGGCCGCCCGCAGCGTGACCGGCGCATCGATCATTCTGGTCCTTGCCTTCGCGCCACAGATCATCGAACTGCTGATCGCCTTGGCCGGTCTTGTAGGTCCACTCTCCGGACGCGGTCCGCTGCAGGTCATTGGAGCCCATGCGTCGGCCTTGTCAATGGCGATCCCGAGCCTGGCGCAGCAATATGCCGCAAGCGGCAAGACCTCGCTGTCTTCCGATGTTCTGCTGGCTCTCATCTACACCTATCCGCTGATCGCGGTCGCGGTGTTCACATTCATGGTACGTCCACGCGCGCCGCAGGACTATTTCGGCGGCGTCGTGCTGATGGCGATCGCGCTGTTCGCGTTGTGGGCCTCCAGCGACCTGCAGGGCATGCGCGGCTTCTCGTTCGGTGCCGGAACTGCGCCGCGGATGTTCGGTCTGCTGCTGCTAGGGCTCGGAGCTGCCGTGGCCGTGATCGGCGTCGTGAGTGAAGGCGCGCAGCTTGCGACCTATCACTGGCGCGGACCGCTGTTCGTCTCGCTCGCGATCCTGACCTTCGCCGTCTCCATTCGCCCGCTCGGACTATTGGTCACGGGGCTTGCAAGCTTCCTGATCGCGGCGATCGGCAGCCCCGAGACGCGCTGGCGCGAGGCCCTGATCGTCGGCATCTGCCTGACCGGCGGCTGCGCGCTGCTGTTCCCCTACGTGCTGGGGTTGCCGATGCCGCTGTTGCCGCGTTTCCTTTTGCAGTGAGGGCGTGATGGATCTGTTTGCAAATCTCGCCCACGGTTTCGCCGTCGCGTTGTCGCCAATCAATCTGCTGATGTGCCTGATCGGCGCGCTGGTCGGCACGCTGGTCGGCGTTCTCCCGGGCATCGGGACCATCGCCACCGTCGCGATGTTGCTGCCGATCACCTTCGGCCTGCCGCCGGTCGGCGCGCTGATCATGCTGGCCGGCATCTACTACGGCGCCCAGTATGGCGGCTCGACGACGTCCATCCTGGTCAACATTCCCGGCGAGGCGACGTCGGTGGTGACCGCGCTCGACGGCTTCCAGATGGCGAAGCAGGGCCGTGCCGGTCCAGCGCTGGCGATTGCCGCGATCGGCTCATTCTTCGCCGGCTGCGTTGCCACCGTGCTGATTGCGATCCTCGGCGCGCCGTTGACCAAGCTCGCGCTGGCGTTCGGCCCGGCCGAGTATTTCTCGCTGATGGTGCTGGGCCTGATCTTCGCAGTCGTGCTGGCGAAGGGCTCGGTGCTGAAGGCGATCGCAATGATCGTGCTCGGCCTGCTGCTGTCGACGGTCGGCTCGGACATCGAGACCGGCGTCTCGCGCATGGCCTTCAATATTCCCGAGCTCGCCGACGGCCTGGGCTTTGCCACCGTCGCGATGGGCGTGTTCGGCTTTGCCGAGATCATTCGCAATCTCGATGCCGGCGCGGAGATGGACCGCGACCTCGTGCAGAAGAAGATCACCGGCCTGATGCCAACCAGGAAGGATCTTAAGGACTCCGCGCCGGCGATCCTGCGCGGCACGGTGCTCGGTTCAATCCTAGGCATCCTGCCGGGCGGAGGTGCGGTGATCGCCTCGTTCGCGGCCTATACGCTGGAGAAGAAGATCGCGCGAGATCCGTCGCGGTTCGGTCGCGGTGCGATCGAGGGCGTCGCGGCGCCGGAGAGCGCCAATAATGCGGCGGCGCAGACCTCTTTCATTCCGCTGCTGACGCTCGGCATTCCGCCGAATGCGGTCATGGCGCTGATGGTCGGCGCGATGACCATCCACGGCATCGTGCCGGGCCCGCAGGTGATGCAGAAGCAGCCCGATCTGGTCTGGGGCATGATCGCCTCGATGTGGATCGGTAATCTCATGCTGATCATCATCAACCTGCCGCTGGTCGGCATCTGGGTGCGGCTCTTGCGCGTGCCATACCGGCTGATGTTCCCGTCGATCGTGATCTTCTGCGCGATCGGCATCTATTCGGTCAACAACGCGCCGGTCGACGTCGTCCTGGCGGGCGCGTTCGGCCTCGTCGGCTACTGGCTGATCAAGCATGATTTCGAGCCGGCGCCGCTGTTGCTCGGCATGGTGCTGGGCCCGTTGATGGAGGAGAACCTGCGCCGGGCGCTGCTGATCTCGCGCGGCGACTGGTCGGTGTTCCTGACGCGGCCGCTGTCGGCCGTGCTGCTCGCGATCGCGGCGGGGCTGTTGGTGCTGGCGGTGCTGCCGACGTTGCGCCGCAAGCGCGACGAGGTCTTCGTGGAGAGCGAAGGCTGACCTGCGTCGGCGGACCGGACGCCGGAGGCGCTCGGGACGCTGGTGAAGGGCGAGATCGTCAAATGGTCCGCGGTCCTCAAGCACGCGAGCTGGGTACGGAACGGCCATGGATCGGGAGGGGGGGGGCGGAACGTGCGGTTCCGCCCTTGTCGTTTGCAGCGGTGGCCGACATTTTTCAGGGTATAATTAGCGGCCGGGCCGAGTCGAGGCTAGGGCCGGGCGATCCCTGTCGTTAAATTCGCCGCCTTCTGCGAAAGGCCGCCAGCGCGCACCATGCACCAGTATCACGACCTGCTCGAACGCATCCTGTCCGACGGCGCCGAGAAGCACGACCGCACCGGCACCGGCACGCTGTCGGTGTTCGGCCACCAGATGCGCTTCAACCTTGCGGCCGGCTTTCCGCTGGTGACCACCAAGCGGCTGCCGCTCAAGGCGATCGTGCACGAACTGCTGTGGTTCCTGAAGGGCGACACCAACATCAAATATCTGCACGACAACGGCGTCACCATCTGGGACGAGTGGGCCGACGCCAATGGCGATCTCGGCCCCGTCTACGGCTATCAGTGGCGCTCGTGGCCGACGCCGGACGGCGGTCATATCGACCAGATCACGAACGTGATCGACATGATCAGGCGCAATCCGGATTCGCGCCGGCTGATCGTGACGGCCTGGAACCCGGCCGACGTCGAGAAGATGGCGCTGCCGCCGTGCCACTGCCTGTTCCAGTTCTATGTCGTGAACGGCAGATTGTCGTGCCAGCTCTACCAGCGCTCGGCCGACGTCTTCCTCGGCGTGCCCTTCAACATCGCATCCTATGCGCTGCTGACGATGATGGCGGCGCAGGTGACGGGATTGAAGCCCGGCGAATTCGTGCACTCCTTCGGCGACGTGCATCTCTATTCCAACCATATCGAGCAGGCGCGGCTGCAGCTCACGCGCGCGCCCCGTCCGCTGCCGACCATGACGCTCAATCCGGACGTCAAGGACATCTTCGGCTTCCGCTACGAGGACTTCGCGCTCGCCGGCTACGATCCGCATCCGCATATCAAGGCCGAGGTCGCGGTCTGACGCATGCCGGTTTCGATCCGTAGCGCCCGGCCTGACGACATCGGAAGCGTATTCGCGCTGATCCGGGAGCTCGCCGACTACGAGAAGCTATCGCACGAGGTCGACGCGAGCGAGGCCGACATCGCCGGCGCGCTGTTCTGTGAGCACCCGACGCTGTTCTGCGATCTCGCCGAATGGAACGGCGCGGTGGCGGGCTTCGCGGTCTGGTTCGTCAACTTCTCCACGTTTGCCGGCAGGCCAGGGATCTATATCGAAGACCTGTTCGTGCGGCCGGCGTTTCGCCGCAATGGCATCGGCCAGGCCTTGCTCGGTCACCTCGCGCGGACCTGCGTCGAAAAGGGCTGGGCGCGGCTGCAATGGTCGGTGCTCGACTGGAATGCTCCTTCCATCACTTTCTACAAATCGCTCGGCGCCGAGCTCATGGACGAGTGGACGCTATGCAAGGTGACCGGCGAAGCTCTGGCTCAACTGGCGGAGAGGGCGCCGTGATCGAGATCGTGCTGATCGTCGCGGTCGCCGACAACGGCATCATCGGCGCCGCCGGTGCGATCCCGTGGCGGCAGAAGAGCGACATGCAGCGCTTCAAGGCGATGACCATGGGCCGCCCGATCGTGATGGGCCGCAAGACCTTCGTCTCGTTTCCGCGCCGGCCGCTGCCGGGCCGCACCAACATCGTCGTCACCCGCGATGCCGAGTTTCGCGCGCCGGGCGCGATCGTGACCCATACCGTCGATGAAGCGCTCGGCATCGCGCGTGGTGATGCGCTGCGGCGTTCAGCCGCGGAGATCGCGGTCATCGGAGGCACCGAGCTCTTTGCTGCGACGATGCCGGTCGCCGACCGGCTGGAGATCACCGAGGTGCATGCGAGCCCGCCTGGCGATACCGTGTTTCCGGCGATCGACCCGGCCCAATGGGAAGAGGTGGCGCGGGAGCGCCATGCCTCGGGGCCCGACGATCAGGCCGAATTCTCCTACGTCACCTATCGCCGGCGGCGGTGAGCGTTTCGCCGGTCGGATCGACGCGCCGGCCCCCTCAAGACCATCCGTTAATGATGAAGTCGCGCAGTTTGGCCGCGTGGCGGAGCTGAGGCCGCGGCAAACCGGCGCTTCCGGCCCTGTTTACATTGACAAAACCCGGTTCGGGCTTAGCTGGAGCGCTACGTTGTAAGGGGCGGGGCCGTCCCTTATAACCCGGCGACCGTCGGGGCCGGCGTTGGTGTACACTCAGCCTCTCGGAGGAGATCGATCGATGGCGTGGAAGAATCAGGGCGGAGGCCCGTGGGGTCAGGGTCCGAAGGGGCCCTGGGGCTCGGGACCGCAACCGGTCGGTCCAAGGCCGCCCGACCTGGAAGATCTTCTGCGGCGCGGCCAGGACCGGCTGCAGCAGTTCGTGCCGGGCGGCGGTTTCGGCACCGCGGGCGTGCTCCTGATCGTGCTCGGCGCCATCATCATCTGGCTCGCCTCCGGCATCTACCGCGTGCAGTCCGAGGAGCTCGGCGTCGTGCTGCGCTTCGGCAAATATGTCCGTGATGAGCAGCCGGGCCTGCGCTATCACCTGCCTTACCCGATCGAGACCGTGCTGCTGCCCAAGGCGCTGCGCGTCAACTCGATCTCGATCGGCATCACCGCCAATGACGATCCCGGCCGGCGCGGCCGCGGCGGTCGCGATGTCCCCGAGGAAAGCCTGATGCTGACCGGCGACGAGAACATCGTCGACGTCGACGTCACCGTGCTCTGGCGCATCAAGCCGAAGGGCGCGGCCGACTTCCTGTTCAACATCCAGAACCCCGAGGGCACCGTGAAGGCGGTGGCCGAGAGCGCGATGCGCGAGGTGATCGGCCGCTCCAACATCCAGCCGATCCTCACCGGTGCCCGCACCGTGATCGAGCAGAACGTGCAGGAACTGATGCAGAAGACGCTCGACAATTACGGCTCCGGAATCCAGATCACCCAGGTGCAGATGCAGAAGGTCGATCCGCCGGCCCAGGTGATCGAGGCATTCCGCGACGTCCAGGCGGCGCGTGCCGACCTCGAGCGTCTCCAGAACGAAGCCCAGACCTACGCCAACAAGGTGGTGCCGGATGCGCGCGGTCGTGCCGCGCAGATCCTGCAGGTCGCCGAGGGCTACAAGGAGCAGGCGATCGCCGAGGCCAAGGGCCAGAGCGCGCGCTTCCTCAAGGTCTATGACGAGTACAAGAAGGCGCCCGACGTGACCCGCGAACGGATCTATCTCGAGACCATGGAGCGCGTGCTCGGTGGCTCGGAGAAGCTCGTGCTCGACAGCGGCGCCACCGGCGGCCCCGTGCCGCTGCTGCCGCTCGGCGATCTCTTGCCGCGCCGTCCGGCGCCGGCCGCTCAGCAGGGAGGCGTCCGATGAGGTCCCCCGTTGCAGGCATCGTCGCGCTCGTCGCCGTGCTCGTGCTCGTCGTCATCGGCTACAGCTCGCTGTTCACCGTGAACCAGACCGAGCAGGCGCTGGTGGTGCGGTTCGGCAAGCCGGTCGACGTCGTCACGGAGCCCGGTCTGAACTTCAAGGCACCGTTCATCGACAACGTGATCTCGATCGACAAGCGCATCCTCGACCTCGAGAACCCCTCGCAGGAGGTGATCGCGTTCGACCAGAAGCGACTCGTGGTCGACGCCTTCGCGCGCTACAAGATCAAGAACGCGCTGCAGTTCTACCAGAGCGTCGGTTCGATCCAGACCGCCAACGTCCAGCTCGGCACGCTGCTGAACGCCGCGCTGCGCCGCGTGCTCGGCGAGGTCACCTTCACGCAAGTCGTGCGCGACGAGCGCGAGGCGCTGATGCGCAAGATCCGCGATCAGCTCGACAAGGAGGCCGACGCCTATGGCATCCAGGTGGTGGACGTCCGAATCCGTCGCGCCGACCTGCCGGAGGCCAACAGCCAGGCGGTTTACAACCGGATGAAGACCGAGCGGCAGCGCGAGGCCGAGGAGTTCCGGGCGCTCGGCGGCCAGAAGGCCCAGGAGATCAGGTCCAAGGCCGATCGCGAGGCCACCGTGATCGTCGCCGAGGCCAACTCGCAGGCGGAGCAGACCCGCGGCGCCGGCGATGCCGAACGCAACCGGCTGTTCGCCGAGGCCTACAGCAAGGACCGCGACTTCTTCGCTTTCTACCGCTCGATGGCGGCGTATGAGAACGGTCTGAAATCCGGCGACACCCGCTTCCTGCTGCGGCCCGATTCGGAGTTCTTCCGCTACTTCGCCAACCCCTCGGGGAAGCCGGCGGGGGAGACGCCGTCCACCGCCAGCTCGACGGCGGCCGTCGCGGTGCCGGCGCCCAAGCCCTGATGGCGCCTGCCTCGATGCCGGGGCCGTTGATCGGGGCGAATAAGAGTTGACATGGAGGGGGCGAAGCCGTTGCTTCGCCCCGTTACATATCAAGAAGATCGAACGGGAGGTCCGGGTCCGATGAGGTCCATTGCGTTTTCCGATTTCCTCATCGGATTAGGTATCCTGTTCGTGCTCGAAGGCCTGTTGTTCGCGGCCAGTCCGGAGTGGATGCGGCGGGCCATGAAGACCGCGATGACCACGCCCGACAACGTGCTGCGCGCAGTCGGCATCGGCTCGGCGGTGGCCGGCCTGGTCCTGATCTGGGTGATCCGGCGGCCGATCTGAGCGGTGGATTGTCGTGCGTTTGCGTGCCCCGTCGCACAGGAACGAGGCGCGACCGCTGCAATGACGGTCTGCTGCCCGGCCAACGCCATTGTGAGGCGATGGCTGCGCCATTTTGCCGTATTAGGTCGCCCTCAATGATGAATCTGCGGTCCGATCCGGCGTGCTTGCGTCCCCCGCCGGTTCCGGCGCACTGTAACAGTTGAATTTGCCGACTTTTCTGGAGATCCGCCCGATGACCGCAACCCTTGCTTTCAGCCGTCGACTGCGCCCGATCCTGACCGCGGCGGTCCTTGCCGCGGGCTGGGCGCTCGCGCCGGCCCCGGCCTCGGCGCGGGGGCCGGAGGGGATCGCCGATGTCGCCGAAAAGGTGATCGACGCCGTCGTCAACATCTCGACCTCGCAAACTGTCGAGCCCAAGGGCGGCTCGTCCGAGGGGCGGAACGCCAATCCGCAGGTGCCGCCCGGCTCGCCGTTCGAGGAGTTCTTCGACGATTTCTTCAAGAACCGCCGCGGCGGTCCGGGCGGCCGGGGCGGTGCCGACAACTCGCCGCGCCGCACCAACTCGCTGGGCTCGGGCTTCATCGTCGACGACTCGGGCGTTGTCGTCACCAACAACCACGTCATTGCCGATGCCGATGAGATCAACGTGATCCTCAACGACGGCACCAAGATCAAGGCCGAGCTGGTCGGCGTCGACAAGAAGACCGACCTTGCGGTGCTCAAGTTCAAGCCGCCGCGGCCGCTGACGGTGGTCAAGTTCGGCGACTCCGACAAGCTGCGGCTGGGCGACTGGGTGGTCGCGATCGGCAACCCGTTCAGTCTCGGCGGCACCGTCACCGCCGGCATCGTCTCGGCCAAGAACCGCGACATCTCGTCGGGGCCCTATGACAGCTACATCCAGACCGACGCCGCCATCAACCGCGGTAATTCCGGCGGCCCGCTGTTCAACCTCGAGGGCGAGGTCATCGGCGTCAACACGCTGATCATCTCGCCGTCGGGCGGCTCGATCGGCATCGGCTTCGCGGTGCCCTCGAAGACCGTGGCCGGCGTCGTCGACCAGTTGCGCCAGTTCGGCGAGCTGCGCCGCGGCTGGCTCGGCGTGCGCATCCAGGGCGTCACCGACGAGATCGCGGAGAGCCTCAACATCAAGCCGGCGCGCGGCGCGCTGGTCGCCGGCGTCGACGACAAGGGACCGGCCAAGCCGGCCGGCATCGAGCCGGGCGACGTCGTCGTCAAGTTCGACGGCCATGACATCAAGGAGCCGAAGGACCTGTCGCGCATCGTCGCCGACACCGCCGTCGGCAAGGAGGTCGACGTCATCGTCATCCGCAAGGGCCAGGAGCAGACGCTCAAGGTCAAGCTCGGCCGGCTCGAGGACACCGAGAAGGTGCAGCAGGCGGCGATCAAGAAGGACGAGCCGGCCGAGAAGCCGGTGACCCAGAAGGCGCTCGGGCTCGATCTCGCCGCGTTGTCGAAGGACCTGCGCGCCCGCTACAAGATCAAGGACAGCGTCAAGGGCGTCGTCGTCACCGGTGTTGACCAGGCCTCCGACGCCGCCGAGAAGCGGCTGTCGGCCGGCGACGTCATCGTCGAGGTCGCCCAGGAGGCGGTGACCTCGGGCGCCGATATCAAGAAGCGCGTCGACCAGCTCAAGAAGGACGGCAAGAAGTCGGTGCTGCTGCTCGTCTCCAACGCCGACGGCGAGCTGCGCTTCGTGGCGTTGAGCCTGCAGTAGGGCACGATGCAGTAGGGTGGGCAAAGGCGCGCCGTGAGGTGCGCCTGCTAAGGCGCTCTCTCCCGCGCCGCGCCCACCCATCCGGCTCCGAGCTCGCGGCACGGTGGTGGGCACGCTGCGCCTGCGGGCGCTGCTTTGCCCACCCTGCGGCAGCTCCACACTCCGCTGTCGTCCCGGCCTCGAGCCGGGACCATAGCCCCCAGGGAGCAGTTTGGGGCGGGCTGATCATTGGCTGTTTGCTCGTCACGACGGCCGCGGCGTATGGATCCCGGATCGGCGCCCCGACGCGCTGGCGCGCGCCGTGGCTTGTCCGGGACGACGACGGTTCGCAAGGCGAATTCACGGCTCAAACAGCGATCGACATAGCTTTGCAGTCTCGCGGCGCATCGCGCCCGAGGCCTGCGATCAGTTCGTCCCTCGCGAGAATGCAGAGGGCGCAGGGAATGCCGGGTGAAGGCCTCACCCATGGCCCGCCTGCGAAAAAAAATGCAGGCGGCAGGTACCACAGGCAAAGCCGATTCAACCGGCATTCCCTGCGCGACGGTCTTCACGCTTATACGCAGTCTCCCTGGTGCGCCGGGCTTGTTGGCCACCATTGTCCGCGCGGCGCTTCAGCGCCGTCGCGAACGTGACACCAGCATCGGGGTGTCAGGACGCTGCGACTTCACGTCCGCAAGCGATCGTTCGTCCGCGCCCTCGTGAGAAGACGCTGCGATCTCTCGCGGCCATCGCTCCCCGCCTCGCGTGTCGTGACGATCGCGCGCAACGCCCCTCCGCAGTGAGGCGGGATGCGCGGATACAATCATGAATTCCGTAAATACGCAAGGTAATTATTTTTATCAGAAGTTGGTGGCCGCCATCCGCGAACTCCCGGGAGCGCCGGCTCAGAGCGACCGCTGATTGACCCGCTGCGACAGCGCCTCGGCATTCTCCTTGCGCTCGGAATAGCGGTCGACCAGATAGTCGGCGCGGTCGCGCGTCAGCAGCGTGAACTTGACCAGCTCTTCCATCACGTCGACGAGGCGATCGTAATAGGGGGACGGCTTCATGCGGTCCGCGTCGTCGAACTCCGCGAAGGCCTTGGGCACCGAGGACTGGTTCGGAATGGTGATCAGGCGCATCCAGCGGCCGAGCACCCGAAGCTGATTGACCGCGTTGAACGACTGCGAGCCGCCAGAAACCTGCATCACCGCCAGCGTCTTGCCCTGCGTCGGCCGGACGGCGCCGAGCGACAGCGGGATCCAGTCGATCTGGGTCTTGATCACACCGGTCATCGCGCCGTGCCGCTCCGGCGAGCACCACACCATGCCTTCGCACCAGGTCACGAGATCGCGCAGCTCGCGGACCTTCGGATGGTCCGGCTCGGCGTCGTCGACCAGCGGCAAGCCGCGCGGATCGAAAGTCCGAGTCTCCGCGCCGAAGCGCACGAGAATGCGCGCCGCTTCCTCGGTCAGCAGCCGGCTGAACGAGCGTTGCCGGAGCGATCCGTAGAGCAGCAGGATTCGCGGAGGGTGGGAGGAGAGCGCAGGCTCCAGCAGCTTCGCGCGGTCGATGGCACGGAATGAGGTTTCGTCCAATTGAGGCATCGTGTCAGACAACGCGGTATCCTCCGGCAAAATGATCGGCGTTGGCCGTCCTCGTTCGCGATACGCCGGTACAAGCGCTCAGAACGCGATGTCCGCAGCGACGGCTTCGATGCCGGCCTTCGCGCAGATGTCGTCGTTGTCGCCTCCGGGCGCGCCGGATACGCCGATCGCTCCGACCTGCTGGCCAGCGGCCTCTATTGGCATGCCGCCGCCGACCATGACAACGCCGGGAACGTTGACGATGGCCCGCTCCGCGGCGTCCGGTCGTGCCAGCCGGGCTGCGAGCGTGCTCGTCGCCTCGCGCCAGCTCGCGGCCGTCCTCGCCTTGCCCGTCGCGGCCTCAAGGGTATGCCAGCCGGCGAAACGGTCGCGCAGGGTGACCAGCGCGAGCCCCGACGGATCGCTCACGGTCACGGCAGCCTGCCAGCCGCGTTTGCGGCACTCCGCGAGCGCCGCCTGTGCCGCTTTGAGCGCCGTGTCCGGCGCGATGATGCGCCGCGTCCACGTCGGTTCGTCGGCGCGCGCCACGACAGCCGGGCCGAGCAGGAGGACCGCTGCGAGCAGCGGACGCAACGCCATCACGCCGACAGCCATTTCGCCATGTCCTCGGCCTTCGGCAGCCCGCCCGCATGGACGACTTTGCCGTCGATCACCACGCCCGGCGTCGAGGCGATGCCGAACCGGGCGATGTCGGCGAAGTCCGTGATCTTTTCCAGCTCGATCTCGATGCCGAGCTTGCTTGCTTCAGAGGAGGCCATTGCTGCGGTCTGAACACAGCGCTTGCAGCCGGAGCCGAGAATCTTGACGTTCTTCATGGGGCTTGTCCTTTCATCAGAACAGGGCGTTGAAGAGATAGCCGACGGCGACGATGCCGGCGGCGACGACGCCCGCGAAGACAGCGATCAGCCGGAGCGTCAGCACCTTGCGCAGAATGAGCATCTCGGGAAACGAAAGCGCGATGACGCTCATCATGAAGGCGAGCACCGTTCCCAGCGCCGCACCCTTGCCGAGCAGCGCCTCGACGACCGGAATGATGCCCGCAGCGTTGGCGTACATCGGCACGCCGATCAGCACCACGGCCGGCACGGACCACCATTGGTCCTTGCCCATGATCGAGGCGAGCAGGTCGTTCGGGACATAGCCGTGAATGAATGCGCCCGCCGCGATGCCAATGATGATCCATGCCCAGACGCGGCCGACGATGTCGCGCACCGCATCGATCCCGGCCCGGATCCGATCGGCGGCGGTCGGCGAATCCGGCTGCAGATCCGCCTGTCCCGCGCGCACGTTGCGAACCCATGCCTCGAGCCAGCCTTCGAGATGCAGGCGTCCGATGATCCATCCCGCCACGATCGCGACCGCCAGGCCGAAGGCCAGATAGATCGCGGCGATCCTCCAGCCGACCAGCGCGAACAGCAGGCCGAGCGCGACCTCGTTCACCATTGGCGCCGCGATCAGGAACGAGAAGGTCACGCCGAGTGGGACGCCAGCCGAGACGAAGCCGACGAAGAGCGGCACCGCCGAGCACGAGCAGAAGGGAGTGAATACGCCGAGGATCGCAGCCGCGACATTGCCGAGGCCCTCGCGCTTGCCGGCGAGCAATGCGCGAGTTCGCTCGGCTGAAAAAAAGCTGCGCACGACGCCCATGCCGAACACGACCAGCGTCATCAGCATCAGGACCTTGGGCGCGTCGAACACGAAGAACCGCGCGGCTTCTTCCAGATGGCTGTCGCGGGACACCGGCAGCGACGATACCAGCCATGCCGAGAACGCTTCCAGCTGCCAGTAGACCGCGAACCACAATGCGATCGCAGCTGCCGTCGCGATGATCCAGATCACAGCCGATGCCGACCCGTCAGGATAGGTCGAAGCTTCGGTTTTCATGCTGCACTCCTGTTCGGCTCAGGCATGGCCGCCATGACGGCGTCGAGGATGGCGCGGCGATCGGGCGTCAGGTCAGGGCTCAGCCGATACCGGACCCACTGGGCGTCACGCCGGTCGATGACGAGACCGGCGGCCTTGAGGGCGGACATGTGCCGGCTCATGCGCGATGCGCTGGCTCGGAGCTGCCGCATGAGCTCGCAGACGCAGTGCTCGCCGCCGTCCCAAAGGATGCGCAGGGCGGCGAGACGAGTCGGCTCGGCCAGAGCGGCGAGCAGCGGGACGGGATCGGACATGGCGGCAATATATTCGTATTTTCGTATTTGCGCAATAGCGCATATAATGATTGCGGATGTGCGATTTGACCGGCAATCGGCGCGGCGCGTGGCGTCAGGCTGATAATGGCTGGTGATGCGTGGCCCGCGCGGCGACGCCCTGCGAGATCCCGGTTGGGAAATCGGGCGAGCCGGCTGGCGTCGGGTCAATTCACGCGCAGGATGGTCTTGCCGCCGGCGGCCGGAATGTGACTGTGCGGCTGGGCTCGACGACGCGGCCGCCGCGCCGGGTACGGAGGCGGAGAGCGTTGGCGTCGAAGACCCAATAGGTGCAGCGGGCCGGGCGTCTGGGCTGCCCGGCGCGGATGTCCGGGATCTTTACCACGCGCGACGCCACGCGTTATCTCGAACAGGGAGCGCGGCCTCGCTCGGCGAGACGCGCGCTACCTATCCGACGATGGGTTGCCCGCGTTGCCTAGTTGCGGACGCTGCCCACGGTGATCGGAGCGACGAGCGCAGCGCTGCGGTGGTGCTGGGTGAGCACGGCGAGCTGGTGCGGCGAGGCGGCGCTGTCGGCATTCACCGCAATGGTCTGCTGCGCGGCGGATGCACCGACGACGGAGAGTTGGTGCGGGGTGGCCGGCAGCGCGCCGACTTCGTAGCTCGGCAGCTCGCCGGCAACGGCGGCGCCGCTCAGCAGCGCGAGGGCAAGAAGAGAGCCGGGAATGATGTGCTTGATGGTCATCGGGAGGTCCTTCTGTGACGATGATCGATTGCATGGCCTGCAATCGCTTTCGCTTCCTTGGACACTCCCTAGCGTTGTCAGCTTTATATGCGCTGCAGCATGATTTGACAATTCATGGATTGGTGATGCGGTTAAAATGGCAGTTCGCGTCCCGCCTTGATGCGGAAGGCGAATGATCTGATTTGCGATCTGAAATGAGATTGGAATGGAGTTGCGTGCGAGTGCGCTGGATTGAAACAAAATCCTGATGATGCGCTGATCGAGAGCCGATGAAGGCAGGGCTTTGGTAACGGCTTTGCTTGGGCGGCGATTCGCACAGGAGCAATGCGATTGCGATCTTCGAGCGTTCGCAAAACCGCTGCCCTCGCAATGACGGGACCGCGGCTGCCCATGAACGCGTCCTCTCTCACAACCAGGGGAGGGCGCTGTATTGCGCAAAGGCTCGCGCGGCTATTGGCCTGCCGCGCGGCCGCAGTCTCGTCAGTCGACGAACTGATCGCGCGTGTAGCCCTGGGCATAGAGCAGGGCGGTGAGGTCGCCGTGGTCGATGCGGGCCGAGGCTGCGGCCGAGACCGCAGGCTTGGCGTGATAGGCGACGCCGAGACCGGCCGCCTCGATCATGCCGAGGTCGTTGGCGCCGTCGCCGACCGCCAGGGTGTCGATCTCGTCGAGATCGAACGCCTCGCGCAGCTCGATCAGGGTGGCGAGCTTGGCGTCGCGGCCGATGATCGGCTCGCGCACCTCGCCCGTGAGCTTGCCGCCATCGATGATGAGCTCGTTGGCGCGGTTCTCCTGGAAGCCGATCTTGGCCGCGATGGCGCTGGTGAACAGCGTGAAGCCGCCGGAGATCAGGCAGGTATAGGCGCCGTTGGCGCGCATGGTCATCACCAGATGACGGCCGCCCGGCGTCAGCTTGATGCGCTTGGTCAGGACTTCGTCGACGACGCTCACCGGCAGGTCCTTCAGCAATGCGACGCGTTCGCGCAACGCCGGCTCGAACGCGATCTCGCCGCGCATGGCGCGCTCGGTGATGGCGGCGACGCGCGGCTTCAGCCCGGCGAAATCGGCGAGTTCGTCGATGCATTCCTGCCCGATCATGGTGCTGTCCATGTCGGCGAGGAAAAGCTTCTTGCGCCTGACGGCTTCCGCCTGCACGACGATGTCGATCGGCATGTCGCCGCGCAGGTCGCGCAGACGCGCCTCGAGCTTGTGGACCTCGCCGTCGTGGGCGAAGGGGATGTCGATCGCGACCTCGTCGAACAGCCAGCGCGGCGTGCCCGGCGAGGGCAGAACGGCCAGGAAGGCCTCCACGATCGTGGTATCAAGCGCGGGATCGGCGGGATTGCAGATGAAGGTGGCGACGAGAGACATCAGGTGACTTTGCCAGGGATCAACAAAGCGGTGCTTATCGCAGGGCCGACCGCCAGCGGCAAGTCGGCGCTGGCGATGGAACTTGCGCAAAAAGCGGGCGGGGTCGTCATCAACACCGATTCCATGCAGGTCTACCGCGATCTGAGGGTGCTGACGGCAAGGCCGACCTGCGACGAAGAGGCCACCGTGCCGCACCGGCTCTACGGCCATGTCGATGCCAGCGTGAACTACTCGGCCGGCCATTATGTCCGGGATGCCGCGGAGATCCTGGGCGAGGTGCAACGGGCCGGGCGGCTGCCGATCTTTATCGGTGGCACTGGCCTGTATTTCAAGGCGCTGACATCAGGGCTGTCCGCGGTGCCGCCCGTGCCGGATGAGGTGCGCGACGCGGTGCGTCTCAGGCTCGATCGCGACGGCGTCGAGGCCTTGCATGCCGAGCTGGCGCGACGCGATCCGGCGGCGGCCGCGCGGCTGAACGTCCGCGACCGCGCCCGCGTGGCCCGGGCGCTGGAGGTGATCGAGGCGACGGGTCGGCCATTGGCCGACTGGCATGCCGAGGCCACTCCGCCGCTGCTGCCGGAGGGCAGCTATCGGGCGCTGTTCATCGCTCCGGAGCGCGAGGCGCTGTATGCGCGGATCGATGCACGGTTCGATCTGATGCTGGAGCGCGGCGCGGTGCAGGAGGTCGAGCGGCTGGCCGCGCGCGGCCTCGATCCGCTGCTGCCGGCGATGAAGGCCCACGGCGTGCCGGCGCTGATCCGCTATATCAGAGGGGAGATCACGCGGGAGGAGGCGGCCGCCATCGGCAAGGCCGACACCCGCCATTATGCCAAGCGGCAGTTCACCTGGTTTCGGCACCAACTGCCGGAGTTCGAGTGGATGAGCCCGGAGGCGGCGCGGGAGGGGATGGCAGCATTGAAAGATTTTTGATATCGTGATATCAATTAGATGGAGGCTCTTCTGATGGCTGACATCCTGATCCGCAAAGTGGACGACGCGACCAAGGAGCTGTTGCGACTTCGCGCCGAACGCCGTGGCAAGAGCTTGGAGGCTGACCTGAGGGAGACGTTGGAAAAGCTTGCTCGTGAGGAAGCGGAGTCGCCCGACGATATAGCGCCGTTTGGCAGCTGGCTCTTTGCCATCACGAGGCCGGGCGTCGACCTTGATGAGGAGCTCAAACTGCTCCGCGCCGCTCCGATCCGGTCGGTCGATTTCGAATGATCCTGCTCGATACCAACGTCATCTCAGAGGTGTTGAAGCTGGCGCCAGCGATGCAAGTGATCCGCTGGCTCGACGTCAACTTTGCGAATGCCGCGATATCGAGCATCACCATTCTCGAACTCGGCGCGGGTGTTGCGATGCTCGACGACGGACGGCGGAAAGACAGCCTCCAGAACGCGATCAGCCGGACGATCCGTCGCTTCGGAAGCCGGGTTTATGCATTCGACGCTGCCGCCGCCCAAGCCGCTGTTCAGCTGGTTGCAATAGCGCGAGCGCGCGGGTTGCCGCTGCAACAGATCCCGACGAAGCTCGCTGATCTGCAGATCGCCGGTATCGCGTCCGCCTATGGTCTTGACCTCGCAACGCGAAATGCTGGCGATTTCGCTGGGCTCGGGCTCTCGCTGATCAACCCTTGGAACCCCTAAGTCCGCGCGAGCGGTAGGCCCTTTGCGGCAGCGCTGGCCAAATTACCGCTCGCCGAACGGAAAATTCCGCGTTAACATCGCAAAATCGCGCTGACGGGCCGGCTTTGCCTTGACATTGGGGCATCGCCGGCTATGTTTCGCGCAACCTTTGGGAAGTTCGCTCGGCATCATGCGCAACTTTATTTCCATCCTCCTTATCGCCGTCGTACCCAGGCGCACCGCCGGGGATGGCTAGCGGCCATCCAAATTCCGAGCGGTGCGCAGGGCCTTCCAGGGCCCTTTTTTATTGCCTGGAAGCCAGCGATCCGACCGAAACGACCCTGACCCAAGTGATCAAAACCGACTGACCAAGACCGACTGACCAAGACCGACCAGCCGCTGACAGAAGCGATCCGGAGCCCACCATGACCGACAAGAGCCACGATCCGAACCAGATGACCGGCGCCGCGATGATCGTGCGCGCGCTCATCGACCACGGCGTGCAGCACCTCTTCGGCTATCCTGGCGGCGCGGTGCTTCCGATCTATGACGAGATCTTCCAGCAGAGCGAGGTCGAGCACATCCTGGTCCGCCACGAGCAGGGCGCTGGCCACGCCGCCGAAGGCTATGCGCGCTCGACCGGCAGGCCGGGCGTCGTGCTGGTGACCTCGGGCCCCGGCGCCACCAACATGGTGACGCCGCTGGCCGACGCGCTGATGGACTCGATCCCGCTGGTCTGCATCACCGGCCAGGTGCCGACGCATCTGATCGGCAACGACGCGTTCCAGGAGTGCGACACCGTCGGCATCACCCGGCCCTGCACCAAGCACAACTGGCTGGTCCGCAACGTCAACGATCTCGCCAAGGTGCTGCACGAGGCGTTCTATGTCGCGACCACGGGCCGTCCGGGACCGGTCGTCGTCGACGTGCCGAAGGACGTGCAGTTCGCGACCGGCACCTATCATCCGCCACGCAAGTCCGACGTCCACATCTCCTATTCGCCGCGCGTGAAGGGCGACGCGATGCAGATCCGCAAAGCCGTGGCGCTGCTGGCGGGCGCCAAGCGGCCGGTGATCTATTCCGGCGGCGGCGTCATCAATTCGGGGCCGGAGGCCTCGCGGCTGCTGCGCGAGCTGGTCGAGGTCACGGGCTTCCCGATCACCTCGACGCTGATGGGATTGGGCGCCTATCCGGCGTCGGGCACCAATTGGCTCGGCATGCTCGGCATGCACGGCACCTACGAGGCCAACATGGCGATGCATGATTGCGACGTCATGCTGTGCGTCGGCGCGCGCTTCGATGACCGCATCACCGGGCGCACCGATGCGTTCTCGCCCGGCTCGAAGAAGATCCACATCGACATCGATCCGTCCTCGATCAACAAGAACATCCGCGTCGACGTGCCGATCATCGGCGATTGCGGCGACGTGCTCGCCGACATCCTGCAGGTGTTCAGGGCCGAGGCGAAGAAGCCCGACATCAAGTCGTGGTGGCAGGAGATCGCCGTCTGGCGCGCGCGCAACTCGCTGGCCTACCGGCCGAACCGCGACGTCATCATGCCGCAATATGCGATCCAGCGGCTGTTCGAGCTGACGCGCGGCCGCGACACCTACATCACGACCGAGGTCGGCCAGCACCAGATGTGGGCGGCGCAGTTCTACGGCTTCGAGGAACCGCACCGCTGGATGACCTCGGGCGGTCTCGGCACCATGGGCTACGGCCTGCCGGCCGCGATCGGCGTCCAGGTCGCCCATCCCGACAGCCTCGTCATCGACATCGGCGGCGACGCCTCGGTGCAGATGACGATGCAGGAGATGTCGACGGCCGTGCAGTACGAGCTGCCGGTCAAGATCTTCATCCTCAACAACCAGTACATGGGCATGGTGCGGCAGTGGCAGCAGCTGCTGCACGGCAACCGCCTGTCGCACTCCTACTCGGAGGCGCTGCCGGATTTCGTCAAGCTCGCCGAGGCCTATGGCGGCGTCGGATTGCAGGTGAGCAAGCCCGGCGATCTCGACGGCGCGATCAAGGAGATGATCTCGGTCAAGAAGCCGGTGCTGTTCGACTGCCGCGTCGCGGCGCTCGAAAACTGCTTCCCGATGATTCCGTCGGGCAAGGCGCATAACGAGATGATCCTGCCGGCGGAGGCGAGCGATCCGGCCGCCGCGTTCGCGGGCGGCAAGGCGCTGGTGTGAGTCTGATAGGTTTGATGGTGCGGTGATGGCACGCGCGTCCGGCAGTCTCTCTCTTAACCTCTCCCCGCTTGCGGGGAGAGGTCGACGCGCAGCGTCGGGTGAGGGGGCCTCTCCACGCAGTCGGCCTCGCGGAGAATCTCCCTCTCCCCGCAAGCGGGGCGAGGGAGCTCATCTGCTTGCGCGGCCGCATTGTGCCCATGCGTCAGGGAGTTCTCATGTTCACCCTCGCTGAGCTCGAAGCCGCCCATGCCATCGTCGGCGCCGCGGTGCCGGCGACGCCGGCGCATGCGTGGCCGTTGCTGGCGGCGCGGCTGGGGACCGGGGTCGTCGTGAAGCACGAGAACCACACGCCGGTCGGCGCCTTCAAGGTGCGCGGCGGGCTGGTCTATGTCGACAACCTCAAGCGCACGCGGCCGGACGTCCGCGGCCTGATCACCGCGACGCGCGGCAATCATGGGCAGAGCGTCGCGTTTGCCGGCCGTCGCAACGGCCTGCCGGTGACGATCTACGTGCCGCGTGGCAACTCGGCCGAGAAGAACCGCGCGATGGCGGCGTTCGGCGCCGAGCTGATCGAGCACGGCAGCGACTTCCAAGAGGCGCGCGAGGAGGCCGGCCGCCATGCGGCGCGCGACGGCCTGCACATGGTGCCGTCGTTCCATCGCGATCTCGTGCGCGGCGTCGCGACCTACGCGCTGGAGCTGTTCCGCACGGCGCCCGACCTCGATGTGCTCTACGTCTCGATCGGGCAGGGCTCCGGCATCTGCGGCTGCATCCTGGCGCGCGATCTCTTGGGCTTGAAGACCGAGATCGTCGGCGTGCAGTCGACCGAGGCGCCGTCCTACGCGCTGTCGTTCGCCGCGCGGACGGTGGTGACGACCAACAGCGCCGACACCCATGCCGATGGTCTCGCGACGCGCAGCCCGGATGCGGATGCGCTCGCCATCATCCTGAAAGGCGCCTCGCGCATCGTGCAGGTCGGCGACGCCGAGATCGCCGAGGCCGTGCGCATTCTCTGGACCGACACCCACAATCTCGCCGAAGGTGCCGGCGCGGCACCGCTTGCGGCGGCCTTGCAGGAAAAGGGCAGGCTCGCCGGCAAGCGAGTCGGCCTGGTGCTCACGGGCGGCAACATCGATCTCGACCTGTTCAGGCGCTGGGTGCTGCCGGCGGCCACGCATGCCGAAGCGGGGGCCGCATGAGGAGCTCGCAACTCGCCACAAACACCGCTGTCATGCCCGGGCTTGACCCGCCTGCGCGGCCGAAGCCGCTTCGGCGCGGCAAAGGCCCGGGCATCCACGAACCGCGCGCTCGACGCTCGACGTGGAGGGCCGGGAGCGCAGACAAGTTTACGCAGTCTGCGCAAGGCAGACTGCTATGCCCGGCCATGACGGTTGAACTATCACGAGGACACCAATGAACCAGCCAGCGTCAGCCTATTTCCTCGAAGACCGTCACGATCCGAACGAGACGCACACGCTGGCGGTGCTGGTGCAGAACGAGCCGGGCGTGCTCGCGCGCGTCATCGGCCTGTTCTCGGGCCGCGGCTACAACATCGAGAGCCTCACCGTCTCCGAGACCGAGAGCCAGAAGCACCTCTCGCGCATCACCATCGTCACCACCGGCACGCCGATGGTGATCCAGCAGATCAAGCACCAGCTCGACCGCATGATCCCGGTCTACCGCGTCGTCGACATGACGCTGACCAAGCGCGCGATCGAGCGCGAGCTCGCGATGGTCAAGGTGCGCGGCACCGGCGAGCCGCGGGTCGAGGCGCTGCGGCTGGCGGATGCGTTCCGCGCCCGGGTGATCGACGCCACGACGGAAAGCTTCGTGTTCGAGATCACAGGCAATACCGACAAGATCACGCAATTCATCGATCTGATGCGTCCGCTCGGCCTGGTGGAAGTCGCCAGGACCGGCATTGCGGCGATCGGGCGGGGATCGGAAGGGATGTGAGCCATGCTGGCGCGCGACTGGTACTACAACGAACGCAACCGGATCGGGCTCGATCATGCCGTCGCCTCGATCTACGGCTCGGGCGATGATGCCGACGAGCGCGCGCGCGCTGCTCTGAAGATGCTCGGCGTCAAGCCGGGCTGGCGGGTGGCGGACATCGGCTGCGGCAACGGCGTGCTGGCGACCGAGGCGGCGCTGATGGGCGCCGTCGTCGACGCCATCGACATCTCGCCGGCGATGCTGGCGCTGACCCGGATCTACACCCGCGACCGCCGTACCGCGGTGCGGATGCATTCGGCGGGGCTGCTGTCGTTCGCCTATGAGCCGAACTCGTATGACCTGATCGCCAGCGAGTTCACGCTGCATCATCTGCCGGACTTCTGGAAGGCGGTGGCGCTGGCGCGCATCTTCGCGGCGCTGAAGCCGGGCGCACAGTTCTTCCTGCGCGACATCGTCTATGTCAGCATGCCCGACGGTGTCGAGCGCTCGGTCGAGCAGTGGGCGGATTTCAACATCAAGAACCACGACCTCGCCCGCGACAGCGTCATCACCCACATGCGCGACGAGAACTCGACCTTCGCCTGGGTGATGGAGCGCATGCTGGCCGAGGTCGGCTTCGTCACGGTCTCCGCCGACTACCATGCGCCGATGCACGCGACGTATGTGCTGCAGAAGCCGGCGGGGCAGGGCTAGGCGCTGATGTTCTTGTACGACGGTGAGGTGGCCACGCTGCCACCCTCCCCTGGAGGGGGAGGGTCGATCGCGCATGCAATGCGCGATCGGGGTGGGGTGGGCCGCCGCAAAAGCTCGCGCGTGGAGAGATCACCCCACCCCGCCTCACATCGTTGCTTCGCACGATGTGAGGCGACCCTCCCCCTCCAGGGGAGGTTGAAAAGTCGTCGTGTGGCAGGAGCTCATTAGATGTCCCAGCAGCTCCTCATCGCCTTTGTCACCTTCGCCTTCGTGATGGCGTTCACGCCCGGGCCGAACAACATCATGCTGCTGTCGTCGGGCGTGACCCATGGCTTCCGCCGCACGGTGCCGCACATGATGGGCGTCAGCTTCGGCTTCGCCTTCATGGTCGGCGCGGTCGGCTTCGGCCTCGCGACGGTGTTCATCCGCTATCCCCTGCTGCAGGACGTGCTGAAATATCTCGGCGCGGCCTATCTGATCTACCTCGCGGTCGCCATCGCCTTGTCAGGATCGGCCGAGCCTGGCGATGCCAAGCCGCGCGGCCCGATGTCGTTCTGGGGCGCGGCGCTGTTCCAATGGGTCAACGCCAAGGGCTGGGTGATGGTGATCAGCACCATCACCGCCTATGCCGCGATCGCCAGCTTTCCGGCCAACGTGGCGCTGCAGGTCGCGATCAGCTTCGTGATGGCGGTCGCCTCGACCATCACCTGGACCTTATTCGGCACCGCGCTGCGGCCGCTGCTCAGCTCCGAGCGCGCGGTCCGCGCCTTCAACATCCTGATGGCGGTGCTGCTCCTGGCCTCGCTCTATCCCGTGTTCATGGACGCATGAGGGAGACTGCCGCCATGCGAGATCGGGGTTTCCAAGCAGGGCCAAAATGCTCTAGACACGGGCCGGATTTCGTCCGGGCGCAGCCGCCCGTGCCTCACCCAAGCGTCTGACTTTCCAGCCAATTCCGGCCATCTCAAAGAGGAAACGACAATGCGTGTCTACTACGATCGCGACGCCGATCTGAACCTGATCAAGGGCAAGAAGGTCGTCATCGTCGGCTATGGCAGCCAGGGCCACGCCCACGCGCTCAACCTGAAGGATTCCGGCGTCAAGGACGTCGCGATCGCGCTGCGCAAGGGCTCGGCCTCCGCCAAGAAGGCCGAAGGCGCCGGCTTCAAGGTGATGGAAGTCGCCGAGGCCGCGAAGTGGGCCGACCTCGTGATGATGCTGACCCCGGACGAGCTGCAGGGCGACATCTACCGCGAGCACCTGCACGACAACATGAAGCAGGGCGCCGCGCTGGTGTTCGCGCACGGCCTCAACGTCCACTTCAACCTGCTCGATCCGCGCGCCGATCTCGACGTGCTGATGATCGCGCCGAAGGGCCCCGGCCACACCGTCCGCTCGGAGTACCAGCGCGGCGGCGGCGTGCCCTGCCTGATCGCGATCGCCAAGGACTCCTCGGGCAATGCCCATGACCTCGGCCTGTCCTACGCCTCGGCGATCGGCGGCGGCCGCGCCGGCATCATCGAGACCACGTTCAAGGAAGAGTGCGAGACCGACCTGTTCGGCGAACAGGCGGTGCTGTGCGGCGGCCTGGTCGAGCTGATCAAGGCCGGCTACGAGACGCTGACCGAGGCCGGCTACGCGCCGGAGATGGCCTATTTCGAGTGCCTGCACGAGGTCAAGCTGATCGTCGACCTGATCTATGAAGGCGGCATCGCCAACATGAACTACTCGATCTCCAACACCGCCGAATACGGCGAGTACGTCACCGGCCCGCGCATCATCACGCCGGAGACCAAGGCCGAGATGAAGCGCGTGCTCGACGACATCCAGTCAGGCCGCTTCGCGCGCGACTGGATGCTGGAGAACAAGGTCAACCAGACCTCGTTCAAGGCGACCCGCGCCAAGCTTGCCCAGCACCCGATCGAGGAAGTCGGCGCCCGCCTGCGCGACATGATGCCCTGGATCAAGAAGGGCGCGCTGGTCGACAAGTCGAAGAACTGAGGTCTTGCGGCGAAACCGAGAAATGAAAACGGCGGGCAGAGGCCCGCCGTTTCTGTTTGGGGTCGTTGAAGGCCCGCCGGCGCGTTCAGGACGCCGCGCGGCGCGACGCCACCGGCGTCAGCAGGCGGACGATCTCGCTGACGGCGACGAGGCCGACGAGCCAGGCGGCGCTGGTCAGGCCGAGGCGGGCGACGATCGGGAGCGCGAAGCTCGCGGCGCCGCCGAGTGCCGGCGTGGCGGCCAGCAGCACCAGCTCATAGGCGGCGTAGGCACTGAGGAGCGCGACAGCAAGCGCAACCGTCGCTGGTGCTGTGCGCAAGGTCGCCAGGGCCATGCGGGCCACAACGGTGGCGCTGAGCGCCGCGACGCCGATCATGGCGCCCCAGGCCAGGGTGTTGGCATCGACCGGATAGTGCAGGGCGCCGAAGCCGATGCCCTGGTTGACCAGCCAGGCGCCGAGCATCACCGGCAGCGCCGCGCGCAGCGGCAGCATGGCGGCGGCGATCACGGCGAAGGCCGCAAACGGCGTCGCGCAGGCGAACACGAAGCTTGCCAGCGCGCAGGCCCCTGTCAGCAGCGCGAAGCAGAACGCAGCGGCATGCCGTTGCGGAACGGGCGCGAGGCGAGCCTCGGAACCAGGCCGGGCGAGGACGTCGAGAGTCATGGAACATCTCCTTCTGTTGCGATTGTAGTCCATTTCGGCAGCTTCTGTCAGCCGCCGGGAGGTTGGTCGGCGGCGTCACTGCACGCCGAAGCTCGCCACCCGGATGCCGCCGAACACGCCGAAGCCCGGCGCGAGGAATCCGGTCGGGTTCTGGTAGTGATGGTTGAAGAGGTTGTCGATCCGGCCGAACAGCTTGACCTGGTCGGACAGCGCGTAGTCGCTGCGCAGGTTGACGACCGTATAGCCGGGCGCGACGAGGCCGGTGGTCATGCCGTCGCGGCTGACGTCGAGCCAGTCGCCGATGTGCAGCAGCGTCGCTGACAGCGTCAGCGCATCGATCGGCCCCCATGTCGCGGTGGCGCTCCATTTCTCCTTCGGCCGCCGCAACAGCTGCAGGCCGGTGGCCGCATCGACCGCGCGGGTGAACGTGTAGTCCGCACGCAGCGAGATCCGGTCGGTGAGATCAGCGGTCACGAAGCTCTCGGTGCCTTCGGTGGTCGCGAGGCCGACATTGGCGTAGGAGGTGAAGGTCGCGTTGAAATTGATCAAGTCGGTGATGCTGTTGTGGAAGTAGGTCGCGCCGAAGCGGAGACGATCGTCGAACAGCGGCTGCTCGAAGCCGGCGTCGTAGCCGGTGCTCTGCTCCGGCCGGAGGTTGGGATTGGCGAAGAAGTTGAACGCCGGAAAATCCTGGTGCAACTGGCTCAGGGTCGGCGCCTTGAAGCCGGTGCCGTAGCTCGCCTTCAGCTTGGTCTCGGTCACCGGCAGGATCACCGCCGGCGCGATCCGGTAGGTGCCATGGCCGCCGAACTGGTCGTTGACGTCGTTGCGCAGGCTCGCCACCACGAACCAGCGCTTCGCGAACTCGGTCTGCAACTCGACGAAGCCGGCCTTGCTGCCATTCTCGGCCGAGAGGTCGGCGGTCTTCAGCCGCTCGGTCTGCTGCTCCAGGCCGACGACGAGATTGTTATGCGGCGCCAGCTCGGTCACCGCGTGCCAGTCATACTTGATGCGCTCGCCGGTCGCGACCGCTGCCACCGGATTGCCAGCCGTCAGGTCGGACGACCGGTCGTTCACATAGTTGACGCCGAAGTAGTTCCGGATGCGGCCGCCGAGCAGCGACCACACGGCTTCCTGGCGTGTCGCAAGCTGGTGGACGGCGTGGTTGCTCTGGGCCGCGTCGGGAAAGCTCGGAAAGCCGCTGTCGCCGGTGAACAGCAGCGTCGCGTCGGTGTATCGAACCACCGAGTTCAGCGTCCAGGCCTCGTTGAGGTCGACGCCCAGCTTGGCCGAGGCGGTGACGTTGTCGTAGGCATTGCCGATGGCCTTCTGCCCCGCAGGCAGCAGCTGCCACGGGGTCACCGGAACGTCGCCGGCGTGCAGATGCGCGACATTGATCGCGTAGTTGACATTGTTTTGTGAGCCGCTGACGCCGGCTGACTGGTTGAAGGTCTTGAACGAGCCGCTCTCGACCGAGGCGGTCGCGCGCGCCGGGCCCTCGCCCTTGCGCGTGATCACCGAGATCACCCCGCCGATCGCATCCGAGCCGTAGAGCCCGCTCTGCGGCCCGCGCAGCACCTCGAACTGCTGGATGTCGGCGGCGAGCAGATGCGCGAAATCGAACGCGCCATTGCCGTTGGTGACATCGCCGACGTCGATGCCGTCGATGAAGAGCTTGGTGTGATTGGCGTTGGTGCCGCGCATGAAGACGTTGGTCTGGCCGCCCGGGCCGCCGGCCTGCACCACGTTCAATCCGGGGATCGTGCTCAGGATGTCCGGCACGGTGCGGGCCTGCTGCGCGGCGATGTCCTTGTCGGTCACCACGGTGATCGCATTCGCGACGTGGGCCACTGGCGTGACGACGCCGGTCGGGCTGACGGCGACGGGGGTTCCGGCTGGCGCGGCCGGCTTTGCCGCCGGCACCTGCTGATGCGGGGCGTTGCCGGTTCTGCGGGGGATGGCTGGTTTTTGAGCGATCGGCTCGCGCGGCGGGTCGACCTCAACCGGGGGCAGAAGGTCGGGGGAGGCGGATTGCTGCGCTGCTGTGGGCGAGGGGCCGAGCAGGGCGAATGACGAGAGGACGCAGAACGACGACAGAAGGGCGCGACTGCGCCTGGCATGGGGAACGGGGGACACGAGGAACCTCGGCATGACGTCAGTGGCACGTCACCGCGAACGAGGTCTCATGCAGCCCTTTGCAGGCCTGCCTGAAAACGATGCCAATAACGCCCCGACCGGCATCCTCGCGTGTGACCACGGCTGACGGCAGGTCTCCTGGCTCGCGGGTCGTCACCTCCACGTCGCCTTCCCGGGACCGAGATTTCCCAGTGGCCTTTGACGCGAGATTCGCCGCTTACAGTTGCGGGGGCAGCTGCGGCCTTCGGTCACGTCCCTTGCGAGACGCATCCGGCACCGCATTCCCTTTTGAGCCCCGGTCGAGGGGCACCGTCGCGATCACCGTAGGAGTGCGGACGCACCAAAGTCAATCCGGCGCCCGGCGATCTCCTGGCGATAACGCTGGCCGGTCGGCTCGGTGATGCCCGGCCGCCTGCGACAACCATAGCTGTCGTCCGTGCGAACGCAGGGACCCATAGCCACCGGCGGTCGTGTGGCGAAGGACGACGATCAAGACATTTTCCGCCAATTCACATCACGCGGTATGGGTCCCTGCGTTCGCAGGGACGACAGCGGAGTGCGAGTCGTTGCTGATGAGGATTGCGCCTTGTGAGCACCCGCTCACTTCTCGACCTTGTTGTGCACCATCCAGAATCGCAGCGTGCGCTGGGCGGTGTCGAGCGACAGGCGGCCGTAGTCGCGTTCCGCGAGCTTGAGCGTGTCGCTGTCGATGGCGTGCTTGATCGGCCGGTGGGTCAGGATTTTCGCCACCACCGACCAGGCCAGCCCGGCGGCACGGCAAGGGATCAGCACGATGTCGGTGCGCGGGCCTTCGAGCACCTTGGCCATCATCTCGGTCGGGACGTTGTTGAGCAGGCCGAGTGCGGCGGAAACCTCGCCGAAGCGGCGGGTTTCGGCGAAGAAGGCGATGGCGGCATCGTTGAGCTCGTTCAGCCCCTTCATGCGCTTGACGGCCTCTTCGGCCAGCGTGAAGTCGCGCCCGACCAGGCCGCCGTCGCTGCGCGCAACGTCGGCGATCGCCTTGAGGATCTTCTTGATCTCCTGTTGCAACGCCGGCGGCGCCGAGGCCATCAGCCTGGCGCGCACGGCTTCGGTCGCGCGGCGCAGGAGGTCGCGCAGGTGCTTGGTGGGCAGGTCGACGCGCAGCCCGATGATCTCGGACAATTCGTCGTCGTCCTCGGCATGCGCCATCATCCCGGAATAGCCGGACTCGGAGAAGCGCGCGGTCTGGTTGTTGGCGAGCTTGCGGATCACCCGGCGCTCGCCGCGGTCGACGATGATGTCGGTCACCGCCTCGGTCAGATGCGGACGGCTGGAGATCGCCATCAGGTGATCCTGGCCCTTGGTCGCCGCGACCTCCACCAACGTACGCTCGGTGAGCCGGCTCGAGTGCATCAGCACGTTCTCGGCCACCGAGATTTCGTCGTCGCGGGCGAGCTGCTGGATCAATTCGACGGGCGCGTAGTCGACCGGCGCGAGATGCTTGCTGAGCTCGGCCCGCGCGCGGGTCTCGACCCGCGAGACCAGCATGCACAGCACGTTGTCGAATACCTTGATCTGGTCCTCGCTGAGGCGTTCGCCGTCATGCAGGAACAGGTTGGTGACTTGGCGCAGCGTGTTGACGCGCTTCGCCGAGGTGCCGCTGCGGACGGCCTCTTCGAGTTCGGTGATGATGGAGTCTTCTGAAGGCGGAAGCTGTTCTGGCTGTGACACGATCGCGCTCGTTTGTCCCGGATTGCCGGAGCGACAGCAACGCGATTGTGATCCGCTGCAAGGCTTTCGGCCGGAGCAGTTTTCGGCACGGGCGATAACAATGCGTTAGGGGCCGAAGGCGTAGTACTCCGGAGAAACACGGATACGGAAAATTAAGACGATACATATAGGGGGGATGACGGGCTGGAGCCCGGTCTTCCGGAGATTCGCCGGACAGGCGATGGAATGAGGTGCGAACACCTCCCCGCAGACACGGCAACGACAGGCCAGCGAAGCGGAAAGGTTAATGATCTCATAAGGTCACAAACCTTCCTTCATCCAACTTGCTCGCTGCCCTAGATCTCACGTCAGCTGTCATCCTCCCAAGCCTTGAAACTTAAATCCCATTCTTGCCGCGGCCATTTTGCCGACGCGCCGTGCGATGCGTGGCGTCACCCGATGTTCCGGGGCAGGTTCGGCGGGCGATGACCTCGCGCGAAAAATCAGCGCCAGCATCCTGCCGCATCTCGTGCGATAATCGCCGCGCAAATCGTTGAGGTCACCATGAAATCCGTCGTCATCACCGGCGCATCCACCGGCATCGGGTTCGCCTGTTCGAAGCTCCTGCTCGCGCGCGGCTTTCGCGTGTTCGGCAGCGTTCGCAAGCAGGCCGACGCAGACCGTCTGCGCGGCGAGCTCGGCGCCAACTTCATGCCGCTGCTGTTCGACGTGACCGACGAGGCGGCGGTGAAGGCTGCCGCCGGCGAGGTGCGAGCGGCGCTCAAGGGCGAGACGCTCGCCGGTCTCGTCAACAATGCCGGTATCGCCGTCGCCGGTCCCGTGACGGAGCTGCCGATCGCGCAGTTCCGCCATCAGATGGAGGTCAACGTCATCGGCCCGGTCATCGCGACCCAGGCGTTCGCGCCGCTGCTCGGGGCCGATCCAGCCATGACGGGAGAGCGCGGCCGGATCGTGATGATCGGCTCAGTCGCGGGCCGCAACGGCAACCCGCTGATGGCGCCCTATTCGACCTCCAAGCATGCGGTCGAAGGGCTGTCCGAGAGCCTGCGCCGTGAGCTGATGCTGTTCGGGATCGACGTCATCGTCATCGCGCCGGGCGCGGTGAAGACGCCGATCTGGGCCAAGGCCGACGAAGTCGACCTGTCGCCGTATCAGGCCTCGCCGTTCTTCCCGGCGCTGCAGAAGATCCGCGCCTTCATGCTGCATCTCGGCCAGTCCGGGCTGCCGGCCGAGACCATCGCCGCGCGGGTGGCCGACGCCTTGACCTTGCCGGCGCCCAAGGTGCGCTACGAGATCGCGCCCGATGCCATGAGGCAATGGATCGTGCGGGTGCTTCCGAAACGGACCGTCGATCGCATGATCGCCAAGCGGCTCGGCCTGATGCCCGCGATCAGGCCCTGATGCCGGCGATGACGACCATCGGCAAGACCCAGGCGGAGCTGACCCGCCTGGTCGAGGAGGAACTTCGCGCGCAGCCGGGCTGCGAGACGGCACGTGTGCCGGCCGTTCATGCGCTCGACGTGCGCAGCGGCCGCAACTGGGAGATCCCGCACGTCGTTCTCGGCGACAGCCTGATCAGCGACGTCGACCGCGCCGTGATGAGCGTGCAGCGCCGGCTCGGGCGCGCATTTCACCTGATCGACGATCCGGTCACGGCGCCGGAAGCGGCAGCGACGCCGCAGGGCAACGCTGGCGACTCCTGACAATCCTTGCGGGGATGTAAGCCCTGCGGGCTCAGGTCAGCAGGCCCTGCCGCAGCGCCAGCCGCACCAGCTCGATGTCGCTGGCCACGCCGAGCTTGTCCTTGATCAGCGAGTGCAGGTTGGCGACCGTCTTCGGGCTGAGATGCAACGCTGACGCGATCTCGTCGGTGGTGCGTTCGGCGAGCAGCATCTGCATCACCTCGAACTCGCGCGCGGACAGGACGTCGGCGGCCGCGCGCTCGCCGGCGAGGCGGCTGAGCGCGAGCTCGTGATCGATGTCGGGGCTGATCGCGATGCGGCCTGCGAGCACGTCCATGACGGCGCGCACGAGCGTCTCCGGCGGGCTGCTCTTGGTGACATAGCCGCGGGCGCCGGCGCGGATCGCCTGCACCGCGAAGCCGGCATTCTCATGCATGGTGAAGACGAGGATGCGCGCGCCGCGATCCCATTGCCGGATGCGGCGGATGCCCTCGATGCCGCCGACGCCCGGCATGGTCAGGTCCATGATGACGAGATCGGGCCTGACCTCCTTGAACAGCCGGTAGGCTTCGGCGCCATCGGCGGCTTCGGCGACCACGCGCAGCCCCGGCTGCTTCTGCAGCATCGACCTGTAGCCCTCGCGGACCACGGCATGGTCGTCGACCAGCAGGATGGTGCCGGCGGGGGTCGTCATGCCGCACATGCCGTTTCCGGCTGGGTCGGCGCAGGCGAGAGGGCCGGGACCGGAATCTCGACGTGGAGGCGCGCGCCGCCGGAGGTGGCGGCGAAGCTCATCTGGCCTCCCATGGAGGCGACGCGCTCGCCCATGCCGAGCAGGCCCATGCCCGGCTTGTCGGGAGCTTCGCCGAGAAGACCGTCGTCTTCGACGGTGAGCAGGGTCGCGCTGACCGGCCCCTCCTGAAGCGTCAACTGCAACCGCACCCGCGTCGCGTCGGCGTGTTTGACGGCATTAGTGAGCGCCTCCTGCGCGATGCGGTAGATGTTGGTGGCGATGATGCCCGGCAGTCGGTCGACGTCGCCCGACAGGCTGATCTCGAAAACGGTGCGGCCGTGCTGGCGCCTGTTCCAGCCGGCGACGAGGCCCTCCAGGCTGCCGGCGAGGCCGAGCTCGTCGACATCAGGCGGGCGCAGCCGCATCAGCGCGCCGCGCAATTGCTCCATCATGTCGCTCGCGGTGCGCGCGATGCCGTCGCATTCGCCGACCAGAGCGGGGCAATCCTGCGCCGCGCTGTGACGGATCGATGCCGCGAGCGCCCGGATCGCCGCCAGCGACTGGCCGAATTCGTCATGCAGCTCGCGCGCCAGGTGGCGGCGCTCGTCGTCCTCCAAGGCGATCAGGCGCCGGGTCAATTCGCCGCGCTGGGCCAGCGCCGTCTCCAGCCCCTCGGCGAGCTGGTTGAAGGCAGCGCGGATCGCCGAGAGCTCGGCGAGGTCGAACGGCGGCAGCCGCGCCGACAGATCGTTGGCGGCGATCCGCTCCAGCCCGGCGCGGATCAGCCGGGTGGGGCGCAGCGCGCGGGCCAGCGCGGCGTAGGCCAGCGCGCACAGCAGCACCAGCGCCGTCCCGAGCACCGGCAGCAGCCGGCTGAGCTCGCGCCAGGCGTCCGCGGTCATGACGCCGGCGTCGATCCAGACGACGGCATCGCCCGTCGTTTCGTCGCGAAACCTGACCGGCCGTGCCGCTTCGCGGCCCGGATCGAACAGCCGCCGATACAGCATCGCGAAGGCGCGGGGCGGATCGTCCGCCTGCGCCTCGGCGCCGCCGCAGATGCGCTGCACGATCACGCCGTCGACGCCGCGATAGGCGATGCACAGGCCCGGTCGCATCGCCGCCGCCGCGACCGCATCGAGGTCGGGAAAGCCGGCCGGCGGACTGGCGACCCAATGCATCTTGCTTTGCTGCAATTGCAGCGTCCGGGCCGTGATCTCGGCGATCCGCTCATTGCGCACATGCACCGAGCGGTCGATGTCGAACAGCACATAGGCGCAGATCGCCGCGAAGCACAGCGCCGAGACCACCGAGATGCGCAGGGTCAGGCGGTATTTGAGGTCGTAGCGGGTCCACATCTTCGGTGTGTCCATGACAGCCCAGCCGGCCGGCATTTAACGGCAGAACCGTCCGGGCCAAAAGCGCCGCGGCCCGGTGGACGGTGCGGTCGTGAATTTTTCCCGTGCCGCGCCGGGACCGTGGCCGCTGCGGCGATGGCACGGCGGCGTCTAGCTTCCGACCGCAAGACATCGTTGCAGGGGGATCCCATGTCGAACCGTCGCGTCGTCCGTTGTCTCGTTCTCGCGCTTGCTTTCGCGGCCGGCCCGGTCCGCGCCGCCTCCGGCGATGTCCCGGCCGTGCTGGTCGACGATTTCAGCTATCTCGACACGTCCGGCGAGCCGGTCGATCAGACCGCCGCGCATCAGCGGCGGCTGGATGCATTCATCGCCGCGCTCCGCCGCGACGTCGCCGCCGACGCGCGGCTGCGGCCGGTCAGCCCGTCCTGCGCACCGTCCTGCCCGACCGATGCGTCCCCGGAGGCCCGGCTGCAGATGGCGGCCGCGGCCGGCGCCACCGTCGTGATCACCGGCGGAGTCCAGAAGCTCTCCACCCTGGTGCAGTGGACGCGCGCATCGGCCATCGACGTCACCTCCCATCGGGTTCTGTTCGACAAGATCTTCACCTTCCGCGGCGACAGTGACGAGGCCTGGCAGCGCGCCGAGATGTTCGTCTCGCGCCAGGTCCGTGACGCACTGGCGCCGCCGGAGCCGATCCGGCTGGCGCTGCTGCCGTTCGAGCTCGACGACACCAGCGCGGGCGCCGCGCTCGGCGAGACCGAATCCGACCAGAAGGGGCTGCGGGAGGCGACCGACGCGGTGCGGCAGCTGCTGGCGCAGTCCGGGCGCTATCGCCTGGTGGACGCGGCCGGCGAGATCAAGCCGGGGCAGCCGGTGCGTGAGTGCGACGATTGCGAGGCGCGGGCGGCCCGCGCGCTCGGCGCCCAGCAATCGCTGCTCGGCATCGTGAGACGGATCGGCCGCACCGAATACATCATCGGCTTTCGTGTCCGCCAGGCCGACAGTGGGACGCTCGTCGTCGCCGGTGACAGCGGATTGCGCCTCGGCGCCAATTATTTCTGGAGCCGCGGCGCGGTGCGTCTGGTGCGCGAGCGGCTGCTCGAGACCGGCCCCCAGAATTGAAAAAGGGCGAGGATCGGTACGCGAGGACGGCAGTGATGCCACCTCTCGTCGCGGCGCGAGACGACACGTCGCCCTCCGTGCAAATCCGGGCTGTTGTGATTTGTGACGATTTCATTACGGTCGGATGACAGGATAGCCTTCCTTGATCTGTCGGCATGCGCCGACGAAGGGCGCCTGCTTTCGATCGCCTGATGTCACTGACCCCGAACGACCAACCGATCACCACGCTCGCCGCGGCGAGCGCAACGCGCTCCGCGGCGGTCCGGCTGTCCGCCGTCGCCGCGCCGCATGTCGCGGCGCTGGCCCTGATGCTGCACACCGAGACCGATTTCGGCTCGCGGCTCGGCTTCGTGCTGGCCTGGGGCATCCTGAACTGCTTCTGGCTGGTGCTGCTGCGGCGGCCCGCGGTGTCCGGCGCGTTGGCGCTGACCATGGTCGTGGTGCTGGTGCTGCTGTCGCAGCTCAAGCACGCCGTGGTCCAGATGACGGCGAACTTCGTCGACGTGATGCTGATCGACCACGACAGCGCGGCGTTCCTGTTCACGATCTTCCCGAACCTGAAGCTGTCGGTGCTGGTGGCGGCCGCCGTCGTGCTGCCGCTGATGGGGCTGCTGTGGTGGGCGGATCCGTTCCGGATCGCGCGGCTGCCGGCGCTCGCCGGCAAGCTCGCCTGCCTCGCGGCGCTCACGCTGTATTCGCTCAACTGGCGCGACGAGGCCTGGCGCGGCTATTATGACGACGGCTATCTGTCGAAATTCGCCCGCTCCGGCGTCACGGCGGTGTCGGACTTCCTCGCCAACGGCTTCATGGAATCCGACGGCACGGCTGATCGAAGTCTGGCTGCCTTCGTCCCGGATTCCTGTCATCCGGCCGCGCGCCGGCCGAACATCGTGCTGATCCACGACGAATCCAGCTTCGACATCCGCTCGGCGCCAGGCATCAAGGTACCAGCGGGCTATGGCAGCCATTTCAAGTCGTTCGACGGCAAGGCGCGGCAGTTCATGGCCGAGAGCAATGGCGGACCGAGCTGGTTCACCGAGTACAACGTGCTCGCCGGCCTGTCGTCGCGCTCGTTCGGCCGCTTCGCCTATTTCGTGACCCGGATCGCGTCCGGCCGGGTCGAGCGCGGCCTGCCGCTGGCGCTGCGCAATTGCGGCTACGACACGGTGTCGCTCTATCCCGCGCAGGGCGCCTTCATGAGCGCGCGCAGCTTCCAGACCACGGTGGGCGTCGACCGCTTCCTCGACGCGCGCGATCTCGGCGCCAAGGGCGTCGAGCCCGACGGCTTCTTCTACGATGCCGCGCTCGATCTGATGCAGCACCGGCCGCGCGGAAAGCCGCTGTTCATGTTCGTCTATCTCGCCGCCAACCATTTCCCGTGGGAGACGACGTTCCGGCCCGACCTGACGCCGTCCTGGCGAGCGCCGGGCAATCTGCCTTCGATCGATGAGTATCTGCGCCGCCAGGCGATGAGCGCGACGGACTATCAGCGCTTCCTCGCCAGCCTGAAGAAGCGCTTCGGCGACCAGCCGTTCCTGATCGTGCGCTACGGCGATCACCAGCCGGAGTTCTCGCCGCACATTCTCGATCCCAAGCTCGACGAGGCCGGCATCGGCGAGAAGCTCGAAAGCTACGATCCGCGCTATTATCAGACCTATTACGCCGTCGATGCCGTCAATTTCGAGCCGCGCCAGAGCGCGGTCGTGATGGACCGGATCGACGCCGCCTATCTGCCGCTGGTCACCTTGGAGGCGGCCGGCATTCCGCTCGATCCGTCCTTCGCCGAGCAGAAGGACATCATGCTCCGCTGCAAGGGCGTGTTCTACGCCTGCGGCGACGGCGCCGAGGCGCGCCGGTTCAACCGCATGCTGATCGACGCCGAGCTGATCCGGGGGCTCTAGACTCTCACCGCCCGCGACGGGTCGGTGGCTTCACGGGATTGCGATCGATCCGTCATTCCATGGGAGGATTGTCGGGACGGCCGCGTTGGGCTACCCCGTGCGCTCCGTGTAAGCGAGAGGTTCGACATGTCTACATCCGTCAAGGAACTGATGGCCGCCGCCAACGCGGTGGTCCCCAAGATCGCGCCGGCTGAGGCGCAGGCGATGATCGGCAAGGGCAACACGCTCGTCCTCGACGTGCGCGATGCGCCGGAGATCGAGAAGACCGGCAAGATCGAAGGCGCGCACCACGTCTCGCGCGGCATGCTCGAATTCCGCGCCGATCCGGACTCGCCCTATCACGACAAGATTTTCAGCAAGGACAAGACCGTGATCCTGTATTGCGCCTCCGGTGGCCGCGCCGCGCTGGCGGGCAAGGCGCTGAAAGACCTTGGCTACGACAAGGTGTTCAACGTGGGCGGCTTCAAGGACTGGGCCGACAATGGCGGCGCGGTGGAGAAGCCGATCGAGCCGGGGATGTAAGCGTGCCCAGCTGATTGGTGCGGCGGTCGTTGCGCCAACCACCGCCGCCATTGCGAGCGAAGCGAAGCAATCCAGGGCTCCGCAGGGACTCTGGATTGCTTCGGCGCTCCGCGCCTCGCAATGACGTGCTGCAACGGCAGGGCTTACTTCGACATCTTGCTCCACAGCCAGCGCGCCACCGCCTGCGGCGAGGACTCCGCGTCACTGCCGGAGGCGCGCAGATTGGCCTGCTGCATGGTCGCGATGTCGATGCGGCCGAGCAGCGGTCGTAACGTATCCTGCAACGCGCGGTCCTCGGCACGCTTCGGCGACAGCAGCAGGATCGCGTCGTAAGGCGGGATCGCCTGCTTGGGATCGTCGAGCACGACGAGATCATATTTCGCGATCAGGCCGTCGCTGGTGTAGCCGGCGATGACGTCGACCTCGCCGGAGGCGGCCGCGGCATACATGAAGTCGGGCTGCATCTGGCGCTGGGCGCGGAAGGCGAGGCCATAGGCGTCGCGCAAGGCCGCCCATTCCGGGCGCGAGAAGAACTCGTAGTCGCCGGCGATCGACATGTCGCTGGCGTGGCGTGCGAGGTCGGCGATCGAGCGGATGCCGAGCGCCTCGGCCGTCTTGCGCGGCATCACCAGCGCGTAGGCATTCTCGAAGCCGAGCTCGCCGAGCAGGGTGACCTTGTCCTTGGCGAGATCCTGCTTCAGTGCATCGAGCAGCGCGGCGCGCGGCAACTGCTCCTTGTGGTGGAACTGGTTGGTCCACAGCGTGCCGGAGTAATCGACATAGGCGTCGATGTCGCCGTTCTTCAGTGCCTCATAGATCACGCTGGAGCCAAGCCCGGCACGTGTCGTCGCCGAGAGACCGGCTGCCTGCAGCCGCTCGCTGATCAAGGCCGACAGCACATATTGCTCGGTAAAGGTCTTGGCGCCGATCACGTAGCGCGCCGAGCCGCCGGCCAGCGAGGGCAGGAGACTCGCGCCGACCATGAGCGCGATGGTTGCGGTGCCAAGCCCGACACGGGCACGGCTGCGCCTGCGCAGGCCATCCTCGATCAGCGCCAGCAACTGATCGATGGCAAGCGCCAGCACGGCGGCGGCAATGCAGCCGAACACGACCAGCACCCAGTTCTGGGTCTGCAAACCTGCAAAGATGTAGTTGCCGAGCGAGGTCTGGCCGATCGGCGTCGACAAGGTCGCGGTGCCGATCACCCACACCGCAGCGGTGCGGATGCCGGCCATGATCACCGGCAGCGCCAGCGGCAGCTCCACCATCGTCAGCGCCTGGCGCTCGGTCATCCCGACGCCTTTGGCGGCCTCGATCAGGCTTGCGTCGACGCCGTTCAGCCCGGTGATGGTGTTGCGCAGCACCGGCAGCATCGAATAGAGCGCCAGCGCCAGCATGGCCGGCAGGAAGCCGAAGGCCGAGAACGAGAGCCCGAACCAGCGCAAGGTGAGTGCCGTCAGCGCCAGGAGCAGCGGATAGAACAGCGCCAGCAGAGCCAGTCCCGGCACCGTCTGCACCACGCTGGCGACGCCGAGCAGCAGATTGCGCAGGGCAGGGCGATTGCGCGCGAGCAGCGCCAGCGGAAAGCTCACGGCAAGGCCGAGCGCCAGCGCGGCGAGGCTCACGCGCAGATGGCTGCCGAGATAATCCGTGAGATGCGACAGCGCCTCGGTGAAGCGTGGATCGGACAGTGCGCTCATGCTGTGCCGCTTTCGGGCAGCAGCGCGGCCAGCCGCGCCGCCTGTCGGCGCGGCGTCGTCATCAGCTCCGTCACGTAGGGGTCGCGGCTGGCCGCGAGCTCGGCCGGCGTGCCGATCTCGATCAGGCGTCCGCCGCGCATCACCGCGATGCGGTCGGCGAGCAGCAGCGCCTCGGTGATGTCGTGCGTGATCATGATCGTGGTCAGAGCGAACTGCTCATGCAGGGCGCGGTAGTCGCTGCCGAGCGCATCACGCGTCAGCGGATCGAGCGCGCCGAACGGCTCGTCCATCAGCACGATCTTCGGCCGCGCCGCGAGCGCGCGGGCGACGCCGACGCGCTGGCGCTGGCCGCCCGAGAGCTCGTGCGGCAGCCGGTCGCGATGCGCCTTGCGGTCGAGCCGCACGAGGTCGAGCAGCTCGTCGACGCGGGCGGCGATCTCGTTCGCGGGCGTACCCAGCAGCCTGGGGGTGATGCCGATATTGGCGGCAACCGTCATGTGCGGAAACAGCGCCCCGTTCTGGAACACGGTGCCAACCCGGCGACGCAGGCTGACAGGATCGAGGCCGGCGATATCCTCGCCGGCAATCCGGATCGCGCCGCCGTCCAGCTCGATCAGGCGGTTGGTCAGCCGCAGCAATGTGGTCTTGCCCGAGCCGGAGCCGCCCACGATCGCCAGGAACTCACCCTCGGCGATCTCCAGCGAGACGCCGTCGACCGCGGTCACGGCGCCTGCCGGGCCGGGGAAACTCTTGCGGACGTTGGTGTAGACGATGAACGGCGTGCGCGGCATGCGGCCTTGCGGAATGTTGGCCTTAGGGTTGGCCTTAAGGTTGGCCTTGGGCTCAGTCAGACGACCTAGCACGTCCGGCCGCCGCGTTGAACTTCGCCGCGCAAGCGGCTAAGCCGTCCCGGCCATTCTCGGGGGAGGAACTTGGACGTGACGATGCCCACGGCCGCCGCGGTCGCGCTGGAGCGAACGACGGTGGCATTCCGTCTCGCCGGCGGACGCACCTACACCGCCGTCGAGACGGCGGATCTCAGCGTCGCCGATGGCGAGTTCGTCGCCATCGTCGGGCCGACCGGTTGCGGCAAATCCACCCTTCTCAACGTGGCGGCGGGACTGCTGAAGCCGGCCGCCGGCCATGTGCGCATCTTCGGCCAGCCTCTGGCCGGCCTCAATCGCGACGCCGGCTACCTGTTCCAGGCCGATGCGCTGTTCCCATGGAAGACCGCGCTGGAGAACGTCGCGATCGGGCTCGAGGTCGCGGGCACGCCGTCGAAGGATGCGGCCGCCAAGGCGCAGCAATGGCTGACCTCGGTCGGCCTCGGCGCATTCGGCAACCGCTATCCGCACATGCTGTCGGGCGGCCAGCGCAAGCGCGTGGGGCTCGCCCAGGTGCTGATCCGCAATCCGCGCATCATCCTGATGGACGAGCCGTTCGGGCCACTGGACGCGCAGACGCGGCAGATCATGGGCAATCTGCTGCTCGATCTCTGGAATGCCGACCGCAAGGCGGTGCTGTTCGTGACCCACGATCTCGAGGAGGCGATCGCGCTCGCCGACCGCGTCGTCATCATGTCGGCCGGTCCGGCCTCGCGCATCATCGGCGACTGGCGCGTGACCCTGCCGCGTCCGCGCGACATCTTCGAGGTGCGCATGAAGCACGAGTTCCACGAGCTGCATCGCGAGATCTGGCAGACGCTGAAGGCGGAGGTCGAGAAGACCTACAAGCAGGCGGAGGCGGTGTGATGGGAGCAGTGACTCGTTCGATCATGAGAGCCTCGCTGTTTCCACTTGGACAGTGCGCTCCCTCCCCCACAAGGGGGGAGGGAGCGGAGCGGCGTGCGCGGCTCGCGCTTTGTCTCTGTCACCACGGGCGCGGAGTAGCGTAATGTCGCGTCTCGGTCTGCTCGCGCTGCAATTGCTGGTCGCGGTCGTCGCGATTGCGCTCTGGCAACTGCTCGCCAGCGTGCCCGTGTTCGGGCGCATCTGGCTTCCGCCGTTCTTCTTCTCCAATCCGGTCGACGTGTTCGCGCAGGTGATCAAATGGTTCGCCACCGGGGCCATCTGGAAGCATCTCGCGATCACCTTGTGGGAGTCGATCCTGGCGTTCGCGATCGGCTCGCTCGGCGGCGTGCTGGTCGGCTTCTGGTTCGCGCGCAAGCCGCTGGTCGCCGCCGTGTTCGATCCCTACGTCAAGATGGCCAATGCGCTGCCGCGCGTGGTGCTGGCGCCGATCTTCACGCTGTGGCTGGGGCTCGGCATCTGGTCCAAGGTCGCGCTCGGCGTGACCTTGGTGTTCTTCATCGTGTTCTTCAACGTCTATCAGGGCGTGAAGGAGGTCTCGACCGTGGTGCGCGACAACGCCCGCATGCTCGGCATGAGCGAGCGGCAACTGATGCGCCACGTCTATTGGCCGTCGGCGCTGTCGTGGATGTTCTCGTCGCTGCACACGTCGGTCGGCTTCGCCGTCGTCGGCGCTGTCGTCGGCGAATATCTCGGCTCCGCGGCCGGCCTCGGCTATCTGATCCAGCAGGCCGAAGGCATCTTCGACGTCGCCGGCGTCTTCGCCGGCATGTTCGTGCTGTCGGCATTCGTCATCCTGATCGACATCTGCGTCACGCTTGTGGAGCGGCGGCTGCTGGTGTGGCGGCCTGACGCCGCCGAGGGCCGATGATCGCCGGGCTGCTGCGCCACCCACCGCTGTCGTCCCCGCGAAAGCGGGGACCCATAACCCCAGGGAGCGGTTTGGGGCAGGCGGGACGACCGATCTTTTCTCGCCGCGAGATCACGCGGTATGGGTCCCTGCGTTCGCAGGGACGACAGTGGAGTTTGGAGCGGCCTTTCTCTTCACACCACGCCGTCCTAATCTGATCGACAACATGAACGGAGGAAACGCATGAACAAGATCATCGGCCGGGTCACCGGCGCGCTGCTGGCGCTGACGTTGAGCACTGGTCTCGCCAGCGCTGCCACCAAGGTCACGATCGCAATCGGGGGCGGCGCCTGCCTGTGCTATCTGCCGACCGTGCTGGCCAAGCAGCTCGGCGAATACGAGAAGGCCGGGCTCGAGGTCGAGCTGGTCGACCTCAAGGGCGGCTCGGATGCGCTGAAGGCCGTGCTCGGCGGCAGCGCCGACGTCGTCTCCGGCTATTTCGATCACTGCGTCAATCTCGCGGCCAAGAAGCAGGAGATGCAGTCCTTCGTCGTCTACGACCGCTATCCCGGTCTCGTGCTGGTGGTGGCGCCGTCGCACAACAAGGAGATCAGCTCGGTCAAGGATCTCGCCGGCAAGAAGGTCGGCGTCAGCGCGCCGGGCTCCTCGACCGACTTCTTCCTGAAGTACATGCTGAAGAAGAACGGTCTCGATCCGTCGGGCACCGCGGTGATCGGCGTCGGTCTCGGCGCCACCGCGGTGGCCGCGATGGAGCAGGGCCAGATCGATGCGGCCGTCATGCTCGATCCCTCGGTCACCGTGCTGCAGGGCAAGCATCCGGACCTCAAGATCCTCAGCGATACCCGCACCCAGCACGACACGCTGGAGGTGTTCGGCGGCGAGTATCCCGGCGGCGCGCTGTATTCGACCGCGGCCTGGATCGCCGGCCATGACAAGGAGACGCAGGCGCTGACCAACGCCATCGTGGCGACGCTGGGCTGGATCCATTCGCACACTCCGGAGGAAATCATGGCGAAGATGCCGGAGGAACTCGTCGGCAAGGACAAGGCGCTGTATCTCGCGGCGCTCAAGAACACCATCCCGATGTACTCGCAGACCGGCAAGATGGATCCGAAGGGCGCCGACGCTGTGCTCGCCGTGTTCAGCACCGGCTCGCCCGATGTCGCCAAGGCCAATGTCGACGTCAGCAAGACCTTCACCAACAAGTTCGTTGAGCAGGCGAAGGGGGCGAAATAGCGGATGACGGACGTCGTCATCCACCGCGTCACCACGCTCGACCTCAAGGTCGAGCCGTGGGACTGGCCGTTCGCGAAACAGCGCCGCGACGACATCGCGGCGCATTTCGCCGAATGCCAGCGCGCCAGGCCGGGCCTGTGGAACGGCCGCGTGCTGCTCGGGCGCAACCCGCGCTTCGCGGATAGCCGGTTCACCGCGAGCTATTTCGAGACCGATTTCGCCAGCCTGCTGGCGTGGCGCGACTGGGGCTTTCCGGATCGCACCGCCTTCAACGGCTTCGGCATGGGCGCGCTGCGTGCCGCCGACGGCGCCTTCGTGCTCGGCGAGATGGGCGCGCATACCGCCAATGCCGGCCGGCTGTATTTTCCCGCCGGCACGCCGGATCTCGCCGACGTCAGCGACGGCGTGCTCGATCTCGCCGCCAACGTCGCGCGCGAGGTCGAGGAGGAGACGGGACTCGCGCCATCGGACTATCAGGCCGCGGCGCATTGGGACTGTGTCGTGACCGGCGCGTCGATCGCGCTGATGCGCGTGCTCGACGCCTCTGACATGGGCGAGGCTCTGCAGCGCCGCATCGAGGCCAACCTCGCGGCTCAGGACGAGCCGGAACTCTGCTCGATACGGCTGGTTCGAAGCCGGAATGATCTGACTGCGGCGATGCCGCGCTTCGTGACCGCCTTCCTCGAAACGCAATTCAGCCCCGGAGAGCCGTCCTCATGAGCAAGAAACCGCGCACGCTGGCCGATGAGCTCGATGGTTTCATCTCGCCGTTCCGGATCGATGGCGGGCACAAGTTTCACCTCAAATCGCACAAGACAAAGGTCAAGGGCGGCCTCGCCAAGGAGGAGGGCGAGGCGATCATCGAGCAGAATCGGACGCGGCTCGCCGATTTTCAGGAAAGGCTCTATGCACAGGACCGCTGGTCAGTGCTGGTGCTGCTGCAGGGCATGGACGCCTCCGGCAAGGACAGCGCGATCAAGAGCATCTTCGAGGGCGTCAATCCGCAGGGCTGCGAGGTCACCTCGTTCAAGCAGCCGACCTCCAAGGAGCTGGACCACGACTTCATGTGGCGCAGCGCCATCGCGCTCCCCGAGCGTGGCCGCATCGGCATCTTCAACCGTTCCTACTACGAGGAATGCCTGGTCACGCGGGTGCATCCGGAGATCCTCAAGGCCGAGAAGCTGCCGCCGAGGCTGGTCACCAAGAACATCTGGCGCGAGCGCTTCGAGGACATCTGCGCCTTCGAGCGTTACTTGTCGCGCAACGGCACCGTGATCCTGAAGTTCTTCCTCAACATCTCCAAGGAGGAGCAGCGCGCGCGCTTCCTCGACCGGCTGGAGGAGCCGGCGAAGAACTGGAAGTTCTCGATGGGCGACATCACCGAGCGCGCGAAGTGGCATCGCTACCAGGCGGTCTATCAGGACATCGTGCGCCACACCTCGACGCCCTACGCGCCGTGGCACGTCGTTCCGGCCGACCACAAATGGTTCGCCCGTGTCGTCATCGGCTCGACCATCGTCGCCGCGCTGGAAAGCCTGGATCTGCACTTCCCGCGCGTCGATGCCGGCTCGCGCGAGGAGTTCAAGGCGGTGCGCAAGGCGCTCGAGAGCGAAGCCAAGGGCGGGAAGAAAGGGTGAGGGCGTAAGGCGCGGGCTGAGGCGAGAAGCCGAGGTGCACCTGCACTCTCTCGTCATTCCGGGGCGCGCGCAGCGCGAGCCCGGAATCCATAACCCCGATCGCCTGCGAGGGAGCAAGGTCCGTGCAACAGCGCGCCGTTGTCACCAACGACCGCCTGTGGCGATGGATTCCGGGCTCGCGCTGCGCGCGCCCCGGAATGACGGCGGAGAGAGCGGTTGACCTGCGTTAGCTTCGAGCGTGAGACCTGAGCCTCACGCCGCGCCGGCTTGGCGCATCTCGTCGTCCACCGCGAGGAATCGCTGCGTGAAATCCGCCGCCGGCATCGGCTTGCCGAAGTGATAGCCTTGGCCCTGCTCGCAGCCGAGCCGCAGCAGGAACTCGGCCGTCGCCGCGTTCTCGATGCCCTCGGCGATCACGGACAGCCCGAGCTGCTTGCTCAGGCTGACCGTCGAGCCGACGATGGCCGCGTCGTCGGCCTGGGTCAGCACGTCGCGCACGAAGGAGCGGTCGATCTTCAGGCCGTCGAGCGGGAATTTCTTCAGGTAGCTCAGGCTCGCATAGCCGGTGCCGAAATCGTCGAACACCAGGCTGACGCCGAGCGCCTGCAGCCGGTTGAACGTCTGCAGCACGCCGGGTTCGTCGTGCAGCAGGATGTCCTCGGTGACTTCGAGCTCGAGCAGGCGCGGCGACAGGCCGGTCGACGTGAGCAGCTTGCTGACGAAGGCCGCGAGGTCGCCGGACTGGAACTGGGACGGCGAGAGGTTGACGCCGACGCGGATGTCGTGGCCGGCGAGCTGCCACTCCCGCGCCTGCCGGCAGGCGGTCGCCATGACCCAGGTCGCGACCGCCTCGGACAGATGCGAGGTGTTGACGACCGGAATGAAATCACCGGGAGGCACGAGGCCGCGCGTCGGGTGGCGCCAGCGGATCAGCGCCTCGGCGCCGATCACGCGGCCGCTCAACAGCTCCACTTGCGGCTGGTAGAACAGCTCGAATTCGTTCCGCTCGACGGCGAGCGCAAGCTCGGCCTCCAGCGTCAATCTCTGCTCGAGCTCGTAGCGGATGGCGCTCTCGAACAGCACGTGGCTGCCCCGCCGGTCCATCTTGGCGCGACAGAGGGCAAGGTGGGCATTGCTGAGCAGCTCGTCTGCCGAGTGCCCGCCCTCGGGATGCACCGCGATGCCGAGGGTGACCTTGACGCGCTGTTGGCGCGTGCCCGCGTCCAGCGGCGCCTCGAACAAATGCGACAGATGATCGGCGAGCTCGGCCACGGTGCCGCCGACGGCCGAGCAGGGAATGGCGACGGCGAACTCGTCGCCGCTGAGCCGGGCGACGCGGCCCATGCCGCCGATCTCGGTGCGGAGCCGGTCGGCCGCCGCGCGCAAGACACTGTCGCCGTAGGCATGGCCAAGCGTGTCGTTGATGCGCTGGAAGGCATCGAGCCCGATCACCAGCAGCGCGACCTGGTCGGCCGCGGCATCCGCGGTCTCGATCATGGCGGCGAGCTCGCTCTGCAGCGTGTTGCGGTTGACCAGGCCGGTCAGCGTGTCGTGCTCGGCGAGGTAACGAATGCGCTCCGCCTTGCGCTTGCGCACCGAGACGTCGCGCAGGATCACGCCATATTGCAGGCCGTCGGCGCCCTGCCAGGCGGAGAAGCTCGCCTCGACCGGAAACACCTCGCCGTCCTTGCGGCGGCCGTCGAACTCGATCGTGGCTCCGCCGGGCAGCAACGTCGCCGGCAGCGCCGCCTCCTGCTGCGGAAACAGGTCATGCGTATCGCTGCCGTCGGCGCGCAGGCGCGCGAAGGGCTGGCCGATGATCTCGTCGGCACCGTAGCCGAAGATCGCGACAGCGCCCGGATTCCACACCGTGATGCGCCGGTCGCGGTCGGTACAGACCAGCCCGTCGCCGATCGACATCGCGATTCGCTCGAAACGGCTCTCGGCGACGTGCCGCAGCAGGCCGCGGAAGTCGATCTCGTCGAGGGCCGTGGCAGCGAGATAGGCGACCAGCGCGATCTGCAGCAGCGAGGTGTCGAGCACCAGGGCGTAGCGGTCGTGCAGCAGCAGCGCCACGGCCTCGATCAGGACGCTGATCATGGCGATCAGCAGTGCGCGCCGCGCCGCCGAGAGGTGCCGCCAGCTCGCCAGCATGATGATGACGATCAGCAGCAGGCCGCCTACGGCGGCCGTCGTCGACGTCGACAGCAGGGTGCGGTGCTGAATGATGGACTCGGCCGCCAGCGCCTGCAGCATGACGCCGGGCAGAACGCGGCCGTTCGGCACGCTGTAGTAGTCACCGAGCTCGATGGCGGTCGCGCCGACGATCACCCGCTTGTCCTTGAGCCTGGACAGCGCCGCCGCGTCGCCGCGGACGACATCGACATACGACACCCGCGGCAGCGACGACAGATCGATGCCGTAGTCGACCAGGAAAGAGCTGTCCTTGACAGCATCGCTGCCGGCGAGGAACGCACCCATGGATTGCAGGAAGGTTTTCGCGCCGGCGGTCTCGCTATATTCGCCGAAAGCGTAGCTTCTGACGCGGCCATCGCGCGCCACTTCGATGTTCACGAAGGCCGACCATGCGAGCTGCTCGAACTGCGGCAGCGGCCGGTTGAGGTGAATGGCGGTGTCCTTCCCCGCCGCATCGAGCTGCCTGAAGGTCGGCAGCACGACCGAGCTCTTGGCATTCTGGAGCGCGGTCAGGAAGGCCTGATCGCCGGCCGCGTCGGACGGCGTGCTGAAATCCACGTCGAAGGCGACGTCGCGGACGCCGGCCCGCTGCAACTGCTCCAGCAGGCGCGCATGCTGGGTCCGCGGCCACGGCCAGACGCCGATGGCTTCGATCGAGCGCGGGTCGATCGCGACCACCGCGATCTCGCCGCTGGCGGGGCGATTGTCGAGGCGTAAGCGCAGGTCGACGAGGGCGTTGCTCAACAACTCGTGGCCGCCCGACAGGCCGACCGTCAGCAGCGCAACGACCACCAGAATATGCGGCATGAACCGCCTGAGCATGCCCTCTCCCGAATGTCTGCGTGCCACGTCGACGCCCGCGTTCGTGATCCCAACTTCATCCCGCTCCGACCGCAGAGCCATGGAACCCTGCAAGCCCGCGCTCCCCCATGACGACGCATGACGCAGGCGTTACGCTCGATCGGGACTCCCTAATTCTTGCTGTGGCCGTAAGCGTGGGCGTTGCCGTTGCCATGATTGCCATTGTCATGGTCGCCGCTGTTGCCGTTACCGTTGCCGCTATTTCCGTTACCGCGGTTACCGTTACCGCTGTTACCGTTGCCGCTGTTGCCCTGGCCGTTGTTGCCGTTGCCATTGCCGCCATTGTTGCCGCCGCGGCTGCCACCGTTGGCGTTGCCGTTGCCGGCGTCGCCATTTCCGGCGGCATTGGCGCTGGCGGATCCGCTTGGCGAACCGACCGCCGCGGTGACGGCGGCTGCGATCGAGGAATCTCCCGACGTGCCGCTTGCGGTGGCCGAGTTGCCAGTCGCATTGCCGCTGTTGCCGCGCGCTTCATTCCAGGCGGTGCTTCGCCCTCCACCGGCGGCCGGCGTGTGGGCGCCGTGGGCGAGGCCGCGTGTCGCCTTCTGGATGTTCAGGTTGACCTCGCCGATCGATGACGAGATCCGCACCACGCCGGGCTTCGCGCTGCCGAAGGCGGCCGCAGAATGCTGCTGAGCGGCGACCGTTGTACCGGGGCGCGCGGCCGAGCCGTCGGCGTTCAGCGCGTGGATCACGCTGCCCTTGGCCTCGCGCGGCGCCTGCAGGCCGTCGCGCGGCACCGGAACACGATCGATCGTGGAGGCGCGCGGGCGGCCCTGCTCGATCGGGCTGAAGGTGCCGGCGCCGGACAGGCTCAGGCCGGCGCGGCCGGTCGCAAAGGCGGTGGCGGCCTGACCGGGCATCACCTGGGCGATCTGGCCGGTCTTGAAATCCGACACCTGCACCTGGCCGCGGCTGACCTCGACCTTGGTGCTGCGGCCTGAGATCGTGACGCTGAACTGCGTGCCCTTGACCACGGCGGCGAGATAGGGCGTCTCGACCTCGAAATGCTGGACGTTGCGTTTCTCGACGTCGAGCAGGATCGAGCCGGCGCGCTGCAGGATGGTCGTCGCCATGCCGTCCTTGGGCGCGGCGGGCAGGCCGACCTCGGAGTTCGGCGCGATCACGATCGTCTCGGCGCCGCGGGTCAGGCGGACGCGGCCGGTCGGCCCGGTGCGGATCGTATCGCCTGGCTTCAGCGGGTCCTCGCGACCGAGCGAGACCTGCGCTGCGCCCTGGGTGGTGACCCAGACCTCACCGGACGATTTGCTCACCAGCCACGGCTCACCGTCGGCCGCGAATGCGGCCGGCATCGCACCGAAAAGGCACGCGGCGATCAGTCCCGGTATCAGGAAGCGCTTGGATGACATGGCACGAACTCGCATCGTTGGCGGCTTTTGAAACTAATCGAAATGTTTCAAGAGACCCTTAGGAGTTGCAGCCGTGTTTTCCTCACGCATTTACGCTTCGTTGACCTTAACAAACTAAAAACGAGGCATGCGCGCTGGTTGTGTCGACGGAACTGGGAGGACTGCGGGTTGGCGCGACTTCGCGGCCGTACCGCACGGCTCGCGACGGCTGCACGGAACCGCGATCGCCGCCGGCATTTCCCTGTCGGCGTTGCTGTTTGCAGCAACGGCCCATGCGCAGCAGGTCGGCCAGCCGAGCTTCGATCCGCGGCAGACCGAGCGATATTTCGACGAGCAGCAGTCGCGGTCGACGCAGCCGCCGCCGCGGCCGCGTGCGCCGCAATTCGCGCCCCAGGGCGGCGGCGATCGCAAGCCCTTGTTCACCATGCGCGGCGTCACGCTGACGGGGGCGTCCGCGCTGCCCGCCGAGCAGCTCGCCGCGAGCTATCAGCCCTATCTCGGCAAGCCGGTGTCGCAGGCCGACCTCGCGGCGATCACGACCGCGATCAGCGATCAGTACCGCGCCGCCGGCTACCATCTCAGCCGTGCGATCATACCGCCGCAGGACATCCATGATGGCCGGGTGCGCATCCAGATCATCGAAGGCAGCATCACCGAGGTGACCTTGAAGGGCGCCGGCGCGGAAGAGTTCGGCATCAGGCCGATGCTCGGCCCGGTGCTGGCCGAGCAGCCGTCCCGGCTCGCGACACTGGAGCGGCAGTTGCTGCTGATCAACGGCCGCGGCGGCGTCCGTCTGGTCGATTCCGCGCTGGAGGAGATCGGCGGCACCACCGGTCGGTTCCGCCTGGTGATCGAGCTGCAGACCTGGCACGTCTACGGCTTCGCTGGCGTCGACAATCTCGGCTCGTCGACCGTCGGTCCCTGGCAGAACTACGCCACGGCCGCCTTCAATTCCTATCTGCTGCCGGGCGACACGCTCACCGCCAACCTGTCGACGACGCCGGGAGATCCGCGCCAGCTCGCGTTCGGCCGGCTGTCCTATGAGGTGCCGGTCGGCACCGACGGCGCCTATGTCGGCGCCTCCGCGCTTTACAGCGAGGTCCGGCCGGGCGACCGGAGACGGCTGTTCAACGACAACACGGTGACCGAGACGCTCGAGCTGCGCGGCGGTATCGCGCCGATCCAGTCGCAGCGCGCCTCGCTGAAACTGAATCTCGCGGCCGCCTTCAGCGACGTGACCGAGCGCGACCTGTTCGGCATCTGGTATCGCGATCGCATCCGGACGCTGACCTTCACCGCCGACTACCGCTGGAAGGATGATGTCGGCGGCGACAGCTACCTGACGCTGGCCTACCGGCAGGGCCTGAACGCGTTCGGGGCGACGCCGCTCGACGATCCCCTCGCCTCGCGCGCCGGCGCCTCGCCGAGCTTCTCGGTCTTCAACGGCTGGTTCGCGCGCTATCAGACCTTGTCCGAGGCGTGGTCGCTGAAGCTCGCCGCCGCCGGCCAGCTCGCCTCGGGTCCGCTGTACAATTCGCAGCAGTTCTATCTCGGCGGCCTCGCCTATGGCCGCGGCTATGGCAGCGCCGAGATCAGCGGCGACAATGGCGTCGCCGGCACGTTCGAGGTCCGCTTCGAGCAGAAACCGAACTGGCAGTATCTCACGAGCTATCAGCTCTACAGCTTCTTCGATGCCGGGCTCGCCTGGAACGACGGCTTCCGGCCGTCCGACGGAGTGGCGCTGACCTCGGCGGGTGCCGGGGTGCGCTTTACCTTCCCGAACGACTGGCGCGCCGATCTCGGCGTCGCCGCGCCGCTCAGCTATCGCGCGCCGGGCAACACGACGCGCAGCGCGCGTCTGCTGTTGACGCTGTCGAGCGTGCTGAAGCTGTGCCCGCAGCGCGGGCAGGGGCCGTGCATTTGAGGACCTCGGCGGCGGTCAGACCGGCTTGCCTTGGCCGTGGAACAGCCGGCCCTTCTCGGTGATCAGCACGATGACGAGCGCGCTCGTCGTGCAGGCCAGGAAGCCCGCGGCGAACGGCAATGCCGTGCCGTCGAACGCCTGGCCGACGACGGCGCCGGCGGCCATGCCGAGCAGGGTCGTGATCGAGCCGTAGAGCGAAGACGCGGTGCCGGCATTGGCGCGCTGCGGCTCCATCGCCAGCGCTGTGAAGTTCGCGAACATCAGGCCGAACGAGAACATCATGCCGGCCGACAGCGTCATGAACAGCCACAGCGGCAGCATGCCGAGAACCGCCGCGCTGAAGCAGGCCAGCGCGATGACGACGCTGCCGACCAGCGCGCCGTGCGAGATCATGCGCATGCCGAGCCGGCCGACGAGGCGGGCGTTGAGGAAGCCGGCCACCGCGATGGTCACCGCGATCGCCGCGAAGGCGAGCGGGAAGTAGTGGCCGAGATGGTAGACGCCGGTGAACAGTTGCTGCGAAGACAGCACGTAGCCGAGCACGGCGCCGAAGATGCCGCTCGCGGCGAGCGCATAGCCCAGCGTCTGACGATTGGTGAGGGTGTTGCGGAAGGCCCCGACGATCTCTTTGACCGAGAACGGCTTGCGCTCGCTCTCCGGCAGCGTCTCGGGCAGCCGTGCGGCGGTCCACAGCAGCGTGACGATGCCGTACAAGGTCAGCACGACGAAGATGCCGCGCCACTGCGTCAGCAGCATCACCGCCTGGCCGAACGACGGCGCGATCACGGGAATGGCGATGAACACCATCATCGCCAGCGAGACGACGCTCGCCATGCGGCGGCCGGCATAGCAGTCGCGCACGATCGAGGTCGCGATCACCCGCGTCGCCGCGGTGCCGAGACCTTCCAGCGCGCGCGCCAGCAGCAGCATCTCGAAGGACGGCGCGGCGATCGCGAACAGGCTGGCGACCGCATACAGCACCATGCCGCCGATCAGCACCGGGCGCCGGCCGAAGCTGTCGGACAGCGGGCCGATCACGAACTGGCCGAGACCGAAGCCGATGACGAACGCCGTCAGCACCGTCTGCAGCCGGTTGGCGACGTCGATATGGAACGAGGCGCCGATGTTCGGCAGCGCCGGCAGCATCATGTCCATCGCCAGCGGATTGAGCGCCATGATCGCCGCGACCACGATGACGAATTCGGTGAAGCCCATCGGCCGGTGACGGACGATCTCGATGGTGTCGGCACTGGTATCAGCCAAGGCGCGGGCCTTCCATGGTGTTGAGAATGCGGGAGAGATCACCGATAAGTATCGGGTTTGCTGCGCCGCACAAGGCGTGTTTCGGAATGGCTGGTCACCGGCGCCGGCGCTTTCGCGATTGTGACCGGTTGTGACCCGCTGAAAATTGCGCCAGCGGCGACGCGATGGTAACGGCCGTGTGATCGACGTCCGGATCCAGGCCAGCATGAAGACCTACAAGATCGTCGTCTATGTCCCTGAAGCGGCGGGCGACGCCGTGCGCCGCGCGATGGGCGAGGCCGGCGCCGGCCGCATCGGCAATTACGACCACTGTTCGTTTACCGCGAAGGGCGTGGGCCGGTTTCGTCCGCTGGCAGGCGCCAACCCGGCCGTCGGCGCGGTCGGCCAGTTCGAGACGATCGAGGAGGAGCGCATCGAGACCGTCTGCGCCGAGGACCGGCTGAAAGCCGTGCTACAGGCGATCCGCGCTGCGCATCCCTATGAGGAGCCGGCGATCGATGTCTACCCGATCGAGGTGGTTGCGTTGCGATCCGCCGACAGTGCTTGATCTCATTGAGGAGCCGTTCGACTTTGTTGCGTCCCTGGTCATTTCAGCGTCGATTTCGCACTCGCTCCATTTGAGGTTCTCGGGCGCCCTTTGTGAGCTCAAGCAGGAGAGCCAGCTATCTTAGTTTGGCTTGTCAATCTGCCGCCTGATCTCGCCGATGAACGCCGCCAGATTCCGGTCGTCCGGCGTCATGATTGCGAGCCTTTCGGCGTAGCCCAGCGCCGCCCTTGCATCGCCTGCCCCGCGGCTGAGCGAAACCAGAGCGGACAGCACGTCCCTATCATTGGGATGGCTTTCCAGAGCTTCCTTTAGGACCGTCATTGCCTCGTCGGCTCGCCCGCCGGAATGCAGCGCCACCGCGTAGACATAGATATAGCGTGCGCGACCCGGTTCGAGTTCGGTTGCTCTGCGCAACTCGGCGAGCGCCTCGTCGTGCCGCTTCAGCCGGGTCAAGGTCAGGCCGAGTGCGTGATGCGCGGCCGCGTCGGTAGGTGATGCCGCAATTGCTCCGCGCAGAACGGTTTCTCCGTCGCCGTCGCGGCCAATTTGGCGATAGAGGTCGGCCAGATTGATGGCCGCCGCCGCATAGTGCGGGCTGAGCCTGAGGGCTGCCTTGTACTCGGTCTCTGCGTCCCCGGTCTGTCCGCGCAAGGCCAGGAAGTTTGCCAGTGCAGTGCGGGCCTCGGGCCGTTCGGCATTGGCGCGCTGCGCCGTGATGAATTCGTGTGCCGCCCGATCGAAGCGTGCGCGATCGGGCAGCGGCTGGCTTGCGGTCGGAACGGAAGCGAGCAGGGAGGCGACCCTGATCCGCACGCCACGCACGGGATCGGTGAGCAGCGGCGAAACCAGCGGCCAGATCTGGCCGGCAGGCACGTTTTCCAGCATGTCCAGCGCGCCGATCCGCACCATGGGATCGGGATCGGCCAGGCCTGCCCGTGCGGTCGCAATGTTCGCCGGAGCGATGCGCGAGGCGAGTTCGCCGAGCGCGCTCGCACGCGCCACGGCCGGCGCGTTCCTGTCCGCGGCCAGAAGGCCAAGCAGCGCGGCGGCGTCGGCCTGGTCGCTGCGTGCTGCGCGGAACGCGGGCCCATAGGTCTGGAAGCCCTTTCGGTCGGACCCGAACCATTGCTCGATCGCGGCGGCGGCCCATTGCGCCGGCTTGTCGCTGTGGCAGTCGTTGCAGGCGTTCGGGGTTCCCAACGTGACCGAAAGATCGGGTCGCGGAACGCGGAAGGCGTGATCGTGACGCAGGTCGATCTGCATATAAGTGCGCGCCGGCATGTGGCACGCCATGCAGGTCGGCGCCGGATCGGCGCCCGCGTGATGGCGATGCTTCGCATCGGCGTATTTTTCGGACGCATGGCATTGCAGGCAAACGCCTTCGCCGGAGACTCGGAGCTTTGCGCCGTGCGGCTCGTGACAATCGCTGCAGGTCACGCCGGCGGCAAACATCTTGCTCTGCTTGAACGGCGTATAGTTATAAGGCTCCTCCACATCGCGGATCTGGCCATCGGCATGATAAGTGGTCCGCGCCAGCGCCTCGACAATGTGGGTCTGGGACAGCGATTGACCGGGTGCCCAGTCCTCGCTGAAGCCGGCACGGCGCGCGTGGCATAGCCCGCACGTCTCGATCTCCTTTCGCAACGCGGCCGGCGCGGCTGAACGCGTCGCATTTCCGCTCCGCGGATCGATCGGCCAGGTGACGCCGCGCCGTTCGTCGAAACGGACCAGCAATCCCTTGCTCGGATCCTCGTGCTTGCCGAACGGCCACCAGCGTTGCTTGTCACGAGCCCAGGCGGCGTGGGCGGAGCCCTGACCGTGACAGGTCTCGCAACCGACGCTGATTTCCGCCCATGTCGTCGCGAAGCGATCCGTCGCGGCGTCGTAATGCTTGCGCACGCCGGTCGAGTGGCATTCCGCGCACATGAAGTTCCAGTTCTGGTTCAGCTTGGTCCAGTGCAGGACGTCGTCATGCTTGATCTCTTCCTCGGGATGGAGATGGAACCAGCGCTGGCCGCCTTTGTCCTTGGGCCGGCCGTCCCATGCGATCGGCAGCGCCTGGATGCGCCCATCTGGAAACTCGACGAGATATTGCTGCAGCGGATCGACACCGAACGTGTACTTCACCTCAAACACGGCAAGCTTGCCGTCGGGCCCGTCGGTTTCGACCATGAATTTTCCGCCATCGCGGAAGAGGCGGGAATGCACACCGAAGTAGTCGAAGCTCTTGTTGAAATCGCCGAGCACCGTCTTGTCGGTCGCGTGCGCCATCGCGGCCTTGTGCTGCGAAATATCCCATAATTTGGCTTCTGCCTGATGACAGCCGGCGCAGCTTTCGCTGCCCACATAGGTGGCGACGAATGAGGCCTGCGCCGTGGAGGCCGGTCCGTCGGCCTTGAGGAGATGAAAAACCATGCCGACCACCAGCACGAGCGCGATCGTGACCGCTACTGCTATCCAGATCGCGCGCCTGGAGAAGGCCGTTTCGCCGGAAGCAAGCCGATCCGCCGGCGCAGCCGGTGATGGGGCCGCGGCGGATCCCTTCCGCGGTCCCTTCGTGCCGGCTTTTGGCGGCCTGCGTGTCAACGCTTGTACCTCACGCCCCAAATTGGTCAGCTTGCGATCAAGCTGCTCCGTCGGTCATTTCCGCACATGCAGGAATGTCTGCCAAGGTCGCTTGACCTGCATCAAGGTGTGCCTCCCGGAGGGGCCGATGATGAGCTTTCCGATGGGAGGATGCCAAGATGAAATTATCAGTTGCCCTGACAGGGCTGTTGCTGGTGACGGGGTTCGTAGCCGCGAGCACCGAAAGGGCAAGTGCCGTGGTGTATTGTCAGTATGTCGAGTATCCCGTCGGCTGCGTCGTCAGGCCCGGCGTCGTGCTGCGGCCCCGCCCGGTGGCGCGCGCCGTGGTGGCCCCAGGCGTGCGCGTGCGGGGAACGCCGATGAATCGAGGCGGGCCGGTCAATCGCGTCGGCAGACGCTAGAATTATAGAATTATCGCTCTCCGCGAGCCGGTTGGGCCGGCCGAACGTCATTGCCCGCGCCGATGATCGCGGTTTGCGGGCAGGATCGTTCCGGCAGCGAGAAGCCGTGTCAATTGTCTCACTTGTCAATTGTCTCATCCAAAGGCAGTGATCATGAAGCGAATGAAGTTGGCTGCGTCGGTCCTGTCGTTGACGACGCTACTCGTGCTTCCAGCATTGGCCCAACAGTCGGCGCCGCCGAGTGCTGTGTTGCCGACCGAGCGATCGGTTCTGCCGATTCCTGAACCGCAGCCTCCACACAGCACCGTATTCGATGCGCGCGATGCGCCGCCGCCGCCGCGGTTTGAAGTCAAGGCGCCGGCCGGTGCACCCAATGTACTGATCGTGCTCATCGACGACATGGGCTTCGGCCAGTCGAGCGCATTTGGCGGCCCGATCAGGATGCCGACGGTCGACCGCCTCGCCAACGAGGGTCTCCGCTACAACGAGTTTCACACCACGGCGCTTTGTTCGCCGACCCGCGCGGCGCTGCTCAGCGGCCGCAACCATCACATGAACAATTTCGGTTCGATCGCGGAAACCGCGACGTCCTTCCCGGGACAGACCGGTCAGCGTCCCAACAATGTCGCGTCCGTCGCGGAGATGCTGCGGTTGAACGGCTACAGCACGGCGCATTTCGGCAAAAATCACGAGACCGCGGCATGGGAGGTCAGTCCCTCCGGCCCGACCGACCGCTGGCCGACGCGCCAGGGCTTCGACAAGTTCTATGGCTTCATGGGCGGCGAAACCAATCAATGGGCGCCGCTGATCTACGACGGCATGACCCAGGTCGAGCCGTCGACGGACCCGAACTATCATTTCATGACCGACATGACCGACAAGGCGATCGACTGGATGCGGTCGGAGAAATCGCTGACGCCGGACAAGCCGTTCTTCATGTATTTTGCACCCGGCGCCACCCATGCCCCGCATCAGGTGCCCAAAGAATGGATCGCCAAGTACAAGGGCAAGTTCGATCAGGGCTGGGACAAGCTGCGCGAGGAGACGTTGGCGCGGCAGATCAAGCTCGGCGTGGTGCCACCCGATACCAAGCTCGCCCCGAAGCCGGACGCCATCCAGGACTGGGACAAGCTGAGCGCTGACGAGAAGAAGCTGTTCGTGCGCCAGATGGAAGTATTCGCCGGATTTGGCGAATACACCGACACCGAGATCGGCCGCCTGATCGACGCCATCAAGGCAACGGGCCAACTCGACAATACGTTGATCTTCTACATCGTCGGCGACAACGGCGCGAGTGCCGAAGGCGGCGCGAACGGCCTGTACAACGAGATGACCTATTTCAATGGAGTGCAGGAAACCGTCCAGGACGTCTTGAAGCACTATGACGAACTCGGCGGTCCCAACACCTACGGCCATTACGCGGCCGGCTGGGCGGTCGCTGGCGACACTCCGTTTACCTGGACCAAGCAAGTGGCCTCGAGCTATGGCGGCACCCGCAATGGCATGGTCGTCCACTGGCCGAAGGGGATCGCGGCGAAAGGTGAGCTTCGTCCGCAGTGGCATCACGTCATCGACATCGTGCCGACCATTCTCGAAGCAGCGAAACTGCCCGAGCCCAAGAGCGTAAATGGAACGGTCCAGACTCCCATTGAAGGCGTAAGCATGGCCTACAGCTTTGCCGACGCCAAGGCGCCGAGCAGGCATGTGACGCAGTACTTCGAAATCTTCGGCAACCGCGCGATCTACAGCGATGGCTGGCTTGCCGGCACGGTGCACCGGGCGGCCTGGGAAACCAAGCCGCGGCGGCCGCTCCAGCAGGATATCTGGGAGCTTTACGATGCGCGATCGGACTTCAGCCTGAGCAACGATCTGGCTGCCAAAAATCCGGACAAGCTGAAGGAGATGCAGGAGCTGTTCCTGAAGGAAGCAGTGAAATACAACGTGCTGCCGCTCGACGACCGGACCCTGGAGCGCACCAACGCGGCGCTGGTCGGACGTCCCGACCTGATGGCCGGCCGCACCAGCCTGACGGTCTACGAAGGCATGATCGGGATGACGGAGAATGTCTTCATCAACCTGAAGAACCAATCGCACGCCATTACTGCCGATCTGGACATCCCGAAGGGCGGAGGCAATGGCGTCATCATCGCTCAAGCCGGACGGTTCGGTGGCTGGACCTTCTACCTGAAGGACGGAAAGCCGACCTACACGTATAATTTTCTCGGTCTGCAGCGATACACCGTAACCGCCAAGCAGGCTCTTCCGGCAGGCAAAGCCGCACTGCGCTTTGAGTTCGCTTATGACGGTGGCGGCCTGGGCCAGGGTGGCGTGGGTACGATCCTCGTGAACGGAAAGACCGTTGCGACCGGCCGGATCGAACGAACCCAATGCTGCTTCTACTCCGCGGACGAAGGCGCAGACGTCGGTGCCGATGAAGGCACGCCTGTTACCGAGGCCTACAAGGTGCCGTTCAAGTTCACAGGGAAGATCGGCAAGGTGACGATCGATCTAGTGGGTATGAAGAAGGCCGACAATGAAGAAGCCGTCCAAGCCCGCAAGGCAGCGGCTTTGAAGAAAGGACTGTCCGATTGATGCGCTCTTCGTGCTCGCCAGGTCAGTGATCGGTCCCTTGAGAAGGAGCGTGCAATGCAAATAGCCAATCTGGCGACGATCCTTCTGGCCTCAAGCTGAGGGGGGCCGTCGGGCAGAATGCAAGCACCGTGGAGCCGAGGTTCTCGGGTGGAAGTTCCGGATCAAGACGCTTGAGAAAGATCTGACCGAGGTACCCATAAGTGGCATCGCTACGATCATGTCGGACGAGTGTTTCAATGTCTACGACAAGACCGGACGGGGGATGAGCGACTACAAGCCGTAGTCGTCGACGACAACTCAGGCATGCCGCCTGAAATGGGAGCGTGGGGGGATTGCGATTGCAGCGCGATAGATCGGGACGCAGGTCCGGCTTCCTGCGATTGTGGCTGAGCGGCGTTTTCGCGTCCGCCGCGGTGGCTTCTTTTTCGCCTCTGGTCGCCCATGCCGATGAGAGCGGCATCTCGTTCTGGCTGCCGGGATTGTACGGTAGCCTCGCCGCAACGCCGGCCACGCCGGGCTGGTCGGTGGCTGCCATCTACTACCATACGAGCGTGGGTGCCTCAGGCGCGGCCGCGGCGTCGCGCGAGTTCCAGGTCGGACGATTTTCTCCAACCGTCAACATCGATCTCAATCTGGCTTTGCGTGGCCAGGCCGATCTGATGTTCATCGCGCCGACCTACACGTTTGCGACGCCCGTACTCGGCGGCCAGTTGTCGGCGACGCTGGCCAGCGTCTACGGCAGAAATTCCGCGAGCATCGCTGGTACGTTGACGACGGTTGCCGGTCCGATCGTCAGCACGCGCACCGGATTCCTCGAAGACGCACTCGTCTCTTACGGAGATCTCTATCCGACCGTGAAGCTGAAGTGGAATAACGGCGTCCACAACATCATGGTCTACGGCGCCGGCGATATTCCCGTCGGCGACTACAGTCGGAACCGGCTGGCCAACATCGGCATCGGTCACGGCGCCATCGACTTTGGCGGCGGCTACACTTATTTGAACCCGGCGACCGGCACGGAATTTTCAGCCGTCGGGGGCTTGACCTACAATTTCAAGAATCCCGATACCCGGTACCAGAGCGGCATCGATTTCCATCTCGACTGGGGCGTGTCGCAGTTCCTGTCGAAGCAGGTCTTCGTCGGTTTCGTTGGCTACGCCTATCAGCAGATTACCGACGACTTCGGTCAGCCCGCCGCTCTCGGCGGCTTCCGCTCGCGCGTCCTCGGCGTTGGCCCGCAGATCGGATATATTTTCCAGATCGGCAGCAATCAGGCGTTCCTGGGGCTGAAGGGATATGGCGAGTTCGACGCCGCCAACCGGCCGTCGGGCTGGAACACGTGGCTGACGTTCTCGATCTCGGAGGCCGCGCCCGCCAGCACGATTGCGCCGACTTGGCACAAAGTGTCGAAATAGAATAGAGAAGTATCGACCACCCGCATTGGACTGAATTCCGGCATTGTCATATCGGGTGGTTCCGCGGCGGTCCAGCACGTCCGTCGCTTCGGATCAAAGCGGGATCGAGCGACCGTTACCTACTCCGGATTGATGAGCACGTGTCCTAGCATGCGGGAGCTTCGTTTCACGTTGCGCGGCTTTCGCGCGGTTTTGGTTGCAGCGCTGCTGGCGCTGTCGGCCCATGCGGCATTTGCCGGCGACTCCGCGCCGGCCGATCAGATCTCGGCGTTTCGGCTCGCGCATGGCGAAGGCCGCGTGACGCGCGACGCGACGCTCGACCGCATCGCGATGGAGCAAGCGCGCGCGATGGCCGACAAGGACGATCTCAGCCACGAGGTGCTCGGTCCCTTCACCCGCCGTGTGGCTCCGTCGAAGGCCGGCCGTGCGGCCGAGAACATCGCCTATGGCTACGACAATTTCGACAAGACGCTGGGGCAGTGGATCAACTCGGCGGGGCACCGCAAGAACCTGCTGCTTCCCAAGGCGACCAAGGTCGGCATCGCCAGCGCAAAGAACGCCAGCGGCAAGCGGACCTATTGGGCGATGGTGATCGCGGGCGACTACGAGACCGACAGGCCGAAGGGCAAGGCCAAGGCCGTCGTCGCGCAGGCCGCGACCCGATCCGCGAAAGGCGACGCCAAGCCGGCGACGCGCTGGGGCGCCAAGCCGCCGGCGTCCGCCTCCAAGGACTGCCACCTCAGCATCAAGGTGATCGGTCTCTGCATCTGAGTGCGGGGATCGGTGGGCCTCGGCTGGACGCCACGCCTGCCGCGCGATCACGGCGTTGTGCGAACAGCGCACGTTGTCGGGGTGAGCTTTATCAGATATACAATCAATGGTTGTCTTTTGGGCAGCCACTATTGTGAAGATTTTTCATCTCATTTTGTAAGGAGACCATCATGGCAGTCATTGAGCAGACCTCGGCCACCAGCACCAATCCGCAGACCGTCTCGGCGTCCTACCAATGGTCGCTCACGTCCTACGAGGAGCAGGGCAATCTGTGGCTCAAGTGGAGCACGAACTCGCCGTTCCGCGCGCAGCAGGGGCAGATCTCCGTCTACAGCGGCAGCAGCTTCCCCTCCGATCCTCAGAAGGACCGCAAGGCCTGGTCGTGGGACAACGAGCACGGCGGCGGCTCGGGATGGGACACGGGCTTGCGCTACGGCTCCGACTGGCACTGCGCCTGGATCGCCGAGAAGAGCCCGAACGGGCCCTACGCCTACGTGGTCAAGCTCATCACCAAGGTCGCCTGAGCTGACGCGCGCAACCGTTAAAGGTGGGAGTCGCGAGCCCACGTGAGTCGCCGCGCTGAGACCTGTGCCTCAGCGCGGCTGCTTCTTCAGGTGCAGATAGCTGGGATCGAACTCGCCGATCGCGCATAGCCGCGTCCAGTCGTGCACCGTCAGCAGGCCGCTGCGGAAATCGACAGCGCGGCTGGCGCGCAGCTCGACCAGCGTGCGGTTGACCGTCGCGATCGCGATGCCCAGTGCCTCGCCGAGCTGCACCAGGCTGACCGGCAGCCGCAACTGATCGTGCCGGACATGGCCGAGCGCGCGGGCGCGATAGAACAGCTCGCAGAACATGTGCGCCATGCGCGCCGGCTTGCTCCGCGCGCTGTTGTTGGTGATGGCCTCGCGGAAGATCGACGCATCGATCAGCGTCTCGCGCCAGATCGCAAAGCCGAGCGTCGGCCGCCGGCTGATCGCGCGGGTCAGCTCCTTGTGCGCAACGCTCGCCACCACCGCCGGCCCGATCGCGCAGACGGCGTGATCCATGCAGTCGAGGAAGATCGACTGGGCGTCGGGCCAGTCACCGGGCATGTGAAAGGAGAGATACTGCCGCTGCCCGCCGGACAGCAGGTGATAGCGCGCCACCCATCCGGAGATCACGACGACGGAACGGTCCGGCTCGTCGCCCTGGCGGATGAGGTCCTCCTGATCGGCGAGCTCGCGCAAAGCGGAGCTGAAATTCCGGATCTCGGCGATGTCCTCGCCGGACAGTTTCGAATGCTCCCTGAGCTTGTTGGTGACGATCCGGTCCGCATCTATGAAAATCCTACCGTCCGGGCGGGGTTGTGTATCAAATGAGACGACGGAGCCGGCGTTACCGACTAAGGTCGTCGTCAGCAGATGCGGTCGAGGGTTGCCGGTCGCCGCATCGGGAGAACAGCTGTGCCCCACATCGCGTTCCTCAACCGGCTCCGCCGATTGTTCGGTGGCGCGGGGCCGCATATCGAGACCATCGCAGCCGCCCTTGCCGACGGCCGCATCAAGCAGCCGGCTCATCCGATGTCGGATCAGGAGCTGTCGCGCGCCATCCGCGAGTTCCAGAGCCGGCCGGCGTCGGAGGAGGCCTTGAAGAAGCTCGCTGAGCGGCTGGAGGCCGCCAAGCCCGACGGCCCCTCGTGACGGCCCTCATGACGATTTGACGGGATCCGGCTCCAGCAGGAACAGCATCAGCCGCACCAGTTCGTCCTCGAGCTCGCGTGTGCCGACGAGGCGATGTTCGCGCATGACGGCAGCCCGGATCGGGCCCAGCGCAGCGCGGACCAGGATGAAGCGGCGCGCGGCCGGCATCGCTTCACTCCGCAATCCCACCGTCGCGATCAGCCGTTCGGTCATGCGGTCCACCATCTCGTGCAGCGCCTTCTGCAGCTCCGCGTCGTTGCCCAACAGGACGAGAAGATAGCGCCGCACACGGTGACGGCCGGCGAACGGGGCGAAGCCCTGGCGCACCGCCGCGCGCACGATCGCCTCGCGTCCAAGCCCGCGATGCGCCTCCAGCGCCTCCCCGAACTCCGCCTCCTGTCGAGCGAACTCGCGCAGCACCAGCGCACGCAACAGTGAGGTCTTGTCCCTGAAATAGCTATAGAGCGTGCCGATCGAGAAGCCCGCGCGCTCGGCGATGGCGTTCGTGCTCAGGCCCTTGCCGCCGCCGCTCTGCAGAAGTTGAGCGGTTGCCTCGAAAATCACGTCGAGGGTCTGCCGCGTGCGCTTCTGCACCGGGGTTTTTCGAAGCATTTCAGGAGCTTGCTGCACGGTCTGGACCTCGGCTGGCGGACGGGCGAAATCGAGTAGGCGTTGCTGCCGGCTCGGGTTAGATCAGAGCCCGCATGCGGGCGGCCGGACACTGAGTGGATGTGCTCCGGACCGAGCCTGCTTGCGCCGGGCTGAACCTCATTTGAACGAAGGACTGATTGCCATGCTGCGCGTCGCATTCCCGTTTGTCACATTCGTCGCCGTCTCCCAATGTCTTCTGTCGCAGGCCGCGCTGGCCGGCAACCGCGCCGCCGCCGACAGCTGTGCCGCCAAGCTGTCGCCCGTGGCGAAGCAGATCTACGACGTCGCAGCTCCTGCCATCGGCCCGGACAGCGTCGTCAAGGACGTCATCGTCGAGCGTGTCAGGCCGCTGGTGATGGCCGGCAAGTTCGATCGCGACACCGCCCGCGCCAACGCCACGCCGGCCGGCGAATGCCTGGTGCTGCTCAAGTAGGTCGCGCCGCGCCCCGAAAGGTTTGGAGGCTGCGACAGGACATCACGCCGCAGCCTCCCGGCGCGGCGGTGTCCGGGGCAACCCGGCTTGGCAAGTTCAGCCGACTCGCGCATCACTCGCTGATGCTGGACCTTCTCTCCCGTCACTGGGTGGCCGGTGCCGTGTTCATGGCCGCAGCGCTGCTGGCGCTGGTACCGCTGCTGGCGGCCGACTGGCCGCTCGCGCTGCTGCTGATCTTCCTGCATTCGCCGGGCTACATGATCCACCAGGTCGAGGAGCACACCGGCGACCGCTTCCGCAGCTTCGTCAACAACGTGATGTTCGGCGGCCGCGAGGCGCTGACCACGATCGACGTGCTCTGGGTCAATTGCGGCGCGGTCTGGGGCATCGACCTGATTGCGCTCTACGTCGCCTGGATCGCCGGCCCGGCCTGGGCGCTGGTCGCGCCCTATCTGATGCTCGTCAACTCGCTCGGCCATATCGGCCCGGCGCTGCGCTTCCGTGGCTACAATCCCGGCCTCGTCACCGGCATCGTGCTGTTCATTCCGCTCGGCCTCGTGACGGTCCTCACCATCCCGGCGACGGCTGCCCAGCACGCCCTCGGCTTCTGCCTGTCGCTGCTGCTGCACGTCATCATCGCGGCCAACGCCATCCGGCGCGCGTCGCATGTCCGCGCCGTAGCCTGAGCGCCCGGCCTCACTCGCCGGGAACGAGCTGGACAGCGCGTGCCGACTGTGTCGGCCGCCGCAAGCGGCGCCGCGACAGATAGAGCAGCGTGCCCGTGACGGCGAACAGCGGCATCAGCGCGGCGGCGAGCATGAAGGCGAGCTGGCCGGGCCAGCCGAGAATGCTGCCGCGGTGGATATCCAGGATGCGGGCGAGCACGCGCTCGCCGGCGGTCTTGTCGGCGTAACGCTCGGCCGCGAGCAGCCGACCCGTCGCGCCGTCGATACGGAATTCGTCGCGCCGGCCGTCATGCGCCTCGCTCGGCCAGGCGCGCACGCGCACCGCCGCGCCGGCGCCCGCCGGCAAGGTGAGCTGCATCACCGCGAAGCGATCCCCGATCTGCTCACGCAACGTGGACCAGACCAGATCGAGCGCGGCAGGCTTTGCGTCCGCAGACCCGGAGCGGCCCTCGCGCGGAGCCTTGCCCGGCATCGGCGCTCCTGATGTCGCCGGCGCGAGCAGCCAGGTCAGGCCGTCCTTGTACCAGGCGTAGGAATAGGACAGCCCGGTCAGCGCGATCACCAGATACACCGGCAGCACCCATGTGCCGATCACGCTGTGCAGCGAGCGGTGCAGGCCGCGTCCGCTCAGTCCGAGCTGCGGCTTCAGCCAGAGTGCTGCGCTGCTCGCCCGGCGCGGCCAGCGCAGCACGACGCCCGTGATCAGCAGCACGACGAGGCCGAGCACCGCGGCGCCGGTGATCTGGCGGCCGGCGCCGTTGCCGTCGCCCGGCAGCAGCAGCCAGCGATGCAGCCTCCGCACGGTGGCGAAGAACGCCTCGCCGCGGGGCTCACCGAGCACGCGGCCGTCATAGGGATCGACCAGCAGCGAGGAGGGCCGGCCGCCATCCTCATTGCGCGCGAAGCGGACGCGCACGGCCGCCAGGGGATCGCGCGACAGCGTGATCGCCGAGACCTTGCCGAGCGCCGGATCAGCCTGCAGCCGCGCCACCAGCTCGGCGGGCGAAAGCGGCGCTTCCGTACGCGGCGCGACGTGGGACAGTTTGGCGTTGAGACCGGCCTGGATCTCGTCCTCGAAACCCATGATCGCGCCGGTGATGCCCATGAGGGAGAGGATCAGCGCGGCCGCAAGACCCAGGACAGAGTGGATCTGCAGCAGCGCTGGTTTGATGCGGAAGGACGTCACGCACGCTTCTCCTTGGCTCAGAACTTCATCGTCGCTGACAGCGACACCCGCCTCGCATCGCCGACCGCGACGGTCAGCGCGCTGTTGGCCGAGGGGTAGTAGACGTTATCGAACAGGTTCTTGACGTTGAGCTGGTAGATCACCGGCAGGTTATGGTGCCTGGTCTCGTAGCTCGCGAACACGTCGGCGACGACGTAGGACGGCAGCACGAAGCTGTTGGCGGCGTCGCCGGCCCGGTCGCCGACATAGCGCGCGCCGCCGCCGAGCCTGAGCTGGCCGGGCAACGCCGTGCCGAAATCGTAGACGAGGTAGAGCGAGGCGGTGTTGAGCGCGACGTTCTGCAGCCGGTTGCCGCGATAGACCGGGTCGTCCGTGACCCTGGCATCGGTGTAGCCGTAGCTGCCGATCATCGTCCAGTGCTCGGCGATCTTGCCGGTGACGTCGACCTCGGCGCCGCGCGAGCGCACCTTGCCGGCGGTGGTGTATTCGACGACGTTGCTGGCATTGGTCTGCGACACCAGCACGTTCTGCTTGTCGATGTCGTAGACCGCGACGGTGCCGGACAGCCTCTTGTCGAGATCGAACTTGAAGCCGGTCTCCCACGCCGTGCCTTGCTCCGGTGCGATGTTGGAGCCGAGCACCACGCCGCCGGTGAGCGGGGCGATGGTCGAGTTCGGCTTCAGGCTTTTGGTGTAGCTGGCGTAGAGCGACACCTGCTCGTTCAGCTTGAGGATGGCGCCGCCGAGCGGCAGCACGGTGTCGGCGGCGACGTTGGTATTGGCCTTGAACGGCCGGCCGCGGCCGGCGATCTGCTCGTAGTCCATGTAGCGGACGCCGCCGACGAAGGAGAGTTTGTCGGTGAGATGCAGCGTGTCCTGCACGAACAGCGAATACTGGCCGAGCTTGTCGGTCTGGTCGCTGTCGCTGGCCGAGACCAGCGTGCCGGGTTGGATCAGCCCGTAGACCGGGTTGTAGACATTGAACACGCTCGTGACCTTGTCGCGGATCAGGTCCTGGCGATAGATCGTGCGATATTGCGCGTCGCCGCCGAACAGCACCTCGTTGCGCAGGCCGCCGAGCCAGAAGGCGCCCTGGATGTAGGACGTGCCGTAGCTGACCCGGCTCAGCGAGCCCCAGGTGCCGTCGTTGCTGCGGGTCTCCTTGCCCTTCGCATCGATTGTGGTGATGCGCAGCTGGTTGGCGCTGGAGCTCTCGGTGTTGTAGCTGTAGGCCGCGGTGAGCTTCCAATCGTCGTTGAGCTTCTGCTCGACCGAGGCCTGGACCAGGTCGGACTGCCCCCATGTGTTGTTGAAGGGCTCGTCGAGCCGCCGCGTCGCGGGGATCGCGAGCGGTGCGCCATTTATGAAGGCGGTGCCGCGATCGAACGGGGCGATGAACTCGCGATGCTCGTAGTTGAGCTGGACCGTGGTCGTGTCGCCGTACCAGGCGAGCGACGGCGCCACCAGCATCTCGCGATGGCGGCCGAAATTGCGCCAGTAATCCTCGCTGACGCCGTAGCCGATGAAGCGATAGGCGAGGCCGCCGTCGCCGATCGGGCCGGTGACGTCGATCGTGCCGTCGGCGCCGGTTCTGTTGTTGGCATAGGCCGAGCCGAGCAGCGTCACCGAGCCGTGCTGATAAAGCTCGGGGCGCTTGCTGATGGTGTTGACGATGCCGCCGGGATCCATGATGCCGTAGAGCAGCGAGGCCGGGCCCTTCAGCACCTCGACGCTCTCCACCGCCGCATTGAGGCTGCGGCTCTGCACCAGCGGCATGCCGTTGCGCATGATCGAGCCGTCGCGGTTGTCGCCGAAGCCGCGCCGCATCACCGCGTCCTGCGTGCCGGCGAGCGTGTTGGCCTGGGTGACGCCGCTGATATTGGCGAGCGCGTCGTCGATGTTGCGCGGCAACTGGTCCCTGATCACCTGTTCGGGCACGACATTGACGGATTGCGCGGTGTCGAGCGGCGAGGCGCCGCTGCGCAGCGTGGTCGCGCTCGGCATGGCGCGGTAGTTGAGCTTGGCGGCGTTGAGCACTACGGCCTCTGCCGCGGCGCGTTCCGCGCGGGTCGGCATCGGCGGCGGCGGCATCGCGCGTCGTGACGGCAGCGCGCGCGCCTGGCGCTGCGGCGCGCTGGCGGCGCTCGCAGGCTTGCGCTTCGGCGCCGGCACGTCGACCGTCACCGGCGGCAGCGTCGCCTGCGCAAACACGGGAGAGGGGGACCAGAGGAGGTCTGCGGTCAGAGCACTCACGAGCGCAATCGCGCCACGCATCCCGGTACGAGCGCGCGCATCGCGCCGGCCTTCACACTTCGTCATCGTTCACGGCAATTCCACGTCGCACCGTTCGAGGGAACGGTCAGCTTGATGCGACGTCTAGCAACGCAGTGCAGCGAAAGACACAACGCGCCGGATTGAATTGCTCTAAGCCATGCGGTGTTGAATTGTTCTAATTGGTTCGGAGATGCGCAGGTCGCGGCGTCTCTGCGGCATTGCGCATTTGATGATCACGATCGACGCGGAGTGATTCATGATCGTGCACGATATGATGCGCGATAAGCGCTCCACCCAAGCCGCGGACGGAGCGCTGCTGGTCTCGTTTTCCGGGACTGCGTGTCGAGGACTCTCAACGCTTGGGACCGGTCGTTGATGCGCGCGCGGCCGAGTCTATTGTGCGGCGGCGAGTTCCAGCTCGGCCGGCTTGCCTGGTCCGATCAGCGGAATGTCCAGCGTGATGCGCGTGCCCTGCTGCGGCTGGCTGTCGAGCTCGATGCGGCCGCCGAGTGTGGATGCCACGAGGTTGAAGGCGATGTGCAGGCCGAGGCCGGCATTGCCCTTCTCGCGGCGCGTGGTGAAGAACGGGTCGAACACCCGCCCGCGAACCTGGTCGCGCATGCCGACGCCCTGATCGGCGCAGACGATGCGCACCGAATCATCGCCGGGCTGTGCGACCTCCACGGTGAGGACGCCGCTGATGTCGCCGGGATAGGCATGCGTCGCCGCATTGAAGGCGAGGATGCTGATGACCTGTCCGAGTGCACCGGGATAGCTGGTGAGCACGATGCCCTCCGGGCAGGAGAGCACGACCGTCAGGCCCTGGCGCGCCAGCAGCGGGCGGAGCTTGGCGACGTGATCGGTCATCCAGCTTTGCAGCTCGAAGGTTTGCAGCTCCTCGTTGGCCTGGTCGACGGCAACCTGTTTGAAGCTGTGTACCATCTCGGAGGCCCGGTGCAGGCTCTGCGTCGTCAGATGCAGGCCCTGCTGCAGCCGCGCCACGCCCCTCGCCAGATCCGAGCGCCGCACCGGGCCGCCGCCAAGCATGCGCGCGATCGCCTCGACGTCGTCTTCCATCGCCGTCGACGTGGTCAGCGCCAGCCCGAGCGGCGTGCTGACCTCGTGGCCGACACCGGCGACGAGCTGGCCGAGCGAGGCCAGCTTCTCCGCCTGCACCAGATGGGCCTGGGTCGCATGCAGATCGCGCAGCGAGGTCTCGGAGCGCTCCTTCTCCCGCTGCAGCGCCTCCGCGGTGCGGAACTGCTTGCGCGCCTGGTACTCGCGCGCGCCGACGGCATAGAGCGAGAGCAGGCAGGCATTGCCGACCAGCGAATGATCGATGAAGCGCAGGCCCGGCGGCAGCGGCTCGGTCGCGAGACTCTCGGCCACCGCCAGCGCGCTCCAGCTCGTCGCGCAGAAGATCGCGTAGGAGCCGGTGCGCAGCGGCAGCATGGTGGAGACGAACAGGATGACGATGATCATGCCGGCCGCGGAGTAGGTGAAGCCCGACGGCAGCACCCAGTAGATGGTCGGCAGCACGCAGCCGGGGATGACGCAATAAATGAGATGGATCGGCTCGGCCCATCGGCGCGCTGATGTCGACAGCAGCGCCGTCAGCGGCAGCAGCACCAGCACGGCGGTGCCGCCGCGGATCGCGAGCGTGGTCGGCACGATCTCGGGATAGAGCACCCAGTCCCACAGCGTGTAGCCGGCAAAGGTGAGGGCGCCGAGCAGCATCGCGATCTGCGTCCAGGCTGTGCTGCCGCGGACGTAATGGTCGACGAAACGCCGCTCCTCGACGGCATCCTCGAAACGGAGACCCAGCCGCTCCAGCAATCTCAACATTATGCCACCGCAATCGAAAAACGATCCCCCGCCGCGCCGGGCAGGGCCGGAGGCTTGGCGGGAAGGCAGACATACACGAGATGATCTGTTTGAGAAAACGACGGGAGATCGCATCCTCCGCCCGCGGCACGCAGAGCGCTATGAGAACTGTTCCAATTCTCGCCGTGCGGCATGTCTCCGCCCAGCCGAACGGAGCCGATCAGTGCTGCAGCATTCGCGCTCGACTTTCGTCAGGCTGCGCAGAGCCGCCGAGGACTCATGGCGCCGCATGACCCTCGACCACTACGTCCTTGCCGTAGCGGCCCTTCGTTCGGAACGTCACCTTGTCGCCGTCGAAGCTGAGCCGCCAATTGCGCTCCTCGCCCTGGCCAATGAACTGGGCGTCGATCACGAAGGTCGTGGCGTCGATCCAGCTGCCCTTCATGGCCCGGTAGGTGAAGGGCTGCCAGGGATGGGGCGGCGCGGTCTTGCGATAGAGGCCATCGAGGCCGATCGGGCTCTGCAGATGCACCGTGCCTCCGGCGCGGTCCCGCGAGGGGATGTCCCAGGTGACCTGCGGTTCCGGTCCCGTGAGGTCCAGCTTGATCGTGTTGATGCCGAGCGGGCCGGGCGGGAAGCTGTAGGTCTTGCCCGAGATGGAAGCCGCCATCTCCGGCACGGCTCCGACCGGGCCTCGCGTTTCCGTCGCGACCTCGCGGACATCAGCGGCGAGCGCGGCTGCCGCTTCCGGCGCCGCAGGCAGGGCGCTGTCAGATGTCACAGTCGCCGAAATGGTGTTGGCGAGCTTGCGGAATGGACAGAACTCGCGCGCGGTCATCACCGCCACGATGTCGCGGTCGGGCAGCACCATGATGACCTGGCAGTGGTAGCCGACCGCCATGAATACGTGTTTGTCCGGCAGGGCCCAGAACTGATCGGCGTAGGAGAGCCCCGGATCGAACTTCGCATTCATGCTGACGGTGGCGTGGTTGACGGCTTCGATCCAGTCCGGCGGCAGCAATTGCTGCTCGCCCCAGCGGCCGCGCCGCAGATAGAGGTAGCCGATCTTCGCCATGTCGCGCGGCTTCAGCGCCAGCCCGAAACCGCCGGCGGAAATTCCCTGGGCATCCTTGAACCAGGTGTGCTCGGTGATCCCGAGCGGCCCAAACAGCCTCTCCTTGGCGAAGTCCTCCGCGCTCTTGCCGGTGAGCTTCGTGACGATCGCGGAGAGCAGATGCGAGTTGCCGCTGTTGTAGTAGAACGTCTCGCCGGGCGCTTGCGCCATCGGCCTGTCGAGGATGTACTGCACCCAATCCGGACTCCGGCCCATCTCGTAGAGGGATGTCTCGGCGCCGCCGCTATAACCCTCGTCCCAGTCGAACCCGGAGGTCATGTTGAGCAGGTGCTGCACCGTGAGCGCCTGCTTGCGCGCGTCGACATTGTCGATCTTGCGGTCCTTGAAGAAGTCGAGCACCGGATGATCGAGACTGTCGAGCACGCCGTCCTTGAGCAGCATCGCAATCAGCGTCGAGACCACGGCTTTGGTCGCGGAATTGATGATGTGCGGCTCGTCGGCGTTGTACGGTGCATAGGACGCATCGAGCACGACCCGGCCGTGGCGCGCGATCAGCAGGCTGTCGAACCTCATCGCCTTACCGGAAGCGACGAGTTTTGCGAGGGCCGCCGAATCCATCCCTTCGTCCTCAGGCGTGGCGGTCGCCCAGTCGGATTGAGGAAAGCGGGCGAGGCTCAAGTCCTCGGCGAAGGCTGCGCTGGAGAAGAGCCGGGCCACCAGCAGCGCTGAGAACAACCAAAGTCCGGTCTTGAGACGCGCCATGTCGAATGTCTCCGATGAGCGACTTTCAGGTTATGGTATCAGAGGACCGCAATCCATCAAAGATTGTGTGATAGCCGGCGCGCACGTCGAAGAGCCGGCCCATTGCTCGGGCGTAGATTGAGATGAGGATTGAAGTGACCATGCAGGCCGGCATACTTCGACGTTTTCATGACGTTTTTCTTGGTGTTGCATTTGCCGTCGCGGCTCTGCTCACGGTCCTGGCGCGACCTGCTTCGGCCGAAGGCGAACGCGTGATCGCGGTGCCCGAGCTGCATGCGATGACGCCTGAGGCGGGAGATGATGCCGCCCTTCTGACGAGCGCGCTACGCGCGCGATTCCACGCAATGCCGTCGCTCCGGGTCGTCGAAGAGCCTGTCCCGATGGCAAGCCCAGGTCATCCGGATATTCTGCTGCCGCAATTCGAGAAATCGCGAGATCTGCACTTTGATCTCGTGCTGGTCGGCAATGCCGCGCTCCTCAGCGATGGCCGTCACAAAGTCTCGCTTCGGATTTGGGACGTCGAGAAGCAAACTCAACTCCTCGGGCAACAATACGTGTTTCGCGCATACCCCGGCCACGAGCAGGAGATTGCCAATGTAATCGGCGATGCGCTGGTCTCAGCCCTGTCGCAATAGGACTGGTGCTCATTCCGCCCAATACGCCCGCAGCGCGGCCGCGATGCTCTGCGGCCGCTCGACGATGCTCCAGTGGCCGGCGTCCGGCTCGACATGAAGCCGCGCGCCGTGCGCTTGCGCGAACCGGCTGAGCGTGTCGAGCGGCACGAACGGATCCTGTGTGCCCGAGATCACCAGTCCACGCCGCGGCAGCTGTTCGAGCCGCGCGATCCAGTCGCCCTTGAAGCACAGACCGTCGGCGGAGCGATACAGCGCGAGGATCGCCCGGCGCATCGGAGCCTGCCATGCCGTGGCTTCGCGCGCCGCCAGCTCCGATGGCAATCCGCTCTGCCGGAACATCCGTGCCATGGCAGCTTGCGACGACACCGCCATGAATATCTCGCCGAGCACGGGCGTATTCCAGATCCGCGCGATGCGATGTCCCCGATAGTCCGGATCGAGTGCGCCGCCAGCGACCGCCCAGGAGCGCACCAGCCCCGGCCGCAGCGATGCCGCGCGCAGCACCAGCAGCGCGCCCCAATCATGCCCGACCAGGTCGAGCGGCCCGACCGCCGCATGCTGCGCTTCCAGCAGCGCGACCAGCCAGTCGGCGTAGGCGTCCTTGGTGCAGGGGAAGCCCGGAGGTGCATCGCCGTCGAAGCCGGGCAGGGCAGGCACTGCCACGGTCTCGCCGAGCGCCGCGATCAGCGGGCCCCAGATTGCGGGCGTGTCCGGCACGCCGTGGACGAAGATGCGGTTTGTCATGAGGTCATGGTACCACACGCTCGATCTTCGTATTCGACGAAATTTCCTCTTTCCTTTTTTCAGAAAACGTGCTTCTCTACGTCATCCCGCCTCATCGAAGAGGGGCGTACGCGTCGTCACGATACGTGGAGTGCGGGGAGCGATGGCCGTGAGGCGCCGGTGGACGACCGGCGTTTTGCGGACGGCGAAGTCGTGTGGTCCTGGCCTCCCGATGCTGAGGTCAAGTTCGTGCCGTTGCGCGAAGCAGCGGTGCGGATGATGGGGGCAAGAAAGCCCGGTCCCCAGGGAGAGCGCGAAGTAAGCCGTAAAGCCGTTGCGCAGGGAAGGCCGGGATGTCCTGGCCGATCCTGTGGTTCCTGCCCCGTGCATTTTCTATCGCACGGGGGCCGCGGGTGTCGGCAGACGCCCGGTCTTCCCTGCACCCTCTGATGGAAGAGGGTACGATGCGGGTGAACAACTCGGGCACGGATGTGTCGCGGGAGCGTGAAATGCGTGCTGGTGCAGATGCCGACAACCACACCCTCACCGTCATCCCGGACAAGCGCGCGGTCACGCGTGCGCCGATCCGGGATCCATAACCCCAGGGAGATCTGCGAGGCAGGATGGCCGCTCCAGCTCGCCCAGCCAAATCCGCCGCGGCGTACGGATCCCGGGTCGGCGTTCACCAACGCTGGCGCGTTGGCGGCCTTGCCCGGGATGACACTGTTCATAGGGAGAGATTTATAGGGAGAGCGGCGCGGGACTGCCCGAATACGTCACCTCTCCTGACCATTATTCGGCGTTGCGAGACCCTCCCATTCCCAGTAAAAGCGCTGTCGAGGGCACCTCGGCAACAAACCGTCAACGGTTTTGCCGCACAGTTTTCGTGTTCTCGCAAAGGGTTTGGCAATGCTGATTCGCAGCGCAGAGATCGAGGCCATCGCCGGGGCAGACGCCCGGACGATCGCGCTCGCCGCGCTGCAGCCCGCCGACCTGATCGGCGCGATCGAGCTTCTGCTTCTTAGCTGCCCCTGAGGGCCGGCTGGGCGGGATGCGCCTGGGCACTCAGGGGGCTGCTTCGACACCGAAACACCCTTTAGCGCCTCTGGAAGCCACGCGCACCACCCGAAAAGTTCGAGGAAAGCAGATGTCCAATCCCGTTCAGTCCGACAAGGACCGCGTCGTCATTTTCGACACCACTTTGCGCGATGGCGAGCAGTGCCCCGGCGCCACCATGACGTTCGAGGAGAAGCTCAACATCGCCGCCATGCTGGACGGCATGGGCGTCGACATCATCGAGGCCGGCTTCCCGATCGCCTCCGACGGTGACTTCGAGGCCGTCAACGAGATCGCCAAGCGCACCCAGAACGCCGTGGTCTGCGGCCTGTCGCGCGCCGGCGCCAAGGACATCGACCGTTGCGCCGAGGCGATCCGCCCGGCCAGGCGCGGCCGCATCCACACCTTCCTGTCCACCTCGCCGGTGCACATGAAGTACAAGCTGCAGATGGACCCGCAGCAGGTCTACGAACTGGTGATCTCCTCGGTGACCCGCGCGCGCAACCACACCGACGACGTCGAATGGTCGTCCGAGGACGGCACCCGTACCGAGTTCGACTTCCTGTGCCGCTGCGTCGAGGCCGCGATCAGGGCCGGCGCGACCACCATCAACATTCCGGATACCGTCGGCTATGCCGTGCCGGAGGAGTATTACGACCTGTTCAAGCGCGTGCGCGAGAGCGTGCCGAACTCCGACAAGGCGATATTTTCGGTCCATTGCCACAACGATTTGGGCATGGCGGTCGCCAACTCGATGGCCGGCGTGCGCGCCGGCGCTCGCCAGATCGAATGCACCATCAACGGCATCGGCGAGCGCGCCGGCAATGCGGCCCTGGAAGAGGTCGTGATGGCGATGCGCGTGCGCAACGACAAGCTGCCGTACTGGAACAAGATCGACACCACGCAGCTCACCCACGCCTCCAAGGTGGTCTCGGCCGCGACCTCGTTCCCGGTGCAGTACAACAAGGCCATCGTCGGCCGCAATGCGTTCGCGCATGAGAGCGGCATCCATCAGGACGGCATGCTGAAGAACGCGCAGACCTACGAGATCATGCTGCCGGAGACGGTCGGCGTGAAGCAGACCTCGCTGGTGATGGGCAAGCATTCCGGCCGCCATGCCTTCATCCACAAGCTGGAGGAGATGGGCCACAAGCTGGCGGGCAACCAGGTCGAGGACGCCTTCGTCCGCTTCAAGGCTTTGGCCGACCGCAAGAAGCACATCTATGACGAGGACATCGAGGCGCTGATCGACGAGGGCATGGTGAGCGCCCATGACCGCATCAAGCTGCTGTCGCTGTCGGTGATTGCTGGCACCCGCGGCCCGCAGCGCGCCACCATGAAGCTCGACGTCGACGGCGTGACCAAGATCGAGGAGAGCGAGGGCAACGGGCCGGTCGATGCCGTCTTCAACTGCATCAAGTCGCTGGTGCCGCACGAGGCCAAGCTGGAATTGTACCAGGTCCATGCCGTGACCGAGGGCACCGATGCGCAGGCCGAGGTCTCGGTGCGGCTGTCGCAGGACGGCCGCTCGATGACCGCGCGCGCGGCGGATCCGGATACGCTGGTGGCCTCGGCCAAGGCCTATCTGGGGGCGCTCAACAAGCTGGTCATGAAGCGCCAGCGCGACGTGGCGCAGGGCGCGGGCGCCTCGGCTGCGGCTGCGAGCTGAGTTCACGATCGTCGGTTGGGGCCGAACCTTGCTTCGTCATTCCGGGGCGACGCGCAGCGTCGAACCCGGAATCCCGAGCTTGGCTTGCGCCCGCGCCAATAACCTTCGGATTTCGGGCTCAGCCGCTTGCGCGGCTGCCCCGGAATGACAGTCACCACCATTTTTGCGCTGCGGCATGGGAATCCCCGCCTCTGCGGCTAACGGTCAATGGCATTCCGGCCGTCGACCCGCTAACAATGTCCTTGGCATACAAAGCGGGGGCGTCATTGCAATGTCCCCCGAAACGTCGGGAGGACACCTTGCACTTCAAGTTTCGCCATGTGATCGCCACCGCCGCCTCGCTCGCGGTGCTCGCTCTGGCCGGTCCGGCCCTCGCCGCCGACAATCCGATCGTGATCAAGTTCAGCCACGTGGTGGCCTCGAACACCCCGAAGGGCCTCGCCGCCGACAAGTTCAAGGAGCTGGCCGAGAAATACACCGACGGCAAGGTCAAGGTCGAAGTCTATCCGAACTCGCAGCTCTACAAGGACAAGGAAGAGCTCGAGGCGCTGCAGCTCGGCGCGGTGCAGATGCTGGCGCCTTCGAACTCCAAGTTCGGCCCGATCGGCATCAAGGAATTCGAGGTGTTCGATCTGCCCTACATCCTGCCCGACCTCGCCACCCTGCGGAAGGTGACCGACGGCCCGCTCGGCACCAGGCTGCTGAAGCTGCTCGAGCCCAAGGGAATGATCGGGCTCGCCTACTGGGACAACGGCTTCAAGCAGATGAGCGCCAACAAGAAGCTCGTCGATCCCGCCGACTACAAGGGTCTGAAGTTCCGCATCCAGTCCTCGAAGGTGCTGGACGCGCAATTCCGCACCCTCGGCGCCATCCCGCAGGTGATGGCCTTCTCCGAAGTCTACCAGGCGCTGCAGACCGGCGTCGTCGACGGCCAGGAGAACACGCCCTCGAACATCTATACCCAGAAGATGCACGAGGTGCAGAAGTACATCACGCTGACCAATCACGGCTACATCGGCTACGTCGTGGTCGTGAACAAGAAGTTCTGGGACGGCCTGCCGCCGGATATCCGCGCCGCCTGCGAGAAGGCGATGAAGGAAGCGACCGCCTACGGCAACAACCAGTCGGCGAAGGAGAACGACGACGCGCTCGAGGAGATCCGCAAGTCCGGCAAGACCGAGCTGGTCAAGCTGACGCCGGCCCAGGACGAGGCGATGCGCAAGGCGATGATGCCGGTGTACAAGGACGTCGCGGGGCGCGTCGGCCAGCCGCTGATCGACGAGTTCCTGAAGGAGACGCGCGGCTCGACCAACTGATGGCGTGAGACGAGCGGTGCGCGGACAATGGCCCGCGCACCGAGGGGGCGAAGCACTCGGCGCGCAAGAAGGCAGACGGCGCAGCCAAGCGCCGCGGACGTTTTGATTGTGGGGGAGGGGACTTGGGCTTTTTGTTGCGCATCCTCGATCGGCTCGAGGAGATCCTGATCGCATTCCTGATCGCGGCGGCGACCTCGATCATCTTCGTGGCCGTGCTGCACCGCTATCTGGTCGGCGTGCCCTTCCTCTATCCCATCCTGTTTCCGATCGACCTGTCCTGGGCGCAGGAGCTCTGCATCTACATGTTCGTGTGGATGGCCAAGTTCGGCGCCGCCTACGGCGTGCGCACGGGCATCCATGTCGGCGTCGACGTCGTCGTCAACATGATGCGGCCATCGCTGCGCAAGGTGACCATCCTGTTCGGCCTGCTGTGCGGAGCGCTGTTCACCTCCATCATCGGCACGATGGGCGCCAAGTTCGTCTACGGCCTGTCGCAGACCGACCAGGTGACGCCCGACATGGAGCTGCCGAGCTGGCTGGTCTATCTCTGCATCCCGCTCGGCTCCTATCTGATGTGCTTCCGCTTCCTGCAGGTCGCCTGGCACTATCTCCGCCACGACGAGCTGCCGCACCATGATCATGCGGCCGTCGAGGGCATCGAGACGACGGGCGTGGAGGCCGCGCGATGAGCAGCCTCCTCATCTTCAGCCTGCTCATCTTCCTGATGCTGACGGGCATGCCGATCTCGATCGCGCTCGGCCTCACCGTGCTGTCGTTCGTGTTCTTCATGACGAACGTGCCGACCGAATCGGTCGCGCTGAAGCTGTTCACGGGCATCGACAATTTCGAGATCATGGCGATCCCGTTCTTCATCCTCGCCGGCAATTTCCTGACCCATGGCGGCGTCGCCCGAAGGATGATCAACTTCGCGACCTCGATGGTCGGGCACTGGTATGGCGGCCTCGGCCTTGCCGGCGTCGTGGCCTGTGCGCTGTTCGCCGCCGTCTCCGGCTCCTCGCCGGCGACCGTGATCGCGATCGGCTCGATCATGCTGCCGGCGATGGTCAAGCAGGGCTTTCCCAAGCGCTTTGGCGCCGGCGTCATCACGACGTCAGGCGCGCTCGGCATCCTGATCCCGCCCTCGATCGTGATGGTGGTCTATGCGGTCGCGACCGGCGGCAGCATCGCGCTCGATCCGGCCGGTCATCGCGTCTCCTCGGCCTCTGTCGGTCAGCTGTTCATCGCCGGGGTTATCCCCGGGCTGATGCTGGCGAGCCTGCTCGGCCTCACGACCTTCTACCGGGCCTGGAAGAACGACTATCCACGGATGCCGCGGGCGAGCTGGGCCGAGCGCTTCACGGCCTTCCGCAAATGCGTCTGGGGCCTGCTGCTGATCGTGATCGTGCTCGGCGGCATCTACACCGGCAAGTTCACGCCGACCGAGGCCGCGGCCGTCAGCGCCGTCTATGCCTTCGTCATCGCGGTGTTCGTCTATCGCGACATGTCGCTGAAGGACGTGCCGAAGGTGCTGCTCGGCTCGGCCAACATGAGCGCGATGATCCTCTACATCATCACCAATGCCGTGCTGTTCTCGTTCCTGATGGCCAATGAGAACATCCCGCAGCAGATCGCCAACTGGATGGCGGCGGCTGGCGTCAACTGGATCGTGTTCCTCTTGGTCGTCAACATCCTCCTGCTGCTCGCCGGCAACGTGATGGAGGCGACCTCGATCGTCTTGATCATGGCGCCGATCCTGTTCCCGGTCGCGGTCAAGCTCGGCATCCATCCGGTGCATCTGGGCATCCTGATGGTGGTCAACATGGAGGTCGGCATGTGCCACCCGCCCGTCGGGCTCAACCTCTACGTGGCCTCCGGCATCGCCAAGATGGGCATCACCGAACTGACCATCGCCGTCATGCCCTGGCTGCTGACGATGCTCGGCTTCCTCGCGCTCGTCACCTACGTGCCGGAAATCTCGCTGTGGTTGCCGCGCATGCTGGGGATGCTTTGAGGCGCGGCAACAAACTGAAACTGATTTGCAAAAACAGAAAGGTATTTGAAGCAATTACATCTTCGTAAGGTCGTACACTCTGTCCAAACTGTAAGTTGAAGGCGCGGAACGGCAGGCTCATGCTGATCCGAGTTTCCAAGGAGGTTGGCATGAGAAGGTTCACCATTGCCGCAGTCGCCGTGCTCGCCATCGCCGGCTCGACCGCGGTCTACGCCCAGCGCGGCTGGTTTCATGATCACATGCATCATGCGCGCATGAATCCGGAAGATCGCGCCGCCATGCTCGATGCGCGCATCGCTTCCGTCCATGCCGGCCTGAAGCTGACGGCGGACCAGGAGAAATTGTGGCCGCCGGTCGAGAGCGCGGTGCGCGATCTCGTCAAACTGCGATTCGATCGTGCCAACGCGCGGATGAAGGCAGCCGACGAGGCGCAGGACAAGGATGTCGATCCGGTGGCGCGGCTGCGCGAGCGTGCCGACACCATGGCGGTCACGGCGGATGCGATGAAGAAGGTCGCCGACGCCGCTGACCCGCTCTACAAGACGCTCGACGACGGCCAGAAGCGCCGGCTGTCGATGCTGACCCGGCCGATGGGGCGCATGATGGGACCGGACGGTCCGCGCCATCACCGCTGGATGGAGCGCGGCGAGGGCGGCATGGAGGATGGTCCGCGCTTCGGCGAGCATCGCTTCGGCCCGGGACCGATGGGCCACATGGGCTGGTCCGAGGAGGAACGCGAGTCCGGGCGGCTTTGACAGCCGTTTGACGATCCTTCTGATTTCATTTGGGGGAAAACCGCCGCCCGCCGGCGGTTTTTCTGCATCGAAAGTGCCGAAAAATGCTCAGGGATCGCTGGACATCCTGGAATCGCTTTGCTAAACGACCGGCTCTCGCGGAAGGCTTTCTCCGGATGCAAGATCCGGGCGCATAGCTCAGTTGGTAGAGCAGCTGACTCTTAATCAGCGGGTCCTAGGTTCGAGCCCTAGTGCGCCCACCAAGCCTTTCAAAGACTTATGCAGAAACACCGTCTGAGGTTGAAAAACTAACGGTTTTTCAGACGGTGTTTTTCGACAGTCTGCTCTCAATAGTTTGAAAGGCGAACCAGGGGACGTACGGCTAGCCAGCCGCGATCTTCGGTGGCGTCCAGCCTCAATGTCTTTGAACGTTGATTGGTGCCGTCGGGGTGCACCTCAGGCACCATGGCCGCGAGCGTTCGCTCCGACGTCCCAACTCTTGTCCTCTGGATCGGCGCCGACCAGCCGGTATGGGCGACACGGATCAGACGCCTGGGTGTCGGCACCTCGCGTCGTTTTTCCGCAACGACACAAGCGACCCTTCGCCATGACCTGTGGACCGTCTTGGAGCCAGAATGCGCCACTCGCGCGCGCGAGGTGGCCAATCAGATGACGCCGCCGAGCCGAAGCCTGACAGCTATCGTAGCGCTTCTCGAAGAGCTGGCCGCCACGCGCGCGTGATTCGCCGCCGGCCTGCTGATTGGCCCCAATTGCCACATCCCAATCTGCTCCCAATTCCTCGAAAAATCATGGACGAGCCGCCCACGAACTCACGGCGCGGAAAACCTCGCCTGGAACCCGCCCTGCGCTCCAGGCAAAGGGGATGTCAGGACAAGCTCGGCACCAACTCCGGAGGCGATGGCTTTTGCAATGGCGAGGCCCAATCCCGAGCCGTCGGCATCGGTGCTGCCACGCTCGAACGGACGAGACAAGCGTTCCAGCAACTCCGGCGGAACGGCTGTTCCCTCATTTGTAACGGTCAGCACGCCAGTGTTGGAAAGAGCTACAACGACTGGCGCGTGGGGCGCTCCGTGCTTGAGGCCGTTCTCGATGAGGTTGCGCGCTAGAATGGCAAAGGCATCTGTATCGATATCGAAAAGGACCGGCGTAGCAGGAATGTTGACGGCGAGCCGACCGGCCGCAGCCGGATCGCGCATCATCTCCCCGACGACCAGTTTCAAAACCGATGCGATATCCGTCGTCCCCTTGCCCTGAAGCCGTCCACCTTCCGCCTTCGCGAGCTGCATCAACTTTTCAGACAGTTGCGAAAGCCGCCGCAGCGCCACCTCGATCTGCTGGGCCCGGGTTCGGGCCGCGGTGTCCCTGGTCTCGGCGATGAGCCGTTGCGTCTGCGCGAGCGCGGCAGCCACCGGTGTCCGTAGTTCGTGCGCGGAATTGGCCGTGAAACTTCGCTCAGCTTCCAGCGCGCGTCGAAGCTTCTCCAGGAGGCCGTTCACGGCGTCGGCGATCGGTCCGATCTCGGAGGGCAGTCCCGCGGCTGGAACCGACGACAGATCGCCGGTGCCGCGCGCTTCAATGTCGCTTCGTAGGCGCCTGACCGGGGTCATCGAAACGCGCACGACGCCCCATACGGCGAGAAGACTGAGGGGAATGAGCAATCCCAACGGCCAGGCAAGCCCGAGGAGCGCCTGGTTCGCGACCTCGCGGCGATGTGTCAGCAGCTCCGCCACCGCGATCGTCATCGTGCCTCGCACTGCGGTGTCGAAGTAGATTCGATGGGTCGGGGTGTCGACAAACCCCATTCTGGAGAAAGGAGGAAAGATCGCGTCGTCGGCGCCGTGCGAGCGCAGCAGTACGGTGCCGCGCTCGTCACGGACCACATAAGTGAAGTACTCGTCGTGCTGCCTCAGCGTAGCGATACGCTGAGACGTGCCGTCTGCCTCACGGCCGAGGATCTCGAGCACCGCAAGTGGAAGAATCCGCTGAGCCGTTTCCTCGAGCGCGCTATCGAATACTTCGTTCATTTCGTGACGCAGCCTTTGGCCGGTCACGACGGCTGCAACGATCCAAAGGAGTGCGACGCCGAGCCCGAGCCACAGCGAGATCTGCCACTGCAGACTACGCGGGCCTTTCATGAGGCGGTTCCCAGCCGATAGCCGAGACCTCGCACGGTCTCAATGACGGCGTGTCCGAGCTTCTTGCGAAGCCGGCTGACATGGACCTCGATGGTGTTGCTCTCGATCTCCTCGCCGAAGGAATAGAGCCGTTCCTCGAGCAGCGATTTGGACAAGACCTGCCGTGGACGCTGTAAGAAAGCCTCGAGCAGCACCCATTCCCGCGCTGTCAGGGCGATGCTCTTTCCTGCACGCGTCATCGACCGAGCGGCCAGGTCGATCTGAAGATCGCCAATTCGGATGAGCGGGTTCGGATTGCCGGCATAACGGCGAGCGACGGCATTCAGCCGCGCCGTAAGCTCCGAGAGATCGAAGGGCTTGATCATGTAATCGTCTGCGCCGGCGTTGAGCCCTTCGATCCGGTCGGACAATTGATCAAGCGCCGTTAGGATGATGACCGGCGTCACGTCTCCCTTGGCGCGTCGATCGCGCAGCAGTCCGATACCGCGGCCGTCCGGCAGCATGAGATCCAGGAACAAGAGGTCATAGGCCGCGGTGCCAAGATATTCCCGTGCCGCATCCAAGCGGGTCACCCAGTCCACGGAATGGCCATCCGACACAATCTGGTCGCGTACTGCCGCCCCCAGAATCGTGTCGTCTTCGATCAGCAATATCCGCATCGGGTCATTCCGCGCACCCCGTCGACCTGTGAGGTTAGAGATAATCATAGAGGAGATTCTGACGTTGACCTGAAGCAAAAGTCGCGGCGTCTTCAGGTCAACGTCAGGAAACCGGCTCAAGAAGAAGGCAGGCAGGAGCCTTGAAGCGGGAGCAGGAGAACGTGAACAGGACAGTGTTGATTGCCGCCATTCTGCTGGGGGCGCTGACCCCCGGCATGGCGCTGGCCGATGATGACGATTGCAGCGCGCCCATGGCGCAATGGCAGCCGCGCGAAGCGGTCGAACAAATGGCGAAAGCGCGCGGCTGGACCGTGCGCAGAATCAAGATCGACGATGGATGCTATGAGATCAGGGGACAGGACGAAGGCGGTCGCGCCATCGAGGCAAAGGTTGATCCTGCATCTCTGGCTGTGATCCGCGTGAAGCAAAAACGCGGAGAGCACGACAAGGATCATGATGAAGGTGACCGAGACCGGCGAGGCGATCAGTCGGGACCAGGACGAGCAGCCGCGCCTACGGCGCCGCCCCCCAACGGACTTATTCAGGGCGGCACGACCCCCAAGGTCCAAGTTCAATAGCGGTCCGGAAGCGACGAGCATCTTGGGACGCAAAAGGCTGGCCCGACCGACGGACATCGCCTGAATCGAGCGAACGCGACATCGCGTTCTAGCGCGCCCCGCGTCGTGCGGGGCGTTTGCTTTTGCAGATAGCGCCAACCTGACGGTGACCTGAAGCAGAATCGGATCGGCCTTCAGGAGCACGTCAGCCGCGCCATTCAGTTATGGCGCGATAGAAACGCCACTGTCGGAGACAGAAATGAGATCGATGATTGCCGCCCTTGCCCTGACCACCGCGCTGACCGCCCCCGGGCTGGCCATGGCGCGACCCGTCACGTTGACCACGACGCTCAACAACTACGGCGGGAACGGCGCGTATTTGGCGCTCTACGTGACCGACGCGACCGGAGCTTACAAAGGCACGCTGTGGATGGCGGGCTCCAAGTCCAAATATTACAGCCATCTCAGCGGCTGGGAGCGCAGTTCTCGTGGAAACCTTGCCGATATCAACGGCATCACCGGCGCAAGCGTCGGAGCCGGCCGTACGCTGAAAATCACGCTCGATCTTGCGGATGCGCTCTTCGATGCGGGCTACAAGCTGCATATCGACGCCGCCGCCGAGGACATGCGCGACAGCCCGTCCGAGGTGGTCGTTCCGCTGACATCCGCGGGCGCGGGCCGGCCGCTGGCAGGGCGCACCTACATCCGCTCGTTCGCTTACGACATGTAGCCTTAGGATGGGTGTGATGCTGCGCTGGATTCATAGGGGCCTGGCCTTTGCCGTCATCCTGCCGCTGATGGTGCTTGTCCTGAGCGGAGCGGTGCTGTCGGTGATCCCGGCTTGGGAAAGAGCTGGTGCGATATCGCCAGACAGCATTAGCGTCGCCGACCTCGCCGGCCGGATCGCCCACAGATATCCTGGCGTCGAGCAGATCAAGCGACTGACCTCCGGCAAGGTCATCGCCTTCTACTCCGGAGCAGCGGGCCCGGCCGCGAGCGTGGTGGACCCTTCCAGCGGCAAGCCGGTTTCGGACTACGTGCGCTCCCCGTTCGAGCGCTGGATGACAAACCTGCACCGCTCGTTCTTTCTGAGCGATGGCGGACGCATGGCCGCAGGCGCGAGCGCATTCGCGATGCTTGTCCTGACGCTGTCAGGTCTGCAGATGACGGCCCGGCGCATGGGAGGGTGGCGGCACATTCTCGGCTGCTCCCGCGGCGGCGGCATGCAACGCCTGCATACCGATCTCGGTCGGCTGGTGGCCTTCGGGCTCGTGCTGTCGGCGATGACGGCGCTGTATCTGTCGCTCACGACGTTCGGACTGATCCCGGACGGCACGGCACAGGTGTCCGCATTTCCGAGCGTGACAAGCCGCGGCCAAGCTCTTCCGGTCGAGCAAATTCAGGCTTTGCGCGGCATCGATCTTTCCCAACTGCGTGAATTGACGTTTCCCAACCCCGCGAATCCGAACGATCTCTTCCAGCTAGCCACGGCTGCAGGCGAGGGCTACGTCGACCCGGTCAGTGGAGAGCTGCTGGGTTGGCAGGACAATTCGGTCACCCGGCAGATCTACGAATTCATCTACATGCTGCACACCGGGCAAGGGCTCTGGTGGCTTGGATTGCTGCTCGGCGTCAGCGCCCTCGGCGTGCCGCTGCTCGGGTTAAGCGGAGCCGTGGTGTGGTCGAGCAGGAAGCACGCTCACGCTCCCATCACCGACAACGTTCCCGCCCAAGATGCCGACACCGTGATCCTGGTCGGCAGCGAGGGCGGCAGCACATGGGGCTTCGCCCGCACGCTGCATGCCGCGCTGACGGCCAACGGGCACAGGATTCACGTCGCTCCGATGGACAGCTTGTTACGATCCTATCCGTCGACGCAGCGCATGTTCCTGCTGACGGCAACCTACGGCGACGGCGCAGCACCGGCGACGGCCGGCGCGTTCCTCAAACGCCTCGACGCGATCTCCGCGCCACTGCCTTTTCCGGTCGCAGTCCTCGGCTTCGGTGATCGGCAATTCCCGCAATTCTGTCAATTCGCCCGCGACGTCGAAGCGGCCCTGGCGCGCAAAGGCTCGAGATCGTTGATGCCGCTGGACACGATCGACCGCCAGTCCGGGCAAGAGTTTGCACGGTGGGGCGAGGCCCTGTCGGATGTCATGGGTGAAGACCTTGTGCTGATACATGTGCCGGAGCGGCCGCGTACTCATACGCTGACGCTCATCGAACGCGTCGATTACGGCGCGGAGGTGCAGGCGCCAACCTGTGTGCTGCGCTTCGCGCTGCCAAGAAGCGGCATGTTCGCGCGCCTCACAGGGCATGCCTGGCCGCGCTTCGCCGCAGGCGACTTGATCGCGATTCTGCCGCCGGACTGCAACTTGCCGCGCTACTATTCGTTGGCAAGTTCGACCCGTGATGGCTTCGTCGAAATCTGCGTCCGCAAGCGTCCGGGCGGACTTTGCTCCGGTCTGCTTCACGGCCTTCAGCCGGGCGACAGGGTCGAGGCCTTCTTGAAGGCAAACCCAGCTTTCCGTCCTTCACATGGACGAAAACCGGTGATCCTGATCGGCGCCGGCACCGGCATCGGTCCGCTGGCAGGATTTGTTCGTGCCAACGGCGGGCGCCGGCCGATGCATCTCTATTTCGGCGGGCGCGATCCTGCCTCGGACTTTCTTTATGAGCGCGAAATCGATGGCTGGCTGGGTGAGAAACGACTGACGAGCCTCACCACTGCCTTCTCGCGCGTGAAAGGCGGCGGCTATGTGCAGGATCGCCTGCGCGATGACGCCGATCGCCTGCGCGCACTCGTCGCCAACGGAGCGCAGGTCATGGTCTGTGGCGGGCGCGACATGGCAGCGGACGTCATGCAGGCGGTGGCGGACGTATTGGCGCCCCTCGGTCTGGATCCTGTCGCACTCAAAGCCCAAGGGAGGTATGTTGAAGATGTCTACTGACCTGCTCCGTCATGTATTGAGCGGCGCCACCATGGGAACGCGCTGGTCGGCGCTGCTCTATGCACCGCCGTCGACCGATCTTGCCGCGCTGGAAGCCGCATTGGCTCACGCCGTCGATTGCGTCGACCATCAGATGTCCACATGGAAGCCGGACAGCGACCTGATGCGTCTCAATGCAGCGTCGCCGGGCACCTGGGAATCCTTGCCGATTGAACTCATGCGGGTTTTGGAGCGGGGAGTTGCAATCGGACGCGCCTCGGGCGGCGCCTTTGACGTCGGCCTCGGAAGTCTCGTCAATGCCTGGGGTTTCGGACCTCCCAGTTCGGCGCCAGACGCGCAAGCGCTTCGCGCGGCTCTTCGCGAGCGGATGCCACCAACCCACACTGTTCTTGAACTGGATGTGCCGGGACGAAGGGCGCGCAAACATAGCCACTTCGCCCTCGATCTTTCGGGCATCGCCAAGGGTTTTGCCGTGGACGAGATGATGCGCGTGGTTGAGATCTTCGGCGTCTCCAATGCGCTGGTCGGGCTTGATGGAGAGTTGAAAGCGCGGGGCGCCAAGGCAGACGGAGCCTCGTGGCGCGCAGCGGTGGAAGCGCCTGACTATGAACGGCGCGGTCCGCTCGGCGTGATCGAATTGCGTGATGCGGCGGTCGCGACGTCGGGCGACTATCGGCGCTGGGTCGATATCGGGCGAAAGCGCCTCTCTCACACGATGGATCGATCGCGCGGCGGTCCGGTAGAAAACGGAATTGCGTCAGTTTCAGTCGTTGCCGCTAGCTGCATGGACGCCGATGCCTGGGCCACTGCGCTCATGGTTCTCGGTCCGGAGCAAGGCAAGGCGCTGGCGCAGAAGCAAGGACTGGATGCACTGCTCATCCAGCGGCAAAACGAGACGTTCTTGGAGATTCCTGTCGGTCCCTTGTTCTATGAGCCTCGGGGCGCGCGGCAGGAAATGAGCCCGTAAACCGGCAGACTCTCAATCACAAGCATTCCCGCGTTCTGGTCCGTGGCGATGGCGTCGGCCTTGGTGGCTCTCAGAAGGACCGGATCACACGCCGCTCAATCAGCGGGTTCTGGGTTCGCCCACCAAACCTTCATCGGTTTCTCCAGGGATCGATGCTCGGCCGAGCTCTTCCAGGGCCTGTCGCACCGACTCGACGAGGTCCAGCGCCACCGGCGAGGGACTGCGCTGCGGCGGGAACACCGCGGCGAATTCGAAATCGATGCGCGGCGTGAATGGCCGCATCACCACGCCCCGGCCGTCGAATTCGCGCGCGGTGAACGGATCGCAAATCGAGACGCCCAATCCCGACGACACCATCCCGCACATGATTTCCGACAGCGTCGTCTCGACCCGCAGCACGCGCCTGACATCCTCGCGATGGAAGATCTGATCGATCAGATGCCGGCTGGTGGAGCCTGACGAGAGCGAGATGAAGGTCTCCCCCTCGAAGTCGCGCGGCACCAAGATCGTCTTCGCGCAATGCGGATGGCCTGCGGGGAGAACGGCGACGCGCGGCAGCGCCGGCAGCTTGATGCTCGGCAGCCCGGCATGGGCGATCGGCACCTCGGCAAAGCCGACGTCGCATTGCGCGTTCAGCACCCAGTCGATCACGATCGGCGAGATCACGCCGAAGAACGCGAGGTTGAGGTTCGGCCGTTCCTGCAGGAAGTGGCCTGCGAGCCGCGGCAGATAGCCATTGGCGAGCGCGGGGAGCGCGGCAATGCGCAGCGTCCCGGTGCGCCGGCCACGGATCTCCTCAGCGGCCGCGGTGATGCGATCGAGCCCGACGAAGGAGCGCTCGACCTCCATGTAGAGCGCCGTCGCTGCCGCGGTCGGCACCAGGCCGGTGCCGCGGCGCTCGAACAACTCCATCTTGAGCAGCGCCTGCAGGTCGCGCAGCAGCCGGCTGACCGCCGGCTGGGTCACCGCCATCAGCTTGGCGGCTTCCGTCACACTGCCGCTCAGCATCATCGCCCGGAAGGCTTCGACCTGCCGCGAGTTGATCCGCGCCATACGTCCTCACATCCATAACATTCTCGTATGAATAGGGTGCCATTATTCATTGGACGATCAAAGACTCTGCTGCGATCTTTTTTGGCAGGGTGAGGGAAGGCTCGTTTTTTAGGCTCTTCAGCTCCGGGTTTCTGGGGTGCGGATGCCATCGGGCAAGCCGATCTCCCTGGGGCGGTTTTTTAATACCGTCTCGTATCCAAGATGATGGAGATCGGTCCGATGAAGCACCCTAAACTCCTGATGGCGGTCGGCGTCGCCGTCCTGGCCTCTGCCTCGCAGGTCTGGGCTCAGCAGAAGACGCTCTATGTCGCCGGCTATGGCGGCTCGTTCGAGAAGACGATCCGCGAGGAGGTGATCCCGCCGTTCGAGCAGGCCAACGGCGTCAAGGTCGAATACGTCGCTGGCAACTCCACCGACACCCTCGCCAAGCTGCAGGCGCAGAAGGGCAACCAGCAGATCGACGTCGCGATCGTCGATGACGGCCCGATGTACCAGGCGATCCAGCTCGGCTTCTGCGACAAGGTCACCGGACTGCCCGGCGATCTGCTGGAGGTCGCGCGCTTCAAGGACGACAAGGCGATCGCCATTGGCCTCGTCGCCACCGGCCTGATGTACAACAAGAAGGTGTTTGCCGAGAAAGGCTGGGCCGCGCCGACCTCGTGGAACGATCTCAAGGATCCGAAATACAAGCAGCTGCTCGTCATTCCGCCGATCAACAACACCTACGGCCTCAACGTGCTCCTGATGCTGGCGAAGATGAACGGCGGCAGCGAGAGCAATGTCGATGCCGGTTTCAAGATCTTCAAGAATGACATCAATCCCAACGTGCTGGCCTACGAGCCGTCGCCCGGCAAGATGACCGAGCTGTTCCAATCGGGGCAGGCGGTCATCGCGGTGTGGGGCAGCGGTCGCGTGCAGAGCTTTGCCAACACCGGCTTCCCGGTCGATTTCGTCTATCCGAAAGAAGGGGCCGTGAGCCTGCTGACGACGGCGTGTCCGATCGCCAAGCTGTCGGTCTCGCCGCTGGCCTCGAGCTTCATCAAGCTGCTGCTCGATCCGAAGATCCAGCTCACGATGCTGAAGGAATATGGCTATGGCCCGGTCGTGAAGTCCGTCGTGGTCCCCGAGGGCGTGGGCGCGATGGCGCCGATCGGCGAACGCGCCGCCAAGGTCTATGCGCCCGATTGGACCGTGGTCAACGAAAAGCGCGAGGAATGGACCAAGCGCTGGAATCGCGAGGTCGAACGCTGACTGGTCGTTTGTTGCGAGCCTCTCGTTGACGACGGTGTTCTCCCTTCCCCGCAGGGGGGAAGGGAAGTGCACCGTGCGCGGGGCGCCAGTATTCCTCGCCCATCTGGATCCAAAGCATGTCCTTCCTCGAGATCGATCGCGTCGGCAAATCTTTCGGCCCCAACGCGGCCGTCGAAGAGTTCAGCCTCGGCGTCGCCAAGGGCGAGTTCATCTCGTTCCTCGGCCCCTCGGGCTGCGGCAAGACCACCACGTTGCAGATGATCGCGGGCTTCCTCGATCCCTCACACGGCGCGATCCGCCTCGAGGGCAGGGACCTCGTCGCAGTGCCACCGGCGAAGCGCGGCCTCGGCATCGTGTTCCAGAGCTACGCGCTGTTTCCTCACATGACCGCGGCCGAGAACGTCGCGTTCGGCCTGGAGATGCGCAAAGTCGCGCGCAAGGAACGCGAGGAGCGCGTGCGATCGGCGCTCGCGCTGGTCGGCCTCGCCGGCTATGAGGACCGTCATCCCCGCCGCATGTCCGGCGGCCAGCAGCAGCGCGTTGCGCTCGCGCGCGCGCTGGTGATCCGGCCGAGCCTGCTGCTGCTCGATGAGCCCCTGTCCAACCTCGATGCGCGCCTGCGCGAGGACATGCAGATCGAGCTGCGCCAGATCCAGCGCGATCTCGGCACCACGACCATCCTCGTCACCCATGACCAGATCGAGGCGATGTCGCTGTCCGACCGCATCGTCGTGATGAGCAAAGGCAGGATCGAGCAGATCGGCACGCCGCAGCAGGTCTACGAGCAGCCGGCTTCCGCCTTCGTCGCGCAGTTTCTCGGCAAGACCAACGAGTTTGCTGCGACCGTGGACCACACCGGGGGGCAGGCCAGACTGGTCGCGGGATCGTGGAGTGCGCCGGCGCCGGCCGGCGTGGCCGGCTCCGTAGCCGTCAGCGTCCGGCCCGAGCGCATCAACTTCGGCGACGCCGGGCTTGCAGGGCGCATCACGAGCCGCATCTTCCAGGGCAATCACTGGCTGTTCCAATGCGACACCGAATGCGGGCCCGCCATCGTAATCCGGCAGAATGACGGCCAGCCGCAGCCGGAGCAGGGCGCAGCGGTGCATCTCGTCTGGCAGGTCTCGGACATGAGCCTGCGCGCTGCGAAGGCTGCAGCATGAGCGCGACCGTCGCGTCCAACTCGTCGGAGACGCGCGCCGGCCTTTCGCTGGCGCTGCCGGCCTTGATGCTGTTCCTGGGCGTCGTCGTGATCCCGTTGGCGATGACCGTGATGCTGTCGTTCCACGATTGGGGCCAGTACAAGGGCATCGAGCCGGTCTTCATCCTGAAGAACTGGCGCGAGATCGTGGACGATCCCTACTACGCGGAGATGTTCTGGCGCACCTTCCGCGTCGCGGTGCTGGCGACCTTGATCACGGCGGTGTTCGGCGTACCGGAGGCCTATATCCTCAACCGCATGCAGGGGCCGTGGAAGGGTCTCTTCCTGCTGGTGATCATCGGCCCGCTGCTGATCTCGGTCGTTGCGCGCACCCTCGGCTGGGCGCTCCTGTTCGGCGGTAACAACGGGCTCGCCAACAAGCTCCTGATGACATCAGGCCTGATCGAGTCACCAATCAGGTTCATGTTCACCGAGACCGGCATGGTGATCGCGCTGGCGCATGCGATGATGCCGTTCATGGTGCTCGCGGTGTGGACCGCGCTGCAGCGGCTCGATCCGCAGGTCGAGAATGCGGCGCTGTCGCTGGGGGCAAGCTCGCTGACGGTGGTCCGCCGCATCGTGCTGCCGCAGATCATGCCGGGCGTGCTGTCGGGCGCCATCATCGTATTCTCGCTGTCCGCCAGCGCGTTCGCGACGCCGGCGATCATCGGCGGCCGCAGGCTCAAGGTCGCGGCGACGCTCGCCTATGACGAATTCCTCAATACGTTGAACTGGCCGCTCGGCGCCGCGGTCGCCGTGCTGCTGCTGATCGCGCTCGTCCTGATCGTCGTCGGCTCCAACGCGCTGATCGAGCGCCGCTATCAGGAGGTGTTCCGATGAGCCGGAACGGCCCTCTGGCGCTGATCTTCCATGCCGTGTTCGTCGTCTTCATGGTGGCGCCGATCGTCGTCGTGTGCTGGGTTGCGCTCACGCCCGAAGGTTTTCTGTCGATCCCGATCACCAGCTTCTCGCTGCGCTGGTTCAGGGCGCTCGCCGACTATCCGGAATTCGTCCACGCCTTCGGCGTGAGCCTGTGGCTCGGCGCGCTGTCCTCGTGCGTGGCGCTCTTGTTCGCGGTGCCGGCGGCGCTGGCGATCAGCCGCTATCGCTTCCGCGGCCGTGACGCGCTGTCGGCGCTGTTCCTGTCGCCCTTGATGATCCCGCACGTCGTGCTCGGCATCGCCTTCCTGCGCTTCTTCACGTCGGTCGGCATCGGCGGCACCTTCGTGGCGCTGGTGATCGCCCATGTCGTCGTGGTGTTTCCGTTCGCGCTGCGGCTGACGCTTGCGGCCGCGACCGGCATGGACCGGTCGATCGAGATGGCCGCGGTCTCGCTCGGTGCCGACGGCTGGACCATGTTTCGCCGCGTCACCTTGCCCGCGATCCTGCCTGGCATCGTGAGCGGCTGGATGCTCGCCTTCATCCAGTCGTTCGACGATCTGACCATGACCGTGTTCCTGGCGACGCCCGGCACCGAGACCTTGCCGGTGCGCATGTTCCTCTACATCCAGGACAACATCGATCCGCTGGTGACGTCGGTGTCGGCCAGCGTCATCGCCATCACCATGACCGTCCTGATCGTGCTCGATCGCGTCTATGGCCTCGACCGCGTGCTCACTGCCAAAGGCGGCGACGCAGGACGATAGGAGATACTACGATGAGAGACTATGACGTCGCCGTCGTCGGCGGCGGCCTGCTCGGCTCTGCGATTGCCTGGGGGCTCGGCCGGCTCGGTCAGCGCGTCGCCGTGCTCGACGAGGGCGACATCGCCAAGCGTGCCTCGCGCGCCAACTTCGCGCTGGTGTGGGTGCAGAGCAAGGGCCTGGGCATGCCGGCCTACACCGGCTGGACGGTGCGCGGCTCCAAGGCGTGGCCGAAGCTCGCCGAGGAGCTGAAGGCGCAGACCGGTCTCGACGTGGTGCTGCAGCAGAACGGCGGCTTTCATCTCACCCTCGGCGAGGCCGAGTACGAGCAGCGCACCCAGCTCGTCGCGCGCATGCACAACCAGGTCGGCGCCGCCGACTATCAGATGGAGATGCTGCCGGCGTCCGAGGTGAAGAAGATGCTGCCGCTGATCGGCCCGGAGGTCTCGGGCGGCAGCTTCTGCCCCTATGACGGTCACGTGAATTCGCTGCGCACCTTCCGCGCCCTGCACGTCGGCATGAAGCAGTTCGGCGTCGACTATCTGCCGGAGCGTGCGGTCGGTGCGATCGCGCTGGACGGCAATGAGTTCAGGCTGACGACGGCGCAAGGCGAGATCCGCGCGGCGAAGGTCGTGCTCGCGGCGGGAAATGCCAACCAGACCCTGGCGCCGATGGTCGGGCTGTCGGCGCCGATGGGGCCGACGCGCGGCCAGATCGTCGTGACCGAGCGCACGATGCCGTTCCTGCCGCATCCGTTGACCACGATCCGCCAGACAGACGAGGGCACGGTGATGATCGGCGACAGCAAGGAGGACGAGCTCGACGACCGCGTGCAGAACTTTTCCGTCAACGCGGTCATGGCCGATCGCGCCCAGCGCACCTTCCCGCATCTGGCGCGGCTCAACGTCGTCAGGAGCTGGACCGGCATCCGCGTGATGCCGAAGGACGGCTTCCCGATCTACGAGCAGTCGGAGAGCCACCCGGGCGCCTTCGTCGCCTGCTGCCATTCCGGCGTGACGCTCGCGGCGAACCACGCTTTCGACATCGCGCGCATGGTCAAGGACGGCGCGCTCGAGCCGGAGCTGGTCGGTGCATTCACAGCCAGCCGCTTCGACAGCAAAGCGGGAGCGGGCGGCAGTGGCTACTACTGAGGGATGACGGCGCAAGGCGCCATGGAGACGATGATGTTCAAACGAACTGAGGGTGATGCGAGGGGATCGGTGACGATCCATGTCGGGGGCCAGCCGATTGCCGCGCGCGAGGGTGACTCCGTGTCGGCGGCGCTGCTCGCCTCCGGCCTCGACGTCCGGCGCGCCACCGCGGTCAGCGGCGCAAGGCGCCTGCCTTATTGCATGATGGGCGTGTGCTTCGACTGCCTCGTCACCATCGATGGAGTCGGTAACCGGCAAGGCTGTCTCGTGCCTGTCGCCGAGGGCATGCAGATCGAAGTCCAGAAGGGCAAGCGGGAGATCGGCAAATGAGCGCCGCGCCGAAGCATGATGAATATGACGCCGTGGTGATCGGCGCCGGTCCTGCGGGCCTCGCTGCTGCAGAGATGACGGCTGGCGCCGCTCTGTCGACGCTGCTGCTCGACGAGAACGCCGGCCCCGGCGGCCAGGTCTGGCGTGCGATCGATGCGACGCCTCTGAAGAGCGAAGCGCTGCTCGGCGCGGACTATTGGTCCGGCAAGCAGCTCGTGAAAGCCGCGCGCGACAGCGGTGCGGAGATCATTCATCGCGCCACGGTGTGGAGCCTCGACCGCAATCTCGAGATCGGCGTCTCGGTGGCCGGCGGCTCGGCCTTCATCAAGGCCAAGCGGGTCATCATCGCGACCGGAGCGCAGGAGCGTCCGTTCCCGATTCCCGGCTGGACCCTGCCCGGCGTGATGACCGCGGGCGCGGCGCAGACGATGTTGAAATCCTCCGGCCTCGTGCCTGACGGCCCGACGATTTTGGCCGGGCAGGGGCCGCTGCTGTGGCTGCTCGCGGCGCAGATCCTGCGCCTCGGCGGCCGCATCGATCGCATTCTCGACACCACCCAGCGCGCCAACTACATCGCGGCGCTGCCTCATGCCCTCGCGTTCCTGACCTCGCCCTATTTCGGCAAGGGGCTCGCGATGATGCGCGAGGTGCGCGCGAAGGTGCGCGTCACCAGCGGCGTGACCGAACTCGTGGCAGAGGGCGAGGGCAAGCTCTCGGCGGTCAGCTACGCCACAGCGGGCGGCAAGCGCGAGACGCTGGCGGCCGAGTTGCTGCTGCTGCATCAGGGCGTGATCCCCAATGTGAATCTCGCGATGGCTGCCGGCGTCGAGCATCGCTGGAACGAGCTGCAGCTGTGCTGGACTCCGGTGCTGGATGCCCTAGGTAACAGCTCCATTCCCGGCATCGCCATTGCCGGCGATGGCGCCGGCATTGGCGGTGCGCAGGCGGCCGTGGTGCGCGGCCGGCGGGCGGCCGGGGATGCGATCAAGGCGCTTCGCCCGCACGCAAAGGTCATCGATAGGTCTGCGGAGCTGGCCCGCGCCGAGCGCGGCAGGACCTTCCTCGACGTTCTGTTCCAGCCGGCAAAGCAGTTCCGTATCCCGCAAGGCGACACCATCGTATGCCGCTGCGAGGAGATCACCGCCAAGGACGTGCTCGACTCCGTCGCGATCGGCGCCACCGGGCCGAACCAGCTCAAGGCCTATCGCCGCACCGGCATGGGGCCGTGCCAGGGGCGGCTGTGTGGCCTCACCGTCACCGAGCTGATGGCCGAGGCGCGCGGCAAGACCCCGCAGGAGATCGGCTACTACCGGCTGCGCGCGCCGGTGAAGCCGATCATGCTGTCGGAGCTCGCAGGCCTGCCGAAGACCGAAGAGGCCACCAAGGCCGTGGTGCGCGGATGACGGTGAAGACGGATGCCATCATCGTGGGTGGTGGCATTCACGGCTGCTCCACCGCGCTGCATCTGTGCCTGGCAGGGCTCAAGCCCGTGCTGATCGAGAAGGACTATGCCGGCCGTCACGCCTCCGGTGTCAATGCCGGCGGCGTGCGCCAGCTCGCGCGCGACGTCGCGGAGATTCCGCTGTCGATCCGCTCGATGGGCATCTGGGAGAACATCAGCGACCTGGTCGATGATGATTGCGGCTTCGAAAGCTTCGGCCAGGTGCTGGTCGCCGAGAACGACGCGGAGCTCGACGCCTGTCGCGCCCGCGTCGCCGATCTCAACGCACGCGGCTTCAGCCATGAGGAGCTGATCGACGGTACGGAATTGCGTCGCCTTGTGCCGGCGGTGGCGGAGAGCTGTCCGGGCGGCGTGGTGTCGCGGCGCGACGGCGCGGCGCAGCCCGCGCGCACCACGACGGCGTTCCGCCGCAAGGCGGAGCAGCTCGGCGCGCTCATTCGCGAGGGCGTGGCCGCGACGAACATCCGCAAGGACGGCAAGCTCTGGCATGTCGACGTCGGCTCCGAGAGCTTTGCCGCGCCGGTGCTTGTCAATGCCGCCGGGGCCTGGGCCGGCCGCATTGCGGAACAGTGCGGCGAGCCGGTGCCGGTCGAGACCATCGCGCCGATGCTGATGATCACGTCGCCCGTCGCGCACTTCATCGATCCCGTCGTCATCCTGCGCGGCCGCAAGCTGTCGTTCAAGCAGTTCCCCAACGGCACGGTGCTGATCGGCGGGGGCCATCTTGCAACGCCCGACCAGGACCGCAACGAGACCGTGCTCGACTGGCGCAAGCTGTCGGAGAGCGCGCGCACCGTCGCGGAGCTGTTCGCGGTGATGCGCCGCGCGACCATCGTGCGCGCCTGGGCCGGCATCGAGGCGCGCATGCGCGACGACATTCCGGTGTTCGGGCCGAGCGCCGTTCACGACGGGCTGTATCACCAGTTCGGCTTCTCGGCGCACGGCTTCCAGCTCGGCCCCGGCGCCGGCGCGGTGATGGCCGAGCTCATCGCGCACGGCGGCACCCAGACGCGCATCGGCGATCTCAGCATCGCGCGCTTTCAGAACTCCATCCCTTCACCATCCACATGAGGACATGATGACCATCACCCGCAAGATCCGCTCCGCCATCCACCACCGCATCGTCGAGGCCAACGGCTTCGTCTTCATCGGCGGCACCATCGCCGACGATACCTCGGTGTCGATGGGCGACCAGACCCGCAACATCCTCGGCAAGATCGACGGCTTCCTGAAGGAAGCTGGCACCGACAGGTCGCGCGTCGTCTCCGGCCAGATCTTCGTCACCGACCTGTCGAAGAAGAAGGAGATGGATGCGGCCTGGACTGCGTTCTTCGGCGACGACCTGCCGGTTCGCGCCACGGTCGGCGTCTCCGATCTCGGCGGCGGCGCGCTGATCGAGATCGTGGTCGCGGCCGTCAAGGGTTGAGCATCGCGCCGCATCGAGCGGTCAATCGATCACGCGCGGGGCTCGCTCCGCGCGTGATTTGCTTTTCGGTCCAATTCGATCGAACATGAGCCTGTCCGTCCACCGCACGCGCCGAAAGCCGACATCATGAATGAAGAGCGTAGCCTGCCGCGTCCATCTGCTGGCCTGAAGGCAGTGTTCGCTCACATCGAGAATCAAAAGCAGGATTTCCTGGCCCGCGTGATGGACTATGTCCGGCATCCCTCGATCAGCGCTCATAACATCGGCATCACCGAGGTCGCCGCACTGCTGGTCGCCATGCTGCAGGAGATGGGCCTCGACGCCGAGACGATCGCGACCGCCGGGCATCCGATGGTGCTCGGACGCTGGCAGAAGAAGCCGGGCGCACCTACCGTGCTGCTCTACGGGCACTACGACGTGCAGCCGCCGGATCCGCTGGAGCTGTGGCTGAGCCCGCCGTTCGAGCCGACCATCCGCGATGGGCGCATCTATGCCCGCGGCATCGGCGACAACAAGGGGCAGCATTTCGCGCAGCTCATGGCGATCGAATCCCATCTCCGAGTGCATGGCGAGCTGCCCTGCAATGTGATCTTTCTGCTCGAAGGCGAGGAGGAGATCGGCAGCCCGCGCATCGCCGATTTCGTCGCTGAGCATCGCGATGGGCTGAAGGCCGATTTCGTCGTCACCGCGGACGGGCCGATGCACCCCTCGGGGCGGCCGACCATGACCTATGGCGTGCGCGGCATGTGCTCGTTCGAGCTGCGCGCGAAGCACGCCAGCCGCGACGTGCATTCCGGCAACCTCGGCGGCATCGTGCCGAATCCGATCTGGACGTTGGTCCACCTGCTCGGGACGATGAAGAATGCCGCGGGCGAGATCACCATCGAGGGGCTGCATGACGCAATCGTGCCGCCGAGCGAGCTGGACATTGCTGCCGTGAAGCGCCTGCCGCTGGACCTCGATGCCGCCAAGGCGAGCCTCGGTCTCAGCCATCTCGATGCGCCGCCCGACCGCGGCTACTACGAACGTCTGATGTTCCATCCGACGCTGACCATCAACGGCTTGCACGGCGGTTATGGCGGACCGGGCAGCAAGACCGTGCTGCCCTGCGAGGCCTTCGCCAAATGCGACATCCGCCTGGTCGAGGCGATGACGCCGGACGACGTGTTGGCGAAGGTGGAGGCGCATGTGAAGCGCCATGCGCCGGAGGTGGAGTTCATCCGGCGCGGCGGCATGCTGCCGTCGCGCGTGCCGCTCGATTCGCCCTTTGGCGCGATCGTGCGCGATGCCATCGCGCTCGCGCATGGCCTTACACCGCTCGAATTCCCGTGCACCGGCGGCAGTCTGCCGGACTACGTCTTCACCAAGCTCCTCGGCATTCCCGCCTTCGTCGTTCCCTATGCGAATGCCGACGAGGCCAATCACGCGCCCAACGAGAACATGACGATCGACTGCTTCTACAATGGCATCCGCACCGGTGCGGCACTGCTCGACCGCGTCGGCGCGCGCGTGCGCTGATGCCGGCGGAACGGCCATCACGATTCCGCGTGCAGTGCGGGAGGCGTCATCGAGCAGCCACGAACGGATGGCAAGCACACGGTCGTCCGCCGCCTTGCGGGTGAATCGGCCGCACGCGGCGAGATCGCGCATGGATTAACGCAGTTGATATCGCCTAGTCTCGGAAGGGATTAGTAATCGCCGCTTCAGGGCTCGGAGCTGCCACATGCACGACCCCGTTGACCAGCCGAGTGATTCGGCAAGTTCCGCTTTCCCTTGCGCGCGCGATCAGCGCAGCGCTCCGGAACACCCCGCCGCGGTTCCTGTGATCCAGCTCGACCACGCGCCAGCAATCGAGCCTGCGCCCAATGTCGATGAGGCTGCACAAAGCCCTGGCGCTCTCGGTCGGAAACGAACCGATGACGCGCATCTTGTCACACCAACCATGTGGCGCTGAGAAGGTCCCGCTCTTGGCGGCGATCGAACATGCGATGTTCGGCGACGAGTTCCTGAAGAACACCTTCGCCAACAACATTCGAGACTTTTGAGATCGCCACCTACAAGTCGCGGCTCGCATTGTGCCGTGCCGCCGGTGTCGAGGAGGGTTCGCGCGCCCCGCGAGCAGTCGTTGCAGGAGGAGGACCGATGGCAGGGTGGGTCGACTCCAATGCCGAGAAGGTCACGGAATTTGTTGGGTATGAGGAGCGTCAGGCGGCGTAACCTGGCGGTATCTCGGTCGGGATATGGAACCCGTCAGCGCGATGACAACCTCCGGTATCATCCGGATACCCACGACTCTCCTGATCTAGTAAGTAAAAACTAGCCCTTCTTGGGGCGTTTCCTCCCTGGACTTGGGCCGCCTGCACTTCGTGTGTCGGCGGCCTCTTTCTTTCAGGGGGGTGGGGTGGTGCTCTGGCCCCCGCAATCGGCCCCATGGGCGTTCGGTCCAGTCGCGCTCCTCCAAGCCGGTGATATCTCCGCGACAGTGTGAGATCGAGATCGCCCCACGCCGCGTCGCCGACCGGGCGCGTGCGACCGGAGCCTCAGCGCCGCGCGTGCTGCCAGCGCAGCAGCCGGCTCTCGGCCGCGCCCATCGCGAGCGCGGTCGTGTAGCCGATGATTCCGAGCAGCATCACGCCGGCAAACAGATCCGCCGAGCGGAACGAGCGCGCCGACAGCAGCACCCATTGGCCGAGGCCGTCGAGACCGGCGAGCATCTCGCAGACGACGGCGAGGATCAGCGCGACCGTGAGGCTCAGCCGCATGCCGGCGAGGATGTCGGGTGCCGCCGATGGCAGCGCGATCTTGAAGATCACGGCGAGCCGCGACATGTGCAGCACCCGCGCGACTTCGTAGAGTCGTGGTTCGACCGCGGCGAAGCCGTGGATCGTCCCGAGCAGCAGCGGCCACAGCGAGCCGAACGCGATCACGAACAGCGCCATGCCCTGGCTCAGTCCAAGAACGGCGATGGCGACAGGAATGATCGCTGAGACCGGCAGCGGCCGCAGCAGCTCCAGGGTCGGTGCGACGTAGATGCGCATCGCCTTCGAGGAGCCGATCATGGCGCCGAGCGCGATGCCGGCGGCGGAGGCGAGCAGCCAGCCATAGGCCATATGCGTGAGGGTGCCCGTGAGCTTGGTCAGGAGATCGCCGCTCGTGAAGCCGCGCAGCAGCGCCGCCCAGGCGCGGTCGGGGCTGGGAAGAAACACCGGTGATATCAGCCGCTGATCGGCGGCGCACTGCCACAGCACGATGATGCCGGCGGCGACGGCGAAGCTGGCGAGGCGCCAGGCGGCGACCGACCACTTCATGCGGGGTCTCCCATCGCGGCCGCGCGCTCGAACAAGCTTTGTTGTGCAGCCATCAGCGCGGTATTGAGCGCAAACCCGGTCACGCCGATCCATACCAGATAGGCCAGCATCAGATCGGGCCGCAACGCCTGCTGCGCGGTCATGATGGCGGCGCCGAGGCCGAGCGGGTTGATCGCGATCTCCACCGTGACCGCGACGATCAGCGCGATGCCGGCGGCGAGCCGGAACGCCAGAAAGATGCGGGGCAGGGCGGCGGGGATGACGATCTTCCTGATGCGATCGCGCTGCGTCAGCCGCAGCACGCGCGCCACCTCGATCAGCCGCGGCTCGATGCCGCCCACCGCGGCACGCGTCACGATCAGCACCGGCCAGACGCAGGCAAAGGCGACGATCGCGATCTCCATGCGATAGCCGAAGCCGAGCGCGATCAGCGCGATCGGCAGCAGCGCCACTGAAGGAATGGGCCTGATCGCCTCGATCGTGACCTCCATCAGCCGGTTGAAGACAGGCGACAGGCCGAGCGCGATGCCCAGCACGAGGCCGATGGTGCCGCCGAGCGCGAGGCCGGCGAACACCGAGGCGAGCGTGTCGCGCGTCGCCGCCAGCAGCGAGCCGTCGGTCAGCGCGCCCAGCAAGGCGAGCGCGATCGCGCTCGGCGGCGCCAGCGAGTCGCTCTGCACGCCGGCGAGCCGCATCCAAGCTTCGAACACGAGCAGTGCCGCGAACGGCAGCAGGACGGGCTTGATGCGATCCGGCATCGTCATTCGCTCGCCTTGATGAAGTCGAACAACTCGCGCCGCAGCCGCAGGAACTCCGGATGCTCGCGCGTCGCCAACTGGTCGCGCGGCCGCGGCAGGCCGATCTTCAATTCCAAGCCGACGCGGCCGGGATGCGGCAGCAGGCCGACCACGCGGTCGCCGAGATAGATCGCCTCCTCGAGATCATGCGTGACGAACACGACGGTGGCGCCGGTCGCCGCCACCAGCGCCAGCATCTCGTCCTGCAGTCCCTGGCGCGTCATCGCGTCCAGCGCGCCGAACGGCTCATCCATCAGCAGCACCTTCGGATCCTGCGCGAGGCAGCGCGCGATCTGCAGCCGCTGCTGCATGCCGCCCGACATCTCGGTCGGATATTTGGCCGCATGGCCGGCGAGCCCGACCTTGGCGAGCAACTCGGCGATGCGCGCCTCGCGCTGTGCGGAGGGCATTCCGATCGTCTCCAAGGCCAGCGAGATGTTGCCGGCGGCGGTGCGCCACGGCAGCAGCGCCTTGCCATAGTCCTGGAACACGACGGCGATCTCGCGCCGCGGCGCGCGCATCGCCTCGCCCTCGAAGCGCACGCTGCCGCCGGTCGGCTGGTACAGCCCGGCCGCCAGCCGCAGCGCCGTGGTCTTGCCGCAGCCGGAGGCGCCGACCACGCACAGGATCTCGCCAGCTCCGACCTCCAGACTGATCGTGTCGATGATCGTCTTGCCGCCGAGCACCAGCGCGACATCGTCGAAGGCGATCTGCGCGCGCGCAGGCGAGGGAGATGATTGCACCAATGCAAGGGCAGGCTCTGCCATCTCAGGCTCCCTTCGGATGCGGATAGACGATATCGACGGTCGAGCACAGATGTGCCTCAAGCCGCGCCTGGGCCGCGGCGGCATTGCGCGCGAGCACGAGGTCGGCGAGCGTCTCGTGCTCCTTGATGAATCCGCTGCCATCCTCGAAGCTGCGCATCATCACGCGGCGGTAGCGATAGGCCTGGTCGTAGAGATCCGAATGAGCGGCGAGCAGGCGCCGTGATCCGCAGGCCGCCAGCAGCGCGGTGTGAAACGCCTTGTGCAAGCGATCGAACTCCGGCGCGCCTTCGCGGAACTCGGTCTGCATGCGCTGGATGTAGCGGCGCATCTGATGGAGCGCGGCGATGATGCCGGCCTCCCATTGGTCGTCGCCGCTCTGCATCGCCAGCCGCAGCGCCTCTTTCTCCACGACAGTGCGCATGCGCGTGATGTCGACGAGATCGTCCCGGCTGACCTCGGCGACGCGAAAACCGCGCTGGCCGATGCCGACGATCAGGCCGCGCGATACCAGCCGCGACAGCCCCTCGCGCAGCGGCGTCGGCCCGATCTCGTAGCGCCTGGCGAGCTCGACGATCCCCAGACGCGAGCCGGGGGCCAGAATGCCGGCGACGATGTCGCGCTCGATCAGCGCGGCGGCGCGCTCGCTGAGCGTGTCGCCGCTCGTCGGCTCAGTCTGCAGGATCGGGTTCGTTGCCGTCATCAGTTGAGGATCAATGTCTTGAGGTCGAGCTTGGTCTGCAGCATCTTCTGCGCCGACATCACGTCGATCCACCACGCCAGCTGCTCGGGCTTCAGCACCGGCTCGGCGTAGTTCGGCGCCGTCAGCTTGACCAGCTCCAGCGGTTGCTTGGTGAACTTGGCGATGGCGGCCGAGGCCTTCTCACGATCATTGTTCACGATTGGGGCGGCCTCCGCGATGGCGGCGCGGAATTTCTTCACCGTCTCCGGGTTCTTCTCGGCCCATTCGCGCGAGGCCGCATAGAAGATGATCGGCTCGGTGCGGGCGAGTTCGGCGGCGTAGCGCGCGCCGACCGTGCCGAGGCTGGCATTGGTCATGCGCGTCACGAACGGCTCGGCCGTCAGCACCGCATCGACGCCGCCCGACTTGATGGTGTCGGCCATGGTCGGAAACGTCACCTCGACGAAGTTGACGCTTCGTGGATCGACGCCCTTCTCGACCAGCCATTTCACGAACAGCACGTGCAGGAAGGCGCCGATGCCGGGGGCGCCGACCTTCTTGCCCTTGAAGTCCTGCGGCCCAGTGATGGTGATGCCGTTGCGCACGAAGGCGGCGACCGCATCGTTCGAGGTCTTGTTCATGATCGAGGCGCCGGAGACCGCGACGAGGTCGAGCCCACCGTCGGCGGCCTGGAGGAACACGGTCGATGTCGGCCCGCCGATCTGGATCGAGTTGGAGAGGATGGCTGCGGGGATGTTCGAGTTGATCCCGATCAGCACCATCTCTGCGTCGAGCCCGTGCTTCTTGAAGAGACCCTCATCGACCGCGACCATCGCCGAGGCGCAGTCCGAGGTGGCGGTGCAGCCGATCTGGATCTTCTCGGCGCGTGTCGCAGATGTGAGCACAAGCGTGGCCAGCACCGATCCGAGCGCAGCGCTGATGATCCGATGACGCATCCTTGACTCCTCCCCGGGCGCCCGTCTCTCGGACGCCTCTTGTTTATCGATATTTTATATGTTTGTATATTTTTAGACAGAACACAAGGGGAGGCCAGCGTGAAACTTGCGACATTTCGGGCGGAAGGCGGGGAGCGGATCGGCGTCGTCCATGGCGGCGATTCCAAGCTTTTCGACCTCGCCGCGGCCGCCGACCGCGCTGGCAAGAGCAATCCGGCGTTCGGCTCGATGCTGTCGTTGATCGATGCCGGCGAAGCCGCGCTCGACGCAGCACGCGCGCTGGTCGAGCGCCATGGCAGCGACGAAAGCCTCTCGCGCGACGTCGGCGGCACCGAGCTGCTGGCCCCGGTGCCGGAGCCGCGGCAGATGCGCGACGGCATGTCGTTTCCGCTGCACATCCTGCAGGCGCCGCGCGGCCAGCGAAAGCTCGCGGCGCGGCAGCGCGGCGACGCGCAGGAGCTCGCGCGCATCGATGCCGAGCCGCTCGGCGAATTGCCCGAGGTCTATCGCAAGGTCCCGATCTTCTACATCACCAACCGCTTCAGCGTGCGTGGCCCGAACACGACGGTGAAATGGCCGCGCTACAGCAAGGTGATGGACTATGAGCTGGAGTTCGGCATCATCACCAGGGGCAAAGGCAAGGATATTCCGGCCGCGAAGGCGCGCGATCACATCTTCGGCTTCACGATCTTCAACGACTTCTCCGCGCGCGACACGCAGCGCATCGAGATGGACGGCCGGCTCGGCCCCTCCAAAGGCAAGAGCTTTGACGGCGGCAACGTGATGGGGCCGTGGATCGTGACCCCGGACGAGATCTGCGACCCCTATCGCCTGAAGATGGAGGCGCGGGTCAACGGCGAGGTCCGCTCGCGTGGCGTCAGCGAGGGCATGCTGTTTTCGTTCGAGGAGCTGATCGCCTATATCAGCAAGGACGAGACCCTGATGCCCGGCGAGTTCATCGGCTCGGGCACCGTCGGCAACGGCTGCGGTCTCGAGCTCGGCTGGTATCTCGAGCATGGCGACGTGATCGAGCTCGAGGTCGAGAAGATCGGCATCCTGAAGAACAAGGTCGAGCGGCAGGACGTCTGATCCTGCTGCCGACGACAACAACCAATAACGACAAAGCGAGAGGACCGCCCATGGCCCGCAGACTGATCGACATCTCCGTGCCCTTGCAGAACGACGTGCCCGCCGATCCGCCCGGCAATCATCCGACCATCACCTATATCGACCATCAGCAGGGCCTGCCGCGCATGCTGCAGTTCTTCGACGGGCTGAAAGCCGAGGATCTGCCGGACGGGCAGGGCTGGGCGGTCGAGCAGGTGAATCTTTCGACCCACAACGGCACGCATCTCGATGCGCCCTGGCATTTTCATCCGACGATGAATCGTGGCGAGCGCGCCTGGACCATCGACGAGGTGCCGCTGGAGTGGTGTCTGCAGCCGGGCGTGAAGCTCGACTTCCGTCGTTTCCCGGACGGCTATGTGGTGACCGCGAGGGATGTCGAGGATGAGCTCAAGCGCATCGGCCACACGCTGTCGCCGCTCGAGATCGTCGTGGTCAATACCTCGGCCGGCGCGCGCTTCGGCCAGGCCAACTACGTCAATTCCGGCTGCGGCATGGGCTATGAGGCGACGATGTATCTGCTCGAACGCGGCGTGCGCCTGACCGGCACCGACGGCTGGAGCTGGGACGCGCCGTTCGTGTTCACCGCGCAGAGATACGCCGAGACCCACGATGCCGCGCTGATCTGGGAAGGCCACAAGGCCGGACGCCACATCGGCTATTGCCACCTGGAGAAGCTGCACAATCTGGAGCAACTGCCGTCGACGGGGTTCATGGTGTCGTGTTTCCCGGTCAAGATCGAGCGCGCCTCGGCCGGATGGACGCGGGCGGTGGCGATCATCGAGGGGTGAGGCGGCTAATCTCCGATTGAAGTCACGACATGGGTTTTGGCGCGTTTGATCTCGCGTCATTCCGGGGCGGCGCGCGCCAGCGCGACGAGCCCGGAATCCATCGAGCCGCGCGACGTGCTGAAGGATGGATTCCGGGTTCGCGCTGCGCGCGCCCCGGAATGACCGAGGAGAGCACTCGGCAAAGCCAAAGAGGGAGCTCGTCGCGCGCCGTGGTGACAGTTGCGAGCCGACCTTGACTGCAAAATCAGGCCGCTCTCTCTCAGCTCGCTTTAGCAACTACACGCCAGCATGACCTCGTTCCGCCGCAGCACCGGCAGGGTCCAGGGCGGATTGTAGAACGCGAGCAGCGGCGATCCGGCGACGGTCAGCCCCTTGCGCTGTGCGTAGTCGCGCAGTGCGCGGGTCTTTTCGGCGACGATGCCGTCGGAGGTGGAGCCTGAGAAGGTGAGTGCGACCATGCGCTGAGCCGGGACGGCCGTCAGCTTGATCCGCGCGTCTTCCGGTGGAGGCAGCTTCTGCAGCGTCCAGCTCGACGGCATCACGAAGCTGACGCTCCAGCGATCGCTGGCGGTCTCGTCGCCCGCCGTCGGCAGCGCGGTCGCCTGCTGCTGCACCGGTGCCGTCATCGCAATCTTGGCTTTCGCACGGTTAGCGCCGAAAATGTAGCCGGCGATGATGCGAAAGCCTTCCTCGATCGCCGGCTTGCGCGCGCCCTGCACCTCGGCCTGCGCGATGATCATCGGTGCATAGGCGCGGATTTCGAAGTCGCCATCGCGCGAAACGACGTCGTATCTGGGATGTTCGACCCGGCTCATAAGCGGCCCTGCGGCAATGGCGGCGCCGGCGAGGACAAGCACGGTGGCGCCTGCGAGCCAGAGCAGCATGCGGCGTCTCCTCGGTGGTGTCGGCTCGGTCATGGCGGTTGCGCCGTCAGGTTTGAATAACGAGGAAACGCCAGCGAAGGTCCGGCAGATCACGTGCCGGGTGCCCGCCTGCGGTCGTCCTTCGCGACGCCTGACTGTAGCGTAGCCCGGGTGAGCGCAGCGATGTCCTGGATCGCACGAGGCGTAGGGGACCCCCAGGATGTCGCTGCGCTCATCCGGGCTACGCGCGTGCCGATGGCGGTGCGTGCCCGTCGGGCGACTCGGGCTCGGGCGCGACAAGATGCGCCGTCCCGCAACCCCTCTCATGATCCAGATCGTGCCTGCGCCGAAAACGAAAATTCCGCAGCGCGCTCAGCGCGATCACCTCTGTCCAGATCTCGGCGCAAAAATTTCCCACTTTCGTTTTATCGGAAAAGATGCTCTCATCCCTCCATCCCGCCTCATGCAGAGGGGCGTACGCGTCGTCACGATACGTTGAGGCGGGGAGCGGTGGCCGCGGGTCTGTCAGGCGCTTTTGCGCAAGACGACTGTCAGCTCGCGGACGTTCAAGCCGTGTGGTCCTGGCGCCCCGATGCTGGCGCCAAGCCTGATGCCGACCTGACGGGTTGCGCAGGTGACGGGGGCAAACAAGCCGGTCCCCGGGGAGAGCTCGGAGCAGACGTTCACCCATCGCGCAGGGAAGGCCGGGTCTGTCCGGCTGAACCTGTGGTTCCTGCCGCCTGCATTTTTTCCGCAGGCGGGCCACGGGCCTCAGTCGAGGTCCGGCCTCCCCTGCGCCCTCGCGTTTCCGGCGAGGGTCTCGAGCATCGCTTCGGGCGCGTGTTGCGCTGCGAGGGCGACGGCGCGTGCGCGCATGGTGGCGCTGGCATACTGGATATGCTTATCAGTTGAGCGGGGCGCCGATGCTGGCGCGCCACCACCAACAAATCAGCCGGCCGCAACGGCTGATCCAGGAGGAACCCCATGGCAGACACCTCACGCCGCGATCTCCTCGTCGCCGGCAGCGCCGCGGCAGCGGCTGCGATCATGACGGACACCTACCCTGCCGCTGCACAGGCCGGGCCGAAGCCGATCTTCGCCGTGCCGGCGACCACCATTCCGATCGCCGGCGAGCAGGGCGTGTTCCCCGTCCGCCGCATCTACTGCATCGGGCGCAACTACGCGGCGCATGCCATCGAGCGCGGCTCCGATCCGAACCGCGAGCCGCCGTTCTTCTTCCAGAAGCCGACCGACGCGATCCAGAACGTCGCGATCGGCGAGGTCGCCGATCATCCTTATCCGTCGCTGACCAAGAACTATCATCACGAGGTCGAACTGGTCGCGGCGCTGAAATCCGGCGGCACCAACATTCCCGCCGAGTCCGCGCTCGATCATGTCTATGGCTACGCGCTCGGCCTCGACATGACCCGCCGTGACCTGCAGAACGGCATGGCCGCCGAGAAGAAGCCATGGGAGATCGGCAAGAGTTTCGATCATGCCGCCGTGCTCGGCCCGATCCATCCGGTGGCGAAGGTCGGCCACTTCACCAAGGGCGCGATCTCGCTCGCGGTCAACGGCACGGTCCGGCAGAACTCCGACCTCACCAAGATGATCTGGAGCGTCGCCGAGCAGATCGCGAAACTGTCCGAGGCGTTCGAGCTGAAGGCCGGCGACATCATCTATTCCGGCACGCCGGAGAATGTCGGCCCGGTCGTCAAGGGCGACGTGCTCTTGTGCAAGCTCGAGGGCCTGCCGGACATGTCGATCAAGATCGTTTGAGAGAGGGGCTGGACCACACGTCGTGTGCAGCACGTTGACGCTGCCGATCGGAACGGACGTCGCCGCCGCAATGCCGGTACGCGCCTTCTCCCCGCGCGCGGGGAGAGACGAGCAGCGAGCGTCGCTACGCGCGCTATCCAACAAGCGCGGCAGCCGCAGCCATCCCTCCGGATGCTGCGACTGACGCCGTGGCGCTCGCGGCGCCGCGCCTCTCATCGCCTGTCGGACGGGAACTATCGTTGTTCCCGCGCAAACAGGCGCTGCCAGCCGTTCGCAAGTTTGTGGCCCGACAAAGAGCCGCCGGGCACCGCCGCCTATCGTTGCCCTGCATCAGCCGAGCGAACGAGGGCAGCCGTGGCCATCACCATCGAGATCGATCACGCCAAGACGCGGCGCATGGCGCAGGGCCAGGGCCCAAGCAGGGGCCAGGGTCAGGCCCGCGGCCCGGCACGGTCGTTGCGCAGCGCTGGCGGCCCGGTGGTTCCGCAGGGCGTCAAGGGGCCAATCCGGCGGCTGAAATGGCTGATTCTCGTTCTGACGCTCGCCGTCTACTACATCACGCCGTTCGTGCGCTGGAACCGCGGGCCGAATGCGCCAGGCCAGGCCGTGCTGCTCGATTTCGCCCACGGAAAGCTCTATCTTGGCCCCGCCGAGATCTGGCCGCAGGATCTCTATCTCATCACCGCGGCGATGCTGCTGGCGACGTTCATCCTCGTTCTGGTCAACGCGCTGGCCGGCCGCCTGTGGTGCGGCTTCGCCTGTCCGCAGACGGTGTGGACCGACCTTTTCCTGCTGGTCGAGCGCCTCGTCGAGGGCGACCGCCGGCAGCGGCTGAAGAATGTCGGCGCGCCGCTGACGGCGCGGCGGATCGCACAGATCGCCACCAAGCACGCGCTGTGGATGGCGATCGCGCTCGGCACCGGCGGCACCTTGATCTTCTACTTCACCGATGCGCCGGAGCTGGTGCGCGATGTCCTGCATGGCGAGATGTCGGCGACCGCGCTGACCTGGACCTTGGTGTTCGCCGGCACGACCTATGGCCTCGCCGGTTTCGCGCGCGAGCAGGTCTGCACCTTCATGTGCCCGTGGCCGCGTCTTCAAGGCGCGATCTGGGATCCGGAAGCCTTCACGGTGAACTATCGCGACTATCGCGGCGAGACCCGGATGTCGGCGAAGAAGGCCGCCGAGGCGCGGTCGCAGGGGCTGCCGGCCGGCGATTGCGTCGATTGCGGCGCCTGCGTCGCCGTCTGCCCGATCGGCATCGACATCCGCCAGGGGCCGAGCTTCGCCTGCATCAATTGCGGCCTCTGCGTCGATGCCTGCGACGGCGTGATGGCCAAGCTCGGCCGTCCGCGCGGCCTGATCGACTACGAGAGCTGGCGCAACATCGAGCGTGGGCGTGTCGGCGAGCCGCGTGTCTCACGGCTGGTGCGGCCGAAGACGATCGGGCTCGCGCTCGCCTGCGTCGCTGTGGCCGGCGTGATCGCTGTGTCGTTCGTCACGAAGACCACCGCCGTGCTGTCGGTGCAGCATGATCGCGATCCGATGTCGGTGCGGCTGTCGGATGGCTCGGTGCGCAACGGCTACACGGTGAAGCTGCTCAACAAGTCGTCCGCCGTGCAGAGCTTCAAGCTCGGCATCAGCGGCATCGATGCGGCGCTCGCCATCGTCGGCCATGCGGCGGCGGGTGCGATCGAGGTCGAGCCGGACGGCTCGGAGGCGCTGCGGGTGACGCTGACCATGCCCGAGTCTGTGGATGCCGATGTCACCTTCCAGGCGGTCGATGCCAACGGCCAGGTCGTGCTGACCGCGCACGACCGCTTCGTGAACCGGTAGAGGAGGGCCTACAGATAGGATTTCGGCAGCAGCATGTAGATGCCCTTGTTGCCGTCGACCAGCTGGGTGACGCGCAGATTGCCGGCCAGCGAGCACAGCATGTAGGCCTGGTTGCGCGACAGGTTGGTGCGGGCGCAGACGTGCTTGACCATCTCGCGCACCGCCTGCTTGGCGGCGTCATCGAGATCCTCGTCGAGGCCGATCGACATCAGGTGGGTGGCGTTCTCGGCGAACGGCCAGGTGATGTCCATGTCCTTGCGCACGGTGAGGCGGAAGGTGCCGGTGACGCCGGTCTCGAGCGCGGTGATGCAAACCTCGCCGTCCGCCGTGATCGGCCGCTATGCCTCGGTGCGCTACGGGCGCTGACTGATCCTGCTTCTTCTGGCGTGGTCATCGGCCGGATCGCTCCGGCCGATGATCTGCTGATTGCTGCAAGCTCAGGTCGCGAGCTGATTGCCGATCGGCAGCGCCCGCAGGCGCTTGCCGGTGGCGACAAAGATCGCGTTGGCGAGCGCCGGCGCGAATGGCGGCACGCCCGGCTCGCCGACGCCGCTCGGCGGCGTGTCGGCATCAACGGGCACGATGTGCACGTTGGTGACCAGCGGCGCCTCGTCGATTCGGACCACCGGATGGTCGTCGAAGTTGCGCTGCTGCACCCGGCCACTCTTGAAGCTGATCTCGCCATATTTGGCGAGGCTCAGCCCCATGATCGCGGCGCCTTCGAGCTGCGAGGCGATGCGCTCGGGGTTGACGAAGGTGCCGCAGTCGATCGCGGTGTCGACCTGATGCACCACGAGCTTGCCCTTGTCGTCGACCGACACCTCCACGATGGTGGCGATGTAGCTGACGAAGCTGCGATGCGCGGCGATGCCGAGGCCGTGGCCCTTGGGCACCGAGCGGCCCCAATTGCCCTTCTCGGCCACGAACTCGACGACGCGGCGCAGCCGGCCGGTGTCGATCGGATAGCTCTCGTAAGGCTCGCCGTAGTTCCAGAGATCCTTCACCGAGGCGAGCTTCAGGACGCGCGGAGTGCCGATCAGATCGAGCAGCATGTCCTTCTGGTCGCGGCCGGTCGCGTGGGCAATCTCGCCGACCATCGACTGCACGGCGAAGGCGCGCGGGATGTTCGAGACCGAGCGGAACCAGCCGATGCGGGTCATCGCCTTGGCGGCGGGATTCTCACATTGGATGTTGGCGATCTCGAACGGCATGTCGACGAGGCCCATGCCGAGCTCGAACGGCGCGGCATGATCGGCGCCCGCCGCGAAGGTCGACAGGATGGTCGGCGCGACGCTGCGGTGGCGCCAGGCCACCACCTTGCCGCTCTTGTCGAGCCCGGCTTCGATGCGCTCCACCGACACGGTGTGCAGGAAATCGTGATGGAGGTCGTCATCGCGTGTCCACTGCACCTTGACCGGTGCGCCCAGCGTCTTCGACAGCAGGGCAGCCTCGAGCGCGAAGTCGCATTTTGACTTCCGCCCGAACCCGCCGCCGAGCAGGGTGACGTTGACGGTGACGTTCTCCGGCGGGATCTGCAGCGTCTTGGCGACATCCTCGTGCGTGCCGCCGGGGCTCTGCACAGGCGCCCAGATCTCGGCCTTGTCGCCCTTGACGTCGGCGACCGCGACCGGCGGCTCCATGCTGGCATGGGCGAAATGCGGCAGATAGTACTCGCCGGTGATCACCTTGTCGGCCGACTTCAGCGCGGCCTCGACGTCGCCTTCCTCGCGTACGACGAGGCCCGGCTGGCGCGCGGCGGCCTCGAGCTCGGCCCGATAGGCGACAGAGTCGTAGCTCGCATTGGCGCCGTCGTCCCACTCGATCTTGAGCACGTCGCGGCCCTTGATCGCGGCGCCGGTGTTGCGCGCGATCACCGCGACGCCGCCAAGCGGCTGGAACTTCGACGGCCAGGGCCAGCCCTTGACCTCGATCACCTGCTCGACGCCGGGCACCTTCAGCGCCTCGGCCGGATCGAACGACTTGACCTTGCCGCCGGTCACCGGTGGCCGGGCGATGACCGCGTATTTCATGCCGGGCAGGCGGACATCGGCGCCGTAGCGCGCCTTGCCGACGGTGATGTCGTGCAGATCGACGATGCTGACCTGACCCTTGCCGAGATAGCGGAAGTCCTTCGGCGATTTCAGCTGCACAGTGTCAACCGCAGGCACCGGCAGACTGGCGGCATCGGCCGCGAGCTCGCCGAAGCCGAGGCGGCGGCCGCTGGCGCTGTGCACGACCTCATGATTGACGGCTTTCACTTCGCTCGGCGGCACGCCGAGGCGCTGGGCCGCCGCGGCTTCGAGCATCGCCCGCGCCATGGCGCCGATCTGTCGCATCGGCAGCAGATAATGCCGCGTGCTGCGCGAACCGTCGGTATCCTGGTTGCCGAACTTCACCTCGTCGCCGGGGGCCTGCACGACGCGCACGCGCGACCAGTCGGCTTCCATCTCCTCCGCCACGATCAGCGGCAGGCTGGTACGCACGCCTGTGCCCATCTCGGAGCGGTGGGCGAGGATCGACACGATGCCGTCGCGGGCGATCGAAACGAAAACCTTGGGATCGACCACGGTGCCGTGCGGCATCTTGCCGGCGCCGGTTTCATAGGCGGCAAACGCCGGGCGCGACAGCAAGGGAGCCGCGAGCACGAACCCGCCCGCGAGGCCCAGCGTCTGCAGGATGGTACGGCGCGAGACGTTCTCGACCTTGAGATGGCGCTCGAAGCCGCGGCGAGACGCGGACTTTGCGATGTCGGGATTTGCGATGATGTTCATGATCACACCCCCGTCGAGGCCAGATGGACCGCATTCTCGATGCGCTGATAGCAGCCGCAGCGGCAGATGTTGCCGGCCATCGCATCCCTGATCTGGTCATGCGACGGTTTGGGATTCTCGTTCAAGAGTGCGGCCGCTTGCATGATCTGCCCGGCCTGGCAGAAGCCGCATTGCGGCACGTTGACCTGCCGCCATGCCTTCTGCACCGGATGATCTCCGGTCGGATGCAGACCTTCGATGGTGGTGACCTCTCGTCCCGCGACATCCGACACTGCGGTGATGCAGGCGCGCGCCGCTTCCTTGTCGACTATCACGGTGCAGGCGCCGCACAGCGCTGCGCCGCACCCGTATTTCGTTCCGGTCAAACCCAGCTCGTCGCGCAGATACCACAGCAGCGGCAGGCTCGGATCGCCATCCCAGCTCTGCTCCTGTCCGTTGATTTTCACCTTGATCATGTTCGCCCTCGCTCTGTCGGACCAATGGTCGCTGGTTCTGATCGTTGGTGGACGCGCGCGGGACCACATGTCCTTACGTGCACGCGCCGGATCAATTGAGAGTTGTCGGAAGACTACTGATGATAGCAGACCGGGACAGGCATCGGTCTACACAGGCGCGTGTGGTGTCAGAGCAGACGAGCGCTGCGCGTGCAGCCCGCTGCAATGCAAATACGGAACAATGGGCGATGCGCCGACGACAATGGCGGCCGCCTGACCAAAGCGGCGACAAAAAAAGAATGCCTCGCCGGCGTGGGGCAGGCGAGGCACCAAGTCTTCAGGAAGGAACGCTTCAGTTGTACGCTTGGTCCGTGGCGGCCGTCAGGCCGCCTTTGCTTTCGCCACGTGGGTGGCAATCGCATCCATCAGGGCCGGCGACAGGCAGTCATAGGGCTCGAGCCCCAGCTCCTTCAATCGCGCCCGAATCTCGCCCATCTGTTCCGGCTTCACGCCCGACTCGATCACCGAGGAGACGAAGGCCGCAAAGCCCGGCGCGGCCGAACCCTGCTCCTGGAACAGCTCGGGGTGAATGAAGTCGAGGCCGTAGAACGGGTGGCCCGTGTTCTCGATGCGGCCATACATATGCGTGCCGCAGCCGGTGCAGGCATAGCGCTGGATGACGGCGGAGGGATCGACGATCTTGAGCTTGTCGCCGTTCTCCAGCACCGTGACGTTCTGCCGCGGCACCACGGCAACGACCGAGAAGGTCGCGCCGGAGGGCTTCCAGCATTTGGTGCAGCCGCACGCGTGGTTATGCGCGACATCGCCCTTGATGCCGACCTTGACCGGCCGGTCGTGGCATTTGCAGACCAGCGTGCCGCCGGCGAAATGGCCGCTTCCCTGTTTGACGCCGTTATCGACGGACGGATGGATGTGGACAGTCATGGCGCAATCCTCCTCAGTTTTGCGTGCTTGGGGTCAGAACACGACGACGGAACGGATCGATTTGCCCTCATGCATCAGGTCGAAGCCCTTGTTGATGTCTTCGAGCTTGAGCGTGTGGGTGATCATCGGGTCGATTTCGATCTTCCCGTTCATGTACCAGTCGACGATCTTGGGAACGTCGGTGCGCCCGCGCGCGCCGCCGAACGCCGTGCCCTTCCAGACGCGTCCGGTGACGAGCTGGAATGGGCGGGTCGCGATCTCCTTGCCGGCCTCGGCGACACCGATGATGATCGATTCGCCCCAGCCGCGATGGCAGGCTTCCAGCGCCTGGCGCATCACCGTGGTATTGCCGGTGCAGTCGAAGGTGTAGTCGGCACCGCCGTCGGTCAGCGCGACCAGGTGCTGGACGATGTCGCCGGTCACCTTCTTCGGGTTGACGAAATGGGTCATGCCGAAGCGGCGGCCCCATTCCTCCTTGCTGTCATTGAGGTCAACGCCGATGATCTTGTCGGCCCCCGCCATCCTGGCGCCCTGAATGACATTGAGCCCGATGCCGCCGAGGCCGAACACCACGACGTTCGAGCCGGGCGTGACCTTGGCCGTGTTGACGACCGCGCCGACGCCGGTGGTGACACCGCAGCCGATATAGCAGCTCTTGTCGAAGGGCGCGTCCTCGCGGATCTTGGCGACCGCGATCTCCGGCAACACGGTGAAGTTGGAGAAGGTCGAGCAGCCCATGTAGTGGTAGATGGCCTGGCCCTTGTAGCTGAAGCGCGACGTGCCGTCGGGCATCAGGCCCTTGCCCTGCGTGGCGCGGATCGCGGTGCAGAGATTGGTCTTGCGGCTGAGGCAGCTCTTGCACTGGCGGCATTCCGGTGTGTAGAGCGGAATGACGTGGTCGCCGGGCTTGACCGAGGTCACGCCCGGGCCGACCTCGCGCACGATGCCGGCGCCCTCATGGCCGAGGATCGAGGGGAAGATGCCCTCGCTGTCGAAACCGTCGAGCGTGTAGGCATCGGTGTGGCAGATGCCGGTGGCCTTGATCTCGACCAGTACCTCGCCGGCCTTCGGCCCTTCGAGGTCGACCTCGACGATCTCCAGCGGCTTCTTGGCTTCGAAAGCGACCGCGGCGCGCGTCTTCATGTCTCAAACTCCTCTTTCATTCTCTTGAGCCCGCGACGCTGCCCAGGGAAACTGTTCAGCCGCGGTCCCCGTCGTCAGTCATTTCTTGCCCATGCAGGAGTTCTCCGCTTCCGTATAGGCTGGCGGTTTGTCCTCGTGCTTGGCCGGGCGAACGCGTCCTACCGCGTCATTGCCGCGGGCACGCAGGTAGATGTAGAGGTCGTCCATGTAGCAGGCCACGTTCGGATTGTCGCCGAAAGCCGGCATGACGTTCTCCTGGGACGTGCTGACATTCTTGCGGCCGCTGGCGATGACACCGATGAAATCGCCGTAGCTCATGGTCTTGACCGAGTCCTTCAGCGCAGGCGCATAAGTCGATCCCATGCCGTCGGGCCCGTGGCAGACGTGGCATTCGGAATGATAGCGGCGGTATCCGGAGTAGGTGTACCAGTCGACCGATCCGTCGGCGCCCACCTTGTAGGTCGGATTGCCATCCTTATCGAAGTACTTCCCGTCCTCGGACTTGACGGCCGCAGGATCTCCCGGACTTTCCGCCCAGGCATTTTCGGCGACAGTCATCCCGCCGGTTGCCAGGAACAGAGCCGTGGCGACCGCAAAACAGATTCTACGCAAGGGCGTCTTCCCTTAATTTTCTGGGGCAGGCGAACCGGCGCATGGACGAGATCCATGCGCCGGAAGCAGGTGCCTAGCTCACTGCTGCGGGAGCGAGAACACGGTGAGCGCGCCGCCCAGGGCGGTGTAGTTGCTCAGCGCTGCGTAGCCGCCGACCGCACCGAGACCGGCGGTCGGATCCGTCAGGCCCGCCGCGAGACCGATGCCGGCCCAGCCACCGACACCCGAGAGCACGGCGACATACTGCTTGCCGCCTGCCTCGTAGGTCGTGACGTTGCCGATGATGCCGGACGGGGTCTTGAACTTGTAGAGCTCCTTGCCCGTCTTGGCATCGACCGCCTTGAGGTAGCCTTCGAGCGTTCCGTAGAACACCACGCCGCCGGCCGTCGCGAGCGCACCCGACCACACCGAGAACGGCTCCTTGTTCGACCAGGCGATCTTGCCGGTCTTGCCGTCCCAGGCGATGAAGTTGCCCATATGGGTCTCACCCGCCGGCGGATACATCGACAGGGTTGCGCCGACATAGGGCTGACCTGCGGTGTAGCTCACCTTGAAGGGCTCGTAGTCCATGCAGACATGGTTGGTGGGCACGTAGAACAGTTGCGTATCCGGCGAGTAGGCCGCCGGCTGCTCGTCCTTGGTGCCCAGCGCCGCCGGGCAGATGCCCTTGGTGTTGACGTCCTCACCCTGCTTGTCGGTCGAATACTGATCGACGACCTTGGGACGGCCGTAGGTTGCAGAGTTCTTGTCCATGTCGACGCCGGTGGTCCAGTTCACCTTCGGGTCGAACTTCTCGGCAACGAGCAACTCGCCCGTGGCACGGTCGAGCGTATAGCCGAGGCCGTTACGATCGAAGTGCGTGAGCAGCTTGCGCGGCTGGCCGTTGATGGACTGGTCGGACAGGATCATCTCGTTGACGCCGTCATAGTCCCACTCGTCGTGGGGCGTCATCTGATAGACCCACTTCGCGACGCCGGTGTCGGCATGGCGGGCGAAGATCGTCATCGACCACTTGTTGTCGCCGGGACGCTGCTTCGGATTCCAGGTCGAGGGATTGCCCGACCCGTAATAGACCATGTCGAGCTGCGGATCGTAGGAGATCCAGCCCCAGGTGCAGCCGCCGCCGGTCTTCCACTGATCGCCTTGCCAGGTCTTCAAGCTCGAGTCCTTGCCGACCGGCTTGCCGAGCGCCGTGGTGTTGGCGTCGAACAGGATCTGGTCATCCGGACCTTCGGAGTACGCCTTCCAGACCTGCTTGCCGCTCTTGATATCGTAAGCGGTCATGCTGCACTGGACGCCGAACTCGCCGCCGGACGTGCCGACCAACACCTTGTCCTTCACCACGAGCGGAGCCGAGGTTCCGGTCTGTCCCTTGCTCGGATCGCCATTGACGGCGGTCCAGACGTGCTGGCCGGTCTTGGCGTCGATCGCCACCAGCTTGTCGTCGGCCTGATGCAGGAAGATCTTGCCGTCCCCATAGGCGACGCCGCGGTTGACGGTGTCGCAGCACATCACCGGAATGACGTTCGGATCCTGCTTGGGCTCGTACTTCCAGACGATCTTGTTGTCCTGCGCGAGATCGAGCGCATACACCTTGTTCGGGAACGGCGTATGCACATACATCAAGTTGCCGATGATGAGCGGTCCGCCTTCGTGGCCGCGCAGCACGCCGGTGGAGAAGGTCCACGCGACCTGCAGCTTGCCGACGTTCTGAGCGTTGATCTGATTGAGCTTGGAGTAACGCGTATTGGCGTAGTCTCCCGCCGGCATCACCCAGTCCTTCGGGTTGGCCGACATCTTGACCAGCTCTTCACTGGCCCACGCGCCACCCGCGGCAAGCGCCGCGACTGACGTCAGACATGTTGCGAGTAGCACTCTTCGCATCGTCTTTCCTCCCGGGTTCAACTGAGGTTCCGCAGCACGCGGCCCAGTATTCGTTTTCGGCATCATTGAATATCCACTTCCCGACCGGGAAACTTGCCCAAAAGAGAAAAGAGCTTGCTCAAGAGTGAAGCGAATAGAAGTTTTTGAAGGAGATTTTGCTTTGCTGGTCCGCAACATGAGCGCCATTCTTGCTGCGGAGCATCAATTTACAGCACCGCGGTTCCACCGAAGGTTGACGTTTCCCTTGACCTTACAGAGACGAAGGCGGAGGATCATGCGAGGGAAGTTATGGAACGAAGTGCGCCGCGAAAGTCGCGGCCTTAAAATGGGAGCAATCTTGCTACAGTCTCGTTCGCCGTCCGGCGGCGGACCCGTTGCGTTTCGATCATGAATCGGTGGATGAAACATGTCCGACACGATCCGCTCGCTTAATACTTCGGGATTCTCACCGAAGAGCCAGATCCAGCGTTGGTCAGATGCACTGACCGACCTGTGCGGACGTTTCGATGTCGATCCGCTGGAGGGCGCCTCATTCGAAGGGCGCATCAATTTCACGACGGTGTCGCGCCTGAAGCTCTGCCAGATCGAGGCCAGCCAGCACCGTATTGCGCATACCTATGCGCGTGCGCAAAAGGCTGCACATCCCTACATCAAGATCTTGTTCCAGACCTATGGAACGTCCTATTTCGAGCAGGATGGCCGCCAGATCGAGATCGGCCCGGGCGATTGCCTCGCCTATGACGTCTCGTTACCGCACACCATCATCAGCCCCGCCCTGACCCGCCATGACGTCGTGATCGTGCCGAAGGAGCTATTGCAGGAACGCGGCTTCCGGTCGGAAAAGATGCCTGCATACAAGCTGTCTGCGCGGAGCGGGACCGGTCGGATTGCGCATGACGTCACCCATGCCGCGTTCGATGAGGCGACCCGGCTTTCGCCCAACTCGGCTGTCAGCGTCGCCGAATCGCTCATCGATCTGTTGCTGTTGCCGCTGCGTGAAGCCGATCGAATGCTGGATCGGGCGGGACCCGAGGCGGTCTATATCCGCGCTCAAGCCTTCATCCGCGAGCATCTGCGCGATCCCGATCTGTGCATCGATCAGATTTCGGCGGCTCTGGGGTGCACCAAGCGCTACCTTCACATGGTGTTCAGCGATCGTGGCATGACGGTCAGCGACTACATCTGGCGGGCCCGGCTTCAGCATTGCCGGCAGGAGCTGGAGACGCAGAGCGGCAAGACCATCACTGATGTCGCGTTCTCGTGGGGTTTCTCGAGTTCGTCGCACTTCAGCCGTGTCTTCCGCAAATATTTCGGCGTCGTGCCGTCGTCGGTTCATAAGACTGCGGCCCGCTGAGCGGTCGTGAGGTAGCCGCGCTAGCGTGCGCCGCTCCGGATGATCCTCTGGAATGCATCACCGAGAATCACCGGCTCGCGCGGTGGAAGATAGGTCAGTCCGGCGGACCGACCAAGATTAGGCAGGGCCCCGGAGGCGTCGAGTTCCGTCAAGGCCTTGTCGACCGATGCGATGAGTTCGGCCGAACTGGTCAGCCCGACATAACCGCGGTTCACGCCGATCGGATAGCTGTAGCCCGACCCGCCGAGCCTGGTGTCGGGATGAGCCGCCCGATACGCATCGAAACGTCTGCCATCGAGCAGGGTCGCATCGAACTTGCCCTGTTCGAGCGCCCCGAGCAGATCATCCCGCGTGGGAATCAAATGCGTGATGTCGTCGATCAGCCGTCCCTTGTCGAACGTCATCAGGATTGCATCCGCCAACGTGCCGCTCTCGATTGCCAGCCGCAGCCCTGCCAGGTCGCCGATGTCGGTAATCGGGCGCTGTTTCGCGGAAGGTCCGAGAACGACGGTCAGTGTTGAGAACATGTACGGCTTGCTCGGCATCAGCGTGCCGAGCGGAACGCGGCGGCGGCGGTCGTCGCGGGTGGCGCCATCGAAGTCCGGCAGCTTGGCTGTCTTGACGCCGGGCGCGACCAATCCGTCCTGGGTGAACGCATAGCTGCCGAGCAGCGAGCAGCGTCCGTCCGAGAGCAGTGCGTTCGCCTCCAGCGCTGGACTGGAATCTTCGTCCAATTTGCTTTCGTACCACTGGATCTCGAGCTTTCTGCCAAGGCGGTCGGCGATTGCCTGACCGAGCAGGACGTCGAAACCGTTGCCGGGCTTGCCACGATGATGGACCGAGAGCGGCGGAAGATTTTCGTCAAGGCAGATGCGCAGCACGTCGTCAGCGGCTAAGGCGGCTGACGACACTGTCGAGATCATCAAGGCAGTCAGCCAACGGCAGAGATGGCGCATCACTGCGCTCTCCGGCTCGAGACATAGGCCCACAGCGCGGTGATCTCGTCATCGCTGAGAATGTCGCCCCAGGGCGGCATGCGACCGTTCTTGCCCTGCTTCACCGTGGTGACGAAACGAGGCTGGTCATCGGGAAACCGACGCAGGTCGGGCGTCACCGTGCCGGAGTTCACCATGTTGGGGCCGTGGCAGTGCGAGCACTTCTGAGCGAACGTCGTCTTGCCGATGTCCACCTGGCTATGTGCGGCGCTGCCATCTTGTTGTTGGGCGAGGGCAGCCGTCGACAGGACGGCCGACATCGCCACGACGGCGGCGAAGGCCGCCGCCGCTTTCATGAACATGTTCTGTCTCACGGGCAATCCGCACTCAGTTCTTGACCGCGAAGACCCACAGCGAGCCGCCTGCCGGAACGTTGGCGAGGCGCTCGTCACCGGAGAACAGTGAGTAGACGCCGCCGTAGCCTGAGGTGACGGCGACATACTGCACGCCATCCTGCTGCCAAGTGACGGGCTGGCCTTCGATGCCGGAGCCGGTCTGGAACTGCCACAGCTTCTTGCCGCTGTCGGCGTCGAAAGCCTCGAACTCGCCGGTCAGCTTGCCCGAGAACACCACGCCGCCTGCCGTGGACAGCACGCCGGAGAAGCGCGGGATGTCGCTCGGCTGCTCCCACTTGGTCTTGCCGGTCATCGGATCGATGGCCTTGAGCTGACCGCGCGGCCCTTCCGGCCAATCCCACAGATCCGTCAGGTCCATGCCCAGGTACCACTCGCCGGCCTTGTAGGTCGCAGGCTCGGTCTTGTAGTGGCCGCCGAACACGAGCGTGTTGGCGTAGGCCAACCCGGTTTGCGGATTGAACGACATCGGCTCCCAGTTCTTGCCGCCGAGAATCGACGGATAGACCGTGACCTTCTTGCCCTCGCGGGCATCGCGCGTCACATCGGTCTCGACCGGCTTGCCCGTCTTCAGGTCGATGCTGGAGGCCCAGTTCACCTTCACATAGGGGTTGGCCGCGAGCAGCTTCCCATTGGTGCGATCGAGCACATAGAAGAAGCCATTGCGGTTGGCGTTCATCAGCACCTTGGTCTGCTTACCCTCGACGTTCATGTCGGCGAGCACCATCTCCGCGACCGCGTCGTAGTCGAACGGATTGTTCGGCGAGAACTGGAAGTGCCACTTCATTTTGCCGGTCTTCGGATCGAGCGCGAGCACCGAGCAGGTGTAGAGGTTGTCGCCCGGGCGCACCGCCGCGTTGAACGGTCCGGGATTACCGACGCCCCAGAACACGGTGTTCTGCTCGGGATCGTAGGAGCCGGTGATCCAGGTCGAGCCGCCGCCCAGCTTCCAGGTGTCGCCCTTCCAGGTGTCGCCGCCGGGTTCATCCGGGCTTGGGACCGTGTGTGTGCGCCACAAATGCTTGCCCGTCGCCGGATCCCAACCATCGATGAAGCCCCGGGTGCCGAACTCGGCGCCGGAGATGCCAGTCAGCACGACGCCGTCGGCGACCAGCGGCGCGACGGTCATCGAGTAGCCTTCCTTGATGTCAGCGGCCTTCTGACGCCACAGCTCCTTGCCGGTCTTGGCATCAAGCGCAATCACGTTGGCATCGAGCGTGGTCCGGAACACCTTGCCGTCGTACAGCGCGGCGCCGCGATTGATGATGCCGCAACAGACCACGCGCGGCGTCTCGGCGGGATAGTCGATCTTGCTTTTCCAGATCTGCTTGCCGGTCTTGGCGTCGACGGCCATCGTCGCGTTGTGGGTCGTGACGTAGAGCACGCCCTGGTACACCAGCGGCTGCGACTCCTCACTGCGGTCATCGGCGAAACTGTAGTTCCAGACCGGCACCAGGTTCTTGGCGGTGTCCTTGTTGATCTGGGTGAGCGGGCTGAACCGCTGCAGATTGTAGCCCATGCCGTAGTTGAGAACGTTCGCCGTATCAGTTGCACCCTTGACCAACTGATCGGCGCTCTGCGCGCTTGCACCATGTGATGCAAAAATAGCGAGGCCTGCGGCCAGCGCGATCCGCTTCATTCATTTCCTCCGAGATTTTTACGCGCGCCTATCCTGACGCTGCGGGAACAACACTCCGCTCGAAATCGGGAACCGTCAATACGAAAAGGTGGCAACCGCCCTCTGCGCATCGGGAAGCCGTCCTCGTTCGATCGGGACAGCGCAGCCGATCCGTTGTCTCTGCTCGAGGATCTGGGTCGGCATGATCGCACCGCTCCGATGTTGCGTTGCGGCACAAACATTGCTTCGCCGCATCATGCCGGGATAACAGAGGAGTAGGCGGATGAGACGAACCATCCTTTGGCTCGGCATGCTTTGTTGCCTTTGGGTGAGTGCGAGTGCGCGTGATCTCGGTCAGTGGGGAGCGGTCGATCCTGCATTGCGTCAATGGTACGAGGCGCTGATGCAGCCCGACGTGCCGACAGCATCGTGCTGCGGTGAGGCTGACGCCTATTTTGCCGATGAGATCCATGTCCGCGACGGCAAGACCTATGTCATCATTACCGATGACCGTCCCGATGAGCCGCGTGGCCGCCCGCATATCGATGTCGGTACCGAGATCGAGGTCCCCGATCACAAGCTGAAGTGGGACAGGGGAAATCCGACGGGGCACGGCATCATCTTCCTGAGCCGCAATCGGTATGTGTTCTGCTACGTGCAGCCGGGCGGTGCGTGAGCGAAGATACCGTCCCGCTCAGGGGCAACGTCCTACGAGGATTGAGGCGGAACGGCGTCCAGCCAGGCGGCTGGATTTTTGTTTCGTTCAATCGATCGACAACCGCTGGGGAAATGCTCCACGGTTGTGGAGCCTTGCGTTCCCCCTGATGCGGTCCTAGCTTCGATGTTGGCGCGAGCAATGCGTCAGTCAATGATAGTCGAACTTGGGAGCTTGAAATGGCCTGGAAGACACCGAAGATCGTCGAAGTGCCGGTTGGCATGGAAATCAACATGTACGCCTGTGCTGCGCGCAAGTAACGCGTAGCGATCTGCCAAGCCACGAGGAGCGCAATTCGCTTCTGACTGGCTTGGCGGATCCATTCGATGGACGGTCCGCGAGATCGTCCCGGCGACCGGCCTCTCGGCCGATCGGGTATGACGGGCACACCGCCGAACGTTGGTGACGATCAAACGTCCTGCGTGTCGAAGATATACAGGTCGACGCCGCCATCGGCGAAGTTGGGCAGATCGCCCGCCGCCGCCTTGCCTTCGGCAGAGCCCATTCCCGCCTGCAGCGCCTGCATCGAATCGAATATCAGGGTGGCAACGAGGTGGATGTTGGTGGCTCCCGCCGGCCCATTCACCGGGCCCCGGCTGATATCGTAGCTCTTCAGACCGGGAATCTTCTTCGCCAGCGGCACATGGACGTTCATATAGTGTTTGTCGAACGCCTCGGCGCTCTTGGGGGTCTTGTAGAGTACGAGAACCTTGGGCATCTGCTTCCTCCGCATTCGCTCTTTTGAGGTCGATCGACCGCTTCCATTGCAGCCGATCTGCCGGTTCGGATCAAGCGTCAGGGGCGGATTCGCCCAGGGATAGTCGTTCCAGCCTTGGTTCCGCTGCATAATTTGTTGCGCGAGGAGAAACTGATGCAGCCGGATGTCGTAGTTTCAGTTAAGCTGTTTCAGGCTTATCGAAGGACAACGAGCCATGAGCTCCATCGATCTCGTCATCACCGTCTGCGCAGTCCTGTCTCCGGCCACCTGCGAGGAGCAGCATCTCGTTTTCGCGGATGGCGGTGCCTCGCTGCAGCAATGCGCGATGAAGGCGCCGCCCTACATCGCCCAGTGGATCGGCGAGCACCCGAAATGGACTGCAGTGCGATGGCGCTGCGAATATCCCCACAGCAACGACAAGGCCTGAGGCCGGCTTGGCCGTCGGCACGCTGGCTGCTTACTTCGTGCACTCCTTGAGGTCCTTGTCGGCGACCGAAACCACGGCGTCGGCCTTGATCTCGAGGCCGCGAACAATGCACTGCCGCTCGCCGGCATAGCTCACCTTGGCGTCGTAGCGCCCAGGCTCGACTCCGGTGAGCTTCAGCCGTTCGTCGTGATCGAGCTCCTTGTCCTTGTCGTTCAGCGTCTGATTCGGTCCCCAATTGTTCTGGCCGGCCGGCGAGAGCTGAAAGCCGGTCATCGTTGCGGTCGTCAGATTCCAGAGCCGGATGCCCTTGCTTTGTGCGGCGGCCGCGAGCGGGATGCCGAACAGAATGATCGCCGTCACGGCGGATGCGCGTCTCATGGCGTTTTCCCTGGGGTCCGATGTCCTTTGCCATGACTATGACACGGAAAAATCCAGTCGCGCCACATCGGCCTTGATTACCGCGACCACGTCGTTGTTGCGCTGCGCGCGCGGCAGGTCGATCGGGACTGAATGAAGCAGACGGGCAGGGCGTGAGGACAGCAGGAAGATCCGGTCGCCGAGCCGTGCCGCGTCGTCCATGCTGTGCGTGACCAGCAGCGTGATCATGGGGCGCGAGGCCACGAGCGTCGCGATCTCCTCGCGCAGCCGCGCGGCGAGCGCGTCGTCGAGCGAAGCCAGCGGCTCGTCGAGAATCAGGAAATCCGGCTCGACCGCAAAGGCGCGCGCCAGCGCGACACGGCGGGCGAGGCCGAGCGACAACTCGCCTGGAAAATGGCTGCGATGTCCCTCGAGCTCGAGCACGCCGAAGATGGCGGCCAGCCTGTCCTCCGCGACACCGGGCGCTGCCAGCCGGACGTTGGCCTCGACGGATCGCCACGGCAGCAGCCGCGGCTCCTGGAACACCATTGCCAGCCGGGCTCCCTCGGGCCGCGATACATGGCCCTGATAGTCGTTGTCCAGACCGGCGAGGATCCGCAGCATCGTGCTCTTGCCGCAGCCGGAGGGGCCGACGACGACGCCGACCTCGCCCCGCTCCAGCGAAAAGGCAATGCCAGCAATCACCTCCTGGCGCTTGCCATTGGCGGCGCTGGTGTAGCTCTTGGACCTGATATCGACCTCAAGCCGCACGGAGCCGCCACCTCGATGCACGCTGCTCGAACGGCTGGACGATAACGGCCTCGATCACCAGCACCACGGCAGCAAAGCTGAGCGAGTAGGCGAGCAGCAGCGGAATGTCGAACAGCTGGAAGGCGACGCCGATCTCGAAGCCGATGCCGTTGGGCCTCCCGAGCAACTCGGCGACCAGCACGATCTTCCACACCAATGACAGGCCGGAGCGCGCGGCCGCCGCAATATAGGGCGCAAGCTGCGGCAGCAGGACGTGGCGGAGGATGCGTCCGCGCGAAAAGGCAAACACCTTGGCCATCTCGTCGAGCGATGGATCGAGCGCGCGGGCGCCTTCGCGCAAGGTGACGACGGCGGTCGGCAGCTTGTTGATCGCGATCGCCGTGATCGCAGCGACCTCGGTGAGACCGGCCCAGATATAGGCGAGCACGATCACCACCAGCGCGGGCAGATTGAGCAGCAGGATCAGCCAGGGATCGCCAAGGCGGTTGGCGAGCTGGCTGCGCCCCATCAAAAAGCCGATTGCCGAGCCGAGTGCCATTGACAGAGTGAAAGCGAGGGCGACGCGGGCGAGCGTTGCGCCGAGATGCAGAAACAGCGCGCCGGACCGCGCTTCCGTCACCGCAACCGCAAGCACGGCCGATGGCAATGGCAGCTTGGCGCTGCCGGCGACAGCCGCGGCAATCCACCAGGTGGCCAGCAGAAGCGCAAAGGACAACAAGCGCAGCACTAGTCCCTCGCATCCGCCCTGTAGTAGGTGCCGGGACTGAGCTCCGGAGACGGGCCGACCAGATCGCGGCCGCCGATCGAAGCCAGCACGCCGTAGAGGATGCGGGCGTCGGCCTCTTCCTCGGCGATCGGCCGGTGCGGAATGCCCTCGCGATAGCGGTCGCGATAGGCGCGCAAGGTGGCGTCGTCCTGTGCGCCGGTCAGCGGGGCGATCGTTTGCCAGTCGGCGTCGGAAGTCGCCAGGATCTCCTTGGCCTTGGCCGTGACGGTTAGGAAGCGTGCGACGAGATCGCGATGCTTGGCGGCCCAGTCCTCGTCGAAGACATAGCCGATCATCGCGGTGCGGCCCTTGGCGCCGAACGGCGGCAGCAGGTCCTCGACGCCGGCAAGCCGGCGGAAGCCCTTGGCTTCCAGCGCCGCGCAGAAATTCCAGTAGTTCAAGCCCGCATCCATCTCGCCGTCGGCCAGCTTGGCGGCCAGCAGCGGCGGCGCGCCGTAGGTGATCGTCGCCTGCGATTTCAGATCGACGCCGTCGCGCTTGAGCGTGGCCTGCAGCAGCAGCCAGCTCTTGTCGAGCGGGCCGCCGGCCACCGCGAGCTTGCGTCCCTTCAGATCGGCAAGCGTCTTGATCGGTGAGGTCGCCGGCACCATCACGGCGCCGAGCGCGCTCGAATAGGGATAGAAGGTGAGCTTGGCGCCGAGCGCACGCTCGCGCGACACCCATAGCCAGTCCGACACCATGATGTCGGCGTTGCCGGCCCGCAGCGCGATCTTGCCGGCCTCCGGGCTCGCGAGCTCGACCGCATCGATCGCGATATCCGCCTGCTTGTCGAGCTGGCGGGCGCGGATCACGGCCAGCTCCCAGGCGAAGGTGCCGGTCTTTTGCACCGCAACCTTGACGGTCTCGGCGGCGCAGCATGCCGTGACCGGCAGCAGGGCGCAGGCGACAATCGCCATCAACAAACGACCGATCTGCGTCATGAGCCCGTCTGCATTTCCTCGAGAGGTGTTCTTTTCAGCCTCATTCCCTTAGCATAGCTTCGGCTGCGATGCCGCGGAGGACTGTGATGCGTAGTGCTGTTCCGGTAGGACCGATTGTCGCCACCCTCATTGCCATGATTGCGCCGTGCGGGCCGGCTCGTGCCGAGGAGCTCAACGACTATCCGACCTCGGCGCGGGCCGAATATGTGTTCGGCTGCATGAAGGCGAATGGCGAGACCAGGGAGGCGATCGCGCAGTGCTCCTGCTCGATCGACGTGATCGCTTCGATCATTCCCTATGAGCGCTACGTCACGGCCGAGACCGTCCTCAGCATGTCCCAGGTGCACAGCAATCTCGGCACCCAGTTCCGCACGTCCGAGCAGGCCGCCAACGCGCTGAACGATCTCCGCCGGGCGCAGGCCGAAGCCGAAGTGAGATGCTTCTGAAGCGCTGCCGCTCTGCCGCATCAAGTTCCTGAACCGTCGGCCGGCCAATCGTGCTCGAACACGTGGCCCTGCGTATCCTTCGCCTCCGCATGGAATTGCTTGGCACCGTTCGACACGTAGGTGAAGCGGATGTTGGGATCCTCAGAGATCGAGATGCCGCCTTCGACCGACAGCACCAGACTGCCGTCCTGCGACAGTGTCAGCCGGTCGATGAAGAAGGCCGGAATGTAGAGCTGCGTCACCTGATCCATCTGGAGCCCGGAATTGTTGGGATGCCCGACCATGACCTGCGCTTCGCGGATGCCGCTCGTGGCGCCGTCGCTGCTTTGCGTGAACTGCCGGTAGCGCATCTGGCCGATGCGCGCCTTGGCCTCGTCCGGATTCTTCGCCGCCGGCGCCGAGCAGCCTCCGGACGCCTTGACGAAGGTCTTGACCACATAGAGCTGACCATCCGTCAGCTCGGCCACGGCATGCACATCCGTGTAGTTGTTGACGCGGACCCGCGTCGAGATCGCGGTCACATTGGCGTCCGCGCCAAGCGTGAACTTGGCCGCCATCGGCGCGGGATTCTGGTCGATCACCAGCGTGATGGTCTTGATACGGCGCTCGTCGGCGGGCGACAGCTTGCTGCGCAGGGTGACCGGAACGACCGAGGCATCCTCGGCGCGCGTCGGCATCTCGATCGACAGCACATTGGTGCCGTCCTGCATCGCCTTGTTGTTGAAGATGTCCTGGACCAGTCCCGGCCAGGGATCGTAACCATCAGCGGCCTTCGCAGGTGCGAACGCAAACGCGAGGCAGGCCCCGAGAAGCAGGGTGGACGGCAGGTGGAGCCGGATCATGGCGCAATCCTCCTCGGGCAGTCGGGTGAATTAACAATCATAGCGCGTTGCCGCCCTCATTCCCATTCCATTTCCGAGAATGCCGCCGTTGCGTTGCGGGCATTGTAGTCGTCGAACAGCTCCCATTTGCCGCGCTCCGATCCCGCGGCCCCAGCGGCGTCCGCGATCGGCCTGCCTGCCTTGATCAGCCCGCGAACGTCGTGGGCCAATGTATCGAGGTAGCGACGCTCGTCACTGAGCGCCAGTGGCCACGGGCTGACAGGGCCATGGCCGGGAACGACGCGCTCGGCCGGGATGGTCGCGAGCGCGGCCATGTCGGCGATCCAGCCGCGCAGGCTGCCATCCATCACCGGGATGTGACGCAGGAATACGAGATCGCCGGCGAACAAGGTCCGGCTGCGGTCATCATAGACGGACAGGTCGCAGTCGCTATGAGCGGTACTCCAGGCCTTGAGCGTGAGGGTACGGCCGCCGAGGTCGAGCATCATCTCGTCGTCCACGAGGATCGACGGGGGGACGAGACGGACCTCGTCGATCAGCTCGGCGCCCATCAGGCGCCGGAACGCCTCGATGTAGTGCGGTCCGCGCATTGCAAGCGCGCGCGGCAGGTTCTTGGCGCCGACGAAGCGCGTGCCGTCGCCCTCGAATGCCGCGTTGCCGAATGCGTGATCCGGATGGGCGTGAGTGTTGATGACGTAGCGCACGGGCTTGGCGGTACGGGCGCGGATCGCTGCCAGCAGCGCGCGGCCTTCGCGGACGCTGCCGCCGGTGTCGATCACGGCGACCGCGTCGTTGCCAACGATGAAACCGACATTGGCGATGGCGCCCTCGTTCGCCGCGTTCATCAGCGCGGTCTGGCCGATGTGAACGAACACGCCGGGCGCGATCTCGCTCACCTCGAGTTCCGGCGGCATGGCAAGAGCGGCGCTGCCGAGCGCCAGCGCCCCCCAGGCGGTGATCGCGATGATCAGTTGTCTCACCATCGGCTTGCCTTGCTCGCGTGAGAGGTGTGCGTCAGGCGATGGACGTTGCGGTGCAGCAATGGGTCAACTCTTCGCGATGACGGCGGCTGTTGCACCGGAGCGGCCGGCGGCCTAGCATTTTCAAAAATACCACGATGCGTTCGATAGGGATGAAAATACGGATGACGAAGCGTCACAACCTTGCCTGCTCGCTGGCCGTTGCCGCGGGGCTCAGTCTGCTCGGACCGGCCGCCGCTTTCGCGCAGAGCAATGATGGCCTGGACCTGTCGATCGAGCTGGTCGATCCCAAGGTGCTCAGGGTCTGCGCCGATCCGCGCAACCTGCCGTTCTCGAACGAGAAGGGCGACGGCTTCGAGAACAAGCTGGCCGAGCTCTTTGCCGCCAAGCTGCAGAAGAAGGTGGACTACACGTTCTTCCCGCAGGCCACCGGATTCGTGCGCATGACGCTCGGCTCGCACCGTTGCGACGTGATCATGGGCTTTCCCCAAGGGGACGACCTGGTGCAGAGCACCAGTCCCTATTACCGGACGGCCTATGCGATCGTGACCAAGCCGGGCTCCGATCTTGCCGATGTGACGACGCTGGAGGATGCCAAGCTCAAGGGCAAGCACATCGGCATCGTGGCGGGCACGCCGCCGGCAACCAATATGGCGCTGGCCGGGCTGATGCCGACCGCAAAGCCCTATCCGCTGATGATCGACACCCGCGTCGATTCCTCGGCAGAGGCGATGATCAACGATCTGAAGTCCGGCGAGATCGATGCCGGCGTGCTGTGGGGGCCGATGGCCGGCTACTATGCCAAGCAGGCGAGCCCGCAACTGCATGTCACGCCGCTGGTGAAGGAGACCAGCGGGCCGAAGCTGATCTATCGCATCGCCATGGGTGTCCGTGGCGCGGACCAGAACTGGCGCCGTCAGCTCAACAAGCTGATCCAGGAGAACCAAGGGGAGATCAACAAGATCCTGCTGGACTTCGGGGTGCCGCTGCTGGACGAGAGCAATCATCTGATCACCGCCGAGGCTGCGGCGAAGCCATGATCGGTCGGCTCAGCGCTGCGGCATTGGCAGGCGTGCTGCTGATCGCCGTGGCGGTGCGGGCCGATGATCTCGTGCCGGAGCCGGACAGCTATCGCACCGAGAACTATCGCGCGCCGGTGCCGACGACCCTGAGCGGGGCGCGCGTGCTGTCGACGCGGGAGACCGAGGCGATCTGGCGCGCGAAGTCCGCCGTCTTCGTCGATGTGTTGCCGCGGCCGCCCAAGCCGAAGAACCTGCCGGCCGGCACGGTGTGGCGCGAGCAGCCGCGCCTGGACATTCCCGGCAGCATCTGGCTGCCCGACACCGGCTACGGGGTGCTGGCGCCCCAGACCGAGGACTATCTGAAGCGCGGCCTTGCCCGCGCTTCCGAGGGCGATTTGAGTCGTCTGCTCGTGTTCTACTGCCTCGAGGACTGCTGGATGTCGTGGAATGCCGCCAAGCGCGCGCTGACCTATGGCTACCGCAATGTCGCGTGGTATCCGGACGGGACCGACGCCTGGAGCCGCGCCGACCTGCCGCTGCAGCAGACGCAGCCCGAGCCGCGGCCTGAGGAGTGAGCGGAGAGGGCGGCGGTAGCGCATCAAATCAGCTACTCCATGTCCTGCTGGATCTCGCGCGCCAGGGCGAACAGGCGCTGGTCGATCGCGGTCGGGACCTCGCAGACGAACTTCATCACGCGACGCCGGTCCTCGAAGATGCGCGTCTCCCAGTTCAACTGGTTGGTCATCTCCTCGACCTTGGCCTGATCCGGGTTGGGGCCGCTGTGCATCTCCTGCAGGGCGATGGTGTCGCCGCGCACCTTGTCGACGGCCTCGCGCTGCTTGCGCATGACGCGCTCGAGGCCGTTCATCACCGATGTCCGCTGCGCGTTCAGCGTGTCGAACAGCCCGGCGAACAGCAGCTTGCCCTTGCGCATCTTCTCCTCGGCCGTACCGGTGAGAAAATCGGCGATGTCCTTCTGGGCCTGCTCCAGCGGGATACGGCGCGCGGCAAGCTTGGCGACGAGCTCGGCCACCTTCGCATCCTCCTTCCAGCTCGCGCCGACATCGTCGATCGGCGGGCCGGACCACACGGCGGCGATCGAGATCTCCGGCACCTTGGCCTGCGGGCAGGGCCAATCCGGATAGCGCGGATCGGCGGCCTGCGCAGCACCTGCCGACGCAGCGATGGCGACGGCCGCCAGTGTCGTTCTGAACCTCATGCCTCGCCTCCGGGACCGCGCCTGACAAACCCCCGCGACGGATCGTAGGCCAGGATCGCGCCGATCATGAAGACGGCGGTGCAGCCGCCGACCACCGCGAGCGAAACCCAGTTCAGCTTGCCATATAGCGCGAAGCGGATGAGCTCGACCGCGTGGGTGAAGGGATTGGCTTCGCAGAGATAAGCCAGCCAGGGACTGCCTTCCTCGACCCGCCAGAGCGGGTAGAGCGCCGATGAGGCGAAGAACATCGGGAAGATCACGAAGTTCATGACGCCGGCGAAATTCTCGAGCTGCTTGATGCCGGAGGAAATCAGCATGCCCAGCGCGCCGAGCATCAGGCCGGACAGGATCAGCGCCGGCAGCACCGTCAGATAGCCCATCGGCGGCGGGGTGATGTCCCAGAACCAGGCGATGGCGAGAAACGCATAGACTTGCAGCACCGAGACGGCGGTGCCGGCGAGCAGCTTGCAGAACAGCAGATAGCCGCGCGGCAGCGGGCTCACCAGCAAGGTGCGCATGTTGCCCATCTCGCGGTCGTAGACCATCGACAGCGACGACTGCATGCCGTTGAACAACTGGATCATCGCCATCAGGCCGGGCGCGATATAGACCTCGTAGGGGATATAGGTCTCGTAGGGCGGGATGATCGAGATGCCCAGCACCTGGCGGAAGCCGGCGGCGAAGATGAACAGCCAGACCAGCGGTCGCACCAGCGCCGAGACGAAGCGCTCGCGCTGATGCAGAAAGCGCAGGCCCTCGCGCCAGACGATGCCGGTGAGGCAGGTGATGTATTCGCCGGCCGAGAAGCCGCTGCGTGTGGGTGTGGGCGCGTGCACGGTGGTGACGGTCATGGCTCGGAGCTCCGCGCCGGACTGGCCTGGGTCGTCAGCCGCGCGAACGCCGCGTTGACGTCGGTCGCACCGGCCTTGGCGATGACCTGCGGGACGGGCCCGCGCGCCAGCACGCGGCCCTGATGCAGCACGACGAGATCGTCGGTCGCGGCGATCTCATCGAACAGATGCGTCGCCCAGAGCACGCCGATGCCCTGCTCGGCGACGAGCTGACGGACGTGACCGACGATGTCGGCGCGGGCCTTGACGTCGAGGCCGACGGTGGCCTCGTCGAGCAGCAGCAGGCGCGGCCGGTGCAGCAGGGCGCGGGCGATTTCAAGGCGGCGCATCTGGCCGCCGGAGAGGTCGCGCACCTTGTTGCCGGCGCGGTCGGCGAGGCCGATCCGGGCCAGCAGCTCCTCGCTGCGGGTGCGGGCCTCGCGGCGCGAGATGCCGTGCAGCGCGGCGTGGTAGAGCAGGTTCTGCGTCAGCGACAGATCGAGGTCGAGCGTGCGCGGCTGGAACACGACGCCGAGCAGCCGCAGCGCCTCGCCCGGCGTGCGGCCGATGTCATGGCCGAAAATGCCGATCTGGCCGGTCTGCACCGCGAACAGTCGGGTGATGAGCGAGAACAGCGTGCTCTTGCCGGCGCCGTTGAGACCGAGCAGGGCGGTGAAGCTCGCAGGCTGGACGGCGAAGCTGACGTCGTTGAGCGCCTTGCGTGCACCGTAGGAATGGCTGACGCCGGCGACCGACAGCGCCGGCACCTGGTCGGAGGCCGGCTGCGGGGTGGCGCCTGTGGCGTCGAGAGCGGGTGCGTTCTGCGTCGTCATGGCTGTGCAATCGTGATGCCCCAGGGCAGCTCGCCGACCTGGATGGTCTTGATCACCTTCTGCGCGGCGACGTCGATCACCGAGACATCGTTGGAGACGCCGTTGGTGACCAGAAGATATTTCTCATCCGGCGTGAACTCCATGTGCCAGACGCGCTGGCCGACCAGGAGATATTTCTTCACCTCGTGGGTGGTGCCGTCGACGATGGCGACGCGATTGGCGGGGCCGAGCGCGACGAAGCCGGTCTTGCCGTCCTTGGTCAGGGCGATTCCGACCGGCTGGATCGCCTCGCTGCGCAGGCCGGGCACGGCGAACTTGATCTTGCCGGTGACCTCGCGCTTGGCGGGGTCGATGATCGAGACGGTGCCGCCAATCTCGGCCGAGACCCACAGCTCCGAGCCGTCGCTCTTGAACTCGGCAAAGCGCGGCCGCGCATCGACCAGCACGTTGGCGACGATCTTGCGGGTCGCCGTGTCGATGAAATGCGCCATGTTGGTGGTTTCGGAGGTGCAGATCAGGATCTTGCCGTCCGGGCTGAGCATCATGCCCTCGGGCTCGACGCCGACCTGGACGTCGCCGATGCGGACGCGCTTCTCGAGGTCGAGCACCGTGACCGTGTTGTCGTTCTCGTTGGCGACGTAGAGCGTCTTGCCGGCGGCGTCCTGCGCGAACAGCTCGGGATCGGGGCCGGAGGGCAGGGTATCCACCACCTCCATCTTCTTGGCATCGATCACCTGGATGGTGTCGTCATCGCCGACCGCCACCATCACGAACTTGCCGTCGCGGGTGAACGCGATCCCGCGCGGCCGCTGGCCGACCTTGATGGTCTTGGTCACGGTCCAGGTGTCGGTGTCGATCACGGAGACCGTGTTGCCCTTCTCGTTGGAGACGAAGGCGACGAAGGCAGAGGCGGGAGCGGCGGAGGCCAGCGACAGCGCGGCGGCGAGCAGGCCGGCTGCCAGGGCCGGGCGCTTTGGAAGCTGATCGCGCCATTTCCTCCTTCGCCCCTTTGCCCAATGGACTCGATTTGTCGCGGCGCAGACGGTGCGCTCCCTCTCCCCGTTCTTCGCGGGGAGAGGGTTGGGGTGAGGGGTTCTCTCCACGAGCACGGTGCTTGAAGAGTCCCCCTCACCCGGATTGCATCTGCGATGCAATCCGGCCTCTCCCCGCACGCGGGGAGAGGCTGGCGCCGTCTGTGTCGGACTAAACACTTTCATCAACATCATCCAATCCGACATCATTGCAGCTTGCACTTGGTTTCGGGGCGGTCGACGCCGAGCGTGTCGAGTTCGGAGACCTGGTGCAGAAAGCCCTCCTGCGGCGAGACCGAGACGATCATGCGGCCGTCGGCCAGAAGGATCGGCTGGCGCAATTGCAGGTTCCAATCGCGCAGGGAGAGGCGGGTGCCCTTGAAGGCGGCGATGGTGAAGTTCGGGCCCTTGAGGTAGTCGGCCATCGTCTTGGCGTCGCCGGAGTTGGTGCGCGAGGCGGCCTCGCCGACCATGCGCACGGCCATCCAGGCCTGCATGTCCAAGGCGTGCATGCGGCGCGAGGCGAGCTTCATGAAGCGGTTCTGCAACTGCGTCGCCCCCCACTGGTCCTGCGCCGGATCCCAACTCGTCGGCCGCAGGCCGGCGGAGCCCGCGACGGGGCGCGGATCCCAGGTGCGGTAGGGCAGATAGTTGGCGAACACCTCGCTCTCGTCGGCGGTGACCAGCACGTCATAGGCCGGCGCCTTCTGCGTGAACACCGGCATCTGGCGCTGGATCAAGGTCACGCCGCTGTCGGTGCGGCGCGCGCCGCCGGTGTCCTCGAAGGTCCGCTCCTCGACGATCTTGGCGCCGAAGCGGGTGGCGGCGCGGCGCAGCGCGTCGGCGAACAGTCTGTCGCTGTCGTGCGAGCCGGTGACGAGCAGCCAGCGCTTCCACTGCTTCCAGACCAGATATTGCGCCAGGCCGTCGGCCAGCATCGAGCGCGTCGGTGCGACATGGATGACGTTGGCGCGGCAGTCCTGCTCACGCAGGCGGTCGTCGGTGGCGCCGACATTGAGCAGGGTGACGCCGCGGCCCCGCAACGCATCTGCGACCTTCAGCACCGCATCCGCCGGCAGGTCCACGAGGACGAATCCCGTCTTGCCGGCGAGCTCATTGGCGGCCTGCGCGGCGTCCTCGTCATCCTTGACGCGGCGGTCGATCAAAGTGAAGCGCTGGTTGAGGAACTTGCCGGTGGTGTTGTTGTCCTCGATCGCGAGCTTCGCGCCGGCCACGCCATCATCGGCCGCAGGCTGGTCGAGCGGCGACAAGGTCTGCGGCAAGCTCGCGCGGCCGAGATAGCCGATCGCGATGTCGACCGGATCCGCCGCGCTGGCGGCGGTTGCGGCGGCGATGAGGCCGATCGCGCCCATCAGAGATCGGGCCAGAACTCCCAGGACCACACGTCCTCCCATTGTTCCCTCGTCCTTGTCCGGCGAGGTTTCGCCTTGCAAGATGAACGAATTGGCCTAGCTTTCAACCCCACTTTTGGCCGCTGTCGCGTCATTTCGGATCACGACCTTGAAACCTGCCGTTCTCCCCGCGTTCCTGATCCTGATGTCTGCGACATCAGTGCATGCCGAGCCGACCAAGGTGGCGGTGTTCGACTTCGAGCTGATCGACACCAGCCTGCAGGGCGAGGTGCAGGGCCCGCGCCAGGACGAGCAGAACAGGCTGGCGCATGCGGCCGAGCAACTGCGCGCGGCGCTGCAGGACTCCGGACGTTTTCGCGTGCTCGACATCGCTCCCGTCAACGATGCGGCGCACCACAGCAATCTGCAGGCTTGCGGAGGCTGCGACGTCAAGCTCGCGGGCGACATCGGCGCCGATCTCGCCATCACCGGGACGGTGCAGAAGGTCTCCAATCTCATCCTCAACATGAACATCTATCTGCGCGACGTTCACACCGGCAAGCCGGTCGCGGCGATGACTGCGGATATGCGCGGCAACACCGACGAATCCTGGACGCGCACCATGGCTTGGCTCGTCCGCAACCGCCTGCTGGCGCCGAACTACGGTGCGCCGCAGGCGCAGTAGCCGACGAGATATGACGGTGCATTCTCGCGGCGGATGACGCCCGAGCTTTGCGTGCCGGTCGCCCCTTGGAAAACAAGAGGCGCAGGGAAGGCCGGGAGCCTGCCGCCCCCATGGCCCGCCTGCGACAAGAAATGCAGGCGGCAGGTACCACAGGTTCGGCTGGGACATCCCGGCCCTCCCTGCGCGGATGGTCTTAACGGTTGCTTCGCGTTCTCCCCGGTGCGCCGGGCGTTCTGGTCACCGTGCGCGACGACACGCTGTGAGCGCGCCGCCGCGGGGGCATCGGCATCGGGATGCCAGGACCACGCGACTTGGCCGTACGCCGTGACGCGTTCGTCCGCACGCTCTCACGGGGCATGTGATGCCCTGAGCATGCTGCGCGCCGCCGGCGTCCACCGCATCCCACCTCCACGTTCGTGACGACCGCGATACGCCCTCTCGACGAGGCGGGATAGGGCTAAACAATCATGATTTCCGGAAAAACGAAAGTAAAATTTTTGTCGCCGCCGGGCTGGACACTGGAATCGCCTTGTGGCGCCGAGCGAAATCCCCGTTGTCGCGCACGTGGAATCCGGGCGCCGGGCACGACAAGATCGCCTCGACGGGCGCGTCATCGCACCCGTCGGGCAAATCACGTCCGCGGCTGATATCAGCGTGCGAGCCGCGCCGCGTGCCAGCGCAGATGATCGGCCATATAGGTCGAGATGAAGTAGTAGCTGTGGTCGTAGCCCTCCTGCTTGCGCAGCAGCAGCGGGATGTGGGCCTTGTCGCACGCCGCCTTGAGCAGCTCCGGGCGCAACTGCTGGGTCAGGAACTGATCGGCGGTGCCGACATCGACCAGCAGGTCGGAGACGCGCGCGCCGTCCTCGATCAGCGCCACCGCATCGTGCTTGCGCCACGCCGCCTTGTCGGCGCCGAGATAGCCGCCCAGGGCCTTCTCGCCCCACGGCACCTGCGAGGGCGCGACGATCGGCGAGAACGCGCTGGCCGCGCGGTAGCGGTCCGGGTTGCGCAGCGCCACCGTGAGCGCGCCATGACCACCCATCGAGTGGCCCATCACCGACTGGCGGCGCGGATCGACCGGGAAGTTCGCCGCGACCACGCTCGGCAGCTCCTCGGTGATGTAGCTCCACATCCGGTAGTTCTTCGCGAACGGCGCCTCGGTCGCGTCGACATAGAAGCCGGCGCCGAGACCGAAATCATAGGCATTGTTGGGATCGCCCGGCACGCCGTCGCCGCGCGGCGAGGTGTCGGGCGCCACGAAGACCAGGCCGAGCTCGGCGCAGGCGGCACGAAACTCGCCTTTCTCGGTGACGTTGGCGTGGGTGCAGGTCAGGCCGGAGAGATACCAGACGACCGGCAGCTTCGCGCCGTCGGCATGCGGCGGCACGAACACCGAGAACGTCATCTCGGTCTTGGTCTCCTGGCTGGCGTGGCGGTAGACGCCCTGGACGCCGCCATGGGACTTGTTCTGGGAGACGGTCGTGAGGGTCATGGGATCACCTGTTCGGCAATGATGTCGGGCCGCTGGCGCGCGTGCCGCCAACGCGTGTCAGGCTGCGTCGTTCAATCGGGACGAGTCAAGCGACGCCGTTCTCGATCGCCAAACGCACCAACTCGCCGGATGTTCGCACGCCGAGCTTCTGGCGGATGATCGAGGAGGTGTTGGCGACGGTCTTGTAGGACGAGTGGATCAGCCAGGCAATCTCCGACAGGCTCTTGCCGGCGCTGAGCAGGCGAAGGATCTCGAGCTCCCGCGAGGTCAGTTTCGCCAGCGGGCTCTGCGCGACCGCGGCGCCCGCGAAGGCGATGCTGCGCGCGATTGCAGGCGGCAGATAGCTGCCGCCGCGGGCGACCTCGCGGATCGCCTCGGCGAGATCGTTCGGATCGCCGCTCTTCGAGACGTAGCCCTTGGCGCCGATGTCGATGGCGCGCGCGGCGAACACCGGATCGTCGTTCATGCTGAACATGATCAGCCGGGCATTGGCATCATGGGCGAGGATGCGCCGCGCGAGCTCGAAGCCGGAGACGGTCGGCAGGTTGATGTCGACGACGCAGACGTCCGGCCGGCGCGCGATGAAGCTGGCTTCGCCGCTCTCGGCATCGGCGGCTTCGAGCAGCTCGAGGTCCGGATCGGTCGAGAGCAGGGCCCGGCAGCCTGATGCCACAATGGGATGGTCATCGACGATCAGTACGCGCATGGCCTTGGGGTCCCGGACTTCCAACTCGCGTCATTGTTGCGATGCACCATGGATGCATGCTGCGCGATATTGCATGATGTTGCAATTAGATCGCCGGCGGATTTGTCTGTCAATGTGAGTGCGTATGAAACACGGTGGCCGTGGGGCGGAGAGAATGTGGCAGAATTGGTCGTTGCGGACCCGCATCAACGTGCTGCTGGCGCTGCTGCTGACGCTGGGCCTCGCCATCAACATCGGCCGTCTCGTGCTGGAGGCGGCGCCGCGCGTGCTGGCGGAGGACCAGAGCGTCATCCGCCTGACGCGGGCCTTTGTCGAGACCATCATGGACGAGGTCAACGACGCGCCGGATCCGAGCGCGCGCCTCGATCGGATCGTCGGCGATCTCCGACAGCTTCGTCACGTCAGCGTGAGACGGCAGGGCATGCCGGTGCAGACCCCGCCCTCTCCGGGCGTCGGCCGCGCGGCGCCGGCATGGTTCATCGCACTGGTGCATCCCGACAAGACCTCGGTGAGCATGCCGGTCATCGTCGCGGGGCGGAGCGAAACGCTGGTGATCACGTCGCACCCCGACGATGAGATCGCGGAAATCTGGGACGGCATCGTCACCCAGCTCGTCGTCGGCTCGCTGGTCGGGCTGGCGCTGTTTGCGATCACCATGCTCGTGGTCGGTCGCGCGCTGGCGCCGCTTTCGGATCTGTCGGACGCGATGAGCCAGATCGAGGCCGGCGCCTACGATACCCGCGTCAAGCCGGGCGGCGCGCCCGAGCTCGCGGCGCTCTGCGCCAAGCTCAACCATCTCGCCGGCGCGCTCGGTGAGGCGGTGGAGGAGAAGCGCCGCCTGGCCGAGCGCACGGTGTCGCTGCAGGACCACGAGCGCAAGGAGATCGCGCGCGAGCTGCACGACGAGTTCGGGCCGCATCTGTTCGCGCTGCGCGCCCATGCCAGCGCGCTGATGCGATTGCCGGACGCTGCGACGCTCGACGTCGCGGCGATGCGCCGTCACGGCCAGGCGATCCTCGACCAGGTCAACGCCGTGCAGCAGTTCAACCGCCGCATCCTCGAGCGGCTGCGGCCCGTGGGTCTCGCCGAGCTGGGCCTGCGCGAAGCGCTCGGCGCATTGGTGCGGCTGTGGCGGGAGTCGCGGCCCGAGGTCGCGATCGAGACCAGGTTCACCGACACGGTCGCGCGCAGCAATGAGACGGCGGAGCTGACGATCTACCGGGTGGTGCAGGAAGCGCTGACCAACGTGTTCCGCCACGCCGAGGCCACCACGGTCGACGTCACCATCGAGCCGCTGCAGCAGACGACGGCCGGTCATCGCCGCAGCTACACGCGGGTGCGCGTCCGCGACGACGGCCGCGGGTTCAGCCCGGAGCACAAGCTCGGATTCGGCCTCACCGGCATGCGCGAGCGGCTGCTGGCGCTCGGCGGCACGCTGACGGTGGCTTCTACCGGCACGGGCGTCACGATCGAGGCCATGGTGCCGGCGGATGCAGCGTGAGCCGTGGGCTAGGAACCAACGATCGGACGGCGCATTCAACGAGCTACTTGCAAGGGGCGTGAGCCGCAATCCGGAGCACGCGCCGGCAGCTCGCGGTGATCAGATGTCCAGAACCTTGCCTGTGCTGAGCGGCGCAGCCCTGCTGGCCGCGCTGTCGTTCCACAATGCCGTCGCGCGTGACGACGGCCGCTACGCCGACTCGCCGCTCAAGGGCTGGTTCGACAGCCTCAAGAGTGGTCGCGGCCCGTGCTGCTCGGACGCCGACGGCTTCGCGGTGTCCGATCCGGATTGGGACCTCGAAGGCACGCATTACCTGGTGCGGCTCGACGGTCAATGGATCGTCGTGCCGGACGATGCGGTCATCACGGAGCCCAACCGTGCCGGGCGCACCATGGTGTGGCCGATCAAGGGATCGCTCGGCACTTCCATCCGCTGCTTCATGCCGGGCAATCTGAGCTGAAGAGGCGGTGCGCCGCTTTCTCTCGCGCGCCGCTGCGGCGGATCGCCCGTGCGCGCCGTGCCTTGGAACTTCGTCTCGTTCGGATGATTGCCACGCAAGGTCATGCCACCGAGGCAGCCTCATGCGAGGGAGAACCATGGACCGGACCAGCGACACTGAACTTCAGGAGAGGATTCGCAGGCGCGCTCACCAGCTCTGGGAGCAGGCCGGCCGGCCCGACGGCCGCGAGGATGAGTTCTGGTATCAGGCCGAGCGTGAGATCGGCGAGATGAGCGAGCTTCACGACGAGGCGACGGCGCCGCCGCCGACAATCCTGCCGGGGTGAGTGCGAGCAGAAAAAAGGACGAACTGATGAGCAAGGAAACGCCGAAGGACGATCCGCGCCAGGAAAGCGACTGGGGCTCGATGAAGCAGACCGACAAGCCCTGGGCCGAGAAGCCCGAGAAGGAGCAGCGCTCGGAAGCGGCGAAGGACCTCGAGAAGTGGGGCGAGAGCAAAACGCATTGAGGTGGGCGGAGGTGGGCCGCTCTCGCGCGATCGATGAACTCCGGCAGGGTTGAGGAAGGCCTCGTTCAACCCGGCCGTCGTTGCGGGCCGCAGCGCTCCCTCTCCCCCCCTTCAAGGGAAGGAGGGAGGGGCGGCCGCAGCCGGGACCATGGCCCGTATTGCCTCAGCAAGGATGAGATGAACAAGGAGGAGATGAAGGCGTCTCTCCGTTGACGGGGACCCGTGCCGTCACGCGGTGTGACCCGGATCGACATCATCCGGCGTCTTCTTGTCGCGCTGCGGTGTCATCTTCGCCGGATCCGCTGCGCCCGGCACGCCGCGCGGGCCGAGCCGATCGCGCTGGATGTCGTCCTCGGAGCGGTCGGGCTCGCGTCCGTTGATGGGGAGGTCTTTTGCCGTCGCCTGATCCTCTCGCTGTTCGCATCAGGGCAATGCGCGCGGTGTGCTCACGTTCCGCGCGATCCGCGCGCCGCGGCAGCAGGAACGCCGCCGCGGCGCTGCGATTGAAGCTGCAGCAACCTGCAGGAGATCAAGATGTCCGATCATCATCCCAAACCGCCGTTTCCGCCGCAGTCACAGGCCATGCCGGGAACGACCGCGGCGATGCAGCCGCGGCCCGACCATGGCGAGGCCAGCTACAAGGGCTCGGGAAAACTGACCGGCAAGAAGGCCGTCATCACCGGCGGCGACAGCGGCATCGGCCGTGCGGTCGCGATCGCCTATGCGCGCGAGGGCGCCGACATCCTGATCGCCTACCTGCAGGAGCACGATGATGCCAGGGAAGTGAAAGCGCTGGTCGAGAAGGAGGGCCGCAAGGCGGTGCTGATGCCCGGCGACATCCAGGACCCCGCGCATTGCAGGGCCATCATCCGGCGCGCCGTCGATGAGCTCGGTGGCGTCGACATTCTCGTCAACAACGCCGCCCATCAGGCGACGTTCAGCGACATCGGCGACATCTCGGACGAAGAATGGGAGATGACGTTCCGCACCAACATCCATGCGATGTTCTATCTCGCCAAGGCGGCCGTGCCGCACATGAAGCCGGGGAGCGCGATCGTCAACACGGCCTCGGTCAATTCCGACATGCCCAATCCGACGCTGCTCGCCTACGCCACCACCAAGGGCGCGATCCAGAACTTCACCGCGGGTCTCGCCCAGATGCTGGCCGAGAAGGGCATCCGCGCCAACGCGGTGGCGCCTGGTCCGATCTGGACGCCATTGATCCCCTCGACCATGCCGGAGGAAAAGGTGAAGACGTTCGGCCAGCAGGTGCCGATGAAGCGCCCCGGCCAGCCGGCCGAGCTGGCCACCGCCTATGTGATGCTCGCCGATCCCCTGTCGAGCTACACGTCAGGGACGACGGTCGCCGTCACCGGCGGCAAGCCGTTCATCTGAGGACCAGTGCACATCGTCTGCTGTCGCATTTGTCCGATATCCGACAAGTCCGTGCGTCGGCACGTCATACGCATGCCGGTGCTACGCGGCGGACATCATCGCGCACGGCGCGGGCTCGGCCTGCACCGGCCACACCGCCGCAGCGGCCGTATCACCCTGCCGCTCGTCGAGAATCCGCTTCACCGAGCGCGAGCAGAGGCCGCATTGGACCGTGCAGCCGAGACAATCATACACTTGCGCCGGCGAGCCGAAGACGATGTCGGCCGCCGTGACGATGTCGCGAATGGCCGTGTCGCTGATGACGTTGCAGGAACAGATGATCATGGCTGTTGCTCGCTCCTGCAAACGATAAGCAACCGGGATGCCAAGGTCGGCGCGCACGGCGCGGGCTAGTCAGAATCGTTCGAAGCGACCTGATGCGCGGGCACGCTTGCGGTCGTCCCGATGCGGTTCGCGGCGTGCAGCCGTATTGCGGCCAACGTCGCCTGGGCGAGCGCCTGTCCCTGCGCATCGATCCCGGTCCACTGCGCATGACGGCCGCGGGAATCGATCTCGGCGAGCGCGACGCCGGCCGGCACGTCGCTGCCGTCGCGGACGATGCCGCGCAGGATGCCGTCATAGGGGGCCGTGACCGGTGCGCCGGAGAGATGGCCGATCACGAAGCCCTTGTAGATGCGCGTGCCGATCTCGATCGGGGTATGCCATCGGCCCTCATGCGGCGAATGCACCAGGCGCTCGACACCGACGAGCGCGCCGACGTCATCCGTTGCCAGCGTCCAGCCCTCGCGCACGATCTGGCCGAGCCGGCCCGGCCGAGTCTCGATTGCGATATCGCAATTGGCTGATGGCGAGAAGCCCGGACCGATGCCGATCGAGAGCCGCGTCATGCCGCGCAAATTCGGGGTCACCGCGCGCCGCTGCATCCGCGCGTCGATCAGGACGTCGATGGTACGGACCGGCAGGAGATCGAGCAACCCGAGTGGAGTGACAAGGACGTGCCGGGGATTGCCGAGCGCCTTGAACACCTCCATCGTGCTCTCGATGCGCTCGCCCGTCACGTTCTCGATGCGGACCGTGTCGCCGAACAGGGCGTCGTGAAACGCCATCTTACGGCGCATGACCGGCGGATTGGGATCATGCGACAGCACCACGCAGAAGCCCGCACGATGCAGATGCACGCCGATCGCCGACGCGACATCGTTGGTCCCGAGGACCACGGCGAAGCGCACTGCATTCGTCCCCATGTCCTGGTCCATACGGTGTTGGCGTCTCGTGGCTGTCGGTCGTGCGACTGACAAGCGGTCTTCCAGTTCGAATGATCAGATCCGTGGAGCAAGAGTTGGACCATCAGGCATCGTTCTGAAAACGATCGCTCTGTGAAGGTCCTGCAAAGGACGCGGCACAAAAGCCGACGCTGGATGTGTCCAGAACCCGCCAATCTGTCGCGAACCCGACAGGAAAAGCTGCTTTGCCCGCCGTTTTCGCTGGCCCGGAATCTGCACAACCAGCGCATGGCGATACCCCTGGTATTTCCGATCGTTACGGAGCCTGCGCCCAGATCACGTCTGCGGCAAAGGCAGCAGCCGAAGCTTGGCAGCCGGCGTCCTGGTGGCGTTGCGGCGCAGGATCAGGACGGATGAGGTGAGCCTCGATCTCGACCAGGACGTCCGCGATCCCGCCATGGAGGCGGCTCAGACCATCACGGCGTGCCCGTTCCATCGAGACGTGGCGGCCGCCGAGCGGCCCGCGCGCGCCGAGCAGAAAACGCTCGTGCTGACCGGCGGCTCGCGCGGCATCGGTCATGCGACCGCAAAGCTGTTCTCCGACGCCGGCTGGCGCATCATCACCTGCTCGCGCCAGCCGTTCGACGGCGGCCGCTGTCCGTGGGACGCCGGTCCCGACAACCACGTCCAGGTCGATCTGAGCGATCGCAAGGCGATCCCGCGTGCGATTGCCGACATCAAGCAGCGGCTCGACGGCGCGCCGCTGCATGCCCTGATCAACAATGCGGCGATCTCGCCGAAGGCCGAGGACGGTGGCCGGCTGGATTCGCTCGCGACCTCGGTCGAGACCTGGATGACCGTCTTTCACGTCAACTTTCTCGGACCGATCCTGCTCGCGCGCGGGCTGTTCGAGGAGCTGAAGCGCGGGCAGGGCGCGGTCGTCAACGTGACGTCGATCGTCGGCACCCGCGTCCATCCGTTTGCGGGCACTGCCTATGCGACCTCGAAGGCGGCGCTCGCCTGCCTGACCCGCGAGATGGCGCACGATTTCGCGCCGCATGGCATCCGCGTCAACGCCATCGCCCCAGGCGAGATCAAGACCGAGATGGTGTCGCCGGAGACCGAGGCGCGGTTCTCGCCGCTGATTCCGATGCGCCGGATCGGCGCGCCGGAAGAGGTCGCCAAGGTGCTGTTCTTCCTGTGCTCGGATGCGGCGAGCTACGTGACCGGCGAGGAGATTCAGATCAATGGGGGGCAGCACCTCTAGGTTGATCACCGCCGCGCGCGGCCGACACGCGGATGTGAACGCGTCATGCCGTGGCTGGCCGCAAGGAGACGAGCGGCGGGCCGCAAGTGGAAAGTTGGTGTTCAGGTGTCGTCCGTTGCGATCCGGTCGCAAACAGGCCGGCGGATGCGCAGCTATCAGGTGTCGAGTAGACAACGCGAAATCGTCAGGCGCACCGTTTTGCCGCCCGTGCGGACGTGCAATGCACGCATCGCGACGGGTGTAAACTAATTTGTTAACATCATGAAAGCCTGCAGCTTTTCTAGCCTGTCCGTTGCACACTACTTCTGCGGCAATGCAGCAAAGTTAGGCACGACAATCATCTGCAGTTAAGGGAGGATGTTAGAACACCTACAATCACGGGCGGCTTCACCAAGGCGTTCGTGACGATCAGAGAAGCGACCATGGTCCAAACGGAAGCACGTCAGGTCGAAGCTCAGGACGTCAGGTCCAACGCCGCGCCGATCCCGCTCAGCGAGATCGCGCTGACCGGAATTTTCGAAATCTCGAAAATCCTCGCCGCGCCGACGCGGCTGGAGATCACCCTCGCCAACGTCGTCAACCTGCTGCAGTCCTTCATGCAGATGCGCCACGGCGTGGTGTCGCTGCTCGCCGATGACGGCATTCCCGATCTCGCAGTCGGGGCCGGGTGGAGCGAAGGCAGCGATCAGCGCTATCGCGAACGTCTGCCGCAGAAGGCGATCGACCAGATCGTCGCCACCGCCGTGCCGCTGATCGCGGAGAACGTCGCCGATCATCCCGCCTTCAGCGCCGCCGACGCGGTCACGCTCGGCGCCTGCGCCGACACCCGCGTCTCCTTCCTCGGCGTTCCCATCCGCATCGACCAGCGCGTCGTCGGCACGCTGACGATCGACCGTGTCTGGGACGGCCGCGCCGTGTTCCGGCTCGATTCCGACGTCCGCTTCCTGACCATGGTCGCCAACCTGATCGGCCAGACCATCAAGCTTCATCGGGTCGTCGCGCGGGACCGCGAGCGGCTGATGGCGGAAAGCCACCGGCTGCAGAAGGAGCTGTCGGAGCTGAAGCCGGCGCCGAAGGATCGCAAGAAGGTGCTGGTCGACGGCATCGTCGGCGACAGCCCGGCGCTGCGCGCGTTGTTGGAAAAGATCAACGTCGTCGCCAAGTCGAATGCGCCGGTGCTGTTGCGGGGCGAATCCGGCACCGGCAAGGAGCTGGTGGCGAAGGCGATCCATGAACTGTCCAATCGCGCGAAGCGGCCGTTCATCAAGATCAACTGCGCCGCATTGCCGGAGACGGTGCTGGAGTCGGAGCTGTTCGGCCACGAGAAGGGCGCCTTCACCGGTGCGATCAACGCGCGCAAAGGCCGCTTCGAGCTGGCCGACAAGGGCACCTTGTTCCTCGACGAGATCGGCGAGATCTCGCCGGCGTTCCAGGCCAAGCTCTTGCGGGTGTTGCAGGAGCAGGAGTTCGAGCGCGTCGGCGGCAACCAGACCATCAAGGTCGATGTCCGCATCGTCACCGCCACCAACCGCAACCTCGAGGAGGCGGTGTCGCGCAACGAGTTCCGCGCCGACCTCTACTACCGGATCAGCGTGGTGCCCATCAAACTGCCGCCGCTGCGCGAGCGTCGCAGCGACATTCCGCAGCTGGCGCGCGAGTTCCTGCGCCGCTTCAATTGCGAGAACGAGCGCGATCTGACGTTCGACGTCAGCGCGATCGAGGTGCTGATGCATTGCGGCTTCCCCGGCAACGTGCGCGAGCTGGAGAACTGCGTGCAACGGACCGCGACCATGGCGACGGGCTCGGCGATCGGTATGGACGACTTCGCCTGCAGCCGCAACGAGTGCATGTCGGCGATCCTGTGGAAGGGCAACACGGTGACCCCGCCGCCGCCGCGCGGCCAGCCGATCGTGCCGCTGCCGATCCTGCCGCGGACCTCGGCGCCGGTCGAGGCTCCCGTCGAGTTGCCGGCGATCGATGCCGATGACGGCGAGTATTCCGATAGTTCGGAGGGCGGCGCCGTGCCGGAGCGCGACCGAATCGTGCAGGCGATGGAGCGGTCCGGCTGGGTCCAGGCCAAGGCCGCCCGCCTGCTCGGCCTCACGCCGCGTCAGATCGGCTACGCGCTGAAGAAGCACAACATCGAGGTCAAGCGGTTCTGAGCGGCGCGGCTTGATGGGATCGAAGGGCGCGCAGTAGCGCGCCCTTCTTCGTTTGGACTTTGACGCTCCGGCGTTGCCCCAATCTCCTCCGTCATTCCGGGGCGACGCACGCGCGAAGCGCGACGAGCCGGAATCCATTTCGCCGCGCGATCTGCCGCACGGTGGATTCCGGGCTCGTGCTGCGCACGCCCCGGAATGACGGAGGAGCGACCTGGGTCACGACCGGCGTTCGCGCGCGAGGTGACATCGGACAATTGCGCAGTGAGACCTCGACTCCGACGACACGCTGCTCCCGCCCTGTCGCACTTGCGACATGCTGTCGGGAGAGCGACAGCTCGCCGCGACCTGCGACGTTTAGAATCCTCCTTAGAAATCAACCAAATGCTCTCTGGCACGGCGCTTGAAAGATATCGCGCGAATGACATCGCTCGATGTCGCACGGATCGCGGGGAGCTGCACATGGCCTACAAGATCATCGCCTCACAATGCACGGTCTGCGGGGCCTGCGAGTTCGAGTGCCCGAATGCGGCCATTCGGCTCAAGAACGACATGTACATCATCGATCCGAAGAAGTGCACGGAGTGCGAGGGCCACTTCGATGCGCCGCAATGCGCCGCCGTCTGTCCGGTGCCGGACACCTGCGTCCCCGCTTGACGCGGGCCGCGGCGGAAACATTGCAAGCGGAGTGAGAGATGGCAGCGGTTCAGGAGACCATTGATCGGGTCAAGGGCATCGACGTCGATCAATATCGCTACGGGTTCGAGACCGTCATCGAATCCGAGAAGGCTCCGAAGGGGCTGTCGGAAGACACCATCCGCTTCATCTCGGCCAAGAAGAACGAGCCGGCCTGGATGCTGGAATGGCGGCTGGAGGCGTATCGCCGCTGGCTGACCATGACGGAGCCGAGCTGGGCGCGTGTCGGATACCCGAAGATCGACTATCAGGATCTCTATTACTACGCGGCGCCGAAGCCGAAGAAGAAGGTGGCCTCGCTCGACGAGATCGACCCGGAGATCCTCAAGACCTACGAGAAGCTCGGCATTCCCCTGCGCGAGGTCGAGATCCTCGAAGGCGTCGAGCGCCCGGCTGGAGGCGCGGAAGCCGACGCCGATGGCGAGGCGGCCACGCCGCGCAGCAAGATCGCGGTCGATGCCGTGTTCGATTCGGTCTCGGTGGCGACGACCTTCAAGGAGGAGCTGAAGAAGGCCGGCGTGATCTTCATGCCAATCTCCGAGGCGCTGCGCGAGCATCCGGACCTGGTGCAGAAATATCTCGGAACGGTCGTGCCGACGACCGACAATTATTTCGCGACGCTCAACTCGGCGGTGTTCTCCGACGGTTCGTTCGTCTACATCCCGCCGGGCGTGCGCTGCCCGATGGAGCTGTCCACGTATTTCCGCATCAACGAGCGCAACACCGGCCAGTTCGAGCGCACGCTGATCATCGCCGACAAGGGTGCCTACGTCTCCTATCTCGAGGGCTGCACGGCACCCCAGCGCGACGAGAACCAGCTGCACGCCGCCGTGGTCGAGCTGGTCGCGCTGGATGATGCCGAGATCAAGTACTCGACGGTGCAGAACTGGTACCCTGGCAATTCGGAGGGCGTCGGCGGCATCTATAATTTCGTCACCAAGCGCGGCGACTGCCGCGGCACCAATTCCAAGATCTCCTGGACCCAGGTCGAGACGGGATCGGCGATCACGTGGAAATATCCGAGCTGCATCCTGCGCGGCGACAATTCCAGCGGCGAGTTCTACTCGATCGCGATCTCCAACGGCTTCCAGCAGGTCGACAGCGGCACCAAAATGATCCATCTCGGCAAGAACACGTCGAGCCGGATCATCTCCAAGGGCATCGCCGCCGGAAAGTCGCAGAACACCTATCGCGGCCTCGTCAGCGCCCATCGCAAGGCCTCTGGCGCCCGCAACTTCACCGCCTGCGATTCGCTGCTGATCGGCGACAAATGCGGCGCGCACACCGTACCCTACATCGAGGCCAAGAACTCGTCGGCGGTGTTCGAGCACGAGGCGACGACGTCCAAGATCTCTGAGGACGTGCTGTTCTACTGCATCCAGCGCGGTCTGTCGCAGGAAGAGGCGGTTGGGCTCGTCGTCAACGGCTTCGTCAAGGACGTGCTGCAGCAGCTGCCGATGGAGTTCGCGGTCGAGGCGCAGAAGCTGATCTCGATCTCGCTGGAAGGTTCGGTTGGATGACGGCGTCGCGCGGCGACAACATCACAAGGAGTGTTCGATGACGGCCTTGCTCGAAATCAAGGGGCTCCATGCCGAGATCGCCGGCGGACGGAAGATCATCCAGGGCCTGGACCTGACCGTGAACAAGGGCGAGATCCACGCCATCATGGGGCCGAACGGTGCCGGCAAGTCGACGCTGTCCTACGTGCTCGCCGGCAAGCCCGGCTACGAGGTCACCGCCGGTGAGGTCTATCTCAACGGCGAGGACCTCTTGGCAATGGAGGCCGATGAGCGCGCCGCCAAGGGCGTGTTCCTGGCGTTCCAATATCCGCTGGAGATCCCGGGTGTCGCGACCTTGACGTTCCTGCGGGCCGCCTTCAACGCCCAGCGGAAGGCGCGCGGCGAAGAGGAGCTGTCGTCGCCGGATCTTATCAAGCGCGTGCGCGAGATCGCCAAGACGCTCAACATCGACGCCGACATGCTGAAGCGGCCGCTCAATGTCGGCTTCTCCGGCGGCGAGAAGAAGCGCAACGAGACCCTGCAGATGGCGCTGCTGCAGCCCTCGCTCTGCGTGCTCGACGAGACTGACTCCGGTCTCGACATCGACGCGCTGAAGGTGGTCGCCAGCGGCGTCAATGCGCTGCGCTCGGCCGAGCGGGGCATGATCGTCATCACCCACTATCAGCGGCTGCTCGACTACATCGTGCCCGACATCGTTCACGTCTTCGCGGCGGGCCGCATCGTCCGCACCGGGACCGCGGACCTCGCGCGCGAGCTCGAGGCGACCGGTTACGCCCAGTATCAGAGCGAAGCGGCGTAGGGCGGAGCACGAGCATGGGCGTCGCGATCCGCAAGACCAAGGCCGAGCTCGGGCTGGCCGATCTGTACCAGGGCGCCCGCCGTTATCTGCCGGGCGGCGAGGAGATCACGGCGGTGCGCGCCGCCGCTTTTGACCGCTTCAACGCGGTCGGCCTGCCGCATCGGCGCGTCGAGGCGTGGCGCTACACCGATCTGCGCACGCAGATGAAGGAGGCCAAGCGGCTGGCCTCGCTGCCCGATGACGCCGCCAAGACCAAGGCGCGCGAGGCGAGCGACCTGTTCGCGGGCACTGGCTTCCGCAAGCTGATGATCGTTGACGGTGCCTTCGTGCCCGAGCTGTCCGACCTCGCCGATCTCGGGCCCGGCCTCACCATCCAGCCGATGGCCGACGCGCTCGCGGCCGACAAGCCGCTGCTGTCGCAGCGGCTCGGTCCGGTCGTGCCGGACGACGATCCGGCGCTGGCGCTCAACACCGCGCTGGCTGCCAATGGCGTCGTGATCCTGGTGGCGCCGGGCACGGCGCTGAGCCGGCCAATCCACGTCGCGTTCGTCACGACGAACTGGGTCGCAACCTCGATGTACACGCGGTCGCTGGTCAATATCGGAACTGGGGCCAGCGCCACCATCGTCGAGTCGCATCAGGGGCCCGACGGCAGCGAATATCAGGTCAACACCGCGATGCAGCTCGTCGTCGGCGACGAGGCGCGGATCGACCATGTCAAGGTGACCCGGGAGGGCAACAGCGCGCTGCACATCTCCTCGCTGCTCGCCAATATCGGCGCGCGCGCGACCTTCAATCAGCTCGGCTTCGTCGCCGGCGGCAGCCTGGTGCGCAACCAGCTGTTCGTGCACATCGCGGGCGAGGGCACCGTAGCCGACATCCGCGGCGGATCGCTGCTGTCCGGCGCCCAGCATGCCGACACGACCTTGGCGATCGAGCATGCCGCCGAGAACTGCCAGAGCCGCGAGACCATCAAGGCTGTCGTCGGCGACACCGCGCGCGCGGTGTTCCAGGGCAAGATCACGGTCAGCCCCGGCGCGCAGAAGACCGACGCCAAGATGATGTCACGGGCGCTGCTGTTGTCCGACGAGGCCGAAGCCGACAGCAAGCCGGAGCTCGAAATCTTCGCCGACGATGTGCAATGCGGCCACGGCACCACGACCGGCGCGATCGATGACGAGCTGCTGTTCTATCTGATGGCGCGCGGCATTCCGCCGAAGGAAGCCAAGGCGCTGCTGATCCAGGCCTTCGTCGGCGAGATCATCGAGGGCGCCGCCAATGAGAGCGTGCGGGCGGCGCTGACGGAGGCGATGCTGGGCTGGCTCGGACAACGGGAGTAGGTGATGCATGCAGCGGTGCAGGGAAGCGGCTACGACGTTGGCCGCATCCGCGCGGATTTCCCGATCCTCGGCATGCAGGTCCACGGCAAGCCGCTGGTCTATCTCGACAACGCCGCGTCAGCGCAGAAGCCGCAGGCGGTGCTTGACCGGATGAACCAGGTCTACACGTCCGAATACGCCAACGTGCATCGCGGCCTGCATTATCTCGCGAACGCCGCCACCGAGGCCTACGAGGGCGCCCGCGCCAAGGTCGCGACGTTCCTCAATGCCGAAAGTCCGGAGCAGATCATCTTCACGCGCGGCGCCACCGAGGCGGTCAATCTGGTGGCGCAGACCTTCGGGCGCGAGCGGATCGGGCCGGGCGACGAGATCGTGCTGTCGATCATGGAGCACCACGCCAACATCATCCCCTGGCATTTCCTCCGGGAGCGGCAGGGCGCCGTGATCAAATGGGCTCCCGTCGACGGCGACGGCAACTTCCTGCTCGACGAGTTCGAGAAGCTGCTGACGCCGCGCACCAGGATGGTGGCGATGACGCAGATGTCGAACGTGCTCGGCACGGTGGTCCCGGTCAAGGAGGTCATCCGCATCGCGCATGACCGCGGCATTCCGGTGCTGATCGACGGCTCCCAGGCCGCCGTGCACATGGAGGTCGACGTCAGGGATCTCGACGCGGACTTCTACTGCATCACCGGGCACAAGATCTATGGCCCGACCGGCATCGGCGCGCTCTACGGCAAGCGTGAGCTGCTGGCGGCGATGCCGCCGTTCAACGGCGGCGGCGAGATGATCCGCGAGGTGTCGCGGGACCGGGTCACCTACGGCGATCCGCCGCACCGCTTCGAGGCGGGCACGCCGCCGATCGTGGAGGCCGCCGGGCTGGGCGCCGCGATCGACTACGTTGCCTCGATCGGCAAGCAGCGCATCGCGGCGCATGAGCATGATCTCGTCACCTACGCCACCGAGCAGCTGCGCGAAATCAACTCGCTGCGCATCATCGGCAACGCCGCCGACAAGGGGGCCATCGTCTCGTTCGAGATGCAGGGCGCCCACGCCCACGACTTCGCCACCGTCATCGACCGCTCCGGCGTCGCGGTCCGCGCCGGCACCCATTGCGCCATGCCGCTGCTGGAGCGTTTTGGCGTCACCGCAACCTGCCGCGCGTCGTTCGCGATGTACAACACGCGCGACGAGGTGGATGTGCTGGTCCGTGCGCTGAAGAAGGCACAGGAGTTTTTCTCTTAAGAGCACTCGCTCCGTCCTGGCAGAGTTCCTACTGACTCGCATCTGGCGAGTTGGAATCGAGCATTCGCCAAGCTGGCGGTGCGCTCCCTCGCCCCGCTTGCGGGGAGAGGGTTGGGGTGAGGGGGACTCCCCACACGCACCAGACTCGCGGAGAGTCCCCCTCACCCGGATTGCATCTTCGATGCAATCCGGCCTCTCCCCGCACGCGGGGAGAGGCGAAGACTGAGTGTGCCGCGCTATAGCGGCTTCATCAAAGCAACAAATCAAAACCTACGCCGCCGCAGCCATCGCCGCCTGCGCATCGGCCTTGATGCGGCTGACCATCGAGCGGAAGCCGTTGGAGCGCTGGGGCGTGAGATGCTCGCGCAGGCCCAGCTTCTCGAACAGGGCGATCGGATCGGCGGCGAGAACGTCCGGCGCGGTGCGGCCGGAGACCATCGCCAGGAGGATCGCGACCAGGCCACGCACGATGTGCGCGTCGCTGTCGCCGACGAAATGCAGCACCGGCGTTGCGGCGTCGTGCCGCACGGTGGTGGCGAGCCAGACCTGGCTGGTGCAGCCTTGCACCTTGTTGCCATCATTGCGGTCGATGTCAGGCAGCGGCGGCAGGCCGCGGCCGAGCTCGATCACGTAGCGGTAGCGGTCGTCCCAGTCGTCGAGCAGCGCGAAATTCTCGACGATGTCCTCGATGTCCGGTATCCCCGGCGTCGCAGTCTGGGTCATCCTCAACATCATCCTCTCCTCGTCATCGGCCGATCTCCGTAGATGCGGGGCCAGCTATGCCGTCATGTCCGGCTCGCTGCCGCGCCGCGCCAGCACGGAATCGACCGCGTGCGTGACGCCGTCGAAGGTGATTGGCTTGGCGATGATGGCTTCCGCGCCATGCCGCAGGCCGGCCAGCGCGAGCGGCGACCGGGTCGATCCCGCGACCACGATGATGCCGGCCTGATGCATCTTCCGGGCGAGCATGCCGACCGTCTCGGCGCCGTCGTCCTCCAAGATGCTCATCCCGATGAGGACGGCGTCGGGCGAGGTCCGTGCCGCCTTGGTCAAAGCATCGGCGGTCTCCGCGAAGGTGAAGGTCTCGTGACGCTCACTGAGAATGTAGCCGAGCGCCGAGCGGATCACCTGATCGGCTTCAATGACAAAGACGCGCGCCTTGCTCGCCATCAAAAGTACTCCTGCTGGCCCGTTCGAAAGCGGGTTTGATCTGCATCAAGCAAACTCCGTACCGCCGCTCCTGACCGGCCCCCCGCGAGCGCTCCGCGGTGTTCTCTACGGAAGCGCCGCTCGGAGCCGCGGCGGCATGTGTCGTTTCGGACAGCACGGCGCGGGAGCGTCGGGTGAAAACCCCCGATGTCGGATTTGCAACAAGTCCATCCTAGCGCCGAGCTTGGCCGCATCTCTTTCAAAACATGGCCTTTTTAACGATTCCAAAGCTCTGGCACAGCCGTTGCAAAACTGGGCTCAGGCAATGGTTGAGGGCTGAGTGCACGCCGACGCTTCGGACGAGCGATGCTCTCCTTCCCAATAACCCGTCTGCCGGTTCGGACACACAGAGGACGCGGTCACGCCTCGCGAGCAGCGCGGGCGCGACATTGGCAATCGGTTGATGGAGAGCAGAATGTCATCACTTCGACAAATCGCATTCTACGGCAAGGGCGGCATCGGCAAATCGACGACGTCGCAGAACACGCTCGCGGCGCTCGCCGAGATGGGTCATCGGATCCTGATCGTCGGCTGCGACCCCAAGGCGGATTCGACCCGCCTGATCCTGCACGCCAAGGCGCAGGACACGATCCTGAGCCTGGC